>NZ_JAKFFU010000001.1:0-503760 GCF_021502625.1 Dyadobacter sp. CY351 | reverse complement strand
GGGGGGCGGGTTCGTGGGGCGGTCTCTTCTCACCTCTGCCCCCCTTCGGCTCCGCTCAGGCTGACAGGGCTGTATTCAAGCTGACAAGCTAGCAACTCTTATTCTAAACCGACAACGCCGAGGCTTCTCTGCTAATCAACGCCTCTCTATCCGGCCCGGTCGAGATAAAGGTAATCGGCAGCTTCAACTCTTCTTCCAAAAACTTCACATAAGCCAGCAACTCCTCTGGAATGGCATCGAAATCGTGGATTCCGTCTAATGACTGCTGCCATCCTTTGAAATCTTTGTAAACCGGCTCCACCGTTTCGTCACACAGGTCGTATGGCAAATGATCGGTTAATGTGCCGTCTGGCAGGCGGTAGTTGGTGCAGACGCGGATGTTGTCAAAAATAGTTAACACATCCACTTTCATCATAATCAATTGCGTAACGCCGTTGATCATGATCGCATATTTCAATGCAGGCAAATCAAGCCAGCCGCAGCGGCGTGGGCGTCCGGTTGTGGCGCCGAATTCGCGGCCTTCCTGACGCATTTTTTCACCTGTTTCTTCTAATAATTCTGTTGGGAATGGGCCGCTTCCCACGCGTGTGCAGTAAGCTTTGAAAATCCCGAAAACCTCTCCTACCTGGCTCGGCGCGATACCCAAACCTGTGCAGGCACCAGCCGTCATTGTAGTAGAGCTTGTTACAAAAGGATAAGAACCGAAATCGATATCCAGCAATGATCCTTGTGCGCCTTCTGCCAAAACAGTTTTCGAAGCTGCTAATGCTTCATTGACAACATATTCGCTATCAACCAGCGTGAATTGCTTCATGAATTCGATCGCACCGAAGAAGTTCTCTTCCGATTTTGGAAGCACTTCTGAGTAATCGAATGCATAAAAATCAAGGATGGTTTTATGTGCGTCAACCAGCCTTTTATATTTATCAGCAAAGTTTGGAGAAAGCACATCGCCTACGCGAAGGCCCAATCTTGCCACCTTATCCTGATAAGCAGGACCAATTCCTCTCAATGTTGAACCGATCTTGGAATCACCTTTCGAGCGCTCATAAGCAGCGTCAAGCAGCGAATGGGTAGGAACAATAATCGATGCTTTTTTAGAAACAAAAAGATTACTGATCAGGTCAAGATTGTATTTTCCAAGATTTTCAATTTCTCTTTTGAAGACGATCGGGTCCAAAACAACGCCGTTCCCGATAATGTTCTGGATATCGCTGCGGAAAATGCCCGATGGAATTTGGTGCAAAACGTGCTTGATCCCGTCAAACTCCAAGGTGTGTCCCGCATTAGGTCCTCCCTGAAAACGGGCTACAACCTGATAACGTGGCGCGAGAACGTCCACAATCTTACCTTTTCCCTCGTCTCCCCATTGAAGACCAAGTAATACGTCAACTTTCATTCAATTTATGATTACTGAAACTAATATGGTGTAAGGTTGGCCAGGCAAACGAATGCTGCCCGGCCCAATGTTTTATTATCTGTCTTCGTAAACCGCAGAAGTTTCCCGAACCTCGTTCCGGTTCTGGCAGTTTTCTTTGGTGCAGTTGCCGTAAAAAATAAGTGAGTGATGCATCACACTGAAATTCAGCATTTCACCCACCATATTCTGGATCGACTGAATGCGCGGGTCGCAGAATTCCATCACTTTATGGCAATCCGTGCAGATCAGGTGATCGTGCTGCTTGTTACCATAAGATTTTTCAAACTGCGCCAGATTTTTACCGAACTGATGCTTGGTAACCAGGTCACAATCCACGAGAACATCCAATGTATTGTAAACAGTCGCGCGGCTCACCCGGTAACGCTTGTTTTTCATGCTGATGTAAAGCTCGTCTACATCGAAGTGATCTTCCCTGGTGTAGATCTCTTCCAGGATCGCAAAACGCTCAGGCGTTTTGCGCAGTCCTTTATTTTCCAGGTAAGCCGTTAAGATTTTCTTTGCGGCTTCAAAATTCGGTTTGCTGGCTTGTGGCATATCTCTGATATTCTTGCGCGAAAATACGCTTTTTTACTTAAATCACAGTCACTTTCACAGTCTTAGTTCTGACCATCCAGTTTTATAACACCTTAGTATGTGAATGGTTCCTTGCGGCTATTTGCCGTTCAGGTTGGTGTCAAAACGCTGCACATTGTACACACCCTCCACCTGCTCTAACTTCCCGATCAGAATGTCCAAGTGCTTGGTATCCTGCACATAAAGCTTAATATCCCCATTAAAAACGCCATCCTTTGTGTCAATGGTCAGGCCTCTCATGTTAATGTGCAGCTCGTTGGAAATGATCCTGGTTACGTCGTTAACCAAGCCCACGCGGTCGGTTCCGGACAGATATAGACCTGCCAGGAACGCTTCATCCTTACCCGATTCCCACTTGGCCTTAATGATGCGGTTTCCGTGCTTGGACATCAGTTCCGCGGCATTCGGGCAGGTCGTCCTGTGAATCTTGATGCCTTCGTTAATCGTTACAAAACCAAAAACGTCATCTCCGGCGATCGGATTGCAGCATATGGCAAGTTTGTAATCGATTTTATCCATGTCGTCGCCGATCAGGAGCGTGTCGCTGTCTGCGCGGTCGCCATGAATGTGTTTGAGAAATTTGGTAAGCGTTTTGCCGTCGCCCGCATTTGTTGCCGGTGAGGGAGCCGCCGGATTGCTGTCCGTTGCTTTGCGCTCTTTTGCTTCCTTATCTCTTTTAAACCGCTTTAATTCATCCAGATGAATGTATCCTTTCCCGATCCGGTAGAAGAAATCACTTGTCGTTTTACATTCAAAAAATGCTCTCAATTGGTTCACCACCTCAGCCGTAAGCTCCATTCCGAGGATTTTCAGCTTTTTCTCGACCATCTGCCGCCCGTCTGTTTCATAACGGCGGTTGTCTTCTTTCAGAAAATCCTTGATCCTGGCCCTCGCTTTCGAAGTTACTACGATCCGCAGCCAGTCCTCATTCGGTTTCTGTTTGCTGGATGTAATAATTTCGATCTGATCCCCATTATTAAGCACATAACTAATCGGAACGAGGATCCCTCCTACTTTCGCGGCCATGCAATGCACGCCTACTTCCGAGTGTATATCAAATGCAAAATCCAGCGCCGTGGCACCGCTTTGCAGCACTTTAAGTTCTCCTTTTGGTGTAAAAACAAAAACCTCTTCATTGAATAAATTGCTCCTGAACTCATCCAGGAACTCAATAGCAGCGGTTTTATCCCCAAAACCATTCTCCAATGTCTCCCTCACCTGGGTGATCCATTGCTCAATGTTACCGCGGACTTTGGTATCATTGCCCTTGTATTTCCAGTGCGCCGCATATCCTTTTTCCGCAATTTCGTCCATCCGCGAAGTCCGGATCTGCACTTCCACCCACTGTCCGCTTTTGCTCATCACCGTCGAGTGGAGCGACTGATAACCATTGGCACGCGGCGTACTCAAAAAGTCTTTCAGACGATCCGGGTTGGGCTTATAATGGTCGGTAACAATGGAATACGCCTGCCAGCAAATCGCTTTTTCCCTGTCATTCTCCGCCGAAGATTCCAGAACAATGCGAATGGCAAAAAGATCATAAATTTCTTCAAAAGGCTTGTTCTGCTTTTTCATTTTGTTCCAAATCGAATAAATCGATTTGGGGCGGCCTTTCAGGATAAAATTTAATCCCGCAGATTCCAGATCCTGCGCAATCGGCTCCATAAACTTCGAGATGAACCGGTCACGGATGCCTTTGGTTTCTCTCAGTTTCCTGGCAATAGCACGGTATTCCTGGGGTTCGGTATATTTCAGGTAAAGCTCTTCCAGCTCCGACTTAATGCTGTAAAGTCCAAGCCGGTGCGCCAGGGGTGCGTAAATGAAAATGGTTTCGGAAGCAATTTTCAGCTGTTTGTCGCGCGGCATGCTATCCAGCGTCCGCATGTTATGCAGCCTGTCGGCAAGTTTCACGAGAATTACGCGCACATCGTCAGACAATGTGAGCAGCATTTTCCGGAAGTTTTCAGCTTGTTGGGAGCTGCCATATTCGAACCTTCCGGAAATTTTGGTTAGTCCGTCGATGATTTTTGCTACTTTTTTGCCAAAAAGCCGCTCAATGTCTTCGATACGCA
This sequence comes from Dyadobacter sp. CY351, assembly GCF_021502625.1. Taxonomy (NCBI): domain Bacteria; kingdom Pseudomonadati; phylum Bacteroidota; class Cytophagia; order Cytophagales; family Spirosomataceae; genus Dyadobacter; species Dyadobacter sp. CY351. The sequence goes on along the minus strand of NZ_JAKFFU010000001.1, from coordinate 499,674 downwards.
TATCCGTATCCTCCACTACATCGTGCAGCAAGGCGGCCACAATGCCCGTCGTACCCAATCCGATCTCTTCAACTACGATCTGGGCAACGGCAAGCGGGTGGTAAATATAGGGTTCTCCCGAGCGGCGACGCATGTCCTTATGCGCGTCCACGGAAGTGTAAAAGGCTTTTTTGATTAGTTTGGCATCATTATCCTTTAAGAAGGGCTTGGCTGTTCGTAATAACCTCCGGTATTTTTTGAGAATATCCTTCCGCTCCTGTTCCAGATCAATGGTGAGGGGTTCAACGAGTTGCTCCACTGCTATATTTTAATTGGTATGCTTCACCAAAATAACAAATTCCGGCGACATTTTTCAATTTAATTTTACCCAAAGATAAAATTTTCAAAAAAGTTTGCATCTATCTAAAAAATAAGAATACCTTTGCACTCCCAATTCGACAAAAGGTGTCGAAAACGGGAAAATAAGTGAGCGGGCGTGGCGGAACTGGTAGACGTGCTAGACTTAGGATCTAGTGCCGCAAGGCGTGGGGGTTCGATTCCCTCCGCCCGTACGATTAACAAGGGAATGACGGGGCGTCAGGATTCCTATCTCGATAAGAAAAATGAGCTGCTCCGAAGTAAAACCCGTCAAATGCCCTCAGGACTTAGTTTTGAGGGCATTTTTGTTTTTCTTTTCTATTTAATCTAAAAGTTTTACCCATAGCATAAGCGACACATGGAAGTTGTATTAGAACAAAATTCGCCGACATTAGCCTCTCTTAAAGTAACGTTGACGAAAGACGATTATCAGCCTAAAATTGATAAGACGATCAAGGATTACTCAAAAAAGGTTAACCTGAAAGGCTTTCGTCCTGGCAAAGTGCCATCCCATGTGATTCAGCGCATGTATGGTAAAAGCATTCTGGTTGACGAGGTGAACAACCTCTTGAGCACTGCCGTAAGCAGCTATATCAGAGAAAATAAATTGCAGGTTGTTGGCGACCCTGTTCCCAACCGCGAAAAAGCTGCCGAAGTTAATTGGGACAGCCCAAGCGAGCTGGAATTCATCTATGACCTGGGTGTTGCTACGGATTTCGAAATCAACTTCTCAGAGCTTCCAGCAGTAAAACGTTACACGATTAATGTTGACGATACAGAATTGTCTAAAACAATCGAAAACCTGCGTGAGCGCTTTGCAGAAAACATTCATCCGGAAGTGAGCGAAGAAGGTGATATGATCTTCGGAGAGCTGAAACAGGAATCTTCCGAATTCACAACCCGCACTGCGATCCCTACCAAACAAGTGAAAGCAGATGCACTGGCGAAGTTCATCGGTGTTAAGAAGGGTGACGAAGTCGTTTTCGACATTCAAAATACATTTGCCGACGAAGCAGCGATTGCACACGTTACCGGCAAGAAAAAAGAAGATGTAGCGACGCTTTCCGGCGACTATACATTGGTTGTTGAAGATGTAACGCGTTCAGCAGCATCGGAACTGAACCAGGATCTTTTTGACAAAGTTCTGGGACCAGGCCAGGTTGAAAACGAAGAGCAGTTCAACGAAAAGCTTCTGGAAATCATCAAAGGAAACTACGAGCGCGAAACAGAAGCATTGCTTCGTCGCGATATCGAGAATGCTTTGCTGGACAGCATTGCCATCGAACTTCCGGGCGATTTCTTGAAAGACTGGCTGGAGCGCACCAACGAAGGCAAATTCACCCGCGAGCAGATCGAAGAGCAATTCGAAGATTTTAAAAAATCATTGAAATTGAGCTTGATCAAAAATAAAGTGGCTGACAAAGAAAGTGTTAAAGTGGAATATCCTGAAATCCTTGAATTTACCCGCAATATGGTAAAAGGACAGTTTGGAATCTACGGAGACGATGACAACATGAAAGAAACCATTGACCGCGTGGCTCAGGGTTACCTTGCTGATAAAGAGCGTGACAACTACACACAGGTTTTCAATCAGGTTTTTGACAACAAAGTAATGGAGATCATCCGCAGCCAGGTTTCTACGGACGAGCAGACCATTGAAGTAAGCGAATTTGAAAAACTGGCGAAAGGCGAAGAAGTAGCCGCGTAACCAGTTCTGATAATATTTTTTTTTCACCGTTCATTGCATTTGCATGAACGGTGTTTTTATTTAAAACCAATGCGTTCGCGTTCTTCACCAATATGCCGAATGATCCCATCGCCGAACCATTGCTTGAATTTCATCTTCCATTGATCGAGCTCGTTCTGCATTCGGCGGTTTTCCGAGAGTAACCGTGTATTTTCCTGACGTAGCCACTCCGTTTCTGACATAGTTAAGCCGTCGAAGCCCAATAATTCCGGGAGCGGAACGTCGAGCAGTTTGGCAATGTTTTCGACTCTGGAAACAGAAAGCTCAGTCCGGCCACGCTCCAGATCGCCGTATGCCGTTGTGGAAAGGCCGAGCATATCAGCCATATTTTCCTGAGAAAGCCCTTTTTGCAGCCGGATCAGGCGAATTTTTTCAGACAAGTTTGATGTAACATTCATAGCCACCGCGTTTTTCATGCCGATTTATCATTTGTTATGCAATGTAATAAAGACCTTCTTCGCTGACTCTCGCAATTTTCGATAATTTATCGCTTGAATAGACAAGGATTATTCAATGAAATAATCAATTTTGTGAAATCCAAAGAATAAAGAGGCCGGATTATTAACAGAAACTAACAGATAGCGCTTTTTGTTCTTTTACTTATTTGCCCTTTAATATTACTTCAATTAAAATTTAAATTGATCGATGAACCACGGAAATGAATTTAGAAAATACGCCGTTCACCACCTTGGGATGAATGGTCTTACAGTTGACGGCTACGTAAACCACACAGTTGAAAATATGACGCGTTCAGTCATTGAAGAGCGTCCGATGAACTTCCGTGAAGTAGATGTTTTCTCGCGCCTGATGGCCGACCGCATTATTTTTATGGGAACCGGTGTTGATGACAACATTGCCAACATTATCGTTGCCCAGCTTTTGTTCCTTGAATCGGCTGATGCGAAAAAAGATATTTTAATGTATATCAACAGCCCGGGCGGTTCTGTGTATGCAGGTTTGGGAATTTATGACACGATGCAATATGTGCGTCCGGATGTGGCAACGGTTTGTACGAGCCTTGCAGCTTCTATGGGTGCAGTGCTTCTGGCAGGCGGCGCGGCAGGAAAAAGATCCGCACTTCCACACGCCCGTGTAATGATTCACCAGCCATCAGGCGGTGCGCAGGGAACGTCGGTTGACATTGAAATCACCACGCGTGAAATTGTTAAACTGCGTCACGAGTTGTACGAAATCCTGGCAAACCACACAGGTCAGACACCTGAGCAAATCGCTATCGATTCCGATCGCGATAAGTGGCTAAAAGCTTTGGAAGCAAAGGATTACGGCCTGATTGACGAAGTTTTGACAAGAGACAAATAAGGTCTGAATGCTTTTTCTTTAACCGCCCGGATAGGTCCCCTGTCCGGGCGGTTCTTATTATAAGGGCCGGGGCCGATTTGGTAACCCCGACAAAAAACCGGAAATTTGTAATATTGTCTCTACACAGGTCAACATCGGTAAGATTTTTTGAAACATTAATTTCAGTCTTCTTGTTAATGTGGCTCCTGGTTTGTAATCACACAGCAAGTTCAAGTTGGCGACAAACCTGCAATTATTTAAAATACAGCGAAATCAATGGCACAAGTTAGTTGTTCGTTCTGCGGACGTAAGAAAAACGAAGTAGATTTATTACTTTCCGGAATCGATGCACATATATGTAATCACTGCATCGCGCAGGGACATCAGGTAATAACAGAGGAGTTGGGATCCAAAGAAGATAAAAAGGAAAAAAAGACCAAGTTACCCAAGCTGAAACCCATTCCCCCGCAAGAAATTAAGCATTTCCTCGAACAATATGTGATTGGCCAGGACGAAGCAAAACGCTCATTGGCAGTTGCCGTTTACAATCATTACAAGCGCCTCAACCAGCCGACTTCCGAAGATGATGTTGTGATCGAAAAGTCGAACATTATAATGGTAGGCGAAACGGGAACCGGGAAAACCTATCTGGCCAAATCCATCGCACGCATTCTCCAAGTTCCTTTCTGCGTGGCGGATGCAACCGTTGTTACAGAAGCGGGTTATGTTGGTGAAGATGTTGAAACAATTTTGACCAGACTGCTGCAAGCGGCTGATTACAATGTGGAAGCTGCCGAGCGTGGGATTGTTTATATTGATGAAATCGATAAAATCGCGCGCAAATCGGATAATCCTTCTATTACACGGGATGTCAGCGGCGAAGGCGTTCAGCAGGCCCTTTTGAAATTACTGGAAGGCTCATCTGTGAATGTTCCACCACAAGGCGGACGCAAGCACCCCGACCAGAAAATGATCACTTTGAACACGGAAAACATCCTGTTCATTTGCGGCGGCGCATTCGATGGCATTGAAAGGCACATTGGAAAACGCATTAATACGCGCCCGATCGGCTTTTCAGGAGATAACCGCATTATCGAGATCTTCGATAAAGGAAATCTGATGCGTTATGTGACTGCTATGGACCTTAAATCATTCGGTCTGATTCCTGAATTGATCGGCCGTCTGCCGGTGTTGACGCATTTAAATCCATTGGATCGCGAAACATTGCGCAGGATTTTAACAGAGCCTAAAAATGCATTGGTAAAACAATATGCAAAATTATTCTCCATGGAGGGCATTACACTTCATGTTGAAGACGAAGTGCTGGACTTTATCGTTGACCAGGCTATGACTTACAAACTGGGAGCACGTGGTCTCCGCGCGATATGCGAGTCGATCATGACGGACGCGATGTTTGATCTGCCTTCCCAAAAAGATGTGAAAGAATTCACGCTTTCGCTGGATTACGCAAAAGACAAGTTCGAGAAATCTTCCATGTCATTACTTCGCTCTGTGGCCTAAACAAGCGATTGACAATATTGAAAACGCTCTGCTTTCCTCATCGGAATTCAGAGCGTTTTACTTTTTATGGCAATAGTCCTATTTTGCATTAAAATTAAATTCTGAAATGGAAAATTGGTTAGCAAATAAGTCTATTGTAATTATTGGAGGAACAACAGGGCTGGGCTTTTCTGCTGCTAAGGCTTTTGTGAGAAATGGTGCTAATGTGGTGGTCGTAGGCCGCAACCCGGAGAACTGTCTCGTGGCCGAGCTGCACCTGGGCAACACCGCCCGCGCCAAGCAAGGCGACGCCACTCATCCGCAAACCGCATTGGACGCCATTCAGCTTTGTATCCGGGAATTCGGCAGTTTTGATGGCTTATACCACGTTGCCGGCGGAAGTGGTGAAAAATTTGGCGACGGCCCTTTGCACGAACTCTCGCTCGAAGGCTGGAATAAGACACTGGACCTTAATTTAACTTCGCTCATGCTCTCAAACCAGGCTGCGATCCGCACATTTATGGGCATGAACAAAGGTGGCAGCATTCTTAATATGAGCTCCGTGCTGGCACATGCTCCGGCTTCACAGCATTTTGCCAATCATGCTTACGCCACAGCGAAATCAGCCGTCATTGGTTTTTCGAAATCCATCGCAGCTTCCTATGCCTCCAAAAATATCCGCGTGAATGTATTAACGCCCGGCATCATTGAGGGCGTTGAGAACAGCTCGGAAGCCTCAGACCGATACATCAGAAGCAAACAACCCCTCGATGGCGGCCGCTATGGCTTGGCAGGCGACCTGGATGGCGCTTCGGTTTACTTTATGTCTGATTATGCGCGCTTTACGACCGGGCAAATCTTCACCGTGGATGGTGGCTGGGAAATTACGGATGGCCAATTCTAGGCGTTATCTGGTCATACTTGTGTGAAGAAATTATGCAGGCTGTACCACAGATCGCTTTTTTGCTTTTATTCGCGTAAATTCGTTTAATAAGTTCTTTCGGACTTGTTGGTTTTTAACTTACGCAATAGAAATATATGGCAACCGGCCCCATTGTAACGCTTACAATTAATCCAGCCCTTGATAAAAGCTCAAATGTCTCACGCATTGTGCCTGACAATAAACTGCGCTGCGACGCCCCAAACTTTGAAGCGGGCGGCGGCGGTATCAATGTGGCCAAAGCGGTGCATAGGTTGGGCGGGAACCCCATCGCCATTTTTACGATAGGCGGGCCAACAGGCCAGCGTTTGCACAAGCTGGTGAAAGCGGAAGGCGTGGAAACAATGGTGATCGAAACCAAGCAATGGACCAGGGAAAACTTCCATGTGCTGGAAACGAGCACGGGATTTCAATATCGTTTCGGGATGCCGGGAACGGAAATGATGCCTACCGAAGTGCGGTCTATTTTGGAAACATTGGAAGAACTGGATCCAAAACCATCCTACATTATCGCCAGCGGAAGCCTGCCTCCCGGCGTTCCGGCGGACTTTTACGGACAAATTGCCAAGATCGCCAATCAGCAGGGCGCCAAATTTATCGCTGATACATCTGGCGATGCCCTTCGTTATGCGACAGAAGCAGGCATTTATTTATTAAAACCAAACATTGACGAGCTAAGTGAGCTGGTAGGCGTTGAAAAACTGGAACTGGACGAGGTGGACGACGCTGCCAGGGCATTGATCATCCGCGGTCAATGTGAAATTGTTGTCGTTTCAATGGGCGCAATGGGCGCAATGCTCGTTACGGAAGATCAGGTGGAACATATCCCGGCTCCTCCCGTGGAACCCAAAAGTACAGTCGGCGCGGGCGATAGCATGCTTGCGGGTATTATATGGACATTATCACAGGGGAAATCCGTGCGGGAAGCTGTGAGAATGGGCGTTGCCTGCGGAACCGCGGCCACGATGAACTCCGGAAGCGAACTGTTTAAGATGCAGGATGTAAACCGCCTCATGGATTGGCTGAACCGTTACGGCAAACGTTATTCTGCGAGTTGATTTTATGTAAAAAAGGTGAAATAGTAAGATTTCCTTGCATTCGCCTTTTGCATAGAAAACAATCGTTATGCCTGAACAACATACCCGCCGTGATTTTGCCAAATTAACAGCATTAACTGCCGCTGCCATTACATTCAAACCGTTCTATATTCTTCATGCCAAGCCAAAAGTGGATGGGGAAGTGATCGGCCACGGATCCTATAAATACAAAGTGCACCAAAGCTGGGGCAATCTGGATGCTGCCAAGTTTCCGGTTAACAATTGCCACGAAATGGTGCAGGACAGCAAAGGCAGGCTGATTATGGTTGGGGATGAGGTCAAAAACAACATTCTTATTTACGACAGATCGGGCAAATTGCTGGAAACCTGGGGACACGAATTTCCAGGCGGACATGGCCTCACGTTATGGAATGCAAACGGCGAAGAGTTCCTGTTTATCAGCGATCCCAACCTGGGTAAGGTCTTCAAAACAGATTTAAAAGGAAAAATACTGCTGACCATTGAACACCCCTCAAAAGTTGGCGCCTATAAAGAAGCCGATCCATTCAAACCCACAGAAACAGCCATCGGGCCCGACGGAACGATTTATGTTGCAGACGGTTACGGCTCGCAGTGGATTTTAAGATACAATCAGAAAGGTGAATTCATTGATAAATTTGGTGGATCGGGAGACGGCGACGCGCAGTTTTCAACAGCCCACGGCATAGCGATCGATTACCGTGACAAAGCGAACCCAACATTGCTCATCACCTCCCGCGCGCACAATGCTTTCAAAAGATTTACATTAGACGGAAAATACCTGAGCACATTGTTCCTGCCCGGCGCATTCGTTTGTCGTCCCGTATTTCACGGTGACACCCTTTTTGCCGGCGTCTGCTGGTCAAGGCTGCGTTATTTAAACCAGACACCAAACTCAGGTTTTGTGACTATTATTGATAAAAACAACAAGGTTATTTCCAATCCCGGCGGAACAGCACCAGTTTATCAAAAGGGCGAATTACAATTAATGTTGCAGGAAAAACCCATCTTCATGCATTGCCACGACGTGTGCGTAGACCAGGATGAGAATATTTATGTTTGCCAGTGGAACGCCAAGAAAACGTATCCGGTGAAACTGGAAAGAGTTTAGAATAAGCATTCGGGCTGATTCGCTTCCTCAGCGAATCAGCTTGATTGTAATCCCATTGATCACCATTGTGCCTACGGTTAAAATTCCATAGGCCGCGCCAACGGACATTTGCGGCACCAGCATTGCCACACCCACGAGGAATGCTACAAACCCATAACCTGCCAAAAGCAATCCGTAAAGAATCCGCACGGCAGCGTCAGATCCTTGCTGCGAATGTGTAAAAACGGCCAATGTGGAGGTCATGATCGGGAAAGGAGTCAAGATCCCGCTCCAGGTGGGCCCAAGATAATCCGCGGCCTGAGTTAGTACCACCACAAAAAACGTCGCAACGAGCATACGCAGCGGAATGTCGTAAACCGGCTGCTTCCTCACCTCCCCTTTTCCTTTTGGTTTTGGAAAAAAATACAAAACTGCCGTTAGCACAACGAGATTCAAAATCACGGCTGATACCAATGATATGGTGCTTCCCAATGATAAGATCGCCACGATGAAGAAAACCACGTAACTGATCATAACGGTAGGCAACCATGAAAGCCGGGACGAGAGGACGGAGTAAACCAATGCGAACAATATGGTCCCAACCGAGCCCAGCAATGCCGAAGTGATCGTGGAAGCAGCGAATAACGGGCCGTGTTCCAACGCGATAAAAAAGGAAATTGGCCCGGCAACCCATGGAAATCCGCCGATCCAGCCGCCTAAGCCTTCACCCCATTTTCTGACGGCAAGTGTAACGCCCGCAATCAGGGGAGGCATAAGCAATATTTTGGCAAGAAGGAGATCAGACAAAGCAACAGGGCATAAAATGTGACGCAAATTTACGTTTCAGCTATTAAATCGCCGTTAAAATCAGAAAATTGTTAAAGCTTTTATTTGCAACGCAGTTGCAAAACGCATATTTTTGCAACATTGTAACAGTTTAATGTTACGCAAACTTCTCTTTTAAGGCATAAAGTGCTGACAATGAAACGGATTGCCATTAGTCTCCTTCTCTTTTTTACCTCCTTCATTGCACATGCCCAAACCACGGATTGCGCTTGTTTTGTAAAGGGAGTGGTGAAGGATCAGCACACCGGGCAGCCGATCGTTGGTGCGACGGTTTTGGTGGTTGGACAAAACAGCGGTGTTTTTACAGATGAAAACGGGCGTTACGAGCTGCGGAATCTCTGCCCTGGCGCTTATACATTGGAATGCAGGATCATTGGTTACAATCCTTTCCGTGAAAAGCTGGATTTAACTGCTGGTCATGAAGAAAACTTCAATTTGCTGGAACAGGAAGTGCATTTAAAGGATGTTGAGATCACGGCACACAGGACCGATGCGCCAAGCTCGCAACCGTTATCGACCATTACAGGAGCCGATCTTGACAAAACGCGCGGGCAAAATCTGGCAGAAAGTTTGAAAGGAATGACCGGCGTTACATCCCTGCAAACGGGCTCTTCGATATCAAAACCTGTCATTCACGGCCTCCATAGCAACAGGATCCTGATCATGAACAATGGTGTGCGGCAGGAAGGCCAGCAATGGGGTTCCGAGCACGCACCCGAAATTGACCCTTTCATAGCGACCCGCTTATCGGTTGTAAAAGGCGCTGCGGGCGTGCGTTACGGCTCGGATGCGATCGGCGGCGTAATTCTCGTGGAACCGGAAGAGCTTCCTTTCGATAAAGCATTGAGCGGTGAAGTGAATGCAGTCGGTTTTACCAATGGCCGTCAAGGCGTTTTATCAGGAACATTGCAAGGCAGTATCAAGGGCTTCAAAGGCTTTGGATGGCGGGCGCAGGGAACTATTAAAAGAGGCGGGAACATTAGAACGTCTGATTATTTCTTGGATAATACGGGCATCAGCGAGAAAAACTTCTCATTGGCAGCGGGTTACCGCAACAAGGGCTTGGGAATTGACGTGTTTTACAGCCGTTTTGATACGAAAATCGGGATATTTTCCGGCTCCCACATTGGCAGCGTTACGGATTTACTGAATGTGATTGAAAACGGCGAGCCCTTTGTAAAATCGGGTTTCAGTTACAACATTGGCCGGCCTAACCAGAATGTGAGCCACGAGCTCATGAAGGCGGAGACACATTATCATTTTCAAAATGGCAACCGATTTCAATGGACCATTGCGCGGCAATTGAACGATAGGAACGAATTTGATCTGCACCGTCCAAGAAATGACTCCATAGCAGCCCTGAACCATCCCGAACTAACATTTAAACTGACCACATTAACCAATGATGTAGTCTGGGATCATAAGCCTATTGCCGGAAAACTTGCCGGGCAGCTCGGAATCAGCACATTATATCAGTTTAACCTGATGGATGGCAGGCCGCTGATCCCTAATTTCAATCAGTTCAACATTGGGTTTTTCTGGATGGAGCGATATGTGACCAATGGCTGGGAACTGGAAGCGGGCGCGCGTTACGATTATCGCTCGCTGACGTCTTTCCGGATCGTGAACCGTGAAAAAGTATCGCAGGATTTCACATTTGCCAATTTCTCGGGAACATTGGGAGCAACCCGAAATTTCTCTGAAAAATTCTCGGCAAGACTGAATTTTGGAACGGCATGGCGTGCGCCTAATGTAAGTGAACTGTTCAGCGACGGCGTGCATCATGGCGCGGCTGCTTTTGAGAAAGGCGATGCTACATTAAAGGCAGAAAAGGCGCTTAATAGCATTGCCAGCGTAAAATATGCCAGCCCGAAGTTTACAGCTGAAATCGGCGGTTACTACAACATTATCTCTGATTTTATTTATCTGAAACCACAAGCCGAACCCATTTTGACAGTTCGCGGCGCCTTTCCATATTTTAAATACACCCAAACAGACGCCAGTTTTAAAGGCGTAGACCTTTCGGCGACCTGGGAGTTTATGAAATACACCAGCGTTTCGAGCAAGTTGAGCTATCTGCGTGTTTACGACCGGCGGAACGACAATTATCTGGTATTAATTCCTGCAAACAGGATCGATAATCAGATCAAATATGAACTGCCGGAAGATGCAAAATGGCACAAAGCCTATTTTTCAGTTGGAAATTTATTTGTAGCACAGCAGAAGCGTGTGCCGCCGGCTAGTGACTTTCTGGCGCCTCCCAAGGCCTACTCGCTATGGAATGTACAAATGGGAACGACATTCAATATTTCCGAAAAACAGCAGCTCGAAGTCGGATTGTCTGTTCAAAATCTCTTCAATGTGGCTTACCGCGACTATCTGAATCGGTTCAGATACTACGCGGATGACATGGGCCGCAATGCATCGTTGCGCCTGAAATGGAAGTTTGGTGCGTGAGATTGCCTTTTTACTCAATTACATAAATACTTTACCTATGAAAATGAACCGTAAATTTTCCTGGATGTTGCTTTTGGCTGCAACCGTTTCCTTTACCCAATGCAAAGATGCCGGCGATGATGTCCAGATCGACGACGAAAACGAATTGATCACTTCTGTGACATTGAAATTTACAGAAGATGGAACGACCAATGTTCAATCATTTTCGTATAAAGATGCAGATGGGGACGGTGGGAATGCTCCAACTCAATTCGATACCATCGCATTAAAACCTAACAAAACGTATACGGTGGCCATTGAGTTACTGGACGAAAGCAAAACGCCTGCGGATAACATTACGGAGGAAGTTGCTGAGGAGTCGGACGAGCATTTATTTGTGTACACGCCTTCACCATCCGCATTGCTTACTTATACTTATGGTGATAAGGATGAGAATAATTTCCCAATCGGGCTAACCGGAAAAGCAGTAACTACAGCCGCAGGATTAGGAAAGTTGAAGGTTCAGCTGCGTCACCAGCCGGACACTAAGAATGGCACGCCAGGACCTGGAAGCGACGATGTAAATCTTGATTTTAACCTGAAAGTGCAGTAATTAACCGCACTTCGGGCAAACTCCCTGGATCAACAAGTTGAAATTTTCGGGGTGATAACCCTTTGGCAGCTGAACGGCAGGAATGTGTAGATTCTCAAGACAATTGGTTTCTCCACATTCACTGCATTTAAAGTGGATATGGTCGTGGTGATGTTTTTCCTCCGAGCAATTGTGCGAGCATAATGCATAGCGCAATCCCTCATCGTCCAGCACCTTATGAATGATGCCTTTTTCAAGAAAGGTTTTCAATGTTCGGTAAATGGTCACCCGATCATAGTTTTCGCCAAGCGCCCCTTCCAGATCTCCATGGGACAACGCATTTTTCTTACTTATAAATGTCGAAAGCACATCTTCACGGCATGTTGTCGTCCGCAGATGATGCCCTTTCAATGTTTCTCTTAACTGATCCATTGTTTCCAATAATTGATTTTTGGAATTCTGTTACGGTTTATTCCATACCGGGAATTCCATACCGGGTACTCCATACCGGGAATACTTTTTATAAAACCTTTCCCATCAAAGTTAAGTTCTAAGTGTAACAATTTCAAAAGGGATTTGGGTAGTGCAAAAAATGAAGAACCGACTGATCACAAAAATAATTGTGCAACTCTGTTGCAAGTGATGCCAGATAGGTTTATTTTTGCAACATTATTGTATATAGCATGAAAGCAGAACACTCACATAGCAAAGCAGATTATATCGGAATCCTGGGTTCTGTGTTGTGCATCGTGCATTGCCTGCTGATGCCTGCACTGGCATTCGGCACCACGATGTCTTCGCATCACCACCACGCCGGATTGGTTTCCCTTGATTATCTTTTTATTCTGATTAACGGCGTTGCCGTCTTTTACGCAACGAAAAACCATAAATCAATTGCTGTAAGAACGATCTTATGGGGAGCATTGGCGTTATTTTCAGTATCGTTGATTTTCGAAGCAGCGCATCCTGTATTCACCTGGCTGGGTTACATTGGCTCGGGATTGCTGATCGTAGGACATTTGACCAATCTGTACATCTGCCAGATCGCTCCCAAAATGAAGTGGAAAGTTTCTTAGCTTTATTTGTCGTATTCAACTTCAAACCGGCTCAGATCGGGCCTGTTAGCCCTTTTCCGGTTTACCTCATACTCAAAAATAGTCTTACCAAGATTGGTCATAAAGGGAAACCCAACCGTGTCGTAATCATACTTATCGTCATTGAAGACCTGGTCTTCGTTGCAATAGATAACGGCAGTCAGCATAAATTCAATTCCCTTCTCAAAATCTGCGATATAGGCATTATCCAGCAGGAAGCCATACGCATCACCTACCTTATTAAAAAGCCGGATATGCCTTGGTAACCGCGTTTTAGTCGCCCCAAACAGCAGAAATTTCGCATAACCGTCGTAGTAATCGTCCGTATAATGTTCCGGAAAGCTTGTTTCAACCGGGAATTGGGACATATACTGATACATAAAACGGTAATCATCGGGAGTAAGATTAAACCGCTGGCTGGCGGGCACTTGCTCCGGGAAGAATAGGGTTTTCAATAACCGATGCTGATCTTCCAATGCAAAGTAGTTTTTTGCTGAAAAGTCAAAAGGCTCATTCACCAGCACATTGTCCTTCATGTAACCCTTCCCTATCAGAATTGGCGTCGGCGATTTCAGTTCTTTTGCCGCATATTTCGCCGGCTGCTCAAAAACCACCTTGCCATCCTTTTCGAACCGGATCGGATTGGTATATCTGTTGTTTTCAGGGCCTATGGGTGAATCCAGCCGGTGCGTGATCCTTACATTGGTGAAGCCCTTTTTATGCAAAGAATCGTTGAACTCCTCCTGTCCGATAAACTCGTACAGCCGGTTAAATGCATCATTGTCGCTTACCAGGAGGATTTTCTTGGCATAATGTGCAACAGATGGTAATTTATTTTCAGAAGTTGAATCTGATTTTACAGCAATCTGCTCGGGTCGCTCTGCTCCTGTCAACATGGGCGTATCCTTATCAATGCCCAGTTTATTCAGCTTTTCAAAAGCCAGCGCAACAGCCGGAAGCTTGACGGTGCTCGCCGGATAAAAGTATTTTGAATTATCAACCTGATAGCGGTGGGTGGTGAAATGCGGCTCGTTTTTGCGGTTTCTGTCAATCTTTGTGTAAAGGATCTGGATCTGGTATTTATCCGGATCTTTAAGGAGCTCGGCAAATCTTTCCGGATGCTTTTTCAGTAATTTTTCAATGAAGTTATCGGCTTGAAATTGTGCGGTTGAAGGTAACGAAACCAATGGTAAGAGCAAGTATAGCAACAATTTATAACCTCGTAACAAAATCATGGAAATCCCTGGGCACGTGTAAAACGAAGATACAATATTTATTTTAAAGGGTTAATGGAATTATATTTTACTGCCAACGGCCTTTACTTATTTGAATATAAACATGGGCGAAATAATGGAGGAAAATAAATTGCGCAGCCGCGGATGGTTCGGAAAGTCCGGTAAGGATGGATTTATATACAGGGCCTGGATGAAAAATCAGGGTTACCCGGCAGATGAATTCGACGGACGACCGGTGATCGGAATTTGCAATACATTTTCGGAATTAACGCCTTGTAATGGTCATTTTCGGGAACTGGCAGAGTCTGTAAAACGGGGCGTATGGGAAGCAGGCGGCTTCCCGGTTGAATTTCCCGTTATGTCTCTGGGCGAAACATTGATGAAACCCACGGCCATGCTCTACCGCAACCTGGCGAGCATGGATGTGGAAGAATCGATCCGCGCCAACCCGGTTGACGGCGTTGTGCTGCTTTGCGGCTGTGACAAAACCACGCCATCACTTGTCATGGGCGCTGCCAGCGTGAACATTCCCACAATCGTCGTTTCAGGCGGGCCAATGCTCACAGGTCGTTACAGGGGCAAAAGCATTGGCACGAGTGACATCTGGCGGTTCAGTGAAATGTACCGCAAAGGTGAACTTTCACAGGAAGAGTTTACGACCTCCGAAGCTTGCATGTGCCGCAGCAACGGACATTGTGCCGTAATGGGAACAGCTTCTACAATGGCTTGTATGGTGGAGTCGCTGGGCCTTACCTTGCCCGAAAATGCGGCTATCCCGGCAGCGGATTCGCGCAGAAAAGTGCTTGCTCATCTGTCGGGCCGCAGGATTGTGCAGATGGTGCACGAGGATCTGCGCCTGTCCCAGATATTGACGAAAGAAGCTTTTGAAAACGCTATTATGCTTAATGCGGCCATTGGCGGCTCGACGAATTTTGTCATACACCTTCTTGCCATTGCAGGTCGGATCGGTGTTGATCTTTCGCTGGATGACTTCAATGCGCTTTGCGCGAAAGTGCCCCTACTGCTTAATTTGCAGCCTTCCGGCGGCTATTTTATGGAAGACTTTTACTATGCAGGCGGCTTACCGGTTGTAATAAAAGAAATGCTCGGGTTGCTGCATCAGAATGTGATCACAGCGAACGGGAAAACAATGGCGGAGAACTGTGCCACGGCCGAATGCTTCGATCCGGAAGTGATCGCTACGCTGGCAGAGCCCGTTAAAGACCTTACCGGATTGGCTGTTGTGCGTGGTAATCTTTGCGTTAATGGTGCCGTGATCAAACCCTCGGCATCGCTGAAACCGGAACTGATGCAACACCGCGGACGGGCAATCGTATTTGAAGATATTGACGATTATAAAGCACGCCTCGACGATCCGGACCTGGATGTGGATGAAAACAGTATTCTGGTTCTTAAAAATGTAGGCCCGAAAGGCTATCCCGGAATGCCGGAAGTAGGAAATATGTCGTTACCGAAAAAACTGCTTGCTCAGGGGGTGATCGATATGGTGCGGATTTCGGATGGACGCATGAGCGGGACCGGATTTGGAACGGTTGTTTTGCACATTTCACCCGAAGCGGCCGTGGGCGGAACGCTCGCATTGGTCAGGGACGGCGACTACATTGAGCTGGACGTTGAAAACAGGAAACTCAATCTGGAAGTGTCGGACGAGGAGCTTGCAGAACGCGCTAAATCCTGGAAACCGCTGGAAATGGGCTATAACCGGGGTTATGTGAATTTGCATATCAATCACGTCATGCAGGCGCACGAAGGTGCTGATCTCGATTTCCTGGTTGGAGGATCGGGAGATAAAGTAACAAGAGATTCGCATTAAGTCGGGACTGAGCAGAGCCCTTTCAAAATCTTAACATGTATAATGAGCAGCCAATTATTTGATAATCAAGTAGCGATCGTAACGGGAGCGGGACAGGGAATCGGGTTTGAGATAGCAAAACAACTCGCGTCACAAGGAGCTTGCGTGATTTTGAATGACTTTGACGAGGACCTCGCCAAAGAAGCTGCGAGTAAAATACGGAATATGGAAGGTGAATGTGTTGCATTTGCAGGCGACGCTTCCAAAGTTGAGGTGATCGATGGAATGGTGGAAGAGGCTGTTAAATGCTTTGGAAAACTTTCTATTGTGGTTGCAAATGCAGGCATTACGCTCTTCGGCGACTTTTTTACTTATCCGGAAGAAAATTTAAGAAAGGTCCTGGAAGTGAATCTGATGGGATCTTTCTTACTTACACAAGCTGCAGCCCGTCAAATGCGTGCGCAAAAAGCCGGTGGCAGAATATTGCTGATGTCTTCGGTTGTAGGCCATCAGGCGCACCAGTTTCTGGGTGCATATGCGATGACGAAGGCAGGATTGGAAATGTTGGCAAAAAATCTTGTGCTGGAATTATCCCCGCACGGCATCACCATTAACACAGTGGCCCCCGGCGCAACATTGACCGAAAGGACACTGGCCGAAGATCCGACTTATCCAAAAATGTGGTCTGCGATCACACCTATGGGCCGCCCGGCGATTTGTGAAGACATTGCTAATGCTGCTTTATTCCTGCTATCCCCGCATTCCGGGCACATTACAGGGCAAAGCCTCGTCGTAGATGGCGGCTGGACTTCGGTAAGCCCCCTACCCGACCTGAGTAACCTGCATGTAAATAAGGATTAATCTTCCATTCCCTGGGAAAACAGCTGTGCTTCCAGGTCATCAATGTTTCCATCCGGCGAAACGAAAAGTTCGCGCGGCTTGGAGGAGGCGACGGGAACAACCGTCATGAACGTGCGATACTGCGCATCTGAAATGATTTTCAATGTCAATGCTCTTTTCAGCACCATCGGGAATGGGACTTTGAAGAAATTGGCGATGTCAGCAGCCAGGAAATCAGGTATTTTTGAAATGTCATTTCTGAAAAAGCTTTCTACTTCTTCAAAAGGAAGCAAGGCTTCAAATATCAATCGCTCAGAACGCGCTGCCAGTGAGGTTGTATTCGTATATAGTGTATGCAAACCCAGTGACACGGTCAGCAAATGAATGTGATAATTACGTTCATTTATCTCCGAAGCTGCATTGACAAACACCCATCCTTTTTGACGATATATTGCAGAAAATCCTTTAAAATTCGGATCAACATTATGCAGTTGGGCGATTTTAATTCCCTCAGGATATGGAAGTTTATGGCCGATCTGATGTACAATGTCCTGCGCATAAGAAATGTCTGCAACCGCGCCCGCAGGCTCGATCATCCAATCCCCATTCACTAATCCCTCAAAAAGCGCATCAGCCAACCGCTGGCTCTCCACCTGACCAAGATGCAGGACGATCCGGTTACCACGCACCGAAAAATCGAGAAGTAGCTGGTTCTTGGGTTGCTTTTTAGCCATAGTGTTTCAGTTGTTGAGGTCCGAACTTCAAAGATACAGCCTTGCACATTCAGCAACAAAGCCTTTCAGATTTTTATCTCCAGTTCAATGTGTTCAAAAGCTGGATCATGTCCTTTTGCAAATAATCTATGACGGGAGCCAGCGAATCGTTTTTTGTGGCAGTGGGAAAGTATATGGCGCCGCGCATGAAGTGTTTTGTACTGTCCGTAGTATAAAACTGGTAAGGGCTGGGCACGTCGCCTTCGATTTTAAACAAAATGGCCGTTTTCCCGGTCTTACTTAAAACCCGCTGTTCCTGAATGGCCGAAGCGCGAATCTGGTGCTTGCTGGCCAGCTTATAGGAATCGTCAATATATGCTTTCAGCAGTGCAGGATTATTCCCGACGTCTTTGTAGGTGATTTGAATGTTGGCTTTGAATTGAGGATAATTGATGAAGATCCAATGCTTGCCTGCCGTTGCAAATGTATCAGGAACAGCCTCTGCGTATTTAGAAAATTCAAATGTATAGGGATGCTCCTGCGTCAGTTTTTGATAAGTATGCGGCGGCAGATCCACCCTGTTGAAACCCTTGGGTTTGGGGACATAACTGGCTTCTTTTTTACTGCATGCGGCTGATATAATGCATATGACAGAGAAAAGCAGTATTTTTTTATACATTGAAATGATCTCTTTTATAAAACTGAACGCGCAAACTTAACGAAAACAACATTACATTATTTCCTGCAAAAGTTTATGCAAAATAAAAAGCGAAACTGCCCTTGAGACAACTTCGCTTTTTAAGATTATAATCAAATATTACTCTACTGTCACTGATTTCGCAAG
The DNA here is from genome assembly GCF_021502625.1 of Dyadobacter sp. CY351. Taxonomy (NCBI): domain Bacteria; kingdom Pseudomonadati; phylum Bacteroidota; class Cytophagia; order Cytophagales; family Spirosomataceae; genus Dyadobacter; species Dyadobacter sp. CY351. The sequence continues at coordinate 481,252 of NZ_JAKFFU010000001.1, read as the reverse complement.
ATTCCGGGGCTGATCCACATTCCTGCCGCGCATAACGGCAATGTAATAAGAAAGCAGTTGCAACGGGATTACAGAAACCAGAGGCGTGAGTAATTCGTGCACTTTGGGCACCTCGATCACAAAATCCACCATGCCCGGGATAAGCGTATCGCCCTCAGTAACAATGGCGATAACCCTTCCCTTCCGTGCCTTCACTTCCTGAATGTTGGAAACGATTTTCTCGTAAGAACCATCTTTCGTTGCCAGGAAAACCACCGGCATATCCTCATCAATGAGCGCGATAGGCCCGTGCTTCATTTCTGCGGCGGGGTAACCTTCGGCGTGGATATAGGAAATCTCTTTCAATTTGAGAGCGCCTTCCAGTGCTACCGGGAAATTCAAACCTCTTCCCAGATAAATAAAGTTGCGTGCATAGGTGAATATAAATGCGATTTCCTTGATCTTATTAGCATTCTCAAACACCTTTTCCACCTTTGCCGGAATCGTTTCCAGCTCAATGAGCAGTTGGCGGTAAGTTTCTTCGGATATCGTGCCTTTGCGCTTCGCAGTAGCAATAGCGATCAAAGTCAGCACTGTCACCTGAGCCGTAAATGCTTTTGTACTCGCCACCCCTATTTCAGGGCCGGCGTGCGTGTAAGCGCCTGCATGCGTTGCGCGCGCAATGGAAGAACCCACCACATTGCAAACACCGAATATCGTCGCGCCTTTTGACTTAGCCAGCTCAATGGCAGCCAATGTATCCGCAGTCTCACCGGATTGTGAAATGGCGATAACAATGTCCTTTTCATTGATAACCGGGTTTCGGTAACGGAATTCGGAAGCATATTCGACCTCTACGTTCACTCTCGCCAATTCTTCGAAAAGATATTCCGCTACAAGACCTGCATGCCATGAAGTGCCGCAGCCTACGATCACAATGCGGTCTGCTTCGGCCAGTTTATCCAGATAATTTGCCAGCCCGCCTAATTGCAAATGTGCATCGTCCGCACGCAATCTTCCGCGCATACTGTCGGCAATGGAACGCGGCTGTTCAAAAATTTCTTTGATCATGAAATGGTCATAACCACCTTTTTCGATGGTTTCAAGCTCCATTTCCAGCTTTTGGATATAAGGAATCGTTTCCGTGTTATCCAGATTTTGAATGCTTAACCGGCCGTCACTGATCACAGCAACTTCATAATCATCCAGGTAAACCACATCTTTAGTATACTCGATGATCGGCGTGGCGTCGGAAGCGAAGAAAAATTCATCTTCCCCGATGCCAATTACCAGCGGGCTCCCTTTTCTGGCAGCAATAAGTTGTCCCGGATGATCCAGCGACATCACCACTATCGCATAAGCGCCTACGACTTCTTTCAGCGCGTGTTTCACGGCAGATTCCAACGAACCGCCCGTCTCCTGCTGAATGTCTTCTATAAAATGAATGAGAACTTCTGTATCTGTATCGCTGAGAAACTTATGCCCTTTTGTGACCAGATTTTGTTTGATCGAAGCATAATTCTCTATAATGCCGTTGTGAATGATGGAAAGCCGGCGGTTATTGGAGTAATGCGGGTGTGCATTTACGTCATTTGGCTCTCCGTGTGTGGCCCAGCGCGTGTGCCCGATGCCGATTGTGGCGGTTAAATGTTTGGAAGCAAGCTCACTTTCGAGGTCGGACACCTTGCCTTTTTTCTTATAAATATCCAATTTGGCATTTTCCAGCAAGGCAATTCCCGAGCTGTCATAACCCCGATATTCTAGTCTTTTAAGACCTTTGAGAATTAGGGGATAAGCTTCTCTGCTTCCTACGTAAGCTACAATTCCACACATATTTTAAGAATTTAAATTGAGTGTATGTTAAATGATACGGTGCAAATAAATAGCAATCAGGAATGCTTAACAAGCTATATTATAATTAATTACTAAAAATTATCCAATTTCATAAGAGTGCTCGAACACATCGTAAATATCCTATTCCGTGATTTTTACGATTAGTACAAAAAAAATGGCGACCATTATGGCCGCCATCATTTTCAGTGATATATCCGGGATCAGTTCATCAGATCCGTATAAAGATTGTAATATGATTCCGAGAACTTCTCATCCTGTTCGTCAAGCTCAACACGTTTCGGCGCATTGTTGAAAATCTGGTTCAGACTTTCGCTGCAATGATCGTCCGCCTTCAAAACCGCGTCCGCATATGCACAGCCAATTTTAACAAATCCTTCAAAGTCGTTAGAGCGCAAATGAGCCAAAGCTTCATCGCTTACATCCATTGCTTTCGCCTTGTTATGTAAATCTGCGTCAAATTTATAGTCAAAAGCATTGTTATGCACCGTAAACACACTTTTCGTATCCTTAAACATTGGATCGTTGCGGTAAGTAGTTTTCAGATACAATGGAATCAAAGCAGTCATCCAGTCGTTGCAATGCACCACGTCAGGAGCCCAACCCAATTTTTTTACCGTTTCCAATACACCTTTGCAGAAGAAGATCGCGCGCTCGTCATTGTCATCGTAAAAGTTATTCTCCTTATCAAAGAACACCGATTTGCGGTGAAAATAATCATCATTGTCAATAAAATAGACTTGCAACTTCGCATTAGGGATAGAAGCCACTTTGATAATCAAAGGCTTTTCTTCATCTCCTACGGTAATATTTATTCCTGACAGTCGAACTACTTCATGAAGCCGGTTTTTGCGTTCATTGATAAGACCAAAACGGGGAACAAGAATTCTGATTTCTGCACCTCGTTCCTGCATTGCCTGAGGAAGTTTCCTTACGTAATCGGCAACATCGGTGGTTTGGAGGAAAGGATTGATTTCACTGGCTACATACAAAATTCGTAGTTTCTCCATAGATGTTTCAGCAGTTTGTGAAAAAAAGTTTTGCAAAATTATACAAAAAAAATGGCAAAATCAAAAAATATTCCAAACTAAATGTCATATTGCGCTCAGTTTGGGAATTCCCATTCCAAATTTTTTCATCGCCCACGGATAGTTGCTCACATGAAAGAAAAGCATCCGCTGCGGTTTGATTACTCCCTCTGATTCCACTTTTTCAATGGAAGTATTTACTTCAATCAAAGGCCTGCGCAGTTTACTCGATCAACAACTTTCAGAGCAAAAAACCATTGGGCTAATTCCCACCATGGGCGCATTGCACGAAGGCCACATTTCACTCGTTGACGCTTCCATTAAAGATAACGACGTCACAGTCGCCAGCATTTTCGTCAATCCGACCCAGTTTAATAACCCCGAAGATCTGCTGAAATATCCGCGTACGTTAGAAGCAGATTGTGCTATGCTGGAACAAGCAGGCTGCACAGCCGTCTTCGCGCCATCCGTGGAGGAAATGTATCCTGAAAAATCGTCCTTACTGATCAACTTCGGCACATTGGAAAGCGTGATGGAAGGGGCTTCAAGACCGGGTCACTTTAATGGTGTAGGCATAGTCGTTTCCAAGCTCTTCCACATCGTAAGCCCGCACCGCGCTTATTTTGGACAAAAGGATTTACAGCAAGTTTCCATCATCAAAAGGTTGGTCTCAGACCTTGCGTTTAACCTGGAACTGATCGTCTGCCCCACTATTAGAGAAACGGATGGCCTGGCCATGTCCTCCCGCAACCGCAGGCTTAATGACGCTGAACGCAACATTGCTCCGCATATTTATCGGATATTGGAAGAAGCGAAGCAAAGTTTGCTGGCAGGAAAGGACATTACAGAAACCGTTTCCGCTGCTAGCAATGCATTTAATGCTATTCCGGAGTTTAAGCTAGATTACTTTGAAGTGGCGGATGTAAAGACATTGCAGCCGATTCCCAGCCTCAGCGCTGCCGGAACAAATGCTATTTGCGTGGCTGCGTTTTTAGGGCCGGTGAGGTTGATTGATAATGTTGTGTTTTAGAAGGCCTGTCAGCAGCTACCAAGCCCTGTCAGCCTGAGCGGAGACGAAGGCGCGCTACTTCTGGGTAACGCGCCTTCGTCTCCGCTCAGGCTGACAGGGCTTGGTTGGCTCAGGCTGGCAGGGTTTGGTTGGCTCCGTCTGGCAGGGCTTGGTTAACTCAGGCTGACAGGGCTTGGTTAACTCAGGCTGACAGGGCTTGGTCAACTCAGGCTGACCGGGTCAGCCCAGCCGACATAAACGCTTCCTCCGCCCTTACGACAACTTCCAGTCCCCTCTGTACTTCCTCTTCACAAACTGGTTAGCCTCGTCAAAGTTGGTGATCTTCATATTATTACCATCCCAAAGCAACTTCTTCCGACCTGGATAGTCAAATCCTTTGCCGTCTGCTTTCGCTGTGCGGAGGTTGTAGCTGCGGATTCCGAGGTTACCCATGATGACGGTTTCGGTCAATGGTCCGGCGTAGTCGAATGATGAGGTTAACGCTTTGTGTTCTTTGCTATTGAAACCGGCTTTGCAGGCGTCGGTCCAGGAGACGTGGTGACCGAATTCTGGCATTGGTGTGTATTTGTTTCCAAAATCACCTTGCTTGTATTCGAGCTTCGTGCCGTCGTTCAGGTAAACTTTTGGGTTAATACCATAAGTCCCGCAAGTCATAACGCCTTTTTGACCTATTAACAAAACACCATTGCTGCTGTCTGGCTCGCCTAGCGGATCGTTGGCAGGGATAATGTCCGGATGGAAAGGACGCAGGCCGCCGTCGTGCCAGGTTAATGTTACTTCGGATTTGTTGATCTTGTTCGCAGGGAATTTAAGCTGAACCCTCGATGATGGCGGGCAGCCTTCGGGAATGTATTCGGGCGTCCAGTCTTTAATGAAAACTTGTCCTACGCTGCATTCCAGTTCGGTTGGATAGCCTAGTCCCAATGTGCGGAAAGCAGGGTCGATCAGGTGGCAGCCCATGTCGCCTAATGCGCCTGTTCCGAAATTCCACCAGCCTCTCCATTTGAATGGATGCCACGCCGGATTATAATCAACCCATTCAGCCGATCCTACCCAAAGTTCCCAGTCAATGTCAGCAGGAACGGGGAATTTTTCGGTTGGAACGGGAATTCCTTGCGGCCACACCGGACGGTTGGTCCAAACGTGCGCTTCGTGCACATTACCGATCAGACCTTTGGAAAACCATTCTTTCATCTGCGTTTGCGCAGGGTTGGAAGCGCCCTGGTTACCCATTTGGGTTACCACTTTATATTTACGGGCTGCTTCTGTAAGCATCCGCGCTTCATAAATGTCGTGCGTCAACGGCTTTTGCACATATACGTGCTTGCCGCGCTGCATGGCCGCCATCGCGATTATGGCGTGCATATGGTCGGTTGTGGAAACGGTTACGGCGTCGATGTCCTTTTCCATTTCATCAAACATTTTCCTGAAATCCTTGTATTTTTTCGCAGTCGGATGCAGCTCAAAATTCTTTTTGGCCTGGTTCCAATCCACGTCGCAAAGTGCTACCAGATTTTCGGCACCTTTATTCCAAGCATTATTTGTATCTGAAAAACCCTTTCCGCCAACCCCTATTCCCGCAATGTTCAATTTGTCACTTGGTGCCACGAAGCCTTTGCCCAGCACGTGCCGTGGGACAATAAAAAAGCTTCCAATCGCTGCTGCCGTCGTTTTTTGCAAAAACTCCCGGCGCTTCACATCCTTCGGTTTATTTTCTGAACGCATCTGATTTGATAGTGAAAAGATAAAGTGGATAATATTGTTTAAAGCATACTTGTTATAATAATTACTTGCAGTGTCCGCATTTGTGAACGGGAACCGTAACCATAACGCCGATGTTTTGAAGGCTGTATATTATTCCCTTAACTTTGGGGTGAATAAGGACATTAATAAATTCCCGACTTACATTACCTGGTAATGCAAATAACACTCATGAAATCGAAGATTCACCGGGTTAAGGTGACTCAGGCGGAGTTGAATTACGTAGGCAGCATCACCATCGACGAAGATCTTATCGACGCTGCCGGATTGGTTGAAAATGAACAAGTTCACATTGTCAATAACAATAACGGGGAGCGCTTTGTGACGTACGTTATCAAGGGCGAAAGAGGGTCCGGAATGATCTGCCTGAATGGCGCCGCGGCACGCAGGGTTCAGATCGGCGACATCATCATTATCATTGCATACGGCTCCATGAGCCAGGAAGAGGCCAAGACATTCAAGCCAATGGTCGTGTTTCCGGATCATAATAATCATCTTGTGGTGTAGGCCAAACTTCTTTTCTTTGCGGGTTCTCAAAATTCTTTAAACAGCTATGAAAAGCGCTTTACGTTACATCATTTCGCTTGCGCTGGCAGGCGGCCTGATCTGGTTTGTCTTTAAAGACATCAACTTCGCAGAAATGCTGGACAGGTTTGCCAAATCGGACTGGCGATGGATTGCATTATCCTGCTTTTTGCTGCTTTGCGCACACGTAACGAGAGCCTGGCGCTGGGGCATGCTGATGGAGCCGCTGGGTCACAAACCCGGGCTTTTCAATAGTTCTATTTCCGTATTAACCGGTTATTTTGCCAATTACATTGTGCCCAGAATGGGCGAAGTGACGCGCTGCGGCACGCTATACAGGCTGGAACGCATTCCCGTCAACCTCAGCTTCGGGACCGTTGTTGCGGAACGTATATTCGACGTGCTGATCCTGCTCATCATGATCGGTTTGAATTTTATTCTGGAATTTGACCGGCTCAGTAAATTCTTCACTGATTTTTTTCAAAGTAAAGTTTCAGGCGGCGAGGGCGGCAGCACAGGGACTGGAATCCTGGCGGGGATTTTGGTTACGGGCATGGTTGTGGTGGTTGCCGCGGGCATTGCGGTTTATAAAAATGTCGCCTTAAGGGACCGTTTGCAGCAGAATGCATTGATCCAGAAGATCGTTACGTTCGCAAAAGGAATGCTTGATGGTTTTTTGAGCATCCGTAAATTGAAGAATCCGGGATTGTTTATTCTTAGCACGATCGGCATCTGGGTTTTCTATTACTTCGTGTCCTACGTGCTGTTTTTCTGCATTCCCGAAACTTCCAACCTCGGACCATTGGCTGGCTTGACATTGTTGGTTGTAGGCGCCATTGGTATGACCGCACCCACACAGGGCGGAATAGGAGCTTATCATTTGCTGGTTGGTAATGTGATGATTTTGTACGGATTATCTCAAAACGATGGCATTACATTGGCTACGTTTATTCATGGAGCGCAAATGATTTTTATGCTTATTATCGGCGCACTGGCATTCCTATACGTTTTAGTTCAAAACAAAAAATCGGTTTCCGAAAACAATCAGGTTGCGATTGAAAATTAATGGCTGTTTTGTAGTCCGGTTATATCAAAAGCGCGTATGACATCGTACTAACCTTACAAAAATCCTTACACCGATTCATTCCATGAACCTCACCGAAAGCAAGATTTTAAGACTCGAAGAAGCCATTCCAACCATTGAAGACTGGCAACGCGCCGGACAAAAGGTTGTTTTTACAAATGGCTGCTTCGACATTGTTCACTTAGGACATATAGACTATCTCGAAAAAGCGCGTGCATTGGGCGACAGGCTTGTTTTAGGCCTGAACACTGATGCCTCCGTAAGCCGCCTCAAAGGATCATTAAGACCCGTCGTCAATGAGTATGCAAGAGCAAGATTAATGGCAGCGCTTTCCTTCATTGATGCTGTCATTTTGTTCGACGAACCGACGCCTAGTCAGTTGATTGAAGCTGTAAAACCTGACATTTTGGTCAAAGGAGACGATTATACCGTTGAAACTATTGCTGGCGCGGATTTTGTTTTGGGTAAAGGAGGTGAGGTAAAAACGATCGCTCTTGTAAAGGGTTACTCGACTACCGCACTGATTGAGAAAATAAAACAAGGATATAACTAACACAAATATGGCTGGTGCATATGTAATTGGTATTTTGGTGATGCTTATTAGCCTTTATGTGCAATGGCGTCTCAAAAGTAAATTTGAAGAATACTCGCAAGTAGGGCTGAGTAATGGAATGAGCGGAAAAGAAATCGCTGAAACCATGCTGCGCGAAAGCGGAATATATGATGTTCGGGTGTTGTCAGTCGAAGGACGCCTAACCGACCATTATAATCCTCAGGATAAAACCGTTAACCTGAGCCCTGACGTTTATCACGGAAGAAGTGTCTCCGCTGCCGCTGTCGCTTCCCACGAATGCGGGCACGCAGTGCAGCACGCAACTGCTTATAAATGGTTACAGTTCAGGTCTCAAATGGTGCCGTTTTTGAGCATTGCCTCGTCTTACATGCAATGGATCATCCTGGGCGGAATCGTTTTGTTAAACACAACGCCGATTCCATTGGCAATCGGCGTAGCATTATTTGCCGCAACAACAATATTCAGTTTTATCACATTGCCTGTTGAATACGACGCAAGTAACAGAGCACTTGCCTGGATTAAGAACAACAGGATTGTGAATGAGAGAGAATATGTTATGTCTGCCGATGCATTGAAATGGGCTGCCAGGACTTATCTGGTTGCTGCAATTGGTTCATTAGCAACATTGCTTTATTATGTAAGCTTGTTAATGGGAAGACGGGACTAAGGGAAGTTACTAGTCAACACCAACAACTAAAAAGGTCTGAGAGACAAGCTCTCAGACCTTTTTTCATTTCTTCTTCTGATTCCAATACACAACAACATTATGCGTCGATCTTCCCGATGCCAGGATATCCAGATCCCCATCGCCATCCAGATCCGCAGCCGTAATGTCTTCACAAGCGATTTTGATTTTATCATCGAGCGCATATTCCTGCCACTTTTTTCCTTCGGGATCTGATCCTACGAAAATTCTTACGCCTGTTTCACCGGTAACATTCGGGTTGCGCCAGCCCATTACGACCTGGTCGCGGCCCTGGCCGAAGAAATCGGCGCAGACTAATGCGTGGCCTTCTTTGATTTTGTCTGTTAAAACTGTTCTGTTGTCTTTGGAATAAACGACTAATGTGTTGCCATGCATGGGCTCGATGGTGGCGGTGAAAAGCTGGTTTTTGCCCAGACTTCCTGTTCTAACCTCTCCTACTCCCGTTTGCGGAACCATCCAGGTGCCTGATGGCGCCAAACCTTCGGCTCCGTCCAGAAAAACTTGCACACCTTCTTTACCAGCAACAGCTAAGCCTAGCATTCTGCCGGGCACTTCCATAGGGTGCATATTATGCGTCATGTGCATGCCGGTTTCTACCAGATCAAATCCCCAGATTCCTGTTTTATTTTGAGGAACATCAAATGCAATAAGTTTTACGCCAGCGCCTTCGCCACCCGAATTTCCTTCACCGTGTAAGGGAAGCACGGCAAGCTGGAATGTGCCGTCGGCTTTCTTCAACCATTGCATGCGGTGAATGGTCACTTCGTGATGCAGGCGGACTGGCTCCCAAAGCTGCGTCCTGTCACTGGGGGCAGATAAATAGTAAACCGCTCCCGATTGTTTCAAATTCTTTGTTTCCGAAGGGTTCCACTGCGCACCAACGGCCACTTCTACTTTTCCATCGCCATCAATGTCCCTCGCAGCAATGCATACATTATCCTGCTCGGTCAGGTCTCTCGCAATGACATAACGCGTCCATTTTTCAGCCTTTTTACCTGGATTTTTATACCAAACAATTTCCTTTTTATCTGCCAGTAAAATATCCGGCTTGCCGTCTCCGTCCACGTCGCCGGACGTGACGCCATAACCTATACTGATCTTATCATCAATAACCTCCCCTACAAAAGTCGCTGTCTGAGCAACCGTTTTCGCTGCAACCAATGTGAGGGCAAAAAGTAAAAATTTTCTCTTCATAGTCTCCGTTTCGGGGCAGTTGCCCTTCTAATTATTTAAGCATATTTTTTCCCAATATACTTCAAAAGTGCGCAACAGCATTTGAAAAAAGACTTTTTTGTGTCGCTTTGATCGGCTTTACCTACTTTTGTAAATTATTGTGAACCAATTTACCATTCATGAAAACTGTCCCATTACACCAGGTCCATATTGATTTGGGTGCCAAAATGGTCCCATTTGCAGGTTTTGAAATGCCTGTGCGTTATTCCTCGGATCTGGATGAACACCACACTGTAAGAAATAACGTCGGCGTATTTGATGTGTCCCATATGGGCGAATTCAGCATTAAGGGGCCGAAGGCTTTGGATTTGATACAAAAAGTTACGTCCAACGATGCTGCTGCTTTGTTTGATGGAAAAGTGCAGTACAGTTATTTGCCTAATGGAAAAGGCGGTGTGGTCGACGATTTATTGGTTTACAGAATAAAAGAAGACGAATATTTCCTGGTTGTGAACGCGTCCAACATTGAAAAGGACTGGAACTGGATCCAAAGCCACAATGCAGAAGGCGTTACGATGGAAAATCTTTCCGATGACTTGTGCCTGTTTGCAGTCCAGGGGCCGAATGCGACGCCAACTTTGCAAAAGCTTACTGCGGTAGATCTGAGTGCAATGGATTATTATACATTCAAAATCGGTGAAATGGCTGGGATTCCGGATGTGATCATCTCGGCAACAGGTTACACCGGTGCAGGCGGATTTGAAATATATGTTAAAAACGCCGACGCAGTAAACATGTGGAAAGCCATATTTGCGGCCGGAGCGGAATTTGGAATAAAACCTGTGGGACTAGGCGCCCGTGATACATTGCGACTTGAAAAAGGCTTCTGCCTTTACGGAAACGACATTGACGATAACACTTCACCGCTGGAAGCTGGCTTAGGCTGGGTTACCAAATTCACCAAAGACTTTATCGACGCAAAGGAATTGAAAGAGCAGAAAGAAGCGGGTTTGCAGAAAAAACTGGTGGGCTTTGAAATGATCGACCGGGGAATCCCACGCGGACATTATGAGCTTTGCGATGAATCCGGCACCAGATTGGGCGAAGTGACTTCGGGAACACAATCACCCACATTACAAAAAGGAATTGGCCTGGGCTACGTCCCAGCCGCATTTGCCAAGCCTGAAACGGAAATTTTCGTAAAAGTGCGCGACAGGTTGTTGAAAGCCAAAGTTGTCAAACTGCCTTTTGTAAAAAACTAATTAACTCCCCCCAATTTACTCCATAGTATCGATTGCATTTTATGAAACAACTTGATGTTTGCCTTACACCCGACCTGCTTCATTTACACAAACTGGATAATTCAATTGTAGTTGTAGCAGACGTTTTCAGGGCTACTTCGTGCATGGTTACCGGCCTCGCTTATGGTGTCAAGAGCATTACGCCTGTTGCCAGTATTGAAGAATGTAAATTGTTACAGGATAAGGGTTTCATTGCAGCTGCGGAACGCGACGCACGGAAAGTAGAAGGTTTTGATCTGGACAATTCGCCTTTCAGTTATATGAATGAGCGGCTGATCGGCTCGCAGATCGCAATGACAACCACAAACGGAACGTTATCAATCGCTAAGGCAAAGGCATCGGCAGTGAAAGTAATGATCGGATCGTTCCTGAACCTGGGTGCATTGACGAATCATTTGCGTTCGGAGCCTTATGACATCCTGGTGCTTTGCGCAGGCTGGAAAGGACGGCCCAACCTGGAAGATACATTGTTTGCAGGTGCGCTTGCCGACGCGCTGAAAGACCAGTTTATGCTTTTGGAAGATGGCACATTGATGGCGCAGCGACTTTACGACCAGAGCCGTAACAACTTACTGGCCAGCGTTTCCAATTCATCCCACGTGCGCAGGCTGCAGCGTTTGGGAATCCAGAAAGATATATCTTATTGCTTGCAAAAAGACCTTTATGATGTTGTGCCTGTTTTGCGCGGAAGCACTTTGGTAGCAATGAATTAAGTTAAATACTAACAACTTTTACATGTTCAGATTCGTCTTTATTATCTTTTGCGGGTTGTTGATTTTTTCAAATCAGGCCAATGCCCAGCGAAGAACCAGCACACCTAAAAGACAAATTTTTGCGCCAAAGAAAAAGCCACCTGTCCCTACCAGGCCAGCCGTAACGCCCAAAGCTGACACGGCCATCGCGCCACGGGCAACGCAGGCAGCGCCCGTAACTGCTCCCACCGCGGACACAACAGCAATTCGCGACGCTGTCCGGGACACCATTATTACGCCGGATAGCAGCAATGTTGAAATCTCTTCGGACACGCTCACGGAGAAAGAAGCAGAAGAAAGGCTTGCTAAAACAGAACCGGCCGCAGACAGCGTACGGTCCTTCAAAATCATCATTGACAATATTTCTTATCTGTCCGTTTGTCCGGGAACAACCATTAACATCCCATTTAAAACGGTCGGGCCTTATGACGAAGGCAACACATTCATTGCACATCTGATTGACGCGAGTGGCAAATCGGTTCCTATCTCGCTGCCGGTGAGTAAAAGTCCGGTTAAGGCAGTAATTCCATCTTACAAAATAGGCGGCGAGGTTTACCGGATACAAATTGTAGCTTCTATCCCGGTGGTAAGGAGCCAGGAAGTGCCTATCCGCCTGCTACAAATGGCCAGCGCGAGACTGGAAGTGATCGACGGAACTCAGTCTGTGCGCATTATGCCGGGTCAGGAAGTTAATCTTAAAGTGAATTTTACGGGTGCTGCGCCATGGTCGTTTCTTATGTCGGACAGCACAGTTGTATATCAGACAATGTCTAATCCACATTATCTTACTGTAAAACCAAACGATGTAAAAGCTTACAGACTAACCGGCGTTGCCAATGCGTGTGGAAGTGGGAATGTTTCAGGAGAAGCCATTGTGAATGTGAATAACAATCCCGAGCCGAAACTGGAATTGAAAGAAGTGGAAAAAATTGCAAAGCTTTGCAGCGGCATTCCATTCCAGGTTCCTTTCAATGCAACAGGGAAATATAAGGATGGAAACAAATTTGTGGTGCAGATCGCAGAACGGACGGGTGCTTTCAAAACCATTTCCACGCCGGACACAACGGGTTACATTACCACCCAGATCCCAACCGATTACAAGCCTGGCGAGTACAAACTGCGCGTTGTTTCTTCTGCTCCCTACCTGGTAAGCCAGACAACCAACATTACCATTGTTTCGCCTACTGTTGCCACTTTGCAGCGGGATTCCCTCAGACTGGGCGAAAATGAAACAGGAGAACTGACACTAAAATTTACCGGCGGCGGCCCCTGGTTTGTGCTGCTTTCCGACGGCACATATGAGAATAACATTCAGGAATCGCCTTACAAAGTGAAGGTTAAGCCTGTTTTTGACACAAATTATCAGATCACTTCCGCGGGAGGTTTGTGCGGAGTAGGTAAATTTTCAGGATCTGCAAAAGTTTCGGTGAAGAGCCCTCCTGCCAGCATTACATTGGAAAAGCTGCCTCAGAATATGGTCTGCGCCGGTTCTACCATTGAAATACCATACAAAACAGAAGGCCGTTACAATCCTAACAACAAATTCAGTGTCCAGATTACGGACAAATCGGGCCGGTTTGTGAGCCTGCCGACCACCGTAACGGCTGCAACGATGAAAGTAAAACTGAGCAGTGCAGCGCAAGGCGATACGATCAGGACGCAGAAAATAAGGATCATTTCCTCATCGCCTGCCGTGTCAAGCGCCATTGAAGAGCTGGATATTGTCGCGCCTGACAAGGCAATTGCAGAAGTTTCGGGCAAAGGCACCATTACGGCCGGAAGAACCACACGCATTCAATTGAAATTCAAAAACGGATTACCGCCCTGGTCGTTCACATTATCGGACGGAACCGCCATCAACGGCACTTTCCTGAACCCATATCTGATTTCCGTTTCTCCCAAGACGACGACGGAATACACGATCAGCTCGCTGAAAAGTGGCTGCGGCACGGGAACAGGAAAAGGATCGGCATTGGTTACGGTTTCCAATTAACACGCAAAAGGCAGCTTATCGCCGTAAAAGGATGTGATCATGAAGCGGCTGGTTTTATTTGTGCTTCTTTGCGGCGCGCTGTCCCGGATTAGTTGGGGGCAAAATGTGGCGTTGGGCCAGTGGGAAACGCATTTCAACTATCTTTCCGCAAAGCACATTGTACAGGTTAATGATCATATTTTCTGCGCCTCGCATAATGGCCTTTTCAGCATTCATACTGCTGACAAACAAGTCAAAATCTGGTCAAAATCGGATGGCCTGACCAGCACCGGCATTGCAAGTTTGGCTTTCGACGAAGAGCAGAATCTTTTGCTTTTAGCTTATCGGGATGGCCATGTTGATCTGGTGTATCTGAATGAATCTGCTCAGGCAGAACAAATTAAACCCTGGCCTGTTTTTTCTCAAAATCCCGATTTACCAGAAAACAAGGACATTAAGCGCATCATTATCCGGGAAAATCTGGCTTATCTCTGCACCAGCTTTGGTATTGTGGTTTTGGACACCAAAAATCAACAAGTTGATGAAACTTACCGCTACATAGGCCCCAACGGAATGCAAGTTTCAGTCATTGACATTGCATTTGCTTCGGACTCGCTTTACGCCATAACACCGCAAGGAATGATCGGCACATCCATGTCGCCCGCTGTTAACCGCCAGTATTTTGCCAATTGGAAAGTCATTGCTACGCCGGCAAAAATAGTGGCCGTTGCGTCAAATGCTTCTCAGTTATATATAGGTTGTGCAGGGAAGGGTTTGTATTTAAAAGAAAAAGGGAACTGGAAGTCCGTCTTATCATCAGGCAGTCAGGCTTATTTTATATCTGCATCCGAAAGCGGACTTACTGTCACATTAGATGATAAGGTCGTTTTATTGGATCCAAAAAACGGCGTAAGCACTTTTACAAGCCCTTTATTTAAGTCACCTAAGGAGTCTGTCCATACAAATAGTGAGAAAATCTGGGTGGCCGATTCGAAAAACGGCCTGCTCCACAACGTAGGTCAAGCATTTCAATCTTTCACACCATTGCAGGCTGACACCACCATTGTAGATAAGAAAGACTCTGTCATTACGGATCTGAACGGTTTGATCTGGACACGGCTTCCTGATTATCTGGGAGGAGGAATTTTGGTAAAAAATGTGCAAAACCAGCAACGCGTACTTTCTACGAACGTTGGCAATGGGAGCCTGCCCTCTTCCATCATTAATAATCTGGCCATGGATTTGGATGGAAACATTTGGTTTGCGAGCGACAGGGGGATCGGGTATTTTGTATCAGAAAATATCCTGAATGCAGCCAGGGTTGATGCGGTTTTGCCAATATACGGTCAGAGGAAGCTTTTTGCCAACGAGAAATGTACAGCCCTTGCCATTGAGCCGGGTAACCGAAAGTGGATCGGAACGCGGAATGGCCTTTATCTTTTTAATGCCGATGGCACGGAGCTTGTCCAAAAATTCACATCAGCAGACAGTCCTTTGCCATCAGATTCAATCCGTGCTTTGGAATTTGATTCAGAAACGGGCAATTTGTTTATTGATACCCCGAATGGAATGGTGTCTTACCGCAGCAATGCGACAACCTCAGCTGAAAATTTTTCGAATGTTAAAATTTTCCCAAATCCGGTTCATCCTGGTTATGGCGGGTTTGTTGGAGTAACAGGTTTGAAAAATGAATCCATTGTAAAAATCACCGAACTTTCCGGCCGCCTGATCTATGAAACAAAATCACAAGGTGGCACTGCGACCTGGAATTTGAATGATTATACGGGCAAGCGTGCCAGAGGAGGGATTTATATGATCCTGGTAGTAACGCCAGATGGCAGTGAAACATTTGCCGGAAAATTGGCAGTAATTGATTAATAATTAAAACAGAAATGCGATTTACGCCCTCGTAAATCAATAAATCTAACTATGACAACCCCAGAATTTGCACCCTATATTGTAGGCATCACCGGCGGAAGTGCTTCGGGAAAGACATTCTTCATGAAAAGCCTGATCGATTCGTTTGAGAAAGAAGAGATTACCCGCATTTCCCAGGACAATTATTACCGCCCCATTCACGAGATCCCCCGGGACGAAAACGGCGTCGAAAACTTTGATTTGCCCGAAACCATTGACCACCATTTATTTGCCGAACACATTGCCGTGCTGCGGGCAGGGCGGGAAGTGCATCAGAAAGAGTACACATTCAACAATCCATTGATCAAACCCGAAATTTTGGTCTTCGAACCACGGCCAATCATCATTGTAGAAGGTATTTTTGTCTTCTACTTCCCGGAAATAGCCAGATTGATCGATTTAAAAATTTTTGTAGATGCAAAGGAGCACGTTAAAATAAAACGCAGAATTATTCGTGATAATAACGAGCGCGGTTACGACCTGGACGATGTGCTCTACCGCTGGGAACATCACGTAGCGCCAACTTATGATAAATTTATATTGCCCCTGCGCTCCGAGGCGGATATGATCATCAACAACAACACCCGCTTCGACACCGGCCTGGAAGTGTTAAAAGGTTTTTTAAAAGGAAAGCTGGCAGAGAGGAAAAATAATCTCTAAATTGCAATGCATATACGTCGGGCTGCGTTAAATACATCACGTGCTGATATAGAGTCCCGCGTTGGTACAATTTTTTTAGACACCAAAGGAATCATTTTTACCAATTCTACTAAGTTCCAATATGAAAACCACCTTGCTAACACCAAACTTATCTAATCATTTAGGCAAAATGAAAGCGTTGCTATTTATCTTCTTGTTTTCATTTGTGCTTTTAGGATGCAAAGAAGACGATGTTGATCCGGATCTGACAAAGGATTTTGTCGGAACCTGGAAGGGCGAAGTAAAACAAGAGAAAGGATACGAATATAGCTCCGACTGGGAAATTTCGAAGGCGTCTGAGAATGCTGTAAAGGTTGTGTCCACTTACAGGTTTGTCTCCAAAGACCCGAAATACACGTCGCAGACTGTTGTTACTCCCATAGAAAACATCACGCTTTCAACCACTTTGGCAAATAGCGTAGTCTTAAATTTAACTGATGAAGAAATCGTACCAGGTGATGTCCTGATGATTAAAGGGGTCGGAATCGTTTCTGGAAAAACACTAACGTTCTCTTCTACCGCAACGTCTAAAAAGACTGGCAGGGTAGAAACTCCACCAGTTCAAATATTCACAAAACAGTAGAATAACGCTGGTAGTGAAGTATTAGCATATGTTTCACTACCAGCTATTGCTTAAATGTTTGCCACAACACTATAATACACTCTATGAAAAAACATTTAAACTGGGTTATAGTGCCCATGATTATACTTCTCGCTTCCTGCGAAAAGTCAGATCGCCCCTCCGTTGACCCCTATCAATATGTGCCAACGTCCTTGGGCCAGTTTGTAATTTCAGATATTGAAGAGCAGATTTATTCTGCCGGTAAAGATCAACCGGTAGTTAAAAAATGGCAGGAAAAAGACCAGGTTATAAAAAAATCGGTTGATAGTGAATCGATTACTACGCTTATTTTTTCGAGATCATTGCGAACTTCCGAAACAGCGCCCTGGGAAAAATTAAAGGAATACAGCGTTAAAATATATCCGGATAAGGTTCTAACTACTGTTGACAATAGAACGGATATGAATTTGATTTTTCCTCTCAACGGACAAACTGAGTGGAATGGAAACACTTATCACAGTGCAGACCCGCAGAAATACCATTACGAATCTCTTAATAAGCCTGCAACAGTCTCTAAACTTTCGTTTGACAATTCAATAACGGTTGTCGAACGTGAGGACTCCTCAGCAATCAATCAATATATAGGCATCAAAAAGTATGCACTTGGAGTTGGCCTGATTTTTGATGATCAAATAGCCTATGAGTATTGTCAAACTGAAGAATGCTTCGCAAGTGACATCAAAAAAATTGAGTCAGGCTACCATAGAGTTAAAATGGTATCTCAGTTTGGTACAGTTAAGTAAGATTTACAACAGACATTAGCAGCTTATACTTTTTTTTATTATCTTTTTGAAAATTGACAAAAATACTTACCTTTACAACGGACTATTAAAAAATCTAACAAAACAGTTATGAAAACAGTTAATATGCACTCTACACAGACGAAAAAAAATTATGCTAAGCCTAGCCTTAACAAGCTTGGAAGTGTAAGTAAACTGACGAAGGGTAAGTTGGGAAGCGGATTCGACGGATCAGGACAACCAGCCTTCCGCGATGATTTGGGAGAGAGCTAGTCAAGGCATGGCTTCTACCATTTCTTAGTCGGTGTTACTAGAAGGAATTATCCATTATCATAAAAATGTCGACTTGATTCAACATTTTTATGATAATGGATTTTTTTTTGATAATTGGTTTGTTGCGGAAAAGGGCTTAAAGTCTCGCACTGATAGTTACTATTCCTTTTTTATGGGTTACCAGGATGAAGTCAAGGCGGATTTTGTCACAAACTCAGCTGCACCTTCTGCAAACTCTTACAACGATAACATCCGCAGTCTTTCTGACTCTCAGGTTGCAATTGCAGCATGGTTTGATGAATCCACCAAAAGCTTTTCATTGTTTAGGGAGCTATTCGGAAAAATCCCCCTGTTCTACATTCACATCCCGGATACATTTTTTGCATTTTCAACCAGCCTTACGCGCTTAATTGCGTTAAAAGACGTTCAACCACATCTCGCGGTTGATCAAAGTAGAATCCCTGCCTACATCTCTTTAAACGGTCACGATTACACATCCAACGCATCTTCAACATTTTTCTCCAAGATTAAAAGTGTACTGCCTGGTCACTTATTAACGGTAAACAGCCAAAATGTAAGCACGAGGCCACATGTACAGCTCAACCCCGGTAAATGGGCGCACCTTACGTCAACGGAGTATAACGAAGAACTGGCTCGACTGTTCAAGGGTTCGGTTTCCTATGCTTCGAAAGATTGCTCCATTTTAGGCTCTCACCTGAGTGGCGGACTGGATTCTTCCTCTGTTAGCTCGGCGCTGAGATATCTATATCCGGATAAGGCAATTCACACTTTTCACATTCCCTCAACGAGCAAAGAGGCTGACGAACGGGAGTATGCCGAGGCCGTTGCAAATCATATCAGTTCAAAGCAACATTTTATCGATCCGGCCAATGACAATTTAGCATCATTACAACTTGCTACTGAGCTATATGGCCAGCCAGAGAATGGATTTCTTTCGCCAGCAACGAATCACAAAACGCTTAAAACGGCGCAAAGCTTAGGCTGCGACGTTCTGCTTAATGGCTTTGGAGGGGATTCGGTCATTGGGGATGGATCAGAGTTGGTTATTCAGTCATTCCATCAAAAAGATTACGAACTATTCCAGGAGCTACTTAAAAAGAGAGTCAATTATTTTTCACGGCAGCGCTTGCATCCTTCCTGGGATGAATATGATTTTGATAAAAAGTATCATCTGGTTCTACAGAACGCCCTATACAGAAGGTTTTCTGCTTCGTCCGGCTCGGTTTCGAAACTGCTGCAATTATATCGGGAAGTGTCCCCTCATTTAAATATTTCATTAAGTTACTTCTTCGGCAGGGCGCTGAAAAGTCTGCTGCTTCGCACGGCTGACATGAATACAAAGCGCCCGGGCTCTATTATCCGAAGCGATCTCCGCGCTGATCCTGGCTCAGTGGAACCAAACTTTCCGCAATCCCTGCGAGGCGATCTTCCAGCGAATTTTCAGGAATTGCTGAATGATGTATTCCATCCACAAGTCATCAGGACGCAAGAACAAGACTTCGTTTTGAGTTGCCACTATGGCGTAAGTAACCGGGCGCCTTTCATGGACAAAGAGCTTTTTGAGCTCAATATGGCCATCCCCAATATTCTCAAATTCGGAGATGGCATCGGCCGTGCTCATTTCAGAGAATCGATGAAAGGAATCCTGATCGATAAGGTCAGGACCCGGGGCAATAAAGCCACTGTCAGTTCGAGTGAGGGAGAAAAAATGGCGCTGGACCTGTACCGTGAATCACAAGATTTCCTTGATGATTCGCAGGAAGTATGGATGTATGTAGACAGAGCTAAGTTTCAGGAGCAAGTTAAAATTGCGCAAAACAGCAAAATCCCGTTCGCGCAAAAAACCACTACATACGCTCTCATTACGCGCACCATATCGCTGTCTATCTGGCTGAATTGGTTAAAAAGCAAAGGATACAATAGCTAGTGCCTCATTTGATGATCACAACCTTCCCCGTCACAGTCTTATCTTCCTCTGAGTTAAGATATCTAAATATGACCTGGTAAATGTAAAGTCCATCGGAAACGTAATTTGGCTTCCAATACCATTCGTTTGTACCGGATAACGGCGCTGTGCGTTCCCCTTCATCCATAAGCTTGCCCGCAAGGTTAAAGACTTTCCAATGAATACTCGCTGCTGGTTGCTTGGAATTCAATTGTGTTTCAAACCGAATGTAATCAACGGCTGGGTTAGGACTTGCAATCACCTTCACATTTTCATCATTGTCGCCTATTAAAAACTGAATTGTGAAAGGCGATGCAATGCTATTTCCAGCATCATCACTTGAAATCACGAGCATTTCGTAATTTCCGTCTTCGGCAAGCAGATCCGGGTCTAAGTTTAATTGTATAACGCGATCTGAAATATTTTTCAGATCCATCTTCCACTTGTCCGAAAAATTAACCCGCTCAAATTCGCAGCTATTGTCTTCGCAGGTCTTTAAGAAAATACTGATCCGGGCGGTATCAGCTGTCAAAACCCGGTCATCTTGTAAAGTCAGTGTTACTTGCGGTTTAGGGCTGATCTGCTCACCATTTTTGATCGTCCGATCATTGAAGGTAACATCCAGCAACGGCGCGATAATGTCTTTACCACTCGTTAGCGGGTAATAACTTTCATTTTTAGCAATTTCCCAATCAACCAGCAGTTCAGCCGTGTTGTTCTGCTTGTTCAATTCCTTTAATGTATTCTGGGGATCAATTTTAACAACGATGCTTTGCAATTCCTTTTGATTCTGTACATCCAGGATCAATGTGTCGCTGTAAGCAAACCCTTGCAAAGTTTGCGCAGACTTGGTTTGTGAATCCTTATAAATGTAGGTAATCTCCACAGGGACTTTTTCAGTCTTGACAAATCGGCCCAGATTGCGAATGAGCAGGTTGACCTTTAATTTGGAAGAACTGGCTATCGTCTTGTCCGGACTTTCAGAAAATATCTTTATTCCATTATCCGCATTAATGGCATAGTCAGAACTTGCCACAGAAACCAGCTTTAACGCAGGGTCACCTTGTAAGATAGACTGATGTATATTAGCCACGCTGTACATTCCTGAATCTTCCGCAAGAATTTTCCTGGCAACAATCCGCTGAATATCACCAATGGGAAGATTATAGCTGGTTGAATCCGTGAACATGGATGTGTACAACTGACTTAAATATTTCGAGGAAGGTCCGACGAAGCTTTCAAAAGAATTGGCAATGACGGCAATGGCCCCACCATTCGGAGCAAGTAACCAGTCCATTGATAAGGTGTATCTGTCCGTAGCTGCTGGATTAGGATTGAATCGTCCCGCGAAAATATTTCCAACCCCACATCCATTAAAATACATCATCGGATACATTCCCTTGTTGTTATAACCACGGTTTGCATCTGTAATGTAGCCCATATTAAGATCTGTTACGGTGGTCGAGCCGTGTCCGAAGTAGGTTATTAGCCCAACTCCGTTATTAACCTCAGGCGTAATGTTCACATATTCAACCTCGCCGATTGCCTGCTGCTTCACAAATGGGATTACTTTCCCACCAACCACACCATTCACAACTTTCGGCTCCAATGCCGCTAACAGATTTTTCAATTGAGTAATTTCCCCAACTGTTTTGCCACCATTCAAATGCAAAACATCCTTCTTCCAGCCAAAATCCCTGGTTGCACCTTGCTCGTAGTCTTTCACCTTTTGCAGGTAATCCAGAACATTCTGGTTCGTCACCGCGCTTAGCCGGCCTATGGAAACAGCGGGCACGTCTTTCGGTACTCCGCCCAATCCTTCAACCAAAAGTATATCCGAACCGGGATAGCCCACAGAGGGAACTTCATCAGGCAGTTCACGTATCATCCTTTCGTTGAACGTAATACTCCTTCCGATCAGATGTAAATATTTCCCACTGGTGCCGCTCGATACCATGTAATCCACAAATCTGCGGATCGCAACCGGGCTTGGCTCGCCATAGTTGAACTGATTGTAGACATCTTTAATGTTCACTACGATAGGAACAAACCCACCGCCCGCAGTAGAAGCACGGTATGCCGCATATTTATTGGCTCCATCCAGTAAATTTTCACTGGTTAGGATAATGTAGTTTGGATTGGTAGGATATTTAGCGGAGAATTTAACTTCCGTAACCTTCGCCTTTTCGATAGTTTTAGCTTCACTCGTGACAAGCAGGTTAAGCGTCCGCGCAGAAGAATGCGGAACCATTAAGTTGCCAGGCTGCCCGTTGATTACTTTTGGCTTGTTAACATTAGATATATCAAGAATAGTAGCACCGACAGGTGCATTTGCTATATTCAGCCTGTTTATTGGTTGAGCTGATTTGGCAAGAGAAAATTCAAAACTCTTCTTGTCCTTCATATCCGTGAGCTGCGGATAGGAAAGTAAATAATAAGTCAGCGAATAACCGTCTGCTGAGTTGCTGCCTACTGCCTTTAAATTCAGTATTATTTTATTATCAGCCGTCAGATCTTCCGGTTCCAGGTCAAAGGAAAATTCTGATCCTGAAAAGCCGTTGTTATTCAATGCACGCACAAGCCGCAGTGACTGAGCCGTTTTTCCTACCCGAATTTCAATATTCTTATTGCCGGGTGTCCGGCCATGCAAGAGCAGCTTTAATCTGGGTTTGATGCCGCTTTCTTTATAGTAATTTGTTAGCTGTAGTGTATAGTCTGTGGCTTTGCCTTCCATGGAAGACTTTCCAGTCTTGCTGGCTCCTATCTCAAAATAACTGTTAAAAAAGGCGGGTCTGTAAAAGGGAATAGTTCCTAACGAGTATTCATCTTTATACAAGTTTAAATTAGTGCCTGTATGAAATGTTGTCACCGGAACATTGGTGTCAACATTGCTGGTAATCTGCTCAGCCCTGATTCCCGCCTTGTCGCCTACTGTAAGAAAATAGGCACTTTCGTCAGAGTACAAGCTATAATAAGGGTTAATACGCGAACTCATCGGGCGATACAACAAGGAGTCGCTTGCCCCGTCATTAGGCACCGCGTAAAAGACAATTTCTTTATTTTCGGTACTAATAATTGCGACCTCTTCTCCTCTATGCCATAATTGCAATTTCCCCGCATCACCCACCGGAAAATTCGCCGGCAAAAGCGAAAATGGTAATTTATGAATCCCTTTCTGTGTTACGCCGATCTTTACATAAGGCTTTCCATACACAATCCAATTGTTAGTATATGGTGCCCCCCATTGAGCGTTGACGGTTTGTAACATTCCGGATGTTACAAGTAAGAATGTGTATAGAAAAATTTTACCTAATCTCATATGGATATAAGCGAAACGGCTAAGAAAGTACCTAACAAGCACTTCCTTAGCCGCGAATTTAATTGATTATTTCTTAACTACTTTTTTGTGATACAAGTCTCCGTTCTCAGTCAGTATTTCAACAATATATTCTCCCGAAGCAATATTCGAAACATCGATTTTCAGGCCGGTTTGGTTGGACTTGATTACTCTTCCCTTCACGTCTATCAAATTCCAGCTTTTGATTGCTACGGGCGCATCCAGTGCTATCTCGGCCACATCTGAAACAGGATTAGGAGAAATGACCAGGAATTTGCTAACCTCCCGCGAAACAGACACTAATCTTGATTGTGTCACTTTTCCTTTCACCAACTTACCGTTGATCGTTACATCACCATCAACTTGTTTAAGTCTGTAATAACTTGTTCCGCTCAAAGGTTTAAGGTCGTGGAAAACATAGTCAGACTGTGCTTCCGTGGTTCCTTTACCCTCAACCATTCCAATGGATTCGAAGTTTTTCCCATTGTAACTTCTTTCAATCAGGAAATGGCTGTTATTACTTTCTGATGCAGTTTTCCAAGTTACCTTAACCTGATCCTGCTCAGCATGCGCGTTGAAAGAAATAAGGTTAACCGGCAGCGCGCCCTCAGTGATTAGCACGCGTAATGATGGGTCTCCTTGCAGGATTACCTGATGCACATTGGCGCGATCGGCATCGTAATAAGACATTGTCCGCCCATTCTGAGCTGGATTATATGAATAGTTTTTCTCTAGCTTCGTCTGCAGGGCTACGTTTTTAAGAATATTTCCAATGGCCGGTCTCGTTCCGTCTGCTGTTGAAAATATCTGCTCGTAAAGTTTATCAAGATATTGGTTGGATGTAGACGCATAGGCATCCCAGGTATTTCCAAAAACAATTACCGCGCCTTTGTTAGGCGCCAGCAGCCAGTCCAGTGACATAGGACGGACAAAAATCGTTGGAAGTGAGCCAAATTCGCCATTACGCCCACTGAACAGGTTGTTTACTCCACACCCATTGTAGAAAAGGATTGGAAACTTGTTTGTGTCCTTGTAGCCCTTGCTCGGATTTGAAACATATCCAGCATTGTAATCTGTTTTATCAACACCGCCGTGTCCGAAATAAGTGATCATACCCACTCCTTCTACACCCGGAACCTCACCATTCAGTTCGGGGGCCAATGTCATTTCGATAACATTATTGGAAGCAACTGTCTTTAATCTGGGAAGAACCGCTCCTGAAAAAGGTGCAGACGATACTACATTTGAAATACCATTTAAATAATTAGAAAACTGAGTGATTTCATTGTTAGTCTTCCCGCCATTCATATGAACCACGTTTTTCCGCCAAGCCACATCCAGTTGGCTTTCGTAGGTCACAACCTTTTCCAAATAATCATAAACCTGTTGATTTACCGTAGCCGATATTCTACCTACCGGAATAGCGGGAACATCATCCTGCACGCCGCCCAGGCCGTCTACAAGCAAAAGGTCTGATCCCGGATATCCAACAGTCGGCACCTCGTCAGGAATTTCTCTTATGGAACGCTCGAAGTAAGTGATTGACCGGCCTATCAGCAACAGATATTTGTCCAATTGCCCGTCAGAGACCATAAAATCAACAAATCTTCTTATAGCAACCGGGCTTGGCTCTCCATAATTGAATTGGTTATAAACGTCGTCAATGTTAATGACCAAAGGTTTGAACTTCCTGCCTGGCGTCGTTGTGCTACGATACTTTGCATAATCGGTTGCGGATGTGTTCAGAGAATTGCTGCAAATAATCAGGTAATCATTGGCAGCGGGAGACAAGCTTGTAAACTTAACCGTTGAAATTTTTGAGGTGGGAACTGTTGTTACAGTACTGGCCGCCAACAATTTCAAGGCCTTATCGTCACGGTTAATGACCAGCGCCGAAGGCGTTCCCGACACAATTTGAGGTGCATTCGGATTTGAAATGTTATAAACTATGGTTCCTGCTGGTGCATTTGCTATGGAAAGTGTTGACTGGGATCCTGCTACAACGGCTGGGAAGGTAAGCTCATAAGAGGTTAAGCCTTGCATGTTAATCGCTTGCTCGTACACAACTGTAAAGTATGAGATCGAAAAACCACTGCCATCGCTTCCGATTTTGGTAGACTTGAAACCCAATGTTCCGTTCCCGCTCGCATCAAAGTCTGTCGGTTCGAGATTAAATGTGTAATCGTAATCATTCAACTCATTGACGTTCAATGTCCCGACAGATCTCAAAGTGCCGGGCGTTTTACCGACGTAGATACCTGCGATCGTAGTTCCGGTCCTGGATTTGATATGGATCGTAATTTTTTTGGCCAAAGCGCCAACAGGCGATTTTAATTGAAAAGAGAACGGAACCGGCACATAAGAGTTGGTATATGCTACTGGCTTTGGATTAGAAGTTTGAATCGCAGTTCCCACAAACTCGTCCATGATGGATGACCCGGTGGTTTGCTTACCTTCTTCAAAATAGCTGTTCAGTGCACTTGGTCTGTAAAAAGGTATCGTGGAGTGCGTGTGCTCATTCTGATATAGTTTCAAATCTGTCTGAACCTGAGCTGTTAATGCAACAGCGCCAGGATTTGCTGCCACGCCCGGTGCAGCCGCCCGAAGGCCGTTATCACCAGAGCTAACTGTCAAAAAGTAAGTACTTTGGTCAGAATAAATGCTGTAATAGGGATTTTTTCTGGTTGTGCTGAATCGATAAAGAAGCGCATCGGAAGCTCCGTCGTTCGGAACGCCGTAAAACAAAATCTCCGATGCATCGGCTTTGATGATCGCAATCTGCTGACCGCGATACCACATCTGAATTTTGTCCTTATTTGCATTTTTAAAAGCGTCCGGCAAGTCGCTCACATTGATTTTGTGTATGCCCTTCGCAGTGACACCGATTTTAACCCAGGGCTGGCTATACTTTCCTGCCAACCACTCATTCCCGTTCACCCCGCTCCACTTCTGAGCATTGGCCCCACCGATCGTAAGAAAGAGGATAAAGACTATTTTGGAGAAATTCAACAAGCGAAGTGTGTAAAAAGTAAAGTTTGCTTTCATACCAATTGTTAGATGAATTAATTGTTACAACGAATTGTGTTCAAATAGTGACCCAAAATGCGTTTCAAGGACTTGATAACAACACTCTTACGACCGACTTGTAACACCAATGCGACATAAATTTACGACAAGTTTTGAGGTTGACAAATATTGGCGGTTACAAGTTTGGGTTGATTATGCTCTTTGCCAGCGCGATACTCTCCCACGTTGTATTTTGAATGGAACGGTTGTTTTAGCCGCATGGCCATCATTATAGCATCTCATGTAAGTTCAAGGCACACTGTGTCGAGTTTTAAACGATTGCAATCAATAAAGTTTTAATTGCCCTCATCCAAGAACTTGTAACCCGTCATAACTTTTATTTTTTTAATTAAACTATTTTCGGGGCAGGATGTGTTAATTACATTGTAGCAGATTATTTTTTGTACTATTCCGGGCTTTACCGCCCTGTAACATACCATTTTTTCTCCGATGATTACCAAAAAATCTTCAAAGACGATCGCCCCCGACGTCGTTTTGATAGGGGCCGGTATCATGAGTGCAACTCTTGGAGTTTTACTTAAAAAATTAAATCCAGCGATCACCATTTCGATCTTTGAAAGACTGGATCGGGTTACCGCCGAAAGTTCTGACCCATGGAATAACGCAGGAACGGGACACTCCGCCTTCTGCGAGCTCAATTACACACCGCAGCTGGAAGATGGCACGGTAGACACTAAAAAAGCGATTAAGATCGCCGAATCCTTCGAAGTCTCTAAGGAATTCTGGGCCTATCTGGTTGAGAATGACATTATTGATTCTCCTGACGCTTTTATTCACAACATTCCACACCTTAGCTTCGTATGGGGCGATGATAATGTAGAATATCTTAAAAAGCGTTACGACGGTCTCACAAAACACCACCTGTTCCACGGAATGGAATATACGGAGGACAAAAGCGAGATCAATTCGTGGATTCCTCTGGTCATGGAAGGAAGGGATCCTGACATAAAGGTCGCAGCAACCAAAATGGATCTCGGTACAGACGTCAACTTTGGAACGCTCACCAAATTCATGTTTGAATATCTGGAAAAGCAAGAGGGCGTTGCGCTCTATCTGAATCATGAAGTGGATGATTTTGATAAGAAAAAAGAAGGTTCCTGGGTCATTGAAGTGAAAGACCGCGCAACCAGAAAAACTTCAAAAGTCCAGACAAAATTCGTTTTCATCGGAGCTGGCGGCGGATCATTGCCGCTTCTTGAAAAATCCAACATTCCGGAAGGAAAGGGGTTTGGTGGTTTTCCCGTGAGCGGCCAGTGGCTGGTTTGCAACAATCAGGAAATCATTGAAAAGCATCAGGCCAAAGTTTATGGAAAGGCGTCTGTGGGCTCTCCTCCTATGTCGGTTCCGCATTTGGACACACGAATGATTGACGGCAAAAAAGCGCTTCTATTTGGCCCATATGCCGGTTTTTCAACCAAATTCCTGAAAAACGGATCATTTCTGGATTTGCCATTGTCCATTAAGCTCGACAACATCCGCCCTATGCTCGCCGCCGGGATCCATAACATTCCGTTGACCAAATATCTGATTGATCAGGTAAGACAGTCGCCGCAAGACAGGTTGGAAGCATTGAAAGATTACCTGCCCGAGGCGAAACTGGAAGACTGGGATCTTGAAATGGCCGGACAGCGTGTACAAGTCATTAAGAAAGACAAGAAAGTAGGCGGCGTCCTGGAATTCGGAACGGAAATGGTAACCGCTGCCGACGGTTCGCTTGCAGCATTATTAGGAGCATCTCCAGGTGCATCAACGGCTGTCTCGATCATGCTGGAACTCATTCAGAAGTGTTTCAAAGAAGCCAAGTCGGACGAATGGCAGGCTGAATTCAAAAAGATCATCCCATCATTCGGAGAATCCCTTTCCAAAAACGCCGAACTGGCAGCCAAAACACGCGCCAGAACAACTGAAATACTGGAACTGGGCGCTTCACATTATTCGGAGGAGTTTACTGCCTAAAATTTCGCTTCATATTATATTAATGTAAAGTCCCGGCATCGCGTCGGGACTTTTTCATTTCCGTTTAATCACCCTACTTCACCGCCGGCTCATCGCTTTCGCTATCCCTCGCTGTTCCTGACAATCTTGGCTTTTATAAATTTTACATGATCCAACGAAATATGAGAACATCCCATTACCATTATTTAGCAATCAAAAGCTAAAACTTACCTTCGGCAAACTTGCATTATCAGCAATGCTACTTTCATGCGGTCCCAGCATCTTCGCACAAAATGTCGGCATCAACACCCAGCAACCCGATCCCAGCTCAGCCCTTGACATTGTGGGAACAGACAAAGGCCTACTAATCCCAAGAGTTTCCCTTCAATCCCTGACTGACAATGTTACAATTCCAAATCCGGCGACAGCGCTGCTGGTGTATAATACGAATGCGGAATTAGGGAAAGCAGGATTTTACTATAATTCCGGAACGGCGGCGGCTTCTGCATGGAGCCCAGTTGGCGGAGACGCAAGTTTGACGCTCCCGTTTTCACAACTTGGCACAAATAATGGCCCGCTGTTTCTGATTAATAATAACGACGGGAATGGCACATCAGTTGGTATTAGTGGGCTTGCTGCAAACGCAATCGGAGTGAGAGGAGCTACATTATCAGGCAAAGGAGTTGTTGGACACGCAGCTTCAACAGGCACAGGAGTTTTCGCATCCGTTGCTGATACTGACGGAAAGGCGCTGGAAGTAAGCGGCCCAATGCGGATTGCGGGTGCTGGACAATCTCCGGGAAATGGTAAAGTGCTAATGTCGGATGGGAGTGGGAATGCTACTTGGGAGAATATTGCAGGTGGTGTGGCTTTTAGGGCGAGCGGGGTGCTTAGTGGTGGAAATGAGGTTGTTCCAGGAAATGGGATGCCAATTAAAGTGGCATTCGCAGGTGAGAATTATGACAAGGGAGACGATTACATTAATGCTACTGGTACCCCACATAGCACTTTTATAGCCCCTACTAACGGGGTATATCATTTTGATGCTCAGATTCGTACTTACTACAATGCAGTAGATGGCTATCAACGTCGTCTATTATTGATTCTAACAAGAAGTAATAACCGAACAGTTGTGTCAGAATTTAGTGACAGCGGAACAAATATATGCTCGTCTAGCTTATCAATTGATATTGCTTTAATCATGGGTGACCAAATTCATATCGAAGTAAGTACATTTGGTACACAGTCAGCGACCATTGGGATCAACCCCGAAGAGTCACATTTCAGCGGACGCCTGCTTTTTAAATAATGCGATCCCAATGGATAAAATAGCAAATAAAATAGGGTTAAAAATATTTGTCTTTGAACTACCGCCTGGTTTCTGCACAATGATATCGGTGTTTCCTCATTGAAGGAAAGACTTGACTACCAATGCCTTGTTGCTAAACAGCAGTCTGCCAAATCGCCAACGCTCATAAAACCGGAATTCATCCACCGCGATTGCTTCTTCGAAGGCTCTACTAGCCTCCAAATCGAAGCAGCTTTGGCAATGATCTTAACATCAGGAGTGAAAGATTCGATGACACTGTCGCCCTGGTAATTAATGTTATCCAAAGCTGCAAAAATGCAGTCCCAGTTGATTTGGTCGCCGCCGGGTGTTCTGCGCTCGCTGCCTGATACGTGGAGAAGGGCAAGTTTTGTTGCCTGCCATAGTGATTGCCAGGGCTACAAAACAGGTTGGAAGCATTGAAAGATTGCCTGCCCGAGGCGAAACTGGAAGAATGGGATCTTGAAATGGCCCGACAGCGTGTATAAGTCATTAAGAAAGAGAAGAAAGTAGGCGGCGTCCCGGAATTTGGAAGGGAAATGGTAACCGCTGCCGATGGCTCGCTTGCAGCACCTCATTCGAAGAATCCCTTTACAAAAACGCTGAACTGGCAGCTCAAAATACGCGCCAGAACGACGGAAATCCTGGAATTGGGCGCTTCACACTGTTCCGAGGAGTTTAGTGCTTAGTCAGGCGACTACATTAATTAGCTGCTGACATTATATTTATTTTTGCCAAGGCGCTGGATTTAAATCCAGCGCTTTGCTTGTTTTTGACCGTACACTCATCCTACTCCACCGCAGGCTCATCGGTTTCATTGTTCTTATCCTTTCTTGTGAATATTGGACGTTCAAATGTTTCATACTATTCACTCAAAAAAACGATGAGAAAACTAATTACTCCTCTCGCGATCTCAGCTGCACTCTTTTTTGCCAGCCAAAGCTCATTCGCACAAGGTGTCGGCATCAACACCACCCAACCTGACGCCAGCGCCGCGCTCGACATAACCGGAACGGACAAAGGCTTGCTAATTCCCCGTGTTTCGCTGCAATCGTTGACGGATAACGCCACAATTCCAAGCCCCGCCACGGCATTGCTGGTTTATAATACAAACGCAGGATTGGGGAAGGTTGGGTTTTATTACAATTCCGGAACACCTGGAAATCCTGCTTGGAGTCTAATAAACGGGGGAGGAAGTTTGACACTTCCATTTTCGCAGCTCGGAACAAATAATGGACCATTGTTTCTGATCAATAATAATGATGCGAATGGCACGTCAGTTGGTATTAGTGGGATTGCTGTAAACGCAATCGGAGTAAGAGGTGCTACATTATCCGGCAAAGGTGTTGTTGGACATTCTGCCTCCGGAGGCACAGGGGTTTTCGCTTCCGCTGCAAACGTTAACGGAAAAGCGCTGGAAGTAAGTGGCCCAATTACAATCGCCGGTCCCGGGCAATCTCCCGGGAATGGTAAGGTACTTATGTCAGATGCGAATGGGAATGCTACTTGGCAGAGTATTACTGGGGACGTAGCATTTCGGGCAAGTGGAATATTAGGTGGAGGAAATCAAAATGTAGGCCTTGGTTCGCAGGTGAAAGTGGTTTTCGAAAATGAAGTCTATGATCTTAATCAAAACTACAATGACGCCAATAGCGCTCCTAACAGCACTTTCATAGCACCAGTAAATGGTGTATATCATTTTGATTTGAAACTAGCCTGGAAAAAGCCGGTAGATGCCACGTCCTTTTACGCAGTTACTCACTTGGTCCGAACGCGAGGCGGCATAAAAAATGTGATAGCCAGTGACTTTCTGCATAGTACCGTAGATAATGCATCCAAATTATCCACCGAGGTCGATCTTTTGGCAGGAGACATGATGCACATCGAAGTCGCAAACCCTATCACTGAGAGCGGCCTTCAACTCTTTACATCAGCCGAGAACAGCTTCTTCAATGGCCGACTGGTTATTAAACAATAGAGACTGGCTAAGGTTTTCAAATTCAATCCCTGATTGGTTTTGTCTCAATGCAGTTTTCATTTCAAAGTCCCGCAGCGATGCCGGGACTTTTTTATTTCCGATCAATCATCCAAGCCTACCGTCTGCTCAACGCTTTTGCTCTGCTTGTCTATTCTGGCGAATCTTGGGCTTTTATAAATTTCACACATCCGCCAATAACATGAGAACATTCCATTTACCATCATTCAGCAACCAAAAGCTAAAACTGACTTTTGGCAAACTTGCATTATCAGCGATCCTACTTTCATACGGGCCAGGCATCTTCGCACAAAACGTCGGTATCAACACCCAACAACCC
Source organism: Dyadobacter sp. CY351 (assembly GCF_021502625.1). Lineage (NCBI taxonomy): Bacteria > Pseudomonadati > Bacteroidota > Cytophagia > Cytophagales > Spirosomataceae > Dyadobacter > Dyadobacter sp. CY351. Next base: position 449,298 of record NZ_JAKFFU010000001.1, on the reverse strand, counting down.
GATCCCAGCTCAGCCCTGGACATTGTAGGAACAGACAAAGGCCTACTAATCCCAAGAGTATCCCTCCAATCCCTGACAGACAATGCCACAATCCCAAATCCAGCAACAGCGCTGCTAGTGTATAATACCAACGCAGGATTGGGGAAAGCAGGATTTTACTATAATTCCGGCACACCCGGAAGCCCTGCATGGAGCTTAGTAGGCGGCGGCGAAGGTGGGAATTTAACTCTGCCATTTTCTCAAATCGCTACAAACGGCGGTCCATTGTTTTTAATCAATAACACGGATGCAAATGCCACTTCAGTCGCCATTACTGGAATTGGTGCCAGTGCAATTGGTGTGAGAGGAGCTACATTATCGGGCAAAGGAGTTGTGGGCCACGCAGGCTCAACAGGCACAGGAGTTTTCGCATCCGCCACAGATACTGATGGCAAGGCGTTGGAAGTAAGCGGTCCGATAAAAATCGCTGGACCTGGACAATCACCTGGGAAAGGGAAGGTGCTCATGTCAGATGCGGTTGGGAATGCTACTTGGGAGAATATTTCGGGGAATGTGGCTTTTCGGGCGAGCGGAGTAAAATTAGGTGGAAGTAATTCTGTGCCTGGAGGCAAGATTCCAGTAAAAATAGCTTTTGCTAACGAAAATTATGATATAGGAAACAATTACAATGATGCAAATGGCTCTCCACATAGCACCTTCATGGTACCATCAAATGGCATTTATCATTTTGATGCGCAAACTATGTTAACTAATGTATCTGTTGACTATATTTTTAGGCTTTCACTCATAGTTATAAGAAACGGTAGTAAATCAGTCCTAATCACATCAAGAGATATCACACCAATATCTACCTCTATCTCGACAGACGTAAGTTTACAATTAGGTGACGAGGTACATATTGAGGCCGAGCTTGATGCTGGTGAATCTGGCTTTCTAAGTGATTTTGCGAATGATTCGTTTTTTTCAGGGAGACTGCTTTTTAAACAATAGTCTGATGAACTATCGATGGGATATTGCCATTATAAAATTTGTCGGCTAGCATCTGACTTTACAAAGAGTTGTCAAATCGCCAACCCCCGCAAAAACCGCAACCCATCCACCGCAATCGCCTCCTTCGAAGGCTCCACTTGCCTCCATATCGAAGCCGCTTTGGCTATGACTTTAACATCCGGGGTGAAGGATTCGATAACAATGGCGCCCTGGTAGTTGATGTTGTCCAGGGCGGCGAAGATTCGGTCCCAGTTGATTTGGTCGTTGCCGGGGGTGCCGCGGTCGCTGCCTGATGCGTGGAGAAGGGCCAGTTTGGTTCCGGCCATTTTTATGGCTAGGGCTGGGTCCTTTTCTTCCAGGTTCATGTGGAAGGAATCGAGGTGCACCATTAGTGCGTCGCTTCCTACGTCGGCGATTAATTTAAGCACCTGTTCGCAGGTGTTGATGAAATCGGTTTCGTAACGGTTCAAAGGCTCTAATGCCAGCTTAACATTTTGCTCACCTGCGTAATCAGCAAGGATTCTGAGGTTTTTTACAACTGTTTTCCATTGCTTTTCCTTTTTATCTTCAGGAACAAGATCAGCCCTGCCGACAGACGAATAGACAGGCCCAGCAACTAGCTGACTCCCCAATACCGGGGCAATGTCAATCAAGGTTTGAACATATTCTAATGAGGTAACCTGCTCTTTTCGGGTGCCGCGCAGGTCGCGTCCCGGGCCGGTTGCTGCGCATACGGAACGGCATTCCAGTTCATTGTCATCCAGCGCCTTTCTGACATATTTGGCATCAATGTTCGATGGATCCTCAACGGCAATTTCTACGAAATCGAAACCCCATTCCTTGAATTGCGGAAAGAAGGAAACGCTTTCGTTCGTGAACGGCGAAGAAAACAAATAGGTGTTGATGCCAAATTTCATGTTACCGGCTTTGAGTAAAAATGCGGACGCCCTTTTTGTTTCCTGTTACAATGTCCAGCAGTCCATCCTTATTCAGATCTTCCACGGTGACATGCAGACCCGCACCTGAGTCATTGTCAATTTCGTGCCTGGTCCAGCTTGGGACTTTTCCCGGTTTATATTCAAACCAATAAATCACAGCAGGCTCAAATTCACCCGGATCGTTTCCGTGGTGGGCGAAGTATCTTTTTCCGGTTACAAAATCAATGTTGCCGTCACCATTAATGTCTGCCAAAGCAAGGCCGTGTGTCTGGGAGAATGTATTGTCGATGGTATGATGCCGCCATGTGGCGTTTCCCTGTTCGTCTTTGCCTTGCTCATGCCACCAAATGCCATAATCATGCGCGGATGCACTTAAAACATCGTTCAAGCCGTCGCCGTTGAGGTCCATGACGTACATTTGAGAGCAATCCTTTCCTAAATCAGCGGGATGAAATTTCCAGTCTGCATCTTTTGCAACCTTAGCCGGCCCTTCTGCCGGACCTTCCCACCAGCCGTTTTTGACTATAACATCCTTACGGCCATCGCCATTGATGTCCCCGTAACCAATGCCGTGCGTGTACATATGTGTAGCAATGTTCGGATCATTGCTGATCGTGAATTTTTCCCATTCCGTTTTGCCTTTTTCAGCAGGACAACGCAGCCAGATCACTTTTTTTGCCGTCGGATCATTGCATAGCAAGTCCAGACGACCGTCTCCGTCCATATCCACCAGCATCGGCGACTCGTTTCCTACCGAAGAATGGATCACATGGGTGGGCCAGTGGCCGGGCTTTCCCTTCGGATTTTCATGCCAAACGGCAGCTTTGCCAGGCCAGTCAATTCTGATCAGATCGATCCAGCTGTCCTGGTTCACGTCCATGGCGAAATCGAGAAAAGAGTTGCTATAACCCCCATTGACGATAAATGAATCCGGCTTAGCTAATTCGTGCGCTTTCCAGCTGGGCGCTTCGAACCAATACGCACCGGCGAGTATATCTTTCTTGCCGTCCTTGTTCACATCCCCCATCGCTGCTCCTTCGGCAATGAATTTGTTGACTAAAACCTGTTTTTTAAATGAGACAGTCTTGCCCAGTTTTGCTTTGGTCTGCGCTTGCGACGCATAGCCCGATAGCATTAAAACCGGGATCAGGAAAAGCCATTTTAGCTGTTTTGCAATTGTTCTCATTTATCAAGGATTTAGATTTCTTATTATAAAAAAGAAAAGCAAGTCAATTTTACTGCCATTTACTGAAATGCCGTCGAAACTACTCCCTCAAATAATTACCATATCCAACTATCAAAACAGACAACACAATCACCAAAATGCCCGAAATGATCGTTGTGAGCGTTTTTTTGCTGATCCCTTTCCATTCTTTCAGGATTAAACCCCAAGAATTGGCGACTAATATGATGAATGCCATGTGCAGGATCCATGAACTCGGACCGTTGCCCAGCTTGCTTTCGCCCATGCCGTAAAAGAAAAATTGCAGGAACCAGGTCGTGCCGGCGAGGGCGGAGAAAATGTAGTTGGATAGTAATGGCGTGCGGGAATCGGTGTAATTGCCGAATGTTTTGTTGCGCGCATTGAGCAGCATGCACCAGATAAAATTGGTGGTAAGCCCGCCCAAAAGGATCACGACATAAGTCACATTGTTTTGAAATAAAAACTCTCCCTGATCCGGGTTCAGCGCTTTCCAGGCTGCGTTGGCTTCCTCAGCCATTACTTTTCCTGCATCTATCCCGAATGCGAAACAAGCGCTTAATACGCCGGAAATGATGGAAACGGTAAGCCCTAGGCCGATTTTGAATTCCGTTTTATCATCGGCTACATATCCTGATTTTTTGAGATCGCTGTCCTTCATTGCGCCTGCTTTGCCACAAATGATGATGCCAATCACACAGACCAGCAAACCCAGCAAGACCATTTGCCCCCAGCTGTTTGTCAGCAAGTCGGAAATCGTATCTTTTCCCGGTCTGGGTGAAAATTGGTAGTAAACGGAAGGGATTAAGGCACCGAAAACGGAGCAAAGCCCGAGAATGATGGAACTTCCGAGCGAAACACCGAGATAGCGGACGCCCAGCCCGTAAGTGAGGCCGCCTATGCCCCACAAAACACCGAAAATGTAGGTGATTAGTAAAATCCCTCCATCGGTTGCGGCAATGATATCTGTGAAGCCAGGAATGGTCAGATAAGCGGCAAGGGGCGGGACAATGAGCCAGGAAAAAAGTCCGCCTACGATCCAATAGGATTCCCAGGCCCAGCCTTTGACTTGTTTGTATGGAATGTAAAAACTGCCGGAAGCAAAACCGCCAATAAAATGGAAAATTACGCCGAGAAGAGCTTGCATGAAATTGAATTTTATCTTGTAAGAGCTTTCCTGCGGCTATCTACTTGCTAATTTGCCACCATCACCTTCCTCACTACACGGCTGTTTCCCGATTTTATTTCAATCAAATACAACCCCGCAGACCAGTGTTGCGTGACGATTTCCTGTTCGACATTTGCATTCAGCTTTTGATCCTGGACGACTTTCCTGCCGCTTACACTGACAATGTCAAACGTGGCGGGCTTTGAGGATTTAATCTTCAAATAGTTGGCTGCCGGATTTGGAAAAACGTTCACCAATGGCCCTGCGCCCGGTTCGTTGCCCGTAATGGTCACAGGAACAATGTTGGTTAACAGCCGGAGCCCGCCTGCGTTGCTGCCAATAGCGATATCGGGCTTTTTATCACCATTATAGTCCCCAATGGCCACTGACAGATAAGTGCCGAATGCTGGTGCGGCAACTTTTCCGTTTTGCTCAACGAGCAATGTTTCGCGCGCTGTCCATTTACCCCATTCGGCGCCGTAAAAAAGGCGAATGTTGCCGGTATGATCCGCAGTAATCAGGTCTGCTCGGCCATCGAGGTCGAAATCGGCTACGGCCAGTTGCGGTGAGCGGCCTTCGAAACTGATGCTAACACCCGCAAAAGCATCACTTTCCAGCTTGAAAGCAAACTGCTTGCTGGTTCCAGTGTTGGCATAATAATATAAATTTCCCTGCGTCTTGCCTACCAGCAAATCCAGATCGCCGTCGCCGTCCACATCGTAAAAATGTGGCGAATCGCCCGTTTGCGATTCGGTCGGCAAGGCAATGGTTACGGCATCGGCCAGGTTCAATTTCGCTGGCGCGCCAGCTGGCGCTTTATTAGGAATGTAACGATATTCAGGTTTTAATGTTGTAGTCGAAGTGGCTGCAAAACCGAGGTCTATCACCCCATCCCCATTGAAGTCAGCCCATTGCGGCTTGATGTTGTAAACTGCGAATGCCGAAGCCAGATTCAGATAATTTTCCGATTCGACTTCGTAAGCAGGCGTTGTGTTATTTCCGGTGTTTTTCAAAAGCCAGAAACTGCCCTTAAAACCGCTTTGACCCGGTATTCCGCCGGTGCCGACCAGCAAATCCAGATCGCCGTCGCCATCGATATCAAAAAACGAGGGCGCTGCATTTTCACCGAGATCCAACATTTGATCTTGCAGGAAATTCTTTTTCGAGAGCTTGAAATCCGGCTTGCTATCCGTTCCCGCATTGTGATAAAGCCAGCCGGAAGATTTGAAATCAGTAAGATTACCATCATTGGAAGCCACATTGGGCGCAATAAGCAGGTCTTTTTTTCCATCAAAATCTACATCCTCCATATACGCAGCCGGAAAAATGTGCAATTGCACAGGATTGACGGCCGGAAATGTGTTGGTATAAGCAGTAAAATTTCCAATCAAGCCGCTTGCTGCATTGGTAAGGAAAGAGACGTGCGTGTTGCTGACGTGCCCAACCAAAAGATCCTTTTTGCCATCCCCATTTAAATCCTGCAGCAGAATAGAATTCCCCGCATGCATTTCGCGGTTACCCGATTTTATAGTGACGCCACAATCTAATCCAAAATCAAAACCCTCATTAGTGCCTTTATGGAAATTGCCCCAGCAATCCCCATTACGCTGGAACACCGGATTTTGAGCATTACCCAGACTGTCCGGTTTGCCAAATTTTTCCATGCTCAGATTCTGGTGCAGCTCGATGTAATTTCCGGAAAAATCAAAAAGCAACAAGTCCAGATCGCCGTCGTCGTCCACATCCACAATGCCCGGAATGTCCGTTCCGGAAACCTGCAAATTGATATTTCCTGAAAAACCTTTGGTATAAAGCACTTCCTGCATTTGCCTGAATGTCCAGGATTGCGCGGTTTTTGCCTGTCGGTACACGCTGATTCCCAGCGAAGTGCTGGTAAACAGATCTTTATGACCATCGCCGTCATAATCGGCCAGGATCATCCAGTTATCTGCTTTTGGAAAAAGCGATTCGTAGTAAGGTGCGTGAATGAATGCCTTTTTGCCCGGGTTCAGCGGGTCGGCGGCGGTAAGGAATGTGGTGATCTTGCTGTTTGTACGATCATAAACGACCAGATCTTCATCAGCATCATTGTTCAAATGCATTTTCAAAAACTGCGAGGCATTAAGACCACCGGCCCAGGGATTGGTCAGTTTCACGCCTTTGGATGTTACGCTGGTCAGGGTGTCAATTTTAAACCACGACTTTTGTGAAAAAGCATTCGTAAGCGTTATAATGTAAAAAAGGAAGAGAAAAAAGGAGGTAAATTTCGTTCGCATCGTTGAGGAATAATCTGTTAGTTTTGCAGGTTAAAGGGCTTACTGATCGGGCTTTTAAACCTAACGAAATAAGCGCTTATTACTTTATATTGATTCCAGATTTCATGTATACTTCGACCGAAACGCTCTATAACCACTTCCAAAACGGCGCTGTGATCTCAACCGACACCCGCAAAATCAGCGAGGGATGTCTGTTTTTCGCATTAAAAGGTGACAATTTCGACGGCAATCAATATGCGGCCGAGGCATTGGGCAAAGGCGCCGCTTATGCCGTGGTGGACGATCCGGAAGTTGTGATTAACGAGCAATTTCTATTGGTTGAAAATGTGCTGGAAGCATTACAGGACCTGGCACGGCATCATCGCAAAACATTCACTTTCCCGGTGATCGCATTAACCGGCTCGAACGGAAAAACCACAACGAAAGAGCTGATAGCAAAGGTGTTATCCATGAAATACAACACGTACGCAACCAAGGGAAACCTGAACAACCACATTGGCGTGCCGCTGACCATCCTATCGATTGATCCACAGAAACACGAGATGGCGGTTGTGGAAATGGGCGCAAACCATCAGCAGGAAATTGCCTTGTTAAGCACCATTGCCATTCCCACGCACGGCCTGATCACCAACATTGGCAAGGCGCACCTGGAAGGTTTTGGCGGAATAGCGGGCATTATGAAAGGAAAAGGAGAGCTTTTCGATTTTCTTTCCAAAAAGAAGGGCACCGTTTTCGTCAACACCAAGGACGACGTGATCATGGAAATGGCGAGCAAGCGCAGGGCTTTTGGAGAAATTGTGTTTTACTGCTCGGAGAATGCTGCGGTTAATCCTGTTTTGGTGCAGGAAAGTCCTTTTGTAATTTATCAAAACAATGGAAAAACTGTTTCTACGCAGCTGACTGGCGGGTATAACTTCGACAATATGTGCGCCGCGCTGGCCATTGGAAAATATTTCGGTGTGGAAGATAGCGATGCCAATGAAGCCGTGGCAACGTATAAACCCGACAATAACCGTTCGCAAATTGTAAAAAAAGGAAGTAACACGGTGATAATGGACGCCTACAATGCCAATCCATCCTCCATGTCGGCTGCTGTTGCCAACTTTGCCACGATTGATGCGCCAAGGAAAATGCTAATTCTGGGCGATATGTTTGAGCTTGGCGAGGCTGCTCCGGCAGAACATTTGGCACTGGGTGAACAAATTGCAAAGCACAATTTTGATATCGTGATTCTGGCCGGCTCCTTAATGCAGCATGCGTTGCCTGCACTGCCGAAAGCCTATTATTTTCCCGACAAATTTTCCCTGCATAATTGGGTTATGGACAACCCGCAAGAAAATACATACATGCTCATAAAAGGCTCGCGCGGGATGGCGCTGGAAACGGTACTAAACCTGATGCCGGAATGAGTTTTATAATTTAAGTAATTATTAGTTAAATTATATTGGCTGAATCTATCCTATTATTGACAAAATTGATAAATATCAGTTTCTAATCAATAAAATCAAATTCATTTGATTCTAACAACTCTTTCCTGATATAGTACCAGGCGAAAAGTTGCCTTCTGAGAGCGGCGTTTGTAGTTTTGTAACACTAAAAAGTACAAATTATATAATCAACGCATATCATGTCAAATAGGATTTTATCCGTGGGATCTACCTTCCCTGCATTTAAAAAAACATCTGTTGTTTCTCTTGAAAAAGGAAACGAATTCTACGATATTACCTCAGAGGATCACAAAAACGCCGAAAAGTGGATGGTAATGTTCTGGTGGCCAAAGGATTTCACATTTGTATGCCCTACTGAAATTGCTGAGTTTGGCAAACACGTTGAAGACTTCGCGGATCGCGATACAATGCTGATCGGCGCTTCTACGGACAGCGAATTTGTTCACCTGGCATGGAGAAAAAACCACGATGATCTTCGCGACCTGCAATTCCCGATGCTGGCTGATACTTCCAAGTCATTGGCAGAAGAACTGGGCATTCTTGAAGCAAACGAAAAAATTGCTTACCGTGTAACTTACATCGTTGATCCACAAGGAATTATTCGTTGGGTGAGTGTCAATGACCTTTCTGTTGGCCGTAATGTTGGTGAAGTAATCCGCGTTCTGGATGCTTTGCAAACAGACGAACTTTGCCCTTGCAACTGGGTTAAAGGAGAAGCAACATTAGCTTAATCAAAAACCAAATGTATCCATTCGCAACAACAGGAAATACGAAAGATTCCCTGTATAAAGAAGTGAATTTGCCAGCTGAATTCGAAAGCGTGCTGATCAACAAGCTGGCGGCATTGGACCATCGTTATCTTAAAGATTTGAAGATTAATCTTGGTAATGTGTTGAAATCTCAGACATTGAACCGTAAAGAAGCATTGCTGATTGCGCTTTCAGTGGCTGTGAATGAGAAAAATGCAGCGTTGATCACAGCTCTTGAAGAATTGGCGAAAGCAGAAGGCGCAGACGAGAAGGAGATTGCAGAAGTTACAGCCTGCGTTTCTTTAATGAATGCCAACAACGTTTTCTATCGTTTCAGGCACTTCATGCACAAGGAATTTTACGACAATGCTCCTGCCGGAATTAAAATGAGCATTATGGTGAACCCGGTTCTGGGTAAAGAATTCTTTGAACTGCTGAGCCTTGTGGTTTCTGCATTGAACGGCTGCGAAATGTGCGTGACTTCACACGAACAGTCGGTGCTGAACCATGGCGGAACACCTGCGCGTATTTTCGACGCGGTTAGGGTTGGCGCTATCTTTAAAAGCTTTTCAGTATTGGTGTAAAATAAAACTTCCCGTCCCATAAAAGGGTCGGGAAGTCTGCACTACTACTCTTTACTCCGTAACTTTTACAATCCCAAGTCCTGGCGATCCTGTCTCCACGACTTGGGATTTTTTCTTCTATTCTGAATAGCTGATGAAAGCAATGTTATTCCCCCACATTGTCGAAGGCTCAAAATCAATGGTAATCTCGCTCTCATATGCATCCTCAGAAAAGTGCTTTCTAAGTTTCAATGGCATTTTGCCAGCCTCGCCGTTGTAATGGGCGGTCATGGTGTACCGGCCAAGCGGGATGTCAACCAGTTTCCCGTATTCATCAGTGAACGGCTTCCCATGCTTTAATTTTAAGGTTTTACCTTTTGAACCGTCAATCAGGTTGCCGACCGGAATGAGCGTGAACTCAATGTTTTCTGAGTCATAAATGCTGCTCATCACGTCTTTATTGACCTCGATCGTGACACCATAATAACCTTGTGCTTCCACTGGCCGCCTGCCCGTAAGTTTCCATTGAAAATTCCTGACCGCGCCGTTAATGCTAAATTCCTCATACACATCGGGGTGCAGGTCCAGTTCATATTCCTTGCCGTTGTACTTTTTCACAATATGAGCTGACGCCATAAATGTGCCCACTTTCGGCAACTGGATTTTATAATTCCCATTCTCATCCGACGAACCGATTGAGTAGGAAGCATAGAACATTGTGTTATCTACCACCACCTTCACCCCTGGCATGGGAGAACCGTCCGTACTCGTGATTTTTCCGGTGGTATACCCTTCTTCCGGGCTCGATCCATCCGGCGAGGGGCTTCCGGAATCTTTGCAGGCCACCGCCATGAGCACCAAAAGCGCCCATTGAAATAGGAATGAAATCTGTTTCATTACTTGGTGATTTTCTGCAATTCTGTGGTAGAAACGTCGTCATCGGATGTTTCGACGGTTTTCACAATGCCGATGCCGGGCGCTGTCCACAGCTCAACGTTGTACACAAATTCCTTCTCTTCAACCGGGATGAAAAGGCTCGATAATTTCAGGTACATCTCATATTTATACTCCCATTTCGTACAATTGAATGTTCCCGCAGGGGTTGTGATCGTTTCTTGCTTGGTCGCCTTTCCATCCAGATAGGTGATTTTGGTTTCCAGATCTGCTTCTATGGAGTCGTTTTCGTCAATCGGGATCAACAATTCCAGACCGATTTCCATGGGTTCCTTGCTGAAAGTAATGTTGCTGCCCACAGTGCCCTTGTTTTCCATAACCTGCTTTTGCGGAAAACCTTTCATCGTAACTTTCTCAATGGTAGCGAATTCCTCCGTGTTAGCATAAAGCGAATTGATTGCATCTTCGTAAAACAACTCGTAAGTCGTCACACCATCTTTGCTGAATGCGCGGTTTCTGGTGGTAACATAAACATTTCCCTCTTTGATTTCATTTTCAATGTTATAAACCGAAATACCCGAGGAATCTTTTACACTGACCACTTTCATTGTGGAGCTGCTTTTTGAGCCGTCGCTTTCGGAGATCCTGTATGTGTAAACCTCGTCTTTGTTTGGCAGAAATGCTTTGTCTTCCGTCGCCGGGTTGCCGTCGTCTGGCTTAATGGTGTCTTTGTCGTCCTTGCAGGATGCGAATGAGAGCGCGGCGATGGCCAGCGTAAAAAATGCCTGCCTTGCCTGACGGGCGGCTGTAATAGAAGGTTGAATTTTATTTAACATGGCTTTTTCGTAAAAAAAATGAAACATGGAAACGGATAATGTTATACGTATTAAAATTGCATTACCTGACTTTGAAAACGAGATGAATCAGGAGCAAGAAAAACCCTGCAATGGACAGATAGCCCCTGATCATGATGAATTTCAGCCATTCGGATCTTACAGTTTGAAATTCTGCTGTGCTCAGCGTATCGCTGTTAATCAATGCATTAACTGGTTCGCTAACTTTCACGATCAGCGCCATATCAGCCACTAACAGCAGGAAGGCCAGCAAAACGGGCGCATAGGAAAGGAATCCCGCACTATTATCACTCATCAGAAACCAGATGAACATAATCGCCAATGCCGAGAGATAAAGCACTTTGAATCTGCCCCTCACGATCGGATCGACGGCTTTGCGCAGCACTATAAAGTCCTCGGACGGGATGTTATACAATGCTTTGCCAAAACCAAAATGGTAAAATGCGCCTTGTGCAGCAATGAAAAAGTAAAGCACAATGCCAACGATCCGCACCACGGAAATTAACTCAATTGGTTTCATACAGTTTTTGAATTGAGGCTTTTGTCGTATCCCTTGACAGCTCCGCGGCAAGTTTTCTGTTCAAATATCTCCTAACCGAAAGTTTGGTAATATCCAGGTTTGCAGGTTCCGCGACTGTCGAAACAAGGCGATTGCTGTTTGCATAATACCGCACGATCGTGCCGGTTTTCCCGGGCTTGCTTTCGGTCACCCAAAAACCGGTTGCGGGATAAGGTTGCCGCAATGGTCTTTTTGGAGACTTCATCGTGTATTGCATGCCAGCGACCATGAGCATGGCCGCGAGCATTACATTGAGCGTCACCATTATTATTCTTTCAGGACCTTGCCTTCTACATTGTCCGCAAAAGTGTTCGCGGTCTCAATGTCTTCATTCACTTTGGCCTGATAGTTCACATAAACACCATATCCGCCGCTGCCCGAGATTTTCGAGTTTTTGATCTGGAAACTGGCTTGACTTCCGTAAACGGCAATGTTCACTTTCTTACCCGAAACCAGCGCTGTGCTGCCGCCGCCGGATATTTCAACATATTCGAATACATTCATTGCACTGGTCGAGAAGCATATCAGCCCTCTCCAGTAAGCAGGCTTGTTCTCGGCGCCTCTGATAATGATCTTCGAAGCCTGGGTTCCTTTTGCGTTGATATAACCGTTGTCAACGGACATTCTGGCGCCTGCTGACATTTCAATGATTACACCTGGCAATAATTTCCAGTTTGCATCCACCGTAAGGCTTTCCAGGACGCGGTAAGGTGTTTTGTCTTTGAAACCCTGCCAAACAATTTCCCCGGCAGAACTCTTGGGAAGCTGCGATGCAGATATTTCCACCACATTCCGTCCGTTTCCACCCGTAAAAACGGAGTTAGGATCCAGTTTCGCAACGTTTCTGGCAGTCAGCAAAATGCCTGCTTCCGTGTTGTCCTTGAACACATTGAAAGCAAATGCGGACAAAATAACAGCATCTTCAACCCACAAACCATAACCGTCATTCTTTTCAAAAAGGCAGTCTTTGATTGACAATTCTGCCTTGGAACTGCCCGTAACGGCCATACCAGCTTTAATTCCGCTGTAAAGCACCTTACTGCCCGCATGCAGCACATGCACATTTTCCAATGTATTGGCACTGCTTGCAGAACGGAAAATCACGCCAGCCCAAAAGCCCTTTTTTGCTTCCTGACCTATCAGGCGGATCGGTTTGTTAGGTTCACCGGATGCAAGCAATATCCCGCCTCTATCATTTACTTCGAAACGCGCGTCCCTTGCAAACGCAATGACCACGCCGGGTTTCACAGTCAGTTCGGCATTCACTGCAACATTGCCATTAGCAATGTAGTCGGGAAGATCAGGATTATCAATGCGGTCTTCCAATGTGGTTTTTGCATTAATGTTCGCATCCAGCACAATCGGCTGAATAGCAGCTGCTGTGATCAGGACTTTGTCTTTGCTTTCGCCGTTCGCGTTGCTGGTCGTCAGCTCAACTTCGTATTCACCGGGGAGGTCCGTTTTGAATGTTGGCTTACTAACCGTTGCTGAACTCAGCGCCACTGCGCTTCCGGCAGGTTTTTTGGTAAACGTCCACCGGAAATCGAATGGTTTGTTCTCGCTGTCGGTCGAAGCACTTCCGTCGAGGGTTACGATGTCACCGACCTTCACATTCTGGTCCGCACCGGCGCGGGCGGCAAGCGTGTTGCCTGGTTTTACGTCTTCATCTTCCTTACAGCTTGTTACGAAAAGGGCAAGCGAAAAGAGGGCAAGCAGAATTCTTTTACTTTTTAACATGGCTATTTTGAATTAACTGGACACTGATTTTCGCCATCGGCTCAATGGCGGTGCAATGGTAAGTCGAAATAGCGAAGTGAGAAATTACTGTCGATTAACAGCAGGTTTTATCGACAAAAGGCGTCAGTAGACGCTAATTTTTACCGTTTGCTAAAAAGTCAGCTTGAAGCGTCGCTGACAATCATTCCTGAAATTACGGCCGATGGGAAGTTCTTTCCCGGCAATTTCGATTTTGTGGGCATGGTAACTTTCCACTTTATCCACCGCCACAATAAACGACCGGTGAACGCGGATGAAGCTGTCTTCGGGGAGCAGCTCTTCCAGCAGGCTGATTTTTTGTTTTGTAATCAAAACTTTGTCTTTCAAAACCACCTTAATGTAATCACGAAGGCTTTCTACCCAAAGGATATCATTCACATTGACCTTCACCATTTTCCTATCCACTTTGAGATACAAAAAGACGTCCTGATTACTCACAGTGGCTTTTTGCGCGATAGAAACAGACTGATTGGTGACATTCAGGCTTGTGAAAACTTTGTCCATAGCCCTCAAAAATCGCTCGAAGGGGATAGGTTTCAGCAAATAATCGACTGCATTTAAATCGAAACCTTCCACAGCATAATCCTGGTAAGCCGTTGTAAAAACCACTTTTGGCGGCGTTTTGAGGCTTCTTAACAGTTCAGTCCCGGTTAACCCAGGCATTTTCACATCCAAAAACATCAGATCCACTTCCCGCTGCCGCAGCACCTGAAAAGCCTGAATGGCATCCTGGCATCGCGCAACGATCTCAATTTCGCTGAAATTCCGGAGATAGTTGTCCAGCACTTCAATGGCATGCGGCTCATCGTCGACCAAAATTGCTTTGATTTTAATCATCAGGCTATCTCCATTTTCTTATCCAATTCCAATTCCAGAATCACTGCGAAAACCTCATCTTCTTCCAGGATTTTGAGCTGATATGCAGACGGATACAAGATATCCAGGCGCTTCCGGACATTGGCTAAGCCGATGCTTGCATGATGGCTTCGGTTGTCTTTCAAATCTGGTCGTTCGGGTTTGCTGTTTGATATTTTAAATTTAAGAAAATTATTTTTGACCCGCAGATCCATATTAATCCACGCCTGCCCTACCTGCTCGCTGGCGCCATGTTTGAATGCATTTTCAACTAATGGAAGGATCAGGAGCGGCGCAATTTTGTATTCGCCGGAAAGACCATTAATGCTGAAATTAATGTCCAAGCGTTCTTCATAACGGATTTTTTCCAGCTCGATATAGCGCTCGACTATGCTTATATCACGCTCTAAATCAACGACATCCGTATTGGCCTCATAAAGCATATAACGCAATATTTCTGCCAGCCCAATAACTACCGAAGGGGATTGCGGTGATTGGTTCAATGTTAGTGCGTAGAGATTATTGAGTGTGTTAAACAGAAAATGCGGGTGTAACTGACCTTTCAAAAAGTTCAGCTCAGCCTCTATCGCCGCCTGTCTTCTTTCAAACCACATTTTAAAAAATTTAACCGATAAGGCGATCCACACAAAAATATTGGTCTGCTCGAATGCGCTGATCAGATACACCGGTTTCGAAAGCTGCTGCCAGAAATCCCCTTCCAGTTTTTTCCAGACAAATGTCGGGTCAGTTTTTATAACTGCGCCGTAAATGATGGGATCAGCAACAAAAATTTCCATTAACCGGAACGCCAGCGTGGATAGCAGCACGGCGGCAATGAGCAGGATAAAAAATTCGATCCGCTTTTTCCTGTTGAAAAATTTCGGGATTATAACATACCCGATCGAATAAAAATAGGCAATGTGTATAGGCAAAAACAAGGCAACAACCCCAATCGCAATCCAATAATCCGGCATTCCCGCGCCGTAAATCAGTGTCAGGACAACCAGGACGGCGATCCAGAATGCGGCATGCTGCAAAATCCTTAGTCGGGTCTGATGAGTAGGGTAAACGTTTGGGCGCATAGGCAAATATAAATAATTCAGCGCCTATTTTTCGAGCCTGAAAACATTGTCGACAAAGATCACCCTAAGATCGACAAACAGCATAAAAGCCATAGTTTCAGCCCTGTTAAGACAAAATATCTGCCAGGCATGTGGATTGAGCCGATACTCACTTACAAATTGAGCAATAGGGCACAATAGGAAGATAAAACATCCAAATTCACGCACAAAATCACAATTTGTATCTAAAATTCTTCCCGTCCGTGGTTTTTCTACTTAGTTTTGTATTAAAATAAAGATATTAACTAAACTGTCAAAT
This sequence comes from Dyadobacter sp. CY351, assembly GCF_021502625.1. Lineage (NCBI taxonomy): Bacteria > Pseudomonadati > Bacteroidota > Cytophagia > Cytophagales > Spirosomataceae > Dyadobacter > Dyadobacter sp. CY351. The sequence goes on along the minus strand of NZ_JAKFFU010000001.1, from coordinate 433,647 downwards.
AATGGCAACGTCAACAGAAACGTACATTCCTTATAAGGTAAAAGACATCACTTTGGCCGAATGGGGCCGTAAAGAAATTACACTTGCAGAAGCTGAAATGCCGGGTTTAATGGCAATCCGCGCTGAATACGGTCCATCACAGCCCCTTGCAGGTGCACGTGTTGCCGGTTGCTTGCACATGACCATCCAGACTGCGGTTTTGATCGAAACATTGACAGCATTAGGAGCTGAGGTTACCTGGTCTTCATGTAACATTTTCTCAACGCAGGATCACGCAGCAGCGGCAATCGCAGCAGCGGGCACCCCGGTTTACGCTTGGAAAGGCATGAACGAAGAGGAATTCAACTGGTGTATCGAGCAAACATTGTTCTTCGGTGAAGACCGCAAGCCATTGAATATGATCCTGGACGACGGCGGTGACCTTACGAACATGGTTTTCGACGAATATCCTGAATTGATCGAAGGCATCAAAGGACTTTCAGAAGAAACAACAACAGGCGTTCTTCGTTTGTATGACCGTTTGAAAAACGGAACGCTTCATTTGCCTGCAATCAATGTAAATGACTCGGTTACTAAATCTAAATTCGACAACAAATACGGCTGCCGCGAATCGCTTGTAGATTCGATCCGTCGCGCAACTGACTTGATGCTTGCTGGTAAAGTGGCAGTTGTAGCAGGTTACGGTGACGTTGGTAAAGGTTCAGCAGAATCACTTCGTGGCGCTGGCTGCCGTGTATTGGTTACTGAAATTGATCCAATTTGCGCGCTTCAGGCTGCAATGGACGGTTTTGAAGTGGTAACAATGGACGAAGCTGCAACGCGTGCAAACATTTTTGTAACAGCAACTGGAAACTACAAGATCATCACAGATCGTCACTTCCTGGCGATGCGCGACAAAGCCGTTGTTTGTAACATCGGTCACTTCGACAACGAAATCGACATGGCTTGGTTGAACTCCACTTATGGCGATTCAAAAGTGCAGATCAAACCACAGGTTGACATTTATTCGGTTGCCGGCAAAGACATTATCATTCTTGCAGAAGGCCGTTTGGTAAACTTGGGCTGCGCAATGGGTCACCCATCATTCGTAATGTCCTGCTCGTTCTCGAACCAGACATTGGCACAAATCGAACTTTGGACCAACACTGCAGCTTACGAGAAAAAAGTATACGTACTTCCAAAAGCACTCGACGAAAAAGTAGCAGCCTTCCACCTGGCGCACGTAGGCGCGAAACTGGAAACGCTGTCAGACGAGCAAGCGGCTTACATTGGTGTTAGCACCGAAGGGCCGTTCAAGTCGGAGACTTATCGCTATTGATAATAGCGTGACCCTCTGGGTCAGACGTTAATTAAAAGAGACTTCCTAAGTGACACTTGGGAAGTCTTTTTTGTGCGCTTGATATCTAATATATTTCTAAGTACTGCCTCTATGATTTTTTACCGATAAAAAAATCAAACCCACCTCGGACTCATTTGATTTCATAGAATGAACTATTGCGGTGCATATTGCTTGCATCACTTATAACATCGTAAATGGTCTCCCTATGCAAAAACTTTTAAAGTTCGCGTTTATCTTTATCATAATCATTTCTTTATCAGGTGGATCTATTGCATCAAAAACGCTCGTTAATTCCAATTTTAAGAGTAATGTTGGTGCGCCCACTGTTCAGTTTCTTTCTTACACTTCCGCAGTAAACGAAGGAGAGGCAAAAAATGTCGGAAACGTGACCAATCCCTGTTTGCCTTACGTGGATAAAATTGTGACAGTGACAATTAGTCAAGACCCCTCTCTTCCTGTAACAGTATCATTCAATCCTTCATCCGGAACTGCAACTGAGGGTTCCACAGGTGACTATACAATTATACCAAATAGCTTTAATCTGGAAGCTGGTAATCTATCTAAGGACGTTATTGTAAGAGTTTATAATGATGGATATGTTGAAGGAGACGAAACTATAAAATTAACTTATAATTTGGCTACTCTGGCAGGCGGTGATGCAGTCCACAATAATATCAAACAGCAACACACTATAACTATTGTCGACGATGATTTCCCACCATCATCCAATGGCTCTATTAACATTCTTTACAACGATTTTAACAGTAAATTTAATAAGTTACCTGGCTGGCAAGTTGTGGGAGGTGGTGGCTATCCGAAAACATGGGAAGTTATGGATTTTGGCCCTGGAAATGGACTCGATCCGAATGGAACACCCTATTTAGGAATCGACGGGTGGCAATCTGGTGGATATCTGGACAAGGTAATAGAAACACCAAGTTTTAATTCTTTAGGCATGTCATCTATTAATCTATCTTACCTAGAATACTTCGGAATTTTTCCAGGTGATTTTGACTCAAGAGCGATTATCGATGTTTGGGATGGCTCCGTGTGGCAAAATCTATTAACACAAAACACGGTAACAGGCAATAGCGGAAGCTTTAAAAACCCCTTTAAAAGAAGCATTTCAATTCCACTTGCCTATTCAAACATCGCAATGAAACTAAGATTCAGATATGTTGCAGGCGCTAAGCATGTGGAGAACGTTTGGCTCATTGACAATTTCAAAATTTCTGGTACTCATCATACCACTATCAAAAATGGTATATCTCTCGAACCTGCCCAACAATATCTTGGCCCGTTCGCAACAACTCATTTTTTTGATCCAGTTACCGGTGACCTTATTTTGAAAATCCAAAACTTTACTGCTCAGGACTATGGCTGCACCTGGGTGGAAGTGGACAGAGCCGGACAAGATGAAACGACCTGGTTCGGAGCTCACAAAATTACCAACAAGACATTCAAGGTAATACCCACCAACAATAACCCCAATGGTAAGTATGAAATAACGTTGTATTATAGGGCGTCAGAGCTTCCTAATTTTAATGGAGCTGCTATTAAATCCATGGGTAAAACTGAACCGGAAGTTCAGCAAGCGACTCTAGCCAATAGTATTTCAGAACCAGTACAGCTTTCTATGTTTAATAGCGATTTCGCCTATACTGCAACTTTTAACTCGGGATTTGGTGGCTTTGGGGTATCGGACGCACCAGCAGGTGACGCGCTACCTGTTACTTTATCCAAATTTGAAGGAAAATCCAGTGTTGAAGGAAATGTTCTGTTTTGGGAGACTGCATCAGAGGTTAATAGTGATTTTTTTATCGTTGAGCGTTCTATCGATGCAAAAGCGTTCTTCAATATAAAACAAATTCCTTGTGCTGGAACTTCTCAATTGGCTAATCGCTATGCCTTTACAGATTCCAATCTAAAAAATCAAGTGTATTATTACCGGCTAAGGCAAGTTGATCAAGACGGCACATTTGCATACAGCCGAATAATTAAGATTGATTCCCCTATCACTAGTCAGGTAAAGTTTTTTCCCAATCCAGTTCGATCTTGGCTAGACATTGAGTTGCAGGAAATGGATTCAGAATTATTTGATGTAAGTATTGTGAATGCTTCCGGGCAGGTAGTTTGGATTGGTGATAAAAACAAATGTCAAAATGGGAAATTAAGGTTGGATTTATCTAGACTGACCGATGGTATTTATCAAGTTGTCGTATCTGCAACCAACTATAGACAAATATTTAAGATTGCGAAGATTCAATGATCTGCTAGTTTTAAGTCTATTACTTAGAAACTCAGCGCTTCTGAAACGCAAATCAAACCATAGGTCGACATTTATTCGGTTGCCGGCAAAGACATTATCATTCTTGCAGAAGGCCGTTTGGTAAACCTGGGCTGTGCAATGGGTCACCCATCATTCGTACTGTCCTGCTCGTTCTCTAACCAGACGCTTGCACAGATCGAACTTTGGACAAACACTGCTGCATACGAGAAAAAAGTATACGTGCTTCCAAAAGCATTGGACGAAAAAGTAGCAGCCTTCCACTTAGCCCACGTAGGCGCGAAACTGGAAACGCTTTCAGACGAGCAGGCGGCATACATTGGTGTTAGCACTGAGGGCCGTTCAAGTCGGAGACTTATCGGTATTGATATTGGGTTTGGCCTTATGGTCAGACACTGTTAAAAGGACTTCCCAGGGTTATCTTGGGAAGTCCTTTTTTTGCGAAGATTATTAATTATTCAATTGCATTTCGCTTCCGACCGCCAGCTTTTGCGAATAATGCTCCTTGCCTTTCGTAAATTTTACAATGTAAATTCCAGCTTGCAGTCTGGATACATCAAGTTTCTCACCTGTCCATCGCTCCTGCTTTAAACAACTTATTCCAGCTTCATCAAATACTTCGACATTAAATCCTGCGAGAGGCCTTACTGATTTGAAGGATACAAAAGATGCCGTTGGGTTTGGATAAACGGTTATCGGGTTTGATGTTGTTTTTGCAGGATAAACTGTCAACCCATATTTGCTTCTGATAATTTTATCTTGGGCATGCGTTTCAACTGCGCAGAAAACCAATGATACTAAAGTATATAATATGATCCTTTTCATGTTCAAGGTTTTTTAGTGGTGTAAATATATTCATAGTCAAAGTTGATGCTAGACCCAACCCATCGGCCACCAAATGCACCAGAAAGCGGTATCTTTTCAATAAGGGGCATTTTAAGGCCCTGAGTGGCCGGCAGCCCATTATATAAGTACAGCCAAAATTGATAAGATGGCGTAGCAGCGTAATCATCGTCAAAGCCGTTGAGGTCAGTAATTTCAATATCAAAATTGTACATAGCCGTTTCCTCTGACAAATCACCATTAGCGCTTGATCCCGTCAGGTCTTCTGGAACAAATGGGATCCCTACACCATTTACATAGCCCGTCCACTGCCTGTAATAACCTTTGTTACTCGTAACGGTCACAGTATAGCTGTAGCTGTTAGGGGTAGCGGCTGTTTCACTGTCTGTAACGTCAACGGTGAAGCCCAGTACTGGCAGAAAGTTTTTGTCAGAATCCTGATCTGGATCATTCGGCTCTGGTTCCGCGTCAACTTCATTAGGATCATACTCCTTGATGTTTTCTCCATCCTCCTTTTCTTCTTTTGCATTTGCAGTTCTAAAATGTCCAAAAGTGTAAACTTGGGGAAAGTGGGTTGCCGTTGGGGTTTGGGTCATGGCTGGGGCATCCCAGGTGTAATCAGTGTTTACGTTCAGGTTTGAAAGTGTAATACTTGTGCCAAAAACGACTTGCTCAAATATCTTCTGGTTGCCTTTATACAATCGGAATAAATGCCCTGCCGGCGCCCATTGTTCATACCAGGAGAATTCAGCTTTATCGTTGTCGACAGTTTGGGCACCTTCTGATGGATATTTAAGATTTGTGGTTGGTGGTCTCAACCAGTAAAATGACATTGGTGAATATGGCCCGACAATCCAATCCCCGTTCTCATCTCTCGCTTTTGCCCTTACACGCCATTTGTGCCCACCCTTTGTGCCGACAGGATCACCACCGACCTCCCTTTGCATACTAATCTCAGAAGTGGAATTATAATTATCATGAACTTCATCCTCAACGAAATCCGAATAAACGTCAAACTCCTCCGCGCCTGTAACAGGCGACCATGAAAAGACTTCCATTGCTTTGTCATAATCGAAAACAGCATTATTGATCGGAGAAAGCAACTGAGGCGCAGGAATCAGCGCATAATCGACTACAAAAGTTGAAAAGTACTTTTTGCCAAATTCTTTCTCTGTAATAAATGGAAGCTTAATGTCAATGTGTGGTTCAAACGCCCAGGTGTATACTTTACCGTCTGAAATATCAGGGAGTTTCAGGTTATCATGGTCATACAGCACTTGCGGAATTGCCATATCGTCTTTTTTATCCTGGATATGATAGCGGTAACCACTTGCGCCAGGCGCTTCCTTGGCAGAAAGCAAAATGTCTTCTCCGAACGGGGCAACGTGTTCCTGGTCGGCTGGACCAGGAGGAACTAGCAACGGTGCTTCAGGCAGGCCAGTCTGGAAGGATATTGGATCAGTCCACGTGCCGAAAATGTCTGTATCAGTTAGCCCGGTTTGTACGAATTTCTTTAACCCTTTGTCCCAGGTAACACCCTCTTCTGATCCAAGCTTGTGTGTGGCAGTAATTTGCCAGCTATAATCACGTTCCTTGGCTAACGCCAGCTCCGTCGCTTCTGCCTCATCACTGGTCGCTTCAACCGGAATATCCTGGACGGGCACTTTGCCTGTTTGATCTGTTATCCTCATAACATAACCAGCCGCGCCAGGTGTCGCCTGCCACTCAAAGACACTTTTCCAGGCTGCAACTTTATCATATTCCAAAGGACTGATTGGATTAGTTGTGATCGGAGCAGCTGTTACTTGTAACACCGGGCTCCAATTGTTCACCATCTTTTCAAGGGCACGACATTCCAGATTTCCACCCAACGAGCTCGCACAACCCGGCCCGCCAGCGGCATAAAGCCTGGTTCTGACGTAGTATGTCCCTTCTTCTAAGAAAAACTTGGCAGTATTTGTACGCTTACCCGGGTCTTTTTCATCAATGTAAGGAAGCAACACCTCGGTTGTATGCTGAAAGGCGCGGTAAACCGGTGATACCAAATCGTTGAATGCTACATCTTTGGAAACTTCGAACAGGCGATATTCGATCTTGTCCGGGAAATATTCGTCTGAGCGAAATTGTGCATTAAATGGATCCACCACTTTAACTTCGTTACCATCCGCATCAACCGCCCATAATTTAGGTTGAGGAACAAATTCTTTGCCAATTACGCAGGTGAGTGCATCATTGCATTTCTTCCAGGTTCCTGATGTTTCCTTGTAGCCATGGAACAAAATTGAAGATTGAATAGCGGTGACTACATCGTCAAAAGTTGGGTTTGAGGGAAGAAAATATAGGAAAGCAGCAAACATGATCTTTTCCGGAACACCTTCTTCAAGCCCGGTAAAAACGCGGGTCTGACCCTTTTCATTAGCAAAGCCGCCCAACGGGGTCCCCTTGGAGATTAAATAATAAAATTGTGTCCAAACTCCCGCCATCTGATCAGGGTTTGCAACGTCCCAGTTTTTTCCGTTGTAAAAATTTAATTGCCCTTTTGCTTTTGGGTCGGAAAAACTGCGCAAGTAATTGCCGTCCGCAAATAGCTCTGACCCGATCGTCCACAACGCTTCGTCACCTTTCGATAATCGATATTCATTGCTGATTTCTAAGCCAAAAATGTCTATCAACGCCTTGCGAATGGCAATTGACTCTTTGGATTCGGGAAGCTGTATACTTTTTACCGTGTTATAAATTCCCGCGAAGTAATTTCCTGCAATTTGATCCAAGGTCATTTTTGCAGGATCTGAATCAGATTTGATTTGAGCAAGATATGCTCCTGGGATAAAGTCAGGACTCGGAGAGCCAATAAGGTGTTCAATAAATTTACTTGTGCCCTTAAGCCCTATAAAATTGAACTTTTTAGCAAAATGGTCCACACTTGCTCTTATACCATGATTGAGACTAACAATCGATTTAGACAGAGATACATTATTATCAATAGTATAAATGCCATCGTTATCCAGATCAATTGGATAATAGGGAGCGTTGGGACTTATTGGGTTAAAAATTTCCGTAAGTATTAAAACATCAACATCCTGACAATCTCCAATCCATTGGGCTTTTTTACCTTGGGGGTCATTGTCCAGACCTGTAACCTGTACGTTAATTGGGACTGATCCATTCCAACCTTGCGCAAGCGTCTTTGGACCTGAAACACAATTTGGATTAGCGAAACCCCATCCGTCGCCAATTCCAGCTGCCTTGAAAGCATTTTTAATTTGTTGGTAAACATGCGAGCCATCCCCATATCCCATTTCCTCTGCCACTTCCAGCATTTTGACGCGGACATCAGGGAATGTCGATGACCATGAGAGTTTCTCCGTAAATGTCTTAAAAGAGAGTTTTAATGACAGTTCATAAGTTGCCGCTGGATTGTTTGGAATAAGCGGCAATACAATGAAAGTTCCGTTTGCGGGGTTCTGATCAATATAACCTGTCTCCCCAACGTTCATCCGAAATAAGATCTTGCTGAGAACCATACCATTGCCATGTGAATCGAATCCAGGTTCATCTGGGTTTTTCCAAAACAATCCTTTGTAACACTCAGGCAATGACCAAAAATGAGGTGAAATTGAAAAATTTCTCTTGCTATCCAGCCCCATTTCTTGTATCAGAAATCCCCAGTCAGGATTTGCAAAACCTGCTCCTGGTGTGTTCTGAACGGCAAAATAGTTTTTCAGGGCACTACCAATTACGTCTGCAAAACCTTCCCCTAGCGAACTGCTTTCCTTGTTATACTGACCTGGTCCCCAAGCTGACAGCCAAATAAGGTGTGTAAGCTCGTGACCTATCACATCCCTGGTCAAACATGGATTGGATAATCCCTGCCCTACATTATAAGCAACTATGGCTGGGTCAAACTGAGTTACAGCTGTCGGCTGAGAGTTTGTAATGACGCTTGTAACCGTTTTTAAGCCACCAATATCGACTCCTTTCCAACCAAAAAGATCATATGTCATACGATGGAATTCCTGAGTATGAGCCAAAGCACTGATTCCATGTACCGTAGGATACGGATGTGTAAAGTCGGCTGATAAGGAATTTAAAAATTCCATTGTGTTGAATGGCCCATTTTGCCCCTTTGCACTTAAGGGCGATGCAAAAAGTAAGGCAACTTTATCCACGCCGTTAACCGGATCGATACCCTCACCGATAACTTCTGTATTACTATACAACCCTTTTAATTCATCCTTAAACGAGCATAGTGCAACCGAGGTTGATGTTGGATCATTTGGATCTCGCAGATATTTGGTCGCATACAAAGGGACCTTGTCATGATAGTAAGTTTTTCCAGCTGGAATTTTATAGTGCTGCGGAGCATACATTGTTCCAAACGGACCCGGCTTTTCATTAGGTAAATAATAGAGCTGCGAATAGCATAAGAAAGATAAAATGGACAAGGCCAGCGTTAACAAGGATTTTCGAAACAGGGCATGTCTCACTTTTTCCTTCCAAGTCATTGGATAGAATTCTTGCATAAAAAGTCGGGTTAAAATGTGCTAAATAAAAGATAGCTTGTGCTATCCTTTGTACTGAAATGCAAAGGATAGCACAAGCCATTTAAGAGCACGAATGCAATTAGCCTCCGGTGAATGTGAGCTATCCAGAGGGTGTAAGAAAATTACGGTTAACGCTAATCCTTCGTCAGCGAAGGCAACAGCTCCACCGGCCGCGCCGGCGTCGGGAACGCAATGTTATTTTCATCAAAAACCTTTTTAATGCCCTTCATAGCGACACTTTTTGCAGGACCAGGGCCGATTTTTGATTGGTCGATCCAAAACAGGATTTCAAAGTCGATGCTTTTTTCGCTGAACCGGATGAAGTTGAGTTCGACTGGCTTTTTTTTGTCTAAAAAAGGGAGGAGTTTGATGGCTGAGAGCGCGACATCTTCTACAACAAACAGGTCGTCTTTGTAGCTGATGCTGCATTCGAGCTGCACTCTGCGATCGCCTGAATTGGTAAAGTTTACAATGGGTTTTTGAAAAATATCCTTGCTTGGAAGTTCAACAAGCTGGCCGGCGAAATTATCCAGCTTAACAGACCGCAAACCTATGGAAAGCACTTTGCCCGTAAATCCATTGGTTTCAATAACGTCACCAACTTTGATAGGACGCTGAATGGCGATGAATGCGCCGGAAATAAAATTGGTGGTAAGATCCTGAAAAGCAAACCCAAGTGCCAGAGCAAGCACCCCCGCTCCTGCCAGCAACGACGTCACTGTTTTATCCAACCCCAAAACACCAAGTGCGAAAAACAAGCCAGTCATCACAATGGCAATACGCGTTATTGCAGAAATAAGACTTACCAGCGCGATATTTTGAGAAGCCCTGGCAAGGCCTTTTTCCATGAACCGACTTCCGTAACGCGCCAGGAAACGGAAAACGACTAGGATGAGGATCGCAATGACAAGGTTAGGAACAAACCGAATGCTCTCGTCAAACCATTTGTCCAGCTTCACGACAATGGGGTCCGTTATTTTTGAAATCTGCGCGAATAACATGGGTGCAATTTTCACGCAAATAACGCGAATAACAATCATCACGCAAAAGGGCCAGGAAATTGACTTTCCCGGCCCTTCAATATTATCTTAACGAAGCGAACTTACAACCTCGAAAGCAGCTCTTGCTTTTTGGCTTTAAACTCCTCCTCTGTAATCTGTCCTTTCTCAAACAAAACATTTATCTTTTCAATAGTAGCAATGATAATGTCCTGCGGGCTGCGATCAGCCGCCTTTCGGTCAGCAGCACTCAGATCAACCGTTTCAGCGTTCAAATCGGCATTAGACGTAACGTCATACGCAATTTCCGGTGTAGGCTGTATCTGTTCGCCCGGTTCGGATATCAGGGCCAAGCTTCGCAAGTCGACCGAACCATCCTGGCTCGTAAATGTATACGAATTCCCACCTCCCTGCTGCTGCGCAATGCCGGTAATGTGGTGATGTTTCGTGTCATAAATAGTCCGTTTACCATTATCTTCAATAACCAGCCTTCTTACTGGCGCAAAATAGGCGTAACGAAAATTATTCTGGGAACCGCTCGCAGTAGGAGTTCCGAAAACTGAAGGCCAGGAACCATCCCTGCTAGACGATGCGCCGATTTCCTGGCGCTGCACATTCGAGCAATCTTCAATTTGTTCATCAGCCGACTCCTCGTATAAAACCCTCGTCGAGATCTGCTCCGACAGCTCGCTGCAAAGCTTATCAACTGTGCTCTTGAGGGAATTGTTAAACATATCCCCTATCATGGTCATCCCTCCCTTCATCCACTGTCCCGAACCACCCAATTCGGCAATGTTAAATTGGGCCATTGTCCCGTTCCCACTGATCACAGCACGCAAAAGTGCCTCAACACTCTCGGTCTTAAGATTATATTTCGCAGCAATGTCTTCAACATATTGCCTGCCTGAACCTGTAAGTGCTTTCATAATTTTTTCTTTCTTTTCCTATATGTATTAAAAAATGGTGCCATTGAGCGATTGTAAGCAACTCATCCTATAAATACCAGCGTCTGTTTTCAATCCGTAGCCCACTAATTACTACTACTAATAACCTGTCAAATTACTATTTGGGCAATCTAATTTGGATGATCCATTCTGCCGCAGGCTCATCCAACCGTACCATTCAACCAACGCATTTCTTTCCATAGCAAGCTTGCGATAAGTTTGATGCAGTAAAATTTTTTAACAAAACACAAACATTATGAAATTACTTCACAATGCCCCAGCAATCACAAAAGCGATCGTTCTAGCCGCCATGATGAGCGCTTGCCAAAATGAGAAAGATGCTGTTGTATCTCCTGCAACATCGGTCGAGCAGGAAAAGGATGCAAATGCAAAAACAGCTATTACATATCTAATTAAAGACGGCGGAACCAAGCTTACTTATTCCGGAATCAGAAACCAATTGGTGAAAGAACTGGATGGCGCCGGATGGCTCAAAGAGTACACTTACAGCGGCAACAATATTACTTGTGCCCTCAAAACGAATGGGATTACGGTATACAAAAACTTCATTACTTATACTTTGAATGCGAAAGGGCAATGTGTTGAAAGTGTACATACTGCCACTGACAAAGTTATTGGAGGAACTTACATTTATGTATACAATGAACTGAACCAACTTACCTTGGTGTATCACAAATCCCTTCCTAAGCTGCGCCAGGTATTTGAATACGAACAAGATGCCGACAATAGCCTGCAGGGAAAATCTCTAAGCAAGATCACTTTCTATGATCAATATGACAAAAAAGAGAAGGAAATTATTTTTAAACACGCCAACGGCAAGTTCGTAGCGCAAAGCAATAGTAGTGGTAACGTATACGAAACTTCGCTTGAAGCTAATCCTTTAAATCCAGTAGGACTTGCGGAAGCAAATAGCGCATACCTACCAATATTTGGCAAATTCAGCAGATATGTCTTAAAACAAACGGTTCATAAAGCATTTGTTGGGCAGATCATTTATCCATACCCAGTTTTCAATTACAATTTATCAGCAAAAAGCTTGGGAGGAGAAATTACAACATATGATTTTATAACAAAAGATGATTTTGGGAAGATATTGTCAAAAGTTGAGCGAAAATACTCGACTACACCACAGGCTGTAATGATAGGCCAGTAGTCTTATTACTTAAACAAAGTCGTCTGTCAGCAAATGTTAACAGACCACTTTACTTTCCGCCGAATTAAATTAATATAACCACTTAGCCATTTGATTTTCGCTTAGGCATAATCAAGCGATAACTTGACCCGGTTAAAATGAATTTCCAAACACAACTATGAATAACATGAAAATACTTCAAAATTTACCCACACTTACAAAAGCAATCATTATCGCCGGCATGCTGGGAGCTTGCCAGAATGAGAAAGATGCGGTTGTAACCCCAGCTGCTGAAGACGCACAAAATGCAGATAATCCAAATGCGAAGCTTACACCCACCTTTAAAGTAAATAGGCTACTTAGTGATGGCAATGCGACGCTTCTATATTCCGGACCATTAAGACGGACTTATAAGTACATTGATGCAGGTGCAAATGAACATACGCAATATGGGTATGCAAATGCGAATCAAATTGGTGCCACAAAATATAATACATTAAGTGGTGCTGTATTGGAGACATCGGTTTATAAGCTTGATGCAAATGGTAAATGCACGGAAAGTCATCACAAAAAGACTGGTGCTTCCGTTACAGAAGTTCATATTTATGAATACAACTCTGACGGCCGCGTTAAAAAGTCGTACAAATTGAATAACCCGAACGAGTTCCAGGAATTCATATATGGATCAGTTAATGGGAAAATTAATTTACAGTCCATCAAGTATTACAATGGCAGTTCAAAATACAAAGAGCAAACCTTTGTTTATTATTACATGGAGGAAGATAAGGCGAAAATAAATCCTGCGTGTATAGCAATTGGACGGGGGAAATATTTGCCAATCTTCGGTCAATTTAATGAACATTTAGTAAAAGAAATAAAAGAGAGTTCTTTTACAAATCAAGGGATTTCTTCCTCAACTGTTTATCGCGAATTTAGTTACTCATGGAATGAAGACATCGAAACGGTTAAAGAAAAAAATAACTTGGGTGTAATTTCGACTAAAAGAAAATACGGAGTCTTGTAAACAAGTATTTCAAACAAAAGAAGAACCCCAATCTGGGGTTCTTTTTATGCTACAACCAATTGTTCATTAGATTTCAGTTGCTTCCTTTTTAGCAGTATTTATAATCCGTCAACATTAACTTAATGGCACAAAATACGAACATTATGAAATTAATTCAAAATGCACCAAATATCGCAAAAGCACTTATTCTCACCGGCATGCTGGGTGCCTGCCAAAATGAGAAGGTTGCTGTCGTAAATCCAATGGCTGAACAAGCTCAGCGCCATGACTTTCAGAACTCCAAAATATCAGCTGAAAGTAAATTGATTAAAGATGCATCAAGAGTATTAGCATATTCTGGCCCTAGGAATTTGCTAACGAAGGAAACGCTCGAGAGCTACAATTACTACATCGAGTATGCCTACAATGGGCAAAGTATAAGTGGTACCAGGTATCAGATCAGTACGAAAAAGCAGGTCGAAAAAAATGTGTATACATTGAACGCAAACGGTCTTTGTATCCAAAGCATCGTCGGCAATAACTTCAAAGTAACAACTGTGTACGAGTACAACGAAAACCAACAACTAATCAAAGCTTATAACAAATCCGAACCGAATGAGCGACTGGAGTTTGATTACTCCGACGAAACCAATGGCCAGGCAATGTTGCTGTCAGTAACGTTTTATGATAAAGCGAATTTGAAGATAAAAGAATTGTCTTATAGCTATGCGGGTTTAACGCCAGATATATATCCAGTTAATCCAGAATACCTGGCGGCAGGCACTACCAAGTATCTTCCGATTTTTGGAAGATTTAGTCCTTATTTAGTTAAGATGGTTACTGAAAAAGAATTCACTTATCATCCTTTCAAAGAGTACACCTCAGCCCGACTCTACGCTTACACGCAATATGCTGATGGTAAAGTTAAATCTATCAAAGCGACGGATGTGAAATCAGGTAACACATATTCGTCGACTGAAAGGCAATACTCATCTGCAATGGCGAGCAACTAAAAAGACAAAAACGAACCCCAATTAAGTATCCTGGGGTTCGTTTATACTACATAAACTATTGATCTTTCTAACGCTGAGTAGATCTTACAACTGCTCTTTTACATTTCCTGTAATACGATCCAGCTCTATCTTTGAAGATAAGTAATCGTAAACCGCTTCCAGATAGTTGGACTTGGCGGAGGTTAATGCGAATTCGGAATCGATTAGTTCTAGCCTGGATGCCACTCCTTTTTCGTAGCGGTATTTGGTGATGGAATAACTTAGCTCTGCAGTTTCGGAAACATTCTGCTGGGTTTTGATCCTTTCGGAGGTTTCAATTAAGCTAGCCAGAACCTGTTTTACTTCGGATTTAAGTTGCTCCTGCGCATTGCTGTAAATGACATCGGCTTGCTGTCTTTCAATTTTACCTAACGCTATTTTGTTAATATTCTGGTTTCCGCTGAAAATGGGAATAGCAAATTGCACCCCGGCATAAAAAACAGGTGGATAAGCAGCGTTTCCTAAGCGAAACTGATTGGTTTGCGTCTGGATCTGATACTGGCTGATAAAGCTCACAACCGGCAAACGCGCTGATTTGTATAACTCAATTTCTTTGTCACTGATTTCCTTGTTCAATGTCAGAATTTGTAAATCAGGGCGCTGCTGGATGGACAGCTTGTAGGTTTCGTCTTCCGCCGGGACTGATTCACTGGCATTAAGTTCCAGCGAGTCCGAGAGAATGTAGTTTGTTTCCGAAACGTCCCCTAACAAATTCCTTAGTTGCTGTTGGCTTATTTGCAATGCATACGTCAGCCTGAGCACGTCTGGTTCCAGATTCTTTACGGATGTATATGCGCGTAATGTGTCCACCCGCAATGCGCGGCCTTGCGCGAGCAGCGAGCGTGAATCATTTAAGGCTTTCTGGTTTCTGACAATGCTTTCCTTTTGCAATTTCAGTCTTTCATTCAGAACAAGCAGCTGAACGTAATTTTGCTTCACCTGCGCCACCACATCCACTTCTCTCTGGCGAAATGAAAGCTGACTTTGTTTTTCAAGCAGTTTGCGGCGCTCGATCTCGTGCTTAGCACCGGAATTATAAATGGGCTGAACCAGCGAAACTTGTGCTGCACCAATGTCTTCACCACCAAAACGTGCATACCCGATTTTTTCAGAATTCCCGGTGTTCCCATTCAAACCAAAGAAAACCGGCTTTTGCAAATAATGCTGAAACTGCCCTGTAAGACTAATGTTTGGCATCAACAAACCGCGCGTAATGGCGGTCTGTTGCTTGGCTTTGTGAATGTTGATCGAATCGATCCGGAGATCGCGGTTCCGGCTTTGCGCTAACTCAATGGCTTTTTGCAAAGACAATGTTTGGCTCTGCCCCAAAGACAGTAAGGGGCTCAGCAGCAATGCAATAACAAATGCTTGCGCCGATATTTTATATGGATTTAAAACTGACTTTTTCATGATTTCATGTGGTATTAATATTCCTGAAAGGATTAATGCGTGTGTAGTAAGGCCTCTTCTGCAACCGACTCGTTTCCGTCTTTCATTCGCTTTTTGTGTGGTCGGGACAGGTAAGAATAGATGGAAGGAATGACATAAAGAGTGAGCACGCCGGCGAAGATCAAGCCTCCTACAACCACGATACCGAGCGACTGGCGACTTCCCGATGCTGTTCCGAGCGACAATGCGATGGGTAATGTTCCGAAAATCATGGCGAGCGTGGTCATCAGGATCGGGCGGAACCTGGATATCGCTGCTATTTTTGCGGCTTCAAATGTGGAAGCACCTCCTTCTTTGCTCTGGTTGGCAAATTCCACGATCAGGATTCCATTCTTGGTGATCAAACCAATGAGCATAATGATCCCGATTTGACTGAAAATATTGACAGTTTGTGCTGTAAACCAAAGACTTAGCAATGCCCCTGTTAATGCCATAGGAACTGTCAACAGAATGATAAACGGATCCACAAGGCTTTCAAACTGTGCTGCCAGAACCAGATATATCAACACAATAGCAAAAATGAATGCAAAAATCAGGCTTGAACTACTTTCGGAGTAGTCCCGGCTTTGTCCTGCTAATGCGGTGCTGAAACCCTTAGGAAGTTCTTTGGACGTAATTTTATCCAATTCCTGAATGGCTTCTCCCAAACTTACGCCCGCAGCCGGGGTTGCAGAAATGGTTGCGCTGTAAGATTGGTTGTAACGGTAAATGGCGGGAGGGCTGATGCCTTCATTTTGCTTCGTAAGGTTATCCAAGGTCACCATTTGACCACTTCCCGACTTCAAATACAACGATTTCAAGTCATAAGGCGCGGACCTGTCTTCCCGATCGAGCTGGCCGATCACTTCATACTGGCGATCATTGTGAATAAAATAGCCATATCTCCTGCTGCTCAGCGCAAGTTGCAACGTCTGCCCGATAGCCTGGGTGGAAATACCCAGTTGCGCAGCCCGCTGACGGTCAATGCTGATGCTGATTTCGGGACGGTTTATTTTAAAATCTGCGTCGGCGAAAACGAGTTTTTTATTTGCACTTACTTCCCCCATTAACTTGGGCATAATGTCGATAAGCGCTTTCAAATCAGGCGCCTGAACCACATATTGTACAGGCTGCGTATTTCCGTAACCTCCAATTGTTGGTGTTTGGACTGGAATAATGAGGACATTTCTGAACCGCTGAGAAGCAACAACCAATTTATTGAAAATCTCTCCCTGCGTCAGTCCGCTTTTACGGTCTTTTGGTTCTTCCAGGAAAATCCATTGAAATCCACCATTCACCGGCTGCGTTAATGTTCCACCCGCTGCTGCAACGGCTGTATAAGTGCGCTGCTGGTTCAAATCCGGAATAGAATCGCTGATAAAATTCCCTATTTCCTTCATACTCTGCTCCATACTCTCATAAGATGTTCCCTCGGGAGCCATTACGGCCAGCCCGATCATGGACCTGTCTTCCAGAGGCGCCAGCTCGGAAGGTAACTTCGGAGCAAGCCAGAAAGCGACTCCAAACGAGACCAAAAGCAGCACAATTCCCAGCCAGCGCACTTTCATAAATGCGGAAAGCGATCTTCCGTAAGCGTCGTTCATGGCTATAAACCAGGGCTCCGTTTTCTTGTAAAGCCAGTTTTGCGAAGTGCCCGATTTGAGCAGATAGGCGCTCATCATGGGGGTTAAAGTAAGTGCTACAAAAGCTGAAACAGTCACCGAACCGGCCACAACAATCGCGAATTCTTTGAACAAGCGACCTGTAAGGCCACCCAAAAAGAGGATGGGCAGGAACACGGCAACAAGTGTAATAGTGGTTGAAATTACCGCGAAATAGATCTCATTGGAGCCCTCCCGCGCCGCCAGAATGGGCGACATCCCCTCTTCCACCTTGCTGTATATGTTTTCCAAAACAATGATGGCATCATCTACCACCAGCCCAATCGCCAGAACCAGTCCTAAGAGTGTTAAAACATTGATCGAGAAATCGGCCATGTACATGATAAAGAATGCCGAAACGATTGAAACGGGGATGGCCAGCAGCGGGATCAATGTGCTTCGCCAGTCTCTCAAAAAGACGAATATAATGAGTGAAACCAATGCAAATGCAAGCAGCAATGTTTCTTCAACTTCTGATAATGAATTTCTTACGGGAACTGTAAAGTCTTTACCAAGGGCGATTTCATATTCTTTTGGAGCTGTTTTTTTAATTTCTTCAAACCGTTTCTTAAACTCATCCACAATAGCCAGCGAGTTGGCGCCACGTTGCGGGCTTACACCCGTTCCAACGCCGTATTCAGCTATTTTACCATTATAAATGATCATCGCCGTGCGCTCATTCTGCGATGACATTACGGCTTGGCCCACATCTTTGAAGCGAACAATAGCGCCGTCACTTTCCCGCAGGATCATGTTGTTAAAATCATCCTCAGTAACGAGCCTTCCCTGCGTCCGCAAGGTGACTTCTGTGTTCTGGCCCTCAATGCGACCGCTTGGTAAATCCACATTTTCACGTTGCAATGCAGTTTGAATATCTGTTGGCGTCAGACCATAAGAGGCCAGTTTCACGGGATCCATTCTCAACCGCATCGCGCGCTTTCTGCCTGCATACGAATCCACCAGCCTTACCCCGGGAATGGATTGGAGCCTTTCCTTAATGTTGATATTAACAAAATCGGTAACGTCTTCCAGTGTTTTGGTCTTACTCTGAACGGTTAGAAAGACCAGGAAATCCGCAGGCCCGGCTTTCTCTACAATGGTTGGTTCAATGTCTGTCGGCAGTTGCTGGCGGGATTTTGAAACCTTATCCCGAACATCATTCGCAGCTGCTTCCAGGTCTGCATTCAATTCAAATTCAACGGTGATAATGCTCACCTGTTCGCGGGAAGTAGATGAAACAGAACGAATTCCGTTCGCTTCGGCAATGGCTTCCTCTAATGGTTTTGTAACCTGGGAAGCGATGATATCGGCGCTGGCACCAGGATAAACCGTTGTTACCATCACAATAGGCGAATCTGTAACGGGATATTCGCGTGTCCCAAGGAAGGTGTAACCCACAATCCCGAAAAGTATAAGCAGTACGGACATCACCCCGGCCAGAACCGGCCGGGAAATACTTACTTGTGAAATAGCACTCATGACTAATAGATTTTTTTATTTAACAGAGACCAATTGAATGGCGGAACCGGGTGTCAGACGCAGCATATTGCTTGTAATAATCGTGTCGCCGGGCGCTAGTCCCTTCGTCACGTGCACAGCATAAGCGTTTCGCTCGCCTACTTCAATGGCTTTAAAACCTGCCTTGCCTGCATTGGCCACATACACGCTATAACCTTTTGAAGAGGGGATCAGAGCCTGGTTCGGGACCATTAATGCATTACCGGTGTTGCTTAAACGTAATGTCAGGCGCGCACTTTGCCCGGGTAAAAGTTCACTCCCCTTGTTATCCGTCACCGCACGCATCAGCAATGTTTTGGTTTTTTGATCCAATCCGGCTTCATGCGCTACAATCCTTCCTTTGTAAATTTTGTCGTTGGATTCAACATTATACTGCACTTCATCGCCTGTTTTCAGCGTATTTGCATGTTTTTCGGGAACGGCGAAGTCAATTTTCAGGCGGCTGTTGTCTGTTAGCAAGGCAAGCGGGCTTCCCGGCGTGACGAAAGCACCGGTGTAAACATTCACAATGCCCAGGTAACCGCTGAACGGAGCACGTATGCTCGTTTTCGCGATCATTACTTTCAGCTGTTCAATTTTTGCTTGTAAAACTTTAAGATTTGTAAATGCCTGGTCGTAGTCCTGTTGAATCGCTGCTTCTTTGTCAATCAGATCTTTAAGTCTTCTTTCGTTGAGCAGAACCAGTTTTTCCTGCTGTTTCAATTGTTCCAATTCGGCGAGAAGGTCCGCGTCATCCAATTTGAACAACAATGTTCCTGCGTTTACGAATTTTCCTTCTCTGGCATGCACCGCAACCACTTTGCGGTTGAGTTCGCTTGAAATATTCACCTCCTGATACGCCATCAACGTTCCTGAAACGGTCATTTCCTCATTTAACGATTCCGCTTTAAGCACCTGCCCGTCGACCGGAGTTCCGGTTGGCAACGTGGCAGCTGCCGGCGTAGCTGGCTTTGGCTTTTCGGATGTGTATCCTTTGAAGAATACGGATAGCAATATTACGCCCGTAATAATGAGGCCTGATATGATTTTGGCTGACTGAATGGTCTTTTCCATATATAGATTAATTTAAATATTTCGATTGATTAGATAATGGTTTATTATTTTTCATGGCTAATAGTGCTTTACTTTTCATGGCTAATATCGCTTCGCAGCATTTATTTCATTCCAGAAACCGAGACGGATCAAGTAAACTTCGGTTACTTATTAATATATCGAAATGTATCGATATATTAAGGTAAAAAAACTCAGATTTTTAATTTATTCAAAAACTGAACGTATTCATTGAGAACCTCTTTGTTCAATTTGTATTTCACGTTTCTTCCTTCTTTTTCAACCAGGATCAGATCAGCGTCTGCCAGTTGCTTAACATGATGGGAAATCGAGGGTTGGGTTAAATCGATAAAATCAGAAATCTCGTGACAATACAAACAATCTTCTTTCTGGCGCAACTCCTGTAATATGAGAATACGGCTGGGGTCGCTCAACGCTTTCGATATCCGCTCCACTCTCCTGACCTCCATGATTACGATATATAGATAAATTTGAATGTATTAATAAACTGCACAGTGCGTACATTACAAAGCAAAGGAATAAATAATTCCACGACCGCCAAAAATCTTCCCCGAACAACCAAAATATTTTTAAACGACCCTAAACCCGATCCAGAATAAAGTTGCCGTCGATGCCTAGTTTTTCGTGAACTGCTTTCAGAAACGGCACATCGGGCTGTCTTTTACCATTGAGGATTTGCGAAATCTTCGCCGACCCCATTCCAAACATTTCTGCCAGTTTGCCTTGAGTAATGTTCATTTCATTGATCCGCTGCTGAACAACTGCGCTAATAGAAACAGTCAAGGGCATTACATTTAATACATTATCTTCATAGTGTTCCGCCAGCAATGTGAGTTGGTGCAATTCCTCAGACTCGATTTCAGATAGTGCATTAAACCCACCGGCATCGGTGGCCTTCTGAATAAATCCCTCGATCAACTTCATAACCTGCTTGTACTGCGTCTCATTTCTTATCTTATCGATCATAACGACATCTTTCAAATTGTGGAACAGTTGATTTTATCATAACTAGCGTGTGTCCCGATAAATCGGATATATAATGTTCGCCTATCGAAATGAATCATGGCAACCAGTCGGTAAGTATTGCCTTTGATATTAAAAACAAAACGATCATTACCAACAGCATCCACCGAGTTAAAAGTCCTTTTTATATCTGCAAATGTTGCCCAATCACTGTTTCGAACTTTTTCGTACCATTCATTAAGCGGCTCCATAGCATTGTGATGCACTTTAACGAAATCCTGTAAGGCTGACTTTGCAATGATCACCATGAACAAATATAGCTATTTTTCAAAATATGAAAAATATTTCGTCTTATGAAAGTACTGTATTGATTGAAGTTTAGTTGTCAATGTCGTAACGACTAGCCAGGGAACATGACAAGCATGCGATGCGCGGCATGCGATGCGCGGCACAGTTATTGTATCCTTGCCTTTTACATTTCTACCAAGCAACAAACGTTTGAAACCATGGATATTTATCAAATAGCTTCTGAATACTGGGACGGGGCTGGCATTGCGAATGACCCTTCTGATCCGCGCGAAACACCGCCTTTTGATCCGCGCCCGGAAGTGCCGTCGCCTGAATCACCGGAAGAAACTCCACCATTTGAGCGGGAACCTGAAACGCCGCCGATTGCCCCGGAACCTGAACTTCCGCCTGTCGAGCCGGTTATTCCAGAGGTTGAACCACTGCGTGAACCAGGCGGAGAACCCGGTTTCCCTGCTTTTAATTAGGCCGCGGCACCGCCTGAATAAGTCTCATCTACTCCTATTACAGTTCTGTCGATTAAATATCAGTTCGGAGTAAAGTGGCTTAATTTTTAAAATCATGGACAACAATCAGATCGTAACGGCACTTTTTGACGCCGTACAAAACAATAATCTTGACATTGCCGACGCAGATAAGAAATTTTATACAAAACTTGTTTTGCATGCGGCAGAAATTCGAGACTTATACACACAACTTTATAATGACCACCCGGAATCCAGCGCCAACTTCACAAAGCTGATCGAAGTGCTGATATCCGCTCATCTGAGCAGGCCCCAGGATTTAAAGGAACGCGATAATAGAAAGCCGGAAAATTGGTATCTGAGCAATGAGCTTGCCGGAATGCATATTCAGGCGGACCGTTTGAATGATACGCTGAACCATTTAGCTGAAAGGCTTCCATATTTGCAGGATTTGGGTATCAATGTCCTGCATCTGACACAGGTTAAAGAAGATCTTGACGAAGTAACGAGAGTAATTCACCAGCATAGCATGTATCTGATGCTAGACCTTGCATTGAAAGACAAGGACAGATCGGATTATTCTCAATCTGCGTCGATTGTAAACCTATTGCAAGAAATTTTTCTCTGCGCCAATCATGGTGCGGATATATTGCGGATTAATGCTCCGGACTTCCAGGACGCCCAATCGCAAATTCATACCACGCTGCAATTAATCAAACAATGCTTGCAGGTTACGGCGCCTGGCCTGGCTCTGGCTGTAAAAGCAACGACTTCATCAGAAGATGCTTTGAAGTTCTTTGGTGAGGGAAGATATAGTGCCAAAGAATGTGATTTTGTATATAACGATACGCAAATGTCACTGCAATGGGACGCGTTGGCTTCGGGTCAGGTTACCGCCATGATCGAAGTAGAAACTAATTTAACTGAGAAACCTTTTGGCACAACCTGGATTAACTTTGTAACACCAGATGATGACGAAAACAGCGCCACATTAGCTTCGCTATGCGGTCTGGACAAGGCAATTCAGGAGAAAAGTGAAATGCAGATCAGCATGGCTATTCAACGCATTTTGCTGATGCAGGCAAACAGCTTCTTTCTCGGCGGGCTTCCTTTTCTGTCTTATGAAAATGAGGTCGAAGGCAACGTTCGCGACGAAATTTTTTCAGGGATCAAAAGATTGCTGCGGATCAGAAAAAGCCTTGACGTCGTTTCTGATACAAAAAATACCAGATGGCTGCCCAGGCATAATATTCACATTGCCGGTTTTGTACGAAATGGCCGGGAGAAAGTACTTTACTGCATTTTTAATTATAGTAATGAAAGTGCATACCTTACCTGGCAGGCGTTCAGGCACAACGGCATTGCGCCTGAAAAGCTTTACGACCATTGGCGGGAAATTTGTGTTGAGCCTGGGAATGATGCTGAATTTCTGGTACTGGAACCATACGGATTCTATTTAATAGAAGTAGTGGCAGACAAAGCCTAGAAAAGTTTCTACATATTTTATAAAATACTTTAAACAAATTGTATCTTCCGACGAAAATTATACCCGTCACGAATGAAAAAAATTTTACTCTCCTATTTTCTATTTGCTTCTTTTCTAATTCAGGCACAGTCCTATAAAGCACTTCCCGGAAGAGTAGAAGCAGAAGACTATGCAGCCATGAACTCAGTAGGCACTGAGGCGACGTCAGATGCCGATGGCGGTCAAAATGTGGGATGGATCCAGGACGGTAGCTGGATGGATTATAGCGTTACTGCCACAGTTGCAGGCTACTACACATTTCGTTTCAGAGTTGCCAATGGATACAGTCCGGAAGCTGCCCTTTCCCTGAAATCTGCTAATGGCGATAAGCTAGGTCAACGCGTTCTGCCACAGACGGGCGGAATGCAAAATTACCACACCGTAAACTTTGTAGTATTCCTTCCGCAAGGCAATCAAACATTAAGAGTATATGCCGAGAAAGGCGGTTTCAACCTGAACTGGTTCGAAGCTGCGGCGTCCCGTAATGTTTCGGGAAGGATTGAAGCGGAAGATTTTGATGCGGTAAGCGATGTCAGAACCGAAATAACGTCCGATACAGACGGAAACCTGAATGTCGGTTACATTGACGACGGCGATTTTTTGGATTATAACATTAATCTTGCAGGCGGCACTTACACGGCCAATTTCCGGATCGCCAATAGTTATGGATCAGGTATAATAGAGATTAAAAACGCAGCCGGAACAGTACTAGGGCAACTGAATGTACCGCAAACGGGCGGCTGGCAAAATTGGGCCACCATATCTACACAATTAACTTTACCATCTGGAAGCCAGCTTATTCACATAGCAACGCCTCAGGGCGCGTTCAATTTCAACTGGTTTGAGCTTGTTCCCCAGGCGGCAGCAGCCAGCGGCACGGCGTTACCAGCAAAAATTGAGGCTGAAAGTTTCGATGCTTCCAATAATGTAGGAACTGAAACAACTGCTGACGATGGCGGCGGTGAAAATGTGGGCTGGATCCAGGAAGATAGCTGGATGGAATACCAGGTAAACACTGCTGAATCAGGTATTTACACAATGAGTTACCGCGTATCGAATGGTTACAGCCCGGAAGCTTCCTTTGCCCTTAAAAAAAGTGATGGAACGGAATTGGGCAGAACCACGGTGCCACAAACCGGGGGAATGCAGGTTTACAAGACAGTAAATATGCTGGTTTCACTTCCGGCTGGAAACGAAACATTGAGGGTGCAGGCGCTGAAAACCGGCTGGAATTTCAACTGGTTCGAAGCCAAGGCGTCGCGCCCGCTGGCAGGCAAAATGGAAGCAGAAACTTTCGACCTATCCAGCGAAGTGCGTCTGGAATCAACAACTGACACGGATGGCGGTACGACCGTTGGCTACATTGACGATGGCGACTGGCTTGATTACAATGTGAAAATCGCAGCAGCCGGTGCTTATACGATCGGGTTTCGGGTTTCCAACAGTTATGGCAATGGCAACATTGAAATTAAAAATGGTGCAGGTGCTGTCTTGGGCAGCATTGCTGTCCCTCAAACAGGTGGCTGGAACAACTATAACACGATCCGCACAACTGTGAATCTTCCGGCAGGAAGTCAGATCCTGCGCATTTATGCAAATCGCGGCGCGTTCAATCTGAACTGGTTTGAGATTTCGGCTGGCTCGGTTCAGGAACAATCGACGATCACATTCAACGAAATAGGCGATAAAGGCTTGGAGATAGGAACATTTGATCTGGTAGCCAGCAGCAATAATAATGAGTCGCCAATCACATTCACGTCTTCCAACACCGCAGTAGCAACCGTTTCCAATGCAACGGGCTCCTGGAAAGCAACACTTGTTGGTGCTGGTCAGACTACGATAACAGCTTCGCAATCGGGCAGTGAGCATTTCCTGGCCGCAGAAAACGTAAGCAGGAACTTAACCGTAACCGGACAATCCAATCCAACGAATCCGACTGCCGGGGCGAAAATTGCATTAGATCCGAAACGCTGGTATCAGGTAACCAATGCAACGACTGGCCTGGACAAACTGTTTGACGGCGACACGCAAACGGAAGTTTTGACGGGCTGGGGAAAAGTTGTCAACTATTACGATGCATATTATCCGCTTCTGGATGGTGAGCAAATAACACTCGAAGGTGTTAAATTCTTTGACTATGTGGGTTCGACAGTTGATCGCCCAATGATTTTGTCGGTCATAAATGATCAATGGCAGCGGATTCCTGTTGCTACGTTTACCGGAACCGTATATAATGGATGGGTAGGCCCCTATCCTGACCGGGCTTCGAACAACCAATTCAACCTGGATGCACCCGTTTCCAACATTCGTTATCTCGTTTTGACTCTTCCTGACGTCCTTCCAACCGAAATAGAATTTTACGGAAGTCATACGCCCGCAGCGCCTTCCAATGGCCCTACACGCGCCAAGAATATCAGATTAAAAGACATGATGGGTGTTAACGGTTACGAGTGGAATTTTCAGGACGGCGCACATATTGAATCGCTCGTAGAGCCAAAAGTGACGGCAGCAAAAAGTTTTTCAGGATTCCGTCACTATATGGACTGGGAAAAACTGGAAGCCGATGAGGGCGTATTTTCTTTTAACCCTACGCGCAGCGGAAGCTGGAACTATGACCTTATTTATCAAAGGCTGAAACAGGAAAATATCGAAGTGCTCGCTTGCTTGAAAACATTGCCGCCATGGATGCTGCAATCGTATCCGGAAAATGAGAGAGATTCTGAAAATGTGCCTGTACGCTATGGACAAGACTTTAAAGATCCGCTTTCTTACATCGAGCAGGCCAAAGTTGCATTCCAGTATGTAGCCCGTTATGGCAGCAATTTGAATGTTGATCCAAGCTTGCTGAGTGTCTCCACGATTCCACGCTGGACCAATGATCCGCCTAATGAGGTGAAAATCGGCATGGATCTGATCAAATACATTGAATGTGATAACGAACGGGATAAATGGTGGAAAGGCCGCAAAGGTTATCAGACAGCCCGCGAATATGCGGCTAATATGTCGGCATTTTATGATGGTCACAAGAATACGATGGGAACTGCTGTTGGCGTGAAAAACGCTGACCCGAATATGAAAGTGGTCATTGCTGGAATGGTAACGGGGCCTGATTATCTCCGGGGAATGGTGGATTGGTGCAAAGAATTTAGAGGTTACCGTGCGGATGGAAGTGTGAATCTGTGCTGGGATGTTGTGAACTTCCACCTTTATACGGATGATGCCTCATCCAGCCAGGGTGGAAATTCAACCCGCGGAGCTGCGCCGGAGGTGACAAATGCAAACGTTGTCCTTGACAATTTTGTAAAGGCATCAAGAGAAGTTTCTCAGGATATGCCCGTCTGGATTACAGAAGCCGGTTATGACCTGCATCAGAGCAGCCCGCTCAAAGCCATCCCGATCGGCAATAAATCAGCGCAGCAAACTCAGGCCGACTGGATTTTGCGGACTTCGCTTTTCTCCGCCAGACACGGAATTGAAAAAGTTTTCTTTTATCAAATGTATGATGACAATCCTGCTTACGACTGGATGTTTGGAACATCGGGAATGATCAACGACGATTTCTCACGCAGACCTGTCACAGATTATTTTATCCAGACCAAAAACCTTTTCGGTGATTATGTTTACAAAGAGACCATTCACGCCAACCCGGTTGTAGACCGTTATGAATTGAATGGCAAGTCGCTGTTTATCCTTGCTGTGCCTGATGAAGTGGGCCGCACAGCCGAATACACACTTAGTCTGGGAGAATCCGGAATTGCAAAAGTCTACACGCCAACCGCAGGAAGCGACTATATGGCTGTGCAGGAAAAAGGCATCGTGGATGGAAAAGTGACAGTTACTGTTACAGAAACACCCATTTTCGTAATCGCTTCAAACGCACCTAACGCGCGGACGGCCGCAGCGCCTGCTCCTGAATTAACCCCGGAACTGCCCTTGCACGAAGATGTAAATGTCTTCCCAAATCCTGCAACGGACTTTGTAAACGTTGAGTTGGCGAATGAAAGCAGTGCAAATGTTGAAGTGAAGGTTTTTGATGCAAAAACAGGGAGACTATACAAAAATGACGTTGTAAACAAGTCTGCAAACAAGCTATCTCACAAACTGAACCTGACGCATATGCCCATCGGCGCTTATATTATTGAAGTGAAACAGGGAAACCAAAGCACATTTCGCAAAGTAGCAAAAGTGCATTAAGGAGCCATTAGTACATTGAGGCCATTCTTTTAGCGCGCCTGGGATTTAACATTGAAGTTAATCCCAGGCGTTTTTGGTTTAATTCAAATAATGCGCTGTGCCGCGATTTGCCATGCGACTGCCATCGAGTTTTGAAATATTGAATTTGTCCCGGTATTCCTTTGGCGTAACGCCCGTGCTTTTTTTAAACAGCTGCCGAAACGATTTCAGGTCGTTATAACCTGAGTTCAGCATCACTTCCAGGACACTCTGATCCGTTTGCGCCAGCAGTTTTTTGGCAGCTTCTATGCGCGTTCGCTGCAAATATTCGATGGGCGTAACGCCAACCGCCTGCTTGAAACGGCGAACTACATTGCGCCTGCTGGCTGGAATGTCCTGGATAAGGGTTTCAATCGTGCTTCCTTCCTGATATTCCTTTTCAATTTTTTGTTGCGCCATATTCACCAAACCATCACCATGATCCAATGATGGGGAAAATGTCCCGAAATAGGTCTGTTGCTCACGGTCCATATCAATTGCAAACATTTTTGCCGTACGCAATGTCAGTTCCTTTCCGCAAAACCGCTGGATCAGATACAGCATTAAATGAAAGCTGCTTGTTGCGCCGCCGCTTGTGTAAATGCCCTTATCGTCGGTCACAACCGCGTCACTTTTCATGATCACGTCCGGGAAGTTAGACGCCAGCGCCATCGCGGAATCGATGTGCGTCGTAGCCTCTTTTCCATTGAGTAACCCCGCAGCGGCCAGTAAAAATGCCCCTGTGCAAAAACTCGCTATCTCGGCCCCGTTTTGATACTGTTCCCAAAGCCAGGGGATACAGATCTGATTCTTTGCAATGGACGATTTCAGGTCTCCAGCGCCGAATGCAGGCACTAAAATCAGATTTTGCTGCGCGGCGGAAGTGACTGAACTGATCTCATAAGCCCCATAAAACTGAGATGGGGAAGCTTCGGGAGAAAAAAGATTAATATTGAAAAACGGAGCTCCGTGCTCGCGTTCATAAAACATGTTTGCCGATTCGAAAACATCCAGAATAGCCGCTACACTTAGCAAACGATGCTTATTGGTAATCAAAAGACCTAACTGTATCATTGTTATAGCGATTTAAAGCAAAATGCCCGACAATATAATATTATTTTGTCTCAAATGCCCCTATTTGCTGATTTTAAAAGACATAAATTATCAGTGATAACCTTATTTTTGTCATAAATAAAAGCATTAAATTGACATACGATGAAGTGTAATTCCCAATCCAGCGCAAGTTTGCCGGGTTTAAATGCTATTCGTGTTAATCCGTGCATCCGTGGCTAAAAACAAAAACAATGAGCAAATCAAAATTTGAAACTTCCCTGGAATCAGGCGTCCATAATCAATTGCAATCCCTGATCGGAACCTGGAAAGGGACCACCAAAACCTGGTTCGAGCCAGGCGTAGTAGCAGATGAGTCGCCCATGGAAGGAACGATCCGCCCTATACTGGGAGGCAGGTTTGTCATGCACGAATACAAAGGCTCCTTAACCGACAAGCCCTTCGAAGGCATCGCTATCTACGGTTTCGACATTCAGAACAACAAATTGCAATCGGCCTGGATCGACAGCTTCCATATGGGCACAGGCATCATGTTATCCAGCGGCGCTCCTCAGGCATCAGGCTTTTCAGTCCTCGGCAGCTACGGCGGCCCGGAAATTCCCGAACCCTGGGGCTGGCGCACCGTAATTGAGCTCATCGACAACGATAATCTCATCATCACAGCCTACAACATCTCCCCTGAAGGCCAGGAAGACAAAGCAACAGAGACCGTATATAAGCGGGTTGGGTAAAATTATAGCTGTGCAAGTTCTTTATTGATAAAAATTTCAAGTTCCTCCTTCGTAGGCAACTCAACGATATACTTGCTAACAAACAGCGGCATATCACTATCTGCAACTGCATATTCGATCAGCGCTTTATTCTGGTCCGTAACAAGTAACAACCCAACGGGTGGGTTGTCGCTTGGTTGCGCTATTTCCTTTTTATAATAGTTAATGTAAGTTTTGAGCTGCCCGATATGCTCATGCTTAGCCTCTTTTGTCTTCAATTCGACCAGCACATGGCATTTTAGAATGCGATGGTAAAAGACCAGGTCAAATAAAAAATATTCCCCGCCTATCGTAATGCGTTTTTGCTTCGCTTCAAAACAAAATCCATGACCAAGTTCTATCAAAAATTCTTCAAGATTATCAATCAGCGCCTGTTGCAGATCGTTTTCATAAACCACATCCTTAGCCTTCAACCCCAAAAACTCGAATGTGAATGGCGATAAGATCTGCCATGTTCGTTTTTTCAGAAGTTTCATTCGCATGCAAACGGAGCTTCTGCTTATCAATGCTCAACCCCGATCGCTCATAGTAAAGCGTATTAATCTGACGCTTCAACTCACTCACACTCCAATTGCCCTTAATGCACTCGGATTCGTAGAAGGCTCTGCTTTCCGCGTTTTTCAATGGTAACAGCAAACTAAAATGAGAAAAGGAAAGCTTTGAAATCAGTGTGTTAGAATCTACTTGATCTGCTGTTGCAATGATGTTATCAAATGGTGCAAGTGCATTATCACTAATGGTGCCGCCTGAGGGTAAATTTTTTATAAAGGGCTGTAAACCAAAATATTGCAATTGGGCAGACACCGTCTGCCCAATTTGAGGATATGCAAGATAGAATTGACGGAACAACTTCAGGTTACGAAAACTCAGTCCGTTTGTTGCTAACTTCTCAGCTAGAACCTCTAATAAGCGATCTCCGTAAGCAGCCCTATTCGATCCTTTCTGCTCAAATTCTATAATGTAAAAACCAATTAACCAATTCCGAACTGTTATATGTCTGTTGATTGCTTTCGCAGCGCTCTGTTCCATGACGCTGTGGAGGCCTTTGATTTCGTTGATCAATGAATCGAATTGTTGCATGGGTAGAAAAGTTTGTTGAATGAATGATACTGCCGGATAATATAGGGAGGCTGATTTGCAACTGGTCAATCCACTTTTCCAATGGCACGAATTTGTTAACTATCGGGAAATAGCTCAATGCCTTTATCCCCGTAAGCATGTTTGTTCGCTTTATACTATTTCTGGTTATCATAGCCTTCGCCGTTTCCTGTAAGCCGGTGCCGGTTTCGCATTGGTTTCCTGTAACGCCGCGGGAACATTATGAGAAGGAGCTATATAAGGCTAAAATGGAGAAGACTGCGTCTGGCCAGACGTGGTTCAGCGTTGGTGAAGCTGTGTTGAATGATTCGGTGTTTTCTAATGTGCCCTATCAGGAGCGTTTTTATCTGGGTGATTCTGTCCCGGCGCAGGCAATCCGTTTGAACATTCCGGAGGGAAGGAGATTAGTCATCACGCCTTCGCGGGAGCCGGGCGACACGTCTGCACATTTCTTCATGGAACTTTATAAAATCAAGCGTAACGGCAAGCCGCAGCGACTCGACTACATTAGTGACAAGACACAATCATTAACCTATACCAACAACGACTCCGACACTTTACTTCTGCGCTTGCAAACCGGCCTGAACGAGCAAACGGCCGTTTCGCTTTCACTAACCACTGAACCCGCATTAGGCTTCCCGGTTTCCGGGCATAGCATGTCGTCTGTAATCAGTTTCTGGGGAGCCGATCGCGACGGAGGTGTGCGGTCTCACGAGGGGATTGACATCCGGGCCAAACGCGGAACGCCGGTCGTTGCGGCGCAAAATGGCTTCGTAACACAAACAGGAACCAATAATCTCGGTGGTAAAGTCGTGTTTCTCTCTTCCATGAGCAGCCCATACTCCCTATATTATGCGCATTTAGACAGTCAGCTGGTTTCGTTTGGCGAGCGCGTTGTGGTTGGGGATACACTTGGATTGGTTGGAAACACGGGAAATGCGATTACCACTGCACCACATTTGCATTTCGGGATTTATGCACGTGGCTCCGGGGCCGTTAATCCGTTACCATTCATAGACAATCGGAAAGAAAAAATTGCCGGTCTGCCCCAGCGCTCACGCTGGCTTGGCGATACGGTCCGCATTCGGCGTAAAGCCAATTTATATGTTTCACCGCAGTTTGAAAAGTCCGGTCACATTGCTTCCCTGTCCGCTAATACATTGGTCAGGATATTGGGTGAAATGGCAAAAGGTTTCAGAGTCGAAACAGAAGACGGAACAAAAGGATATATCCCTAACGTGCCACTGGAAGCTTATTCGAAAGAAATCTCTTCAATTAAATAACAAATTCCGGCACAGATAACTGGTATATCTGTGCCGGATTTTTTATTTCATGGCTATACTAAATGATGGGGGGCACTATTGCTTGTCAGCGATCATTTCAATTTCCTGATTTTCAAAAACTACAAAAATGTTCAGCTTATTGGACTTTACACTGCCCACTTTTTCGGTGCCCTCGTAAATGTCGATTCCCGTGCTTCCGGAATTTTTAAGATTTAATGTTCCCAGATCCTCATCAGGTTCAGAAACGCCGTCAATCTTGGCTTTCATTTTTGCAGTTACCACTTCGGCAGAGAACTTGTCGAGCTGAACTGTTATTACTGCTCCATTCAAGGGCTTTTTGACCCCGTCCACATTCAGCTCAGTTACTTTATACGAGCCCGCAACCTGCGCGGCCAGTTCGGGTGCCGGATCTTTGTCTTTGTCCTTTTGGCAGGCAAAAAATAATGTACTCAGGAATAAAATCAGGAAAATCTTTTTCATGGCTGTTTTAATTAATGTTTGAATAAATAAATGTCATAAAATTTCCTTTTTGACCCGACAAAGGTAGATCGGTGCAAGCCCGCCAATCAATCCTCTGAAAGTAGGATTTTCGAAAAATCATGCTTTTAGAGGATATTATTGAAAGGTTTTATTTAGGAATTTTACACCCGTAATTTTCAAGTCAAAACTCCTCTACGATCGATGAAATTAGTTTTTACGACGGCTTTATTCATTCTTATTTATGCTCATGCAAGCGCGCAAAGCGGTGATGCAAATTCGATTTTAAAGAAGATCAGGGAGAGTAAGGAGGATACAAACCGCGTGCTGGCTTACATTGAATATGGTAATCTGCTCGAAAACCAGAACATCGACAGCGCCGGCAAATATTATCTCAAAGCAGAAGCATTAAGTCAAAAGCTGGATTATAACATTGGAAAATTCAAATTCCGCTCCAACTACACTTATATACTGAACCTGCAAGGCAAGTTTGAGCAAGGACTTAAATTGAATAAGGAGAGCCTGAAAATTGCAACAGACATGAAACATCAGGTGAACATTGGTAAAAGTATGGCCAATATTGCCACCAGTTACGTCTATATGGGCAATTTTACCGAAGCTATTAAATATTACCAACGCTCAGCGGATCAGTTTGAAAAGCTGGGAATGAAGGAATTTTTGCCCAGACTTTACATCAGCATCGGCTCCGCATTTGAGCACGCCAATCTTTTCAATAAATCATTGGTATACAAACAAAAAGCATTGCAGCTCGCCCGTCCAATGAAGGACAGCCTGCAACTGGCCGACATCCTGACCAACCTTGGCGGCAACTATTTCAACTTAAAGCGCTACAAAGAAGGTTTGGCAGTTTATACTGAGGGACTTGCTGTGGCTCAAAAAATCAAATCGGACATTTTCATCGTGCAAGCTTACGGCGGGCTTTGCCGGGTGAACCGGGGGCTGAAAAAGTTGGACATTGCCCGGGAATATGGAGAAAAAGGATTGGCCCTCGCCAGAAAAACGGGCAATGTGTTTCTGGAAATGGAGTGCCTGCGAGCGCTAATGTTCGTTGCAGAGGATTATAATGACACTGCCCTATCCGCCAAATACACCCGGGAGGCCCTCAAAATTGCAGAAGCTAATGAAATGACAGACCATTTGGTGGAGCTGTACGAGGATTACGCAACCGATCTGGCGCGGGAAAACAACTATAAAGGCGCCTATGATTATCTGATGAAATACAACCTCATGAATGATTCAATCCAGGGTCTTGACGTGCAAAAACAATTACAGGAACTGGACACAAAGTATCTGACGGCCCAAAAAGAAAAGCAGATCGTGACATTAGAAAAGGAAAAACAAACCCGCAACACACTAATTTACAGCCTCGTAGGAGGATTTATCGCATTCATTATTATAGCAGTTTTGATTTACAGGAACATTGCGATCCGCAAGCGGATCGCTGAGCAGGAGGTTTTACAATTACAACAGGAAAAACAGCTGGTAGCCACAAACTCGATTTTGAAGGGCCAGGAAGAGGAACGCACCCGCGTAGCCAGGGACTTGCACGACGGTCTCGGCGGATTATTATCTGGTATTAAATTAACTTTAAATTCCGTGAAAGGAAATGTAATTCTTCCCGAGGAAAGCGCTATGACCTTTACCCGGGCAATCACACAACTGGATGGCGCCATCAGCGAAATGCGCCGCGTAGCACACAGCATGATGCCTGAAACGCTGGTCAGGTTTGGCCTGATCGAAGCCCTCAGCGATTTCTGCGAAGGGATCAGCGCATCCGGACAGTTAAAAGTAACAATGCAGGACTTCGGCTTCGAAGAGCGCCTGGATTCATCCATCGAAATCGTGCTCTACCGCGTCGTACAGGAGCTTTTGAACAATGTTCTAAAATACGCCGAAGCAACCGAAGCGCAGGTGCAGCTTACCAGGATAGGCAGCAATGTAAGCCTTACCGTGGAAGATAATGGTAAAGGTTTTGATGTCAGAAGCCTGGAAACCAGCAAAGGCGCTGGATTCAGGAATGTTCAGGCACGGGTGGATTATCTCAATGGTAAGCTCGACATTCAATCCAAGCCCGAAGAAGGCACGTCGGTGCTGGTAGAAATTGAAGTATAAAGTGCTTTTAGCAAAAAGAACGTAACCCAAATTTGCCTCAACTTATGAGCACCAAAATCCTGATTGTAGATGACCACCCAATGGTGTTGGAAGGCCTGAAATCCCTTTTATCTGAAAGCGAGGGGATATCGGTCGTAGGCACCGCCTCTAATGCCATCGACGCCATTGCATTTCTGAAATCCAACGAAGTAGATATCGCTTTTCTGGACATTAACCTGCCCGATATCAGCGGTATTGAGCTTTGTAAGAAGGTTAAGGATCAATTCCCGGAAGTGAAGACGCTTGCATTGAGCACATTCAGTGAACGCGCTTACGTGTCGCGCATGATCCAGAACGGGGCTTCGGGATATCTCATTAAAAGTTCGAGCAAGGAAGAAATCCTGGAAGCGATTCAGCAAGTGCAAGCCGGTGGGTATTTTATGAATGTCAATTTCGATCAGGCCGCAGCAACACCAACGCCCAAAACAATCCCATTCCTGACCCGCCGCGAAAAAGAGGTCCTTCTCCTCATCGCCGAAGGTCTCACCAACCCCCAAATCGCCGACAAACTCTTCATCAGCGTAACCACCGTAAACAGCCACCGCCAAAATCTGCTAATGAAATTCGAAGTTTCCAACACAGCCTCGCTTATTAAGCTTGCAGCTGGGCTGGGGCTGATTTGAGGAAAAAGTCATTTTAGACGTATACTGGCAAGGATTTTTTATTCCTGTTAAGAATATTTATCCTATCCACATGATAAAAACGATTTACTACTTCTTCTTTGCACTAATTTTTTCAGCGACGAGCTCTTTTGCGCAGCTTACTATTTTTAATGTTTCCTCGTCTGAGATTACGGAAAAGAATAAGCTTAGTTTTCAGCAGCAATTTGAAATCCAGGACGTTATTAATTCCACAACCACTGCAACTTACGGGCTTGGGAAATTTTGGGAAGTGGGGGTCAATGTGTTTAATGTAAATTATGAACGGGCTTCACATCACTTTGTCCGCAACGATTCCAGTGTAGTTGAGCCTTATGCGCCTTTGCTTCTCGTCAATACGCAGAAGTTATTTAAGATTAACAAAGTGCTGGGAATCGGAATTGGGGGATTGATCGGGACAAATCTTGCCCATAAGAAGCATTTGGTTTATTTTACATATACCAATCTTGCGGCATCGCTTGCAGATGACCATTATAAATTAGCGGCGGGCGGCTATCTGGCAAACAATGGCTACCTGGGTGAAGGCCCGATCGAGGGTGTGCAGCTGGGACTTGACGCCGGCATTTGGTATGAAAAAATACATTTACTCGCCGACTGGCTTTCCGGCTCGCATTCCAAGGGGCAGCTTTCCACAGGCGTCGGCATCTATTTTCTGAAACATTTACCCGTATCCGTTGGCTGGCAACGCTCCAACGCCGACGGCTCCCAAGGCTGGGTCCTGCAAGTGACTTACGTTCCCTGAATTTATTTAGCGTAATGAAAACGGCATTGAATAATGCTCAGCTTGTCATTCATTCGTCACCAGGCTCCCAAACGGGAATAATGCAGATGACACGTGTGCTTTGTTCATGATCTGGCCTAGCTCTTTTGCTTTTTCCGGGAATTGAGGGGTTAGGTTTGTGGTTTCGCCTGGATCTTTGGAGAGGTCGTAGAGTTCCACCAATGCGTCCGGGTTCCCGGCAGCTTTTAACCTGATGGCTTTCCAGGTTCCTTGCCTCACAGCCTGCCTGCCGCCTTGCTCGTGGAATTCCCAATATAAATAATCGTGCTTTCTCTGGGTAGGCTTGCCTTTTAGTGCATCTGTGAAGGAAATGCCGTCAATGTTTCGCGGCGTTTGTGCCTGGGCGAGTTCGGTGAAGGTGGGCAGAATGTCCCAGAATGCGCCTATAAAATCACTTTTCGAACCGGGTTTGATTACGCCCGGCCAGCGTGCGGCGAACGGCTCCCTAACCCCACCCTCGTACAAATCACGCTTTACACCCCGGAAACCGCCACTGCTCCTGAAAAATTTGGGATCAGCACCGCCTTCTACATGCGGACCATTGTCGCTCGTGAATATGACAAGCGTATTCTTATCCAGTCCTTTTTCTTTTAATTTATCCAAAACCTGCCCCACATAAAGATCCAGACGCGTGACCATGGCAGCGAATGTGGCGCGGGGAAATTCCTGAGACGTATACCCGCCACTTTTTGCATTGGAGCCATAATCTGCTCCACGGTGAAATTTCTCTTCAAACTTGCCTTTATATGATTGAAAAATACTGTCGTCGGGCACAATCAGCTCTGCATGAGGCAGAATATATGGTAAGAACAGGAAAAACGGCTGTTTACCGTCTCTGGTATCCATAAAATCCAATGCCTTTTTCTGGATCAGATCGGGTGCGTATTCCTTATTATATAGCAGGTCTTTGTTTGCCTCAAGAACAATTTTTTTAGCATTGTCCCAAAGATGGTCCGGGTAGTAGCGATGCGCCAGACTTTGGCAATTATAGCCGTAGAACTGATTAAAACCCTGTTTGTTAGGATCTCCCTCGGAGCCGACTGGCCCAAGCCCCCACTTACCGAATGCACCGGTGACGTAACCGGCTTTTTGCAAAATTTCGGCTACGGTCAGTACGGAATCGGCGATGGGCTGCTGTCCTTCGGGTAAAACGGATTTGTTTCCTCTGATATAGGTATGCCCGGTATGCTGGCCGGTCAACAAGGAAGATCGGGAAGGTGCGCAGACGGAAGTTCCTGCATAAAATTGATTAAAAATCATCCCTTCGCGGGCCAGCCGGTCAATGTTCGGGGTTCGGATGAGTTTTTGTCCGTTAAACCCGACGTCGCCATAACCTAGGTCATCGGCGAGGATGAAAATGATATTTGGCCGAACTGTTTTTGTAGCTGGTGTCTGGGCTTGTAAATGCGCTCCCGGGAATAAAACTAGCAAGCAGCAAAACAGTGCAATAACGTTTTTCATTATTTACTCCTATATTTGATATACTCCAAAAGACATTGCAACCGCTGGAATACTTGAAAATCGGCGGCTATCTTTGCCCTGATACCCTACGACAGCACAGACGACTGGCATGAATTGACAACCACCGAAAATTCCGGCAAGTCGGACCTGAGCTGTCTCATAGGGTATCAGGGTTCAATAACATCTATCCTGAATGCGACCTTGAAAGTATAATCTACTTACTTGATAGACAAAATAAAGATATTAAAATCAAACAAACAACAGGCGAAAGCAATAATACTTAATCAACAGGTAGATTTTTTGAAATAAAACTTCTTTGCACATCTACCAATAGTTAACTTCCGGGATGGAGAAAGACAATACTTATTTCGGCGTGAAGGAAATCGCGCGGCGGGCCAATGTTTCGATTGCAACAGTAGACAGGGTCATTCACAACCGCACCGGCGTTTCTGAAAAAACCAAAAAGAAGATCAATGAGATCATTAAAGAACTTGATTATCAACCTAATATATTAGCAAGCCGCCTGGCTTCACGCAAAATCATTTCCCTGGCTGTGCTGCTTCCGAAGGTTTCTGCCGAGACAGACTTCTGGGAGGCGCCGCTTAAAGGGATCGTCCGGGCGCAGCAGGAGATCAAGAAATATGGCGTTCAGGTGAGCACATTTCTTTTTGATTTAAATGACCATAATTCTTTCAACGAACAGACGAAATTAATTCTGGCGGGCACTTTTCATGGTGTTTTGCTTGCTCCTTCCTTCGTAGACGAAGCGCGAGAGTTTGCCACTGAATGTACCAAACTGAAAATCCCGTTTGCCTTCATCGATTCCGACATTCCGGACCAGGATAACCTGACCTATATCGGCCCTCATTTATTCCAAAGTGGCTATGTAGGGGCCAAATTGCTGACTTACCGCTTAAAAGAAAATCACAAAGTGCTGGTTGTCAATATTTCGAAAGACACGGATACTTACAATTATTTGCAGATCGAAGAGGGTTTCAGGTCTTATTTCAAAGATCATAACTTGCCCGGTGAGATCATTCGGATGGACATTAAGGATACGGATAACCTTTCCGTGACAAGAGATCTGAAACGCATGCTGCACACGCACGAGCATATTGAGGCTATTTTTGTAACCAATTCGCGCGTTTCCGCCGTGGCTTCCTTTCTCGAAAAAGACAATCGAAAAGACATCTCTTTAATTGGCTATGATTTCCTTAAAGAGAATATTCGCTTTTTGAATGAAGGGTTGATTGATTTTCTGATCTGTCACAAACCTGAGGAGCAGGGTTACCGGGGGTTAATGGCCTTATACCAAACTTTGGTGCTCGGCGCGCCTGTTGAAAAAATGCATTTTATGCCCATTGACATCATTACAAAAGAGAACCAGGCATTTTATCAGAATTGATCGCTATTCAGCCAAACACAGTATAAAACCTTTCATTTTCTAACTTGTTCAAAATAATTTATAATCAAATTGAACAGTAAGTTGTTAATAAAAATATGTTTGTATATTTACGGGTACGTGCCCGAAATCACTTTTTCGGACTGACTATTCCTAAACACTTTATAATAAGTATATGCATTTGAGCAGAAGAAACTTCATTCTCAAATCCGTCGCGACCGGTGCGGGACTCGGATTACTGGAATATTTACCTGCCATTGCCAGGCCTGCTGATGGAAAACGGGTGGGTATTATCGGCCTGGACACCTCTCACAGCATTGCATTTACAAAGGCGCTAAATGCTGCCACGCCGGACCCAGTTTATGACGGCTACAAGGTCACAGCAGCCTATCCGCAAGGAAGTAAGGACATTGAATCCAGCACCAAACGCATCCCGGGTTACATTGAAGAAGTGAAAAAGCTCGGTGTCAAAATCACTGGCTCGATCCGGGAATTACTAGCAGAAACGGATGTGATCCTTCTGGAAACGAATGATGGCCGGTTGCACCTGGAACAAGCATTGGAAGTTTTCAAAGCTGGCAAAAGAATGTTCATCGACAAACCAGTAGCAGGCTCATTATCAGACACTATTGCGATTTATAATGCTGCTGAAAAATACAAGATCCCTGTTTTCTCGGCTTCTTCCCTACGTTATATCAAAGGACTTGAAAATATAGACAAAGCCAAGGTTTTGGGCGCTGACACTTACAGCCCTGCGGTTTTGGAAAAAACACACCCTGACTTTTTCTGGTATGGCGTTCATGGTGTCGAAACGCTTTACACCGTCATGGGACCAGGCTGCAAAAGCGTAACCCGCGTAAGCACACCCAACACCGACATTGTGGTAGGCATATGGGGCGATGGCCGCACCGGCACATTCCGGGGAACGCGGACTGGCAAACACGACTACGGCGGGACGGTTTTTACAGAAGACGGCAATAAGGTTTTAGGCCCATATGCAGGTTATGAGCCACTTTTGGTGGACATTATTAAGTATTTCAAAACGGGTGAAATGCCTGTTACACCTCAGGAAACCATTGAAATTTTCGCATTTATGGAAGCTGCGGATGAAAGCAAGCGCCAGGGTGGAAAAAGCGTTATGTTGGAAAGTGTGCTGAATAAAGCCCGGAAGTCTGCTAAGTAACCGAGCCAAATCCCCTAATCATCAATATGATATGAAAAATATTCCTAACGAAAGAAGAGATTTTTTGAAGAAAACACTCGCAGGAAGCGCATTACTGACCGTGGGTGGCATTCTGCCGGGTTTCAGCCCGAAAAGTTATGCAAAGATCATTGGCGCAAATGAGAAAGTTCGCGTGGGCGTTATGGGCGTAAACAGTCGTGGACTGGCGCTTGCTTCCAACTATGCATTGCAGCCAAACTGTGAGGTTGTCTCAATTTCGGATGTCGATTCGAGAGCCGCAGAAAAGTGCATCAACACGGTCAACGACATTCAAAAATCAAAGCCTGCGAACACGCCTGACTTCCGGAAAGCACTGGAAAATAAGGATATGGACGCATTGGTGATTGCTGCTCCCGACCATTGGCATGCGCCTGCGGCTATCCTAGCTTCCAAAGCGGGAAAGCATGTTTACCTCGAAAAACCTTGCAGCCACAATCCCCACGAAGGTGAAATGCTGATTAAGGCCGCAAAAAAATACAAGAATGTGATTCAAATGGGCAACCAGCGCCGTTCGTGGCCAAATGTGATGGCTGCGATTAAGGAAGTGCATAGCGGTGCGATTGGCCGTACGTATTTTGTGAAGGGTTGGTATACAAATAACAGGGCGTCCATTGGCGTAGGAAAAGAAACTGCCG
This sequence comes from Dyadobacter sp. CY351, assembly GCF_021502625.1. NCBI lineage: Bacteria > Pseudomonadati > Bacteroidota > Cytophagia > Cytophagales > Spirosomataceae > Dyadobacter > Dyadobacter sp. CY351. The sequence goes on along the minus strand of NZ_JAKFFU010000001.1, from coordinate 393,305 downwards.
TGCCGTCGTGGCTGGATTATGAGTTATGGCAAGGCCCTGCGCCGCGGCGCGCTTATAAGGATAATCTGATCCATTACAACTGGCACTGGCTTTGGAACTGGGGCACTGGCGAAGCGCTTAACAACGGCACCCATATGCTGGATTTGATGCGCTGGGGATTACAGGTTGAGTATCCTAATCGCGTAACATCCTCAGGCGGACGTTATCGTTACAAGGATGACTGGGAAACACCTGATACGCAGATTATTAACCTTCAATTTGACAATAACACTGCGATGTCGTGGGAAGGCAGAAGCTGCAATGGGCGAACCAACGAAGGTAGCAGCGTTGGAGTGATTTTCTATGGAGAAACGGGCTCATTGCAAATTGGGGAAGGCAACACTTACACCATTTACGGGCTGGATAACAAAGTAATTAAGGAAGTTAAAAATGACTTTGTAATTGATCCGAGAAATAAGATGAACCCGTCGCAGGGACTGGATGCATTGCACATTCAGAACTTCTTTGATGCCATTAAAAAAGGGACACCGCTGGCTTCCGAAATTGTTGGCGGCCACCAAAGCACATTGCTCGCGCAACTCGGCAACATTGCCTACCGCTCCGAAGGCACATTGCATATAGATTCCACAAACGGCCACATTAAAAATAACAAAGAAGCCGAAAAGCTTTGGAAAAGAGAATATCAAAAAGGCTGGGAACCAACTATTTAAGATCCCAGAACAAAATCTGAGATTATTAAGCCCCCAGATTAAAATGAGATTATTAAGCCCCCAAATTAAATCTAAGATTATTAAGCCCCCAGATTAAAATCTGGGGCAATCAAATAAAATCCCCTGACGGGGATAATGGCAATAATCCCCGTCAGGGGAGAAGCATAACTAGCCCCAGATTTCAATCTGGGGTTTAAAAGATCAAAATCAAGGAGAATAGAAAGGGTTCCCATCAGAAGATCAAGATTTTATTACCCCGGACCTCAGTCCAGGCCCTAACGCCAACGAACACATGAGCAGCGCCTCCGTAGCAATAAAGGTAGAGAACCTGACGAAGCGGGAAACGATGATCTCGATCTTTCTGATCGGGCTGATGTTTTTCATCTTTGGGTTTGTTTCCTGGGTGAATTCCATCCTTATTCCGTATTTCAAAATCGCTTGCGAACTGACTAGTTTCCAGGCTTACCTCGTCGCTTTTGCTTTTTACATTGCCTATTTTGTGATGTCGGTGCCTTCTTCTTATTTGCTCAGGTCGGTGGGTTTTAAGAAGGGAATGATGTTCGGATTTTGGGCGATGGCTTTGGGCGCATTCATTTTTGTGCCTGCGGCTATGTCGCGGACTTACGAAATATTTCTGCTGGGATTGTTTACGATTGGCATTGGGCTAGCTATTTTACAAACTGCTGCTAATCCCTACATTACCATTCTCGGAGCAAAAGAACGGGCAGCGCAGCGGATCAGCATCATGGGGATTTGTAACAAAGCGGCCGGGATTTTGTCTCCCATCGTTTTTGCAGCCGTTATCCTCCGTCCTACCGACACGGCGATGTTCCAGCAGCTGAGCTCGATGACCGACATTGAACGAAGCGCCGCATTGGACGAGTTGATCCGCCGGGTCATTAATCCTTACATTGGGCTGGGAAGTTTTCTTTTTATTCTTGGTTTTTTGGTTTACAAATCACCTTTGCCAGAGATTGACACCGAGCATGAAAGCGAACATTTGGCCACTGCGAATGCGGGTAAAACAAGCATTTTTCAGTTCCCACACCTCATTCTGGGCGCATTAGCGATTTTTTTGCACGTGGGAACGCAGGTGATCGCCATTGACACCATTATTGGTTATGCCAATTCAATGGGCATTGATCTGCTGGAAGCAAAGGTTTTCCCTTCCTACACGCTTTTTTGCACCATTTGCGGGTATCTGATCGGGATCACCGTCATTCCGAAATACATTAGTCAGGTTACGGCGCTTCGGATCTGCACATTGCTGGGAACCATTTTTACGCTACTGATCATTTTTGCCAAAGGTGAATTGGTATTCCTGGGGCATACGGTGGACATTTCCATCTGGTTTGTGGTGCTGCTAGGGTTGGCAAATTCGCTTGTTTGGGCAGGAATATGGCCGCTGGCGCTGGATGATCTGGGAAGATTTACCAAGCTCGGCGCTTCCATCATGATCATGGGATTGTGCGGAAACGCCATTATGCCCCTTTTCTACGGCTATTTTGCAGATATGCTGAATGTGCGTCAGGCTTACTGGGTGCTGCTGCCTTGCTATTTGTATCTCGTTTTTTATGCAGTCAAAGGGCATAAGCTGAGGAGATGGGGATTTTAAAATCTCCTGACAGGAAATAACACATTGCTTATGAAATTGAAAATAACAAACGGCCACATTATCACGCCATTCCGCTACATCCGGAACGGAACATTGCTGGTTGAAGATGGTGTGATACTAGGCATACAAGAAGGAAATGTCGATTTTCCGGATGCGGAGATCGTTGATGCGGGAGGAAATTACATTGCGCCGGGCTTCATTGACCTGCACATTCACGGCGGCGGCGGTTATGATTTTATGGATGGGACCGTGCATGCTTTTTTACGCATTGCCGAAACCCATGCCAAATACGGAACCACAGCGCTGGTTCCCACTACATTAACCAGTGAAAAAGAAGATCTGCTGCAAACGCTGGACAATTACGAAGAGGCCAATGCGACGAACTTGAAAGGCGCGCAATTTCTCGGAATGCATCTGGAAGGGCCATATTTCGCTTTAAGCCAGCGCGGTGCGCAGGACCCGCGTTACATCCGCAATCCCGACCCCAAGGAATATGAAGAAGTGCTGGCTTACTCCTCGTCGATCACGCGGTGGAGCGCTGCGCCGGAGCTTCCCGGAGCCATTGATTTTGGCAAAAGATTAAAACAAAAAGGCATTCTGGCAGCCGTAGCGCATACAGATGCTATTTATGAGGAAGTGCTGGATGCTTATGAAAACGGTTACACGTTAGCAACGCACTTATATTCAGCCATGTCCGGCGTGACACGCAAGAATGCGTTTCGTTATGCGGGCACCATTGAAAGCGCTTTTTTGCTCGATATGGACGTGGAGATCATTGCCGACGGCGTGCATTTGCCCGCACCGCTTTTGAAATTGATATACAAAATAAAAGGCCCTGACCGCATCGCATTAATCACCGACGCCATGCGCGCCGCCGGAATGCCTGAGGGCGATAGCACATTAGGCTCCCTGAAAAACGGCCTGAAAGTGATTGTAGAAGACGGCGTCGCCAAATTACCCGACCGCACCTCGTTCGCAGGAAGCGTATCCACGACGGACCGACTGGTTAGAAATATGGTGCAAATGGCCGATGTTTCGCTCCTCGATTCGGTGCGGATGATGACGGCCACGCCTGCACGAATCATGGGCGTGGATCACAAAAAAGGCACATTGGTGGCTGGCAAAGATGCGGATATCGTGATTTTCGACGGTGATATCAACATTCAAAAGACAATAGTAAGAGGCAGGGTTATATACGACAAGCAATTTTAACGAACACAGATTATGAAGGTTGACGATTTGGAAATAAAAATTTTCGACACCAGACAGGAAATGGGACTCAATGCGGCCAGAATGGTTGCTGATAAAATCCGTGAATTGCAACAAACCAAAGATTCGGTCAATATCATTTTTGCTTCTGCACCATCCCAAAATGAGTTTTTGGCAGCATTGAAAGAAGAAAAGGACATTACGTGGGAGAAAATTAATGCTTTTCACATGGACGAATATGTAGGCCTGCCGGACGATGCTCCCCAGAATTTCGGAAATTTCCTGAAAGTCATATTATTTGATTTTGTGCCGTTGAAATCGGTTAACTATCTGAACGGCAATGCTGAAAATATAGAAGCCGAGTGCAACCGCTATGCGCTGCTATTGGAAGAGAATCCGATTGACATTGTTTGCCTGGGCATTGGAGAGAATGGACATTTGGCATTTAATGATCCGCATGTGGCGTTTTTTGATGATCCGCTGATTGTAAAACAGGTGGACCTGGACCAGGCTTGTCGTCAGCAGCAAGTGAACGATGCTTGTTTCGAAACATTTGATGAAGTGCCGCAAACTGCATTAACATTAACAATCCCTACATTAATGAAGGCAAAATATGCTTATGCGATGGTTCCGGGCGAGAAAAAAGCGCAGGCCATTTATCACACCGTTGCCGAAGAAATTCAGGAAGAATATCCATCCACAATCCTCCGCAAGCATCCCCATGCGATTTTGTTTATTGATAAAGCCAGTTCAGGGAAGCTGAAAGAAATTTCGTCTTACAGTCAGGCGTAACATCATTTTTGGGCCTATCTTGCATTATTACCTCAATCCACCAACATGAGAAACAAACTCTTGACAATCGCTTTCATGAGCGCAATGGCATTAAATCAGGGATGTGATACGAAAAAAGAAGAAGCCAAAGACGAGACAACGAAAAAACCATTAAGCCTTATTGTGGTTGAACCGGGGCATTTTCATGCTGCTTTGGTTCAGAAATCCATGTATCCGGATGTCGATTCGGTCGTGCATGTGTATGCGTCCGAAGGCCCGGATGTGAAGGCGTATCTGGATAAAGTGGAGAAATACAATGCAAGCCCGAAAGACCCGACCCGCTGGAAAGAGGAAGTGTATACGGGTTCTGATTTTCTTGAAAAAATGCTTTCGGAAAAGAAGGGAAATGTGGTCATACTGGCTGGAAACAACCAAAAGAAGACCGATTATATCAAGCAATCGGTAGATGCGGGACTAAATGTGCTTGCGGACAAACCCATGGCCATCGACGCGGCTGGTTTTGAAAAACTAAAAGAAGCATTTGCAAGTGCAGAAAAGAACAAAGTGCTCCTTTACGACATCATGACCGAGCGTTATGAGATCACCAACGCATTACAGCGCGAACTGGCCAATATGCCCGACATTTTCGGAGAACTGCAAAAAGGAACAGCAGAAAACCCAGCCGTTGCCAAGGAAAGTGTGCACCATTTTTTCAAATACATTTCCGGCGAACCGCTCGTGCGCCCGACCTGGTTTTTCGATGTAAAACAACAAGGCGAAGGAATGGTTGACGTCACCACGCACTTGGTAGATCTCGTACAATGGAGCTGCTTTCCGAACACGGAATTGGATTACAAAAAAGACATTAAACTCCTCTCCGCAAAACGCACCGCGACGAAGCTCACCAAATCTCAATTCAAGCTCGTAACCAAAAGCGATAGCTTCCCCGACTTCCTCAGCAAAGACGTAAAGGACACAACATTAAGCGTTTATGCAAACGGCGCAATGAATTACACAGTGAAAGGTGTGCACGCAAAAGTATCAGTACTCTGGAATTTCCAAGCCCCCGAAGGCACCGGCGACACGCACTACTCAATCATGAAAGGCTCAAAAGCCAACCTCATCGTCCGCCAGGGCAAGGACCAGAAATACAAACCAGTCCTTTACATTGAAACCATCGATAAATCAAAAGCCTACGAAGATGCCGTAGCCGAAAGCTTCAAAAAAGTGCAGGGCAAATATCCCGGTATCGAGCTGAAAAAGAATGCCGCCGGCTGGGAACTATCCATCCCTGCAAAATATGATAATGGCCATGAGGCGCATTTCGCACAGGTTGCTAATAAGTATATGGAGTATTTGAAAGCCGGGCAGCTGCCTAGGTGGGAAGTTCCGAATATGATTGCGAAGTATTATTTGACAACGCTGGCTTTGAAGGAGGCTAAGTGATAGATGCTATTAAACACTGCCAAATGCATTCTAGCTGCAATGTTAACTAACCCTGTCAGCCTGAGCGGAGCCGAAGGCACGCTACTCCTTGGTAACGTGCCTTCGGCTCCGCTCAGGCTGACAGGGTTAGTTACGATTTGCTAGTTTTCTTTCGGAAGTAGGTAGTTACTAGTTACCAGCCCGAAACAACACAAAAGCCACCTTACCAACAGCACCCCTACTCGTTATCCCCGTTCCGGTCCTTTCTCGTTTCGCGGAAGTTAAGTCCTGCCGATACTCCACCGAAACACTCAGCCTTTGCCATTTCGCTCCTATTGAACCGGATGCAATCAATCTCTTCCATACTCTAACTGAATGCCTAATTCCCAACGTGCCTGTGCCTGGGTTTGTAGTGAAGTGCAAATGGTTAAAAGGAAAACAAAGGTTATCGATTTCATAACATTCGAGGGATTGGATTAACTAGGATGAAACAGCTTATGCTATGTAATCCTATTTCTCGAATAAAAGCATCCAGACTTTCCTGCCGGCGCAAGTGAATGAACGAATGGTTTATCACTACATCCCACCCCTAAACAAAGCAAAACCCACCTTCCCAAAGACACCCCTCCCCGAAACCTCACTCATTCCACCGATCCGTTTTGACACCGTCAAATCATCCCGATATTCTGCGGAGACGGTTAGCCGTGACCATTTAATTCCCAATGATGCAGATGCAACGGGCGCGACGCGTTGGAAGCCGAAGACATTGCCGCGAACGATTCTGCCGAGGGTGCGTTCATGCTGGACAACAGACATAAAAACAATTGCACCCAACTTTCCATCCACAAACAAGAGGATCTTGGACTGGGGATTGGGATACAGTCGGAAACCAGCGTCAACGGCACTCCTGTGATGCACTTCGCGTAACAAATGTTGCGATGCAGTTTGATTGTACTCATGAAAAAGCTGCGGAGGCACCTTCTTTTGCGCATAACCCACTTGGCCCAGCACAGACCACCGTGGATTCAACGATCGCTCAAAATAAAACCCCGCACCCCAAGAGCGGCTTGAAGAAAAATCAATGTTCGAACCCTCATAAGAGCCCATAGGTGCAGCTTCTTTATGATAATAATCCCGTCCATACTCGGCTTGAATACCAAATTCCCAGCTTGGAGCGTGTGTTTGGGCAAGTGCCGGAAAATAAGTCAGAATCGACCCCAGAAATAAAATTGCAATTCTCATAACATGTATTTGGTATAGTGATAGCAATACGTTACTCATTACTAACCAACAAGTTACTTAAATTTAATTTTTCAGAAAGAAAAATTATTCACCCCGCCCTAATCCTCTAAACCTTCTCAAAAAATTCCAGCAATTCCTTAAACGAAAAGAACGTATTACTCAAATTCTCCGCACGGCCCATTTCATTTTGGGCCAGCATGAAGCCGCTGAACATGGTCCAGAGCTCACGGTTCCAGCTTTCGGCGGTGCTGCTGCTGAGGAGGTCGCTTACTGCTTTTCCATAGGCGATCCATTTTGCGTCGGGCGACTCGCTAGAGTGCGTTTTTGTTTGCATTTTTATGTTTTTAATGTGTGATGAGCGCCGCGCTTTGCGGCTTCCCGTTTGTGTTGTGGCAAATCACGGAATTCCGGCTAACTTAATGCCATGCATCCAGCCCGTATCGTACGCCGAAATGCTTGTAAAATACTCGGAAACTTCCCGATAGATTTATCTAAATTGCCTTTTTAACCAACCACCTTCCCGCATGACACATACTACACCCAACCCCAAGATCCACGAAGGCCGCAATCTGAAACGCTTCCGCGAAATGCTCGGAATGAAACAAGACGTCCTCGCCATGGAGCTCGGCAGCGATTGGAACCAGCAAAAGGTTTCCTTACTAGAACAAAAAGAAAGGATCGATTCTGACATTTTGGAGCAGGTTTCAGCAATATTAAAGATGCCCGTCGAGGCGATAAGGAATTATGATGAAGAGCAGGCTGTGAATATTATTGCGAATACGTTTAATGACAGCTCAATGTTGAATGCTGTCAATAATAACCCGACATTTCATCCTATTGACAAACTCATTCAGCTTCATGAGGAGAAGATCGCTTTGTATGAGCGGATGTTGAAGGAGAAGGATGAGATGATGGGGCGATTGGAGCGGTTGATTGAGGGGAAGTAGCATTATAACAACCGTAATTCGTAAATTATAGTGGCTAGTAAAAACTTATACATCATTGCAGGTCCTAATGGAGCTGGTAAGACCTCAGCTTCATTTACTATCTTACCAGAAATTATTCAATGCAAAGAGTTTGTCAATGCAGATGAAATCGCAAAGGGGATATCACCGTTTCAACCTGAAAAAGTTGCAGTGGAGGCCGGGAGAATTATGTTGAAAAGGGTAAATGAGCTCCTGCACAATAATGAAAGTTTTGCATTTGAAACAACATTGTCTAGCAGAACATATAAGTCAAAAGTTGAAGAAGCAAAAAAGCAAGGATACACAGCAACATTGATTTTCTTGTGGCTCAAAAGTATTGACTTGGCAAAGCTGCGTGTCGAAACGAGAGTTGCTGAGGGTGGACACAACATAGAGCCTGATGTTATTGAACGCAGATACATAAAAGGAATAAAGAATCTGTTCGATATTTACATGCCAGTTGTACACGGTGCATTTATCTTTGATAACTCACTTGGAATACCTGAGATTATTGCACAAAAGACACTAGAATCTGAATTAGAAATTATTGATACAAATAAATATACTCAACTGAGAAAAATTTATGACAACAATTAAAGAACAGTTGGAACTTAGGGAAAAAATTATTTTTGGTCTGAAAAAGACTTACGAAAATGTCGTAGAATTTAAGAAGCAAAAGAATAGCGCGCTAGTTGTTATGAGGGATAACAAAATTGTAAAGATCAAACCTTGGGAAAAATAAAAATGCTTTTTTTAGCTTAAAGCTTCTAGCCATTTAAATAACTTAAATAGTTGGATTGGTTTAAATAATACAAATCTCTAATAGCAAAGCTTTATACGACCACAAAGTAAACACTGATATGCATTCGGCTGTGTCGTACACCGAAATGCATTTAAAGTACTCTGAAACGTCCCGATAGATTTATCTAAATTGCCTTTTTAACCAACCACCTTCCCGCATGACACATACTACACCCAACCCTAAGATCCACGAAGGCCGCAACCTGAAACGCTTCCGCGAAATGCTCGGAATGAAGCAAGACGTCCTCGCCATGGAACTGGGCAGCGATTGGAACCAGCAAAAGGTTTCCTTACTCGAACAAAAAGAAAGGATCGGTTCCGACATTTTAGAGCAGGTTTCAGCAATATTAAAGATACCCGTCGAGGCGATAAGGAATTTTGATGAGGATCTGGCTATTAACATTATTTCAAATACATTTAACGATCAAGCGTATTTAGGAAATCCGCATTCGACTTTTAATGTCAATCCAATAGCAGAAATTAACAGATTGCATGAAGAGAAAATGGGCCTTTATGAGCGAATGTTGAAGGAAAAGGATGAGATGATGGGGCGGTTGGAACGGATGATTGGAGATAGGTAGATGTCGAGCTTGAAATGGCTGGAAAACTATCGAGCCGAAATCGACACGCTTTGTAAAACTTACAAAGTTAAAAGCCTGTATACATTTGGATCAGTCTTGACCGAAAAATTCAACGACGAAAGTGACATCGATTTAATTGTTGACTTCTTAGATATGGAAGTTGAGGATTACGCGGATAATTATTTTGACTTCAAGTTTGCGTTGCAAGATGTATTTGGGCGGCAGATTGATTTGTTGGAGGAGCGAGGGATTAAAAATCATCGCTTTAAAGAAAGTGTGAGCTTACGCAAACGACTATTATTCGAAACCTAGTAAAATAGGTTGTATTGCCGTTAAATAAATTATTCGATCCAGCTAAGCAAACAATTAAAAAATTGACTTTTTTAGCTAGAATCTATAACTTATTCTATCCATGAGCTTTCAATTCAAAAATTTGACAGACGAAACAAGGGAACTGATGAAGTCAGAGGTATCATCAGACATTCAAAGCAAGCTACTCTATTATAGTAAAAGATTTTGTGAAGCAGGACACCTTCTCTATGCGGAATTACTGGTAGAATCAATCAAGAAAGGAAATGAACAAAGCTTGGCCGCCGCCTTAAAGGAGAAAAAGTGCTTTGCTGACACCGAACCTCGAAATACAAAAAAAGGGATCGTTCCTTAGAAAATAACGGAAGATGCCAATCAGATACTTGCAGAAAGCGAATTTAACAGATTCTATATGAGGGCTCTTGCCCTACAAGCTATCCAAACTAATCTTACCTTAACTGTCTATCATGCAAGAGCATCTGACAACCCCAGGCCGGAGTCTGAAATGTTAGGTGGAAAGCAAATCGATCCGTCTAAACTATTAGATGATTTGAGAAAGAATATAGGACTTGATACATTACTAGGACTACCTCCCGCGCCAAATAGCGGTTTATCAGTAAAATTTTGAATACCAATTACCTTAATATGTATTCCTCTCTATTGTAGACCATAGGCAATCTACTGTCTACAATAGTTACTATCTACTCTTAAATATCATGGTAAGCAAAATAAAAATTCATAAAGTAGCCAGCTTTAAAAACTTAGCTTTAATTGAATCAGACAAGAAAGTAAATCTTATCTATGGTTTGAATGGCACTGGAAAAAGCACCATATCCAATCTTTTCTATAAACCCAGCCATTTCAACTTTAAAGATTGTTCGATTGAAGGGATTGAAGATGTTGATGTTTTGGTCTACAATCAAACATTCATTCAGGAAAATTTTTTCGAAACAGAAAACTTAAATGGGATTTTTACACTGTCCCAAGCAAATAAGGATGCGGAATTAGAGATTACCAAATCGGAAAAAGCACTTGAAATACTGGAACAACAAAAAGCTGGTTCTGAGATTTATAAAATGGAATTAAAGACTCAGCTCGACATAAAAATAAATAATGCTAAAAGTAGAATCTGGGAAATTAAGACAAAATATAGCGGTGGTGATCGAGTACTTGAATTCTGTTTAGAAGGACTTAAAAGCGATGGAACTAAACTTTTAGCATATCTTGAATCAATCAAAAAGGGCGAAAATAGACCAAGCTCTACAATAGAATCTGTTAAGGAAGAGGTTAATTCTCTTATAGGTGATCAGGCTCAAAAATACGAAAAGATCGAACTTACAATGCCAATACCTGACAATTTAGAGATTAACCCAATTTTTAAAAAACAAATTGTTGGCAATAATAATAGCTCCGTTTCTGAATTTATTGCAAGATTAAATAATTCTGATTGGATTCTTGCTGGTTTAAATTATCTACCTGATACAATTAATGATGAAAATCAGATGTGCCCATTCTGTCAAGAGAAAACAATATCTAACAGATTAATTAACAGCATTAAAGATTATTTTGACGAAGAATATGAAAATGATGTCAATAATCTTAAAACTGCATTAAAAAAATACAGTGATGCTACTAGCTCAGTTTTAGATAAGACCGTTTTTGACGAAAATCCAAAATGCGAAAGCTTTAAAAAAGACATAGAACTAATTTTTAGCGAATTTTCAAGTATCGTAAGTGAAAATATCCGACTAATCGAACAGAAGGTACAATCTCCTAGTATAGTAATTAGCCTAACCTCAACCAGACCTGTATTTACAAAACTTGCCAAGATCGTCGAAGCTGTTAATGGGTTAGTAGAAGAACACAATGAGAAGATTGAAAGCAAAGGCAAAGCCCTTTCAAATTTAAAAAATACCTTCTGGCAAATAAATCGATGGGACTATGATAAAACTTTGTCTAATCTAACCGAAGAAAAAGAGGCATTTGATTCCAAGAATCTGGAAATTGAAAAATCAATCGACGATCTGATAAAAGGTATAATATTACATAAGAATAATATTTTAAACCAGCAAAAAAAGACAATCAATATAGAGCAAGCTATAACAAATATAAACAACTCCCTTGTTGATCTCGGTATTGACGGTTTTAGCATAGTCAAACATTCGGATATACTTTATAAAATCAAAAGGCAGGATGGAGATAGCAAAATCTTTCACTCTCTGAGTGAGGGAGAAAAAATGATAATAAGCTTCCTTTACTTTCTGGAATTATGTCGCGGAAGGCGAAACTCAACTGCCGTCGCTCGAAAAAAGATAGTTGTCATTGATGACCCTATATCTAGTCTATCGCATATTTATGTATTCAATATAGGCAGATTAATCCTTAACGAGTTTTTATTGAGCAGTAAATACGAACAGGTATTTATACTAACTCACAGCCTTTATTTCTTTTATGAACTTACTGATACAAAGAAAGAGCGACGTGATCAAAATCAAAAATTATTTAGACTCAGAAAAAATGAAAATGGAAGTGAAATTTTGGTGATGAAGTATGAAGAGATACAAAATGACTATCAATCATATTGGCATATAGTAAATGACAAAGATCAGCCGCCAGCCTTGATAGCAAATTGTATGAGAAATATTATTGAATATTTCTACAACTTCGTTGAAAAAAGCGATTTGAATGTCGTATTTCAGAAACGTGAAATGCAGGAAATTAGATTCCAGGCTTTCAACAGATATATCAATCGAGAATCGCATTCCCTAGGGCAAAACATATTTGATATTAAAGAATTTAATTATGATCATTTCCGTGAGGCCTTTGCTAACATATTTAAAATTAGCGGATATGAGGACCATTACAAAAAAATGGCAAGATAGATTACATCGATTATTTGAACATTATTCTGGCGGTGCGTTGTGCCTTGGATTTATACATCTTGCTCTCTTCGTATAAATCTTACAGCGCTGCTTAGATGGAGGTCGATGGGTATAGCCTACGCTGTCGTAAATTGGTTGGCGCTTACTTAGAAAAAGAAAAGAAACCTTCAAAGCTTAAATCTTCATCGAGTTTTTCCCAATGAATTCCGAACGGGGATAATTCGTAGCGTTCCCTTTCATCGTTAGACACATTTAATAATCTGGGAAACCACTTTAAAGGATGGCTACGCTCCTCGCCATTTACAGTTTGGATAAATATATTGTCGTCCTTGAACCAAATTTTTTTTACTTCAATTTCCATGATACTCTTTCCATTTAGCAATGATGATTTCCTTATTTTCTTCGATTAGGGATTAAAATGAACATGAATCGGAATTTACTTAATTCCTCTCACCGTTCCCATTCCAACTCAACCCCCTCCCCCACCAAAAACCCCTGAAACCCACTCAACAACTCCTTATCTTCTCTCACTCTTCGTGGAGTAACTTGCTTACTAGAAGCAAACTTCACCAACAACCCCACAGCCTCCCCAATGCTCCACTCAACCGGATGCAGGCGATAACAACCATTCGTAATGTGCGTAGTGCCAATGTTCTTGTTAGCCGGAAGCAGGTTTCCCATGCGCACGGGCAGCAGTGCGCCTAGCGGGATCTGGAATGGCAGTGAGGCGAAATCAATGTAGTTATCGCCCGTGTTGCTGGGGTGCAGGTCTATGTGGTAATAGCCTATGCCGACGCTGTCGTGGAAGTGGGCGGCTTTTTCTTTGGGGCCTGAGGCGCCGTTGGTGATGGCGCCGGTTGCGCCACGTTCCGCGGCTAGGGCGCGGTTTTCGGCTCCTACGTGTTCTTCTTTGATGGTGAAGAGAGCTTTGATGCGGCGGGATTCGCGGACGTAGGGATATTTGGCGAGGCCGTCTTCGGTTCCCATAATGTCTTTACGGAGGCGGATTTCGGGCCAGCCTTTGCCGCCGTCCGGGCGCGGGGCCTCGGTTTGAAGCCAGTATAGCAGGGATAGGCTGAGCTGTTTGGCTCTGTTGACGTGCTTTTGGAAATCCTTTTCGCTGGCTCCAATAAGATTGCCCAGGAAATAGTCGTTTTGGGGCCAGTTGACAATGGTAATGTCGCCTGCGTACGTTCCGGGTTTGAAATTGTCTTTGCTGATGATCCGGCGGTAATTCCAGAGATTCAGCATATCTCCCGTTTTGATGCCAGCCGGATGGAATCCCAGCTGTTTCGGTTCCAATGTTTTGGGATTGGAATAAGACAGATCCAGCAGCTTTCCAGACCAGGGTTTTGCCATTTTTGGAATAAAATCCTTCCAGAATGCATATTCAGTCGGCTTTTCGATCACGTGGTTTTCGCCCGGCCGGTAATCGATGGCGAAGCAGACTGTGAATGCCTGGTTATTGTCGGGATTGCCTTTTTCGGGTGCATGAAGCTCGTTGGTTTCGGCTTTGGATTCGGTGCCGGTTACGAATTCGGTTCCGGTTATGGGCAGCAGATCGCCCAGTTCGGTTGCATCGACGAAGTAGGGTGCTGAGAGTTGAGAGCGGGTTTTTGTTTTGACATGCACCACTTCCAGGGACTGGACTTTATTTCCTTTCACCTCGGCAGTAACGGCCTTATGCTCCATCAACAGCGTCAATTTGCCGGAGCTGATGTAAGGCATGAACATTTCAATGAGAACGGCTACCGCTACACGCGGCTCGTGGCAGAGGCGCGAAACGGCACCATCGCCAGGGTTCAAATGCTTCCTGCTTTTAGCTTCTTCGGTAAGCGGGTAATGTTTGATATAATATTGCCTGATCGCAGTCCGGAAATCGCGGTAAAGCTGTGTGGCACCATGGGTTTCGATCCATTGATGCTCATCCGGTGGAACGCCTTGCTGGGAAAGCTGGCCGCCGAGCCAGTCGGTTTCCTCGGTCAGGATTACGGACAAGCCGTTGCGCAATGCGGCCAATGCTGCCGCGCAACCGCCCAGCCCGCCACCGGCGACGACCAGATCAGCCTCAAAAAAAAGATTCTTTGCCATGTCTTTCGACTGCAAAGAATCTGTGTTTTGTATTTCTGCTTTATTCGTTAGCAAGCTGCCTGTGAAGGCAATGCTTCCGAGGAAGTTTCTACGCTTCATTTTGTTTAAACGACTTTCCCCATCACATACATTTCCTCCATGGTTGGAGTGGGATTACCGCCTTCTTTTTCTAATGTAATAGCGAAAGCGACTGCGCCTGGTTTCGTATTTTTCATTTTAAGGACCCTTCCAGCAAATTCATTGTCGATCATTCCCATGTCAACAGGCTTGTTGTCCACAATGCTCCAAAGCTGATATTGCTTCCCGGTAGGCGGTTTCGGCAGGTTTTGGATATCCAGCAAAACCTGATTCGTTGCGGTGTGCCAGAATGCTGAAACAGAGCTTTGCGGCGATTTTTCTAATCCCGCCAAATGCACGGTTTTGTACTCAGGATTGCGGTAAAGACTGGCGAGCGACTGGGCATATCCAAACTCTTTTTCCATCGTTCCCATTTTTGATGCCATTTCCTCATTGTCCTTTTTTGCTTTGGACATTTGGGTAGCAGACCAGCCTGCGAATAATGCCAGCAAAATAGATGCTGCAACGGCGAGTTTCGCCCATACGGGCGTCACAACTTTCGTTTCCACGCTATTGAAAGCATTATCAATCACACGTGGCTCATCCTGCGGAACAGGGCGCATTGTGCTGATCACGGTTGCTGGTTCGCTGTCTGTAATCTCTGATTGCTGTTCGTCGGCGTTTGTATCTTCTATTTCCTGTACGGAATCAAAATTCATTTTGGCAAAAAGCGATTCTTTCAAAGAAGCGGGCGGTGGTGTCTGATGTTTCAGTGCATATTCTTCCAATGCGCTTTCAGTCCGTAGCAGCTCTTCTTTTATCTCAGGGTAAATGTGAGACATGCACTCCACTTCCTGTTTTTCCTGAGGAGAAACAGTGCCCAATACATATTCCTCTAATATACCGGACTCTATGTAGGCTTGGATATTCATACTGCAAAGTATTGTTTTAACTCTTGTAATGCTGTTCGGATCCTTGATTTCACAGTTCCCAACGGGATACTCAGCTCCTCGGATATTTCTTCATGCGTGTATCCCTGAAAATAGGCCATGTCAATGAGGATCTTCCTTTCGGGCCTCAGCATATTCACAATGGCTTTCATCTCCGAACTTGATGTCAGCGAATCTTCATATACGTCCCTTTCATTCTGGACTGCCTTGTTGTCGATATCATCCATTGCTGGTTTTCTTCCCTCAACCCTTGCCGCATCGATCGCACCGTTCCGTGCAATGTTCATGATCCATGTAAACAGCCTTCCTTTTTCCGGATTATAAGAAGCTATATTCTTCCAGATTTTTAAAAAAGACTCTTGCAATACATCTGCGGCGCGCTCCTCATCCCTCAACGTTTTTGAAATGATATTAAACAAAGCTCCCGAGTAATGGTCGTACAGGAATTCAAAAGCTGTTCGCTCATTTCTTTTCAGAGCCAACACCAATTCCTCTTCCGAGTATTTTAACTTACTAGTCGCCAAGAGTTGCTTAACATTTAATTGTATGTTACTAAATGGCAATCTAACGAATTTTCGGAAGAACCGGTCACGGCTATTATAAATTATTGTGTCCTGGCTCCAGCCGTCAAAAACTGTGGTTAGCTGCGGTAATGAGGGTATCCCGATAGGGGCATAAGTTACATTCATGATAGTGTGTTTTTTCTTGATATACGAACAACACACCGGAAAAGATCAATGAAGGACTAACTCTTGCCGAAACCGCTTTAAAATCGTCTATTTCCTTATCTTTTCGATCCTTATATAGGCAAGAGACAGGAACAAAGCCATGAGGCTGAGGAGATAAATAATGTTTCGCGAATCGACAAGGCCTTTTCCCAACGCAAGATACTGCTGATCCAGTGCTCCCCAATTAAGTAACTCGGAGGCAATTCCTACTCCTGCAAGTTGTGCCAATGCAGTAAAACCTACATACCAGACGAATGCGATAAAGACACATGCAATGAATGCGACGATCTGATTATCGGTCAGCGAGGACGTCCAGATCCCCATGGAAACCAGCACGCCGCAGAACAGCAGAAGGCCGATATAGGAACCGAAAACGGCAGCAGAATCCACGTTGCCCTCGGGGTTGCCCAGCTTGTAAACGCTGTAATAATAAATGAGTGTAGGCAAAAGGGTGATGGCCACGAGAACCCAGTTTGCAAAAAACTTGCCCAGCACAAGCTCAATGTTGCGCAATGGCTTGGTTAGCAGCAGTTCCAATGTCCCGTTCCTGGCTTCTTCCGAAATCGAGCGCATCGTAATAGCGGGAATCAGAAAAAGCAGCACATACGGAGCCAGTTGGAAAAATGAGCCCAGATCGGCATAACCGTAATCAAGAATATTGGAATCAGGAAAAACCCAGACAATGAGACCAACCGCGGTCAGGAAAGCGGCCATCACAATGTAGGCGATCAGGGAATTGAAAAAGCTCCCTATTTCCTTTTGAAAAATTGCAAACACATTGAAAAAATTTAAACCGAAACTGCTGCGGATTATTCAAACACCGGCTTTTCCCTGCGGATAATGGCTGCCACGACCAATGAAATGATCAGTCCCATTACAATATAACCAAACACACCTATCGCAAAAACCACCCCGGGCGACATTACTTTCTGAGAAAGCTCCATAGCCTGGTCAATCTGCGAATCGTCCAGCCCTCTTCGTTCCATATCCTCACGCACCTGGTCCATTCCCTGCGTAAGCAGTGTATTATCAATAAACTGCATGTAAAACATCGAAAAAGCTGAACTCAACAAGCCCATTACGGCTGAGACCAACGTCCCCAGGCCCAACCCCTCGCCGTACGTCATGTAACCACGGTTTTTTTCCCTGAAGTTTTTCATCGCCAGCACAATGGCTACCACCATGAACACGAACGACAAAGAAGACAACATCTTGTTCTGGGACAACCCGGCAATATTGATGATTGTCGAGTAGATCATGATCACCACGGACGCCAGCACGCCATATTTCAGGGCCACACGAGCGGTTGACGCTTGTTCTTCCATTTTTTAAGATTGTTTAGGTAAGGCAAATACTTGGTGATCAAATTTAAGCTTTATTATGAAACACACCGTAATCCTGCTTTCTGAAAATAAGCGAAATAACGAGGATCGGGATGATCGCCATCACGGTTTTCTTGCTTACCTCATCCATAATGATCTCGGAACGCTCCATGCTCCCCACGCCATTGTACATTTTGGTAAATTCAGCTTCACCAATGTTCTTGACCAACTCCGCTTTGCCTTCGAGCATTAGAGTCTTCATTTCGGCCAGATAGTTGGTGAAAACGGATGGATCTGCATAGGTCACGAAGAAGTAAATCAGCCAGCCGGCTATCAGCGCGCCCAGGGTGTTCACTACATAACCGATCGTTAATGCTTCCCACAAATGCAAAAAGCCGTTTCCGACATATTTCCGGTAATACCAGCAAGCGCCGCCTATCAGGATAATGTGTATACCAAAATCGAGGATCTTGTTGTTTCCCAATGGCACAATGTCCATGAAGTAAAGTCCCAGAAAGAAAAGGAAAACGAGCACTCCGGTGATCAGCCCAAAGATCAGGGAGACTTTTAAAAGGGGTTTGTTAAAATATTCGATTATTGATTTCATAGATACCATTCCTGTTTTCCATTATTGACAACGCCTCTCACTTTTCCACGCAGCTCTTGTCCCAGAAATGGTGTATTTTTTGATTTCGAAAAGCTTTTATTAAATGTCCAGTTCGTGTCCTTTTCAAAGAAAGTGAGGTTCGCCAGCGCGCCTTCTTCCAGCAAAGGGTCCTGTAATCTCAAAACCCGGCGCGGTCCTGAAGTGAATTTTTCAATGATGTCCTCCACACCTAATCCGCTGTACATTAATGCAAGCGAAAAGGCAGTTTCCAGGCCGGTCATACCGAAATCCGCATGGTCAAATTCAAGATTCTTACTCTCCTCGTCATGTGGGTTATGATCCGAAACAATGGCGTCGATGGTCCCGTCAGCAAGTGCTTCCTTAATTGCCTCCACATCTGCCGCGGAACGGAATGGAGGGTTCACTTTCAGGTTTGTATCAAAATTAATCAGATCGCCGTCCGTAAAAGCGACCTGGTGCGCGGCGATGTCGCAGGAAACGGGCAAACCATTCTTTTTCGCTTCCCGGATCAGTTCTACGGCTCTTTTTGTAGAGATTAATGAGATGTGTAATGCGGGGGAATCAGATTTATACATGCTTTTTTCAAGCGCGTATTCCAGCAATTTCAGGTCCCGGTTCAGCATCATTTCTTCTGCCAGGGAAGGAATGCCTTTCATGCCGATCAATGTGCTTGTCAGGCCCTCATGCATCTGCCCGTAAAGCGTCAGTTGCCTGTCTTCCGGCCGGTTCATCAGCAACGCATTGAGCGGTTGCAGATATAATATGGTTTTCAAAAACAAGTCTGCATTCTGCACCGGATGTTCGCCGTCGGTAAACGCTATGGCGCCCGCCTCATGCAGATCGATCATTTCAGTGAAGTCAACGCCCTCGGCCTTCCGTGTTACCGACGCGGCCACATGCAGCTTCACCAGCCCGCCCGAGCCCGATTGGCGAATGTAATTCAATGTATCCTTGCTATGAACGACAGGTTCAGTATTGGGCAGCAGCACAATTTCCGTAAAACCGCCATGCGAAGCCGCAGCGCGTACAGATACGAGATCTTCTTTATGCTCAAACCCCGGATCACGCGAAGCCACGCGCATATCCACCCAGCCTGCGGACACATATAGTCCATTACCTTCAACCACCTCCGCACCATCTGCGTCCAGGTGGTCTCCTATCGATTTAATGTTTTTGCCTTCAATCAGAATGTCCTTAATCTGGCCGTTGAACGGAGATTTTTTATCAATGATCTGAACTGAACGGATTAATAATTTCATATATGAGTATTCAAAACAAAAAAAAAGCTCCAAAACGGAGCTTCAACCTTAATATCAGGCACCTATAAACTTTTCGTATTCTTCGGCGGACATTAAACCTTCCTGATCGTCGGGATTGGTCAAGCTGATTTTCACCATCCAGCCACGACCGTAAGGATCCGTATTTACAAGTTCAGGCTCTCCGTCCAATTCTTCATTCACTTCCAGCACTGTTCCTGCAACCGGGATAAACAGGTCAGAAACCGTCTTAACCGCTTCCACTGACCCAAAAACCTCTCCTTTTCCCACTGCATCTCCCACCGTGTTGATGTCGACGTACACAATGTCACCCAATTCATTCTGCGCATGGTCCGTAATGCCAATGGTCGCTGTATCGCCATCGATGCGAATCCATTCGTGATCCTCTGTATACTTAAGTTCTGCCGGGAAATTCATGGTTTAATCAGGTAAGTTGTAAACATCTTTAGTAACGCAAATTACAGGATGTCGGTCGTATTTTCCAAATCAAAAAGTTATTCAGCCAAATTGAATTTCAACTGCACACCACCGGACGTGCTTGCCCGGTAAAAGGAATTGGAAACCAATGGATCGTTAAATGTCCTGTCGAAATAAAACTGCACGCTCAAACGATTGTTAACCATGTAATTAACCGTGGGGCGGAGCTGGAAGTTGATGTTACCGGCAATGGGAATGTTCTCACCGTCAAACTTCCGCTGTATGGACCTCGTATCGCGGAAAGTAAGGCCCAGCTGCATCGTCATATCATTCTTCAGTTTCTTCTTAACCCCATTGATCTTGAACGGAATGGCCACATTGTTTTTGGTAAAACCAATATTCACCGTTACATCCTGGTTGAACAGTTCCGCCATCTGCGAATTGGACAGGTTCAACGCAATGGTGCGGTCCCGGTTGTATTCGATCCTGGCAGTAACCCTGCTCTGCGTCCTGAATTCAACTCCCACAAGCGGCTGGAACTTCTCCGACAATGTGATCGTGCTCATGGAAAACACCGGAATGTATTGTCCGAGCTCATTCAATCTTTGTGAAAGAGGGTAACCCGTTACCGACAAGTTCACATAAAGTGCCTCATAATCCAGCGAAGATGTAAAGTTCCCAACGCTGTACTGCGACATGTATTTATGCCGCAAAGTGAACGAGCTGAAAAGTCGCTTAAAGCCCGCAAGCTGCGAAAGGCCGTTGTAACTCAGATCCCAGTTCGGCATCGGGAATTTCAGGAACGGGTTTGTCCGCACGGTCTGCGGATCCTTGCCTGTATAAGCTGCAAAGAATGACGAAATCAAAACGTCCTGTGAAGTTTCATTATACTCTCCGCCACTCTGGTTTTCCGCATTCAGACGATCCCTCAAAATAGCACGGTAAGCTCTGAATTTATCAAAAACAGGAGAAGAATTATCCCGTTTCATTTTGGCAAAAGCCGTTCTGAACGACAAGAACGACATACTGAACTGTCCATTCCGCAACGGGCTTTGCGACACAAAGTTACCTGATGCATCGGGCCGGTAAAATTCCTGATAAGCATCCTGCCGCGTGAGCCGCGCTTCAACGATCAGCCTGAAATCCTTGAACGGTTCCAATGTGGTGTTGGCGGAAAAGGTCTTTGCAATGGTCTGCTGGAAAGGCATATTCTGCTGCTCACTTTTCGTGATCCAGCCTTTTTCAGCGGCCTTGATCTGGAAATTCCGGTCTTGCTGCCCAAGGACAAATGGCAGTCCGGGTGCATTGGTGTTATCGATTCCAAAATAGCTCGGTGCGCGCAGGTAACCCGGAAGCGCCGTTGTTTCCTGAATCGAATAACTTACATTAATCCCCCGAACGGTCATTAAGGCACGCGTAACGCTTTTCAGAATGTCCGTCGTACGCATATCGATTTCCTCAATATCACCGGGGCTTCTTGCAAAATTCTTGCGTCCCGCCGAAGGTGTGTTGGCAAATTTCAAATAGCGCAGTTTGTTATAAAGCAGCACAAAATCCACCTTACCGGTAACCCCACGGTCTTTACTGTTACGGATAATGTCCCCGAATGGCAAGCCTAATGTGTCTTTTAACCCAAATGCATTGGCTTGGTATTGATAGGCAACCGAATGTTTGTAATCGGCTGTCATCCAGTCCAGAAGCGGAATTTTATCCAGAGGCAAGCGATAAGTCAGATCAATCTTTTGGTCAAAATTCTTCATCCTGCCCAGTTTCTTGAAATTGGTCCAGAGCGAGTCTTTTTTCTCAGCAGAGTTAATGTCGCCCATCGGCTCGTCGATGATCGAGTTGGCCGTTGAGTTGTAGCTCAATGTCATATTCCGGGTCAGGTTCCAGCTCAGGTCATAATAGCGGTTGAACCAGAAATATTTTTCATACAAAGGCTGAATGCCGTCCGTCGTCAGATCCGCATTCCGAAGCTGTGTTTTAAGGAACCGCCGGTCAACATCTGTACGGATCGAGACCATGTTAGGCAGCAATGTCAGGTTTACATCCTTGATGATATCGGCCCAACGGCTGGTCGCTTTCCAGTTTTTGAATGGCTCCATAGGCTTCGGCTGACTGCTGTACACGTAAGAAATGCCGCCCCGGTAATTGCGTTGCGCATATTCCTGGGTAAGAATGTTCCTCCGCTTGTCATCACTGAATGCATATGTAAACGAGAAGTTCTCAAAATCATAGAAGTGATTCCGTGCTCCGGGCTTGGTCTTGATCTTCCTGACATTGGAAAAATTAATCCCGCGTTTGATGGCATTTTCCTCCACCATACGCCGGTAACCATCCCGTTCTTCATCCGATTGCAAATTTCCCAGCGAAGTTTCGAGCGGCGTATCCGGGTCGAGCGGATTAAAATGCGGCTTTACATTTCGCCGGTCATAGCTCAGGAACAGCGGAATGCTGAAACCCCAGCTTGCGGGCAGCAGTTTATCCAATGCCACGTTGGTAGACACGCCATATTCTGTCGTAAAATTACGGGAACGCTCGCCTATCCGCTGTTGCACGCTTCCAAAACCGAATGTTTCCAGCCTTCCGGAAGCAGTTAATGTTGCAAAATCTGCGAGTTTCGCATTCAATTGCGCAATGGCCGCAACGCCGCCTGTGTCGTCAAAGCCCTCTACGTGCATTTCATCCACCCAAATACAGAAGCTTTTCGGGCGTTCGTCCTGGGATTTGGGGTTGCGCATCCCGATCATCATGACGCGCACCGAACTTAGATCCGGGTTACCGACCACGGTTAATTTGTATCTGCCGTCGGCTGTCGTGATCGTGTAAGGCACGCTCAGGTTTCTGTCCAGCTGGCGGTTGCGTTGTGCTTTGGCTTCGATCAGATCAGCCAGGGCAATGTTCAGTTCGTTCTCTTCCGGCCAAACTTCCCGATCAGCTGACTGGCCCGGCAATGTTGCTTTCAGGCCGGAAAGGTCTATTTCGTAGTAATTTTGTGTAAGGTCTGTACCAATCCGCATAAATGCGCCCACCATACGATCTTCACTCAGCTCATTCTGCATGTGCACATACATGCGCAGCCTTTTGCGGAACAATAAATCCAGGTTCACATTTTTGAAAACCGCTCTGGAATCGCCATCGCGCAAATCTGTCACGCATAAGCTCATCGATTGTTCATTCAACAAGAGCGGGGGACGCTGCGTGTTATCCTGATCGCGCTTCCAGTCTGGCGGAATGGCGTAAACGTATTTATTTGTAGCGTCTGTCTGCTCCTGACCATTCTCTTCAATGCTAACCGTTCCGACAGTGAATTTAGCATCATAAGGTTCAGGAACTTCCTGTAAGCCAGGCGCGTCCAGGTTAGCTGTATATTTTCTGTATTGCTGACCAACCATTTGCAACTGCGCAAACCGCAATACGACAGGCTGCTGGAAATCAGTCAGATACATGCGCATAAAACGGATCGACTTAAAGCCGTTCATATTGCCTATCACTCCTGAAAACTCCTTGATAGGAACCCGGAAAAGATACCAGGTTTGCTGATCGGCTGTATTAACTGTTTTATCAACAATATATCCGTTTCCAACCGCCAGCTGGTTTGGTTTCAGGTCAATTTCGTATTCATAATAAGACTCGTTGTCATTGATCGTGTTATCCACGTTCATATCCTCGCCATCCGGCACATTGGTTGAAGCAGGCGTCACATCGGCGTTTCTGCCAAGGCTTTCGGGAGAGTTGTTCTCCATACCAATGTAATTCTTGTAACGCTGCAGAACTTTTAGATTGGCACTATCCAGACTTGCTCCCAGGAAGAACTGGAAATCATCCCCGGAAGGGTCACCCAAAATCTGCTCGCGTGCTTGGGCGGTCAGGTTAGCCGGTAATCGATCAATGAATGGTTTGAAAAAACGACGCTCCTCTTCATTATTCAATCCATCCAAACCCACATCCTGCCGCTCACGCGCACCGGATTCGTTACTGAATGCATTAATCAGATATTGCGACTTCGTTACGTAACCCCAGGCCGTAGAATCAACATTCACGCCAACTTGTTTGGGCACAATAGGAAGCCCGTTCTCAAAATTGTAACGCTCGTCAGGAATAACATCTTCTGAAATATCACCCAGGTTGAAAACCAGTTTCCCACCGGTTGTGTTGGGTTTTTCATCTCCGCTCCCATCCCGAACTTTCCCAAGTTCATTGTTAATGAAAGGGTCCAGCATCCAGAATTCGATGCTTTCAATGTTCGCATTATCAAAGTCATTATCCGAAGTGATCGCTCTGCTGATCGCACCAAAATTTTGTCTTGGGTTTTTCAAACGACCATTAGGCAGCAGGTCAACATTGTAGTTGTACATGCCGCGCTCGCTTGGGTAATAAGCAATGTCGAGGACATTTTGCGGATAAGATACCAGTCCGGCAATCGCACGACGCGGGAAAATTTCATTGGGTAAATAAAGTCTCTCGTAGTAGTAGCTGCGATCCTGGTCGTCCAGGTTGCCCGGCGGATCGTAGCCGCCGCCCAGCCCTTGAGCACCGCCGAATATGTTGTCCACTGTATAAGCAGAGATTTTCGCGCGCCTGTAAGCATAATCCAATGTCTTACCATCCGTTCCCTGCCTGAACTTTGGCGGAACACCTGCCAGCCGCCATTTCTGTGGTTGCCTTGAAAGGTCATAAATGGTTCTGGTCGCTTCAAAATCGTCCACCAGCGAACGGTTATTGACGTCTTTCGAAACACCGGGTAGAATTTTGGCAAATTCACCCTTGAACTGAATGCTCGATATTTCTTTGGTCTGGATCAAGGGTAATGCATCCAGCCATTTGGTCAGGAAAGGCACGTCTTTTCTGAAATTGATATCAAAACCGAGCATTGTATTGTTAACCGGTTCATTTCCGATGGACACCCTCGTTAAGAAACCAGCAGGACGTTCCCTGTATTTCATAATCGTGGCGCCAATGCTCATATCGCGGCTTACGACGTAATCCAGGCGCGTTCCCAGCAAGGACCGGATCTGGTTCTGGAACATATCGGGCCGTTCGTATTCAATAACGATCTCCCTGCCCGAGTTCATCACGCTGCCATTAAGGATACGGACCCGGCCGATTTGCGCTTCAACAATATAATCTGAGCCCGGTGAAAGAGGGACGCCGCCGGAAGTGACGGTAACCGAAGTTTCCAGAACACCGAACGGAAGCTGGACTTCTGCGCCACCGCTGGATTGATACGAACCTTTAATGAAAAATTTATTGCGCTCAGAAACCTGCTGCGCATCGATCATAGTCGTGGAATACAGCTCACCGAACACATATTTGTTTCTGAACTGCTCTTCGCCGGCACCAAATTTCTTGGATAGATTGCTTCCAAACGGCTCCAAAACCGGGAAGATAATGCGGCCCGATTTACTATCCACCGTAATCCCGTCCACAAAATCGAAGTTTCCGTCGGGCTGCAGATCATTAACCGGGTTCAGCCTGTCGAGGCCCATCAAGCGGATCAATGGAATGTTGGCAATGCTGCTTTCCTGCAAGTTTGGGTTATCAATTCCGGTTTGGTCATCCTTATAAATGATCCGTAACTGAAAACCCTGCTTATCCATCTGGCTGGTTCCCAGTGCATAAATGTTTTTCATCATCAGGTTCCACATAGGAAGCTTTGTGTTGTTCCTGATCGTGGATGATTTCAGCAGTTTTAATGCAATAACCTCATTATCCCGGCGTGCCTGATAATCCTCGGTAAGCTCACCCACTTTAAATGCCCTGCCGTTCAATGTATATTCGTAAGAAACGGCCAGCACTTCGTCGTTTCTCAATGCATTGGTTAAGGAGATGTAACCAAGCTGTGGGTGAAATGTGTAGTCACGATCAGCGATCAGCCTTTTGGCTCCTCTCAGCAATTCATAATCAACCGCTTTTTCCAGTCCCAGGCTCGTAATCGCACTATTGGTGTTATCAACCTGCCGGAACGACTCATTAGTTGTCAATGATTTATAAAGACCATTGGCCGCATTGTCAGCAGGCGAAGTAGAACGGATAGGCTGTAAACTTGGATTAGCCGACTTATAGGGAGCAGGTTCTCCCAAATCCGCGAAACCGACAACGTTTCTGAGCGATTCCGTTGTGGTGGTGCGGTTAGTAACATACACCTCCATACGCGTAACCGTCACGCCCGATGTAATGGTTGGCGTGTTCTTCAACGAGCTCTCGTAAATGTTCCGGAAATATTGCGACAGGAAGAAATTTCGGTTTTCGTCGTAAGTATCGGCACGTAACTCAAAATCCCTGCTTTGCGCCCCTCCTCTTAAAACAATTCTCTCTTTACTGGATTTCTGCTGCGAGGCTACAACAGTTGCGCTTAACCGGCCGAATTGAAGGTCCGTTTTCAAACCAAAAAGGTTCTGAACGCCGGGAATCAGCTGGCTGTTAATGGCCCAGTTGATGTTACCTGCTTCAATTTTCCGGATAAAACTTTCTTCCGGGTTCTTATAATTCAGCTTAATGGCATTTTCAAAGTTGAAATTAGCCTTTGTATCAAAGTTGGTTTGGAAACCAAGCTGATCACCTAGCCTTGCATCAAAATTAATGCTGATCTGCTCATTAAAAATGAACTGCGTATTCCTGCGTTGCCGTATCGGGATGGCCGGGTTATCAAGGAACTGGTGCATTAAGCCCAAATCCAGCGACACAAAACCGGTGGGTTTGAAATTGATAAAATCATCTCCCAGCAACTTGGAAAGTCCAGGCGGAATGTCCAGTTTAGGCAATAGCCCCCGCGAACCCATGGCACTTTTTCCATCCTGCCTGCCAGCATATTCGCGCAGCAGACTTTTGAATGCGCGATCTTCCTGAATCTTGTCATAAGTGGAAAGATCCATCCGTTCCGGCGCCCGGTAATTGAAGTTACCAGTCGGGGTTTGGATGCTTTCGGAAACGGCTACTTTACCAGCGCTGTCCAGTTGAATGGATACATTGGCCGGATCACGGAGATAAAACGGGGAGCGTGGCCTTGGTTCAGCAATGCGGTTGGAATAAAAATCTTTCCAACGCATAATAAGCTGACTACCAGACCTATCTATTTTCTTTTTGGAAGTATCTTCTCTTACAGTATCGGCAATAATTGCCCAGTCCTGCGCCTGCCCGGAATAAGGTTCGTCCATATCAACGGATACATTCGCTAACAGAACAGCGCCTGTTGATATGGTTAATGCCTTAAAAAGAAAGGAGTAAATCGTTGATGACAAGGTATTATACTTATTTAGAGAAGGTTGCAGCTACAATCAAATCCATCAAAACGACTTTACTATCGTAAATTTTTTTACCAAATATCATTACAGTTCGGTTATCGAAGTGCCAACTTAATAAGATTCTCAACGGTGACCGCCTGACCTTCACGCTTGATGATAGCGTCAAGACTTTTTTCTGCGGTGGCTTTGGGAATTCCCAATGTAACCAGTGCAGCAAGCGCCTCACTTTTCACAGTGCCGGAAGGATTGTCTATGGTCCTCGGACCGGTAGACACCAGATCTTCCTTGCGAATTTTATCCCTTAATTCAAGTATTACGCGCTGAGCAGTTTTGGACCCGATGCCTTTAATTGACTGGATCAATCGCAGGTCTTCATCTATTATTCCTTGTCGTATTTCCGATGAAGAAAGCGACGATAACATAACCAGGGCCGTTGATGGCCCTACACCCGAAATGCCTATCAGGTCTAGGAAAAGCTTTTTCTCATCACTTCCCCAAAACCCGTATAGTATGTGGGCGTCTTCCCGTATATTCAGGTACGTTACAAGTTTGCAACGCTCGCCCAGTTCAGGCAGTGAAGTATAGGTTTGTAATGAAATCCGAACTTCATAGCCTAAACCGTTTACATCAATAATGGCATAAGCCGGATCTTTGTAGACTACAGTTCCGTTAACGTAGGCAATCATATAAATAGTATGTGTAATTGACTCTTGTTCACTAGCTGGAAACGATCAGTTTTTGGCCTGGTTTTATCGCATTTCCTCTGATTCTGTTTTTCTTTTTCAATTGTCCTATTTCCAGTCCGTAACGTTGGGAAATAATCCAGAGCGTATCTCCTTTCTGAACTGTATGGTAACGCTTTTTAGTATGCCTGTCATTTCTTACAATTTCCTTTTTAACCGCAGGAGTCGAATTTGCTGCAACTCTCGAAGCGCGAACGGGCTCTTTCACTTCTTTCAGAATCACCAGACGCTGACCCCTGGCAATGTTGGTGCGGCGTAAATGATTCCATTTTTTAAGCTCGGAAACCGACACCCTGTATTTCTTTGAGATCGAGTTTAAACTCTCTCCTCTTCTAACGGTGTGTGTAGCTCTTTTTGTACGTGTCTTTTGTAAAACTATTTCGTCATGCTCTTCATCCAGATCTTCGTCGTACTCCGAAGTTGATTGCTGGCTAACCATTGTGGCATAAGGAAAAGCAGGATTTTTACCCATCGAGTCCAATGCAGTGCTATCCAGCTTTGCAACCATTACATTCGGTTGAAGAAGCAATCTGCGGGTGCAGGAATCCATGATGGAGTTCCGGTTGCTAACCAGGTAAGTATATTGCATACTTGGCACTTTGAGTACGAAATCCCGGGTCTGGTCCGGCAGGGACGTTTTGGTGATTTGCGGGTTTAATTTCTTAATGTCATCAAAATTAATGTTGCTGTTCTTGCAGAATGCCAGCAAATCAATATAGCCGTTGATATGAATGGTGTCGTTGGGGATCTGAAACTCGGTTTGGGCCGGGTAAATACCGTGGTCGTTACCATAGTTCATCATATAGTTCATCGCAACGTATTGCGGAACATATGAGCGGGTTTCGCGGGGAAGGACATTATAGATGGTCCAGAACGTGGTTCCGCGTGAGCGGCGCATGGCGCGTTTCACATTGCCCGGGCCTGTGTTATAGGAAGCCAATGCAAGCTCCCAGTCACCAAAAATATTGTAAAGTTGTTTCAGATAACGGCAGGCAGCCTCGGTCGCTTTCACAGGCTCGAAGCGTTCGTCAATGTATTTGTCCTGATAAAGACCAAATTCACGGCCGGTCGCCGGCATGAACTGCCACAAACCGCCTGCTCTTGCATGAGAGATCACGGTTGGGTTAAGCCCCGACTCGATCATTGACAGATATTTAAGTTCTGTCGGCAAACCGTGCTTGGCCAGCGTTTTTTCAAAAATGGGGAAGTAGAGCGGCATCTTCTCCATCATTGTCTGAGTGAATTCTGCCTTTTTGTAAATAAAATACTCTACAAACTCGTGGGAAGTTTTGTGGTAAGTAAGGGGAATTGATTTTTCCAGTTTGGCAAACCGCTCTTTCAACAGTTCTTCCGGAATTGCCGGTGTATTCCCAAATTCTTCAACAGCGGGCAGAGCGGGGATCGCCATTTCTTCTGCTGCAACTATTTTCTCCAGTGTATCCTGCTCGAATGCTAACTTCTCTTGTGGAATTATTGCCATAGCCGGCACGTATCCAAATCCTACACACATGGCTCCGAGCCACAATACTTTTTTCGAAATCCTCATCAATAAATGTTTTTTGAAGGTTAATCAATTCCCGGTTTTCAATGGCTACTATTTGTAAATCAACTGTTACAAATAAAATTTCCTTGTTAAGATTTCCAACGTTCTGAAAATCTGCCTGATGAACTAGAATAATCTCTAATACATTTTACGCTTTACTCACAAAATTCCGCTTCGGAACAACAAATCTCAAACCGCCTGTTATCCCGGCACGATTTTTTACTACTTAACATGGATACAGATACAAACACTGCTTAACAAATGTGAAAATAAAAAAAATGCAAAAGCATTTACTTGATTCTCAATGATTTGTATCCGATCTCAATGCCGAATTTTTATTCAAATCGGTTAAATAATTGGCAAAAGCCAGCATTTTCAACTCACCAAAATAAGGAGCCATTATCTGAATTCCAATAGGCATCCCGTTTTCGTCCAGCCCGTTAGGGATCGCAACAGCCGGATTCCCAACCACATTTGCCTGCACTGTAAAAATATCAGCGAGATACATTTGTAACGGATTTTCGGTTTTTTCACCAATTGTAAAAGCGGTAGTTGGCGTTACCGGTGTAATCAGAAAATCAAACTGATCGAAAAACCGGTTCGTTTCCTCCTGCACCAATCTTCTAACGCGTTGCGCTTTGGTATAGTATGCGTCATAATAATTTGCGCTCAGAACAAAAGTACCCAATAGTATCCTTCTCCTCACCTCTTCACCAAAAGCTTCCGTGCGTGTCTTTTTATACAAGCTTTCCAGATCCGTCGCTTCCGCACTTCTATGACCGTAACGGACACCGTCGAAGCGGGATAAATTGGAACTGGCTTCGGCCGTTGTCAATATATAATAAGTAGGCAGCAGCGAATCGAGCAATGGAATTTCTACCGGCGTTACTTCGTGCCCTTCGGCGCGCAGACGGTTCAACACTTCCAGCGTTTGCTGGCGGATTTCCAAAGAAATCGCCTCGCTCTCAACACTCTCCCGGATATAACCGACTTTGGCTTTGCCGGACCATTCCAGATTTTTAGAATATGCAGGCACTTCTTTGTTAGAAACCGTGCTGTCAAAATTATCCGGACCAGCCATGATTTCGATCAGCAACGCGGCGTCCTCAACACTTTTGGTAATGGGGCCGATGCAGTCGAAAGACGATGCATAGGCGATGAGACCGTATCTGGAAATCCGGCCGTAAGATGGCTTTACGCCCACAACACCGCAGAAAGCTGCGGGTTGCCTTACAGAACCGCCCGTATCACTTCCGAGAGACGCATGGCAAAGGCCAGCTTGCACCGCCACCGCAGAACCGCCTGAAGAACCGCCCGGAACTTTGGTGTTATCCGCAGCATTCAAAACCGGCCCGAATGATGAATTTTCATTGGACGAACCCATTGCGAATTCATCGCAGTTTTGCCGCCCGATCACAATAGCGTCTTCATCCAGCAATCGCTGAACCGCCGTTGCAGTATAAGGAGCAATGTATGTATTAAGGATTTGACTGGCGGCTTGTAAACCGTGTCCTTTGTGCGAAAGCACATCTTTGAGTCCGATCACCATTCCGGCTAGCCTTCCGGCAGTTCCGCTGGCCAATTTTTCATCAACGGCAATGGCTGCTTTCCTGGCTTCATCCGCATAAACTTCAACGAATGCATTCAGGTGTTGATTAGCCTCTATATTCTGCAAATAATGACTCACTAACTCGACGCACGTCAAATTGCCTCCACGCAAATCTTCCTGAATCCCGGCCAGCGTCAGATACTCTTTCAATGTAATTTCTTTGTGGGGTTGTAAATAAAGAATCAGAGCCAATAAGTATACCTTAGAGGCTCTGTGTTATAACTTTCAATAAGATGGAAGCGTTATTTGGGGTCTTCCATGCTTTTTTCAATATTTTCCTTAACGTCTTTAGTAGCGTTCTTGAATTCATTGATACCCTGCCCCAAACCGCGCATCAACTCAGGAATTTTCTTCGCACCGAAGAATAGTAAAACGAACAAGGCAACCAAAAAGATCTCTTGTCCACCTAATCCCATAAATGCCAAAACGGTTACTGATTCCATGTCTGTTTCTTTTTTAATGTTTACAAAAATAAAAATTCTTTTCTACAGAAACTACTAAACGGTTCTGTTTTATCCTATGTTAATCGTTTTTTCACTCTTTTCCCACTGGCTGAATTTTGCAATATCACTGCCCAGTGTCTTGATCAGCCAAGCGATCAATGCGACGTCGTCTGCGATGCCAATTACGGGCAGAAAGTCAGGAATCAGGTCAATAGGTGATACAAAATAGATCAGCACCGCAACCACCGAAATTAGACTTTTCCATGGCAAGCCCTTATATTCTCCGGAAGCATAAGCCCGAACCATCCGGATCAGGACTTGAACGCTGCCAGCCACTTCGGCCAGGCCGCCTTTGAACCCAACCTGATTCATTTTGCCCATTACATCCTTCGCAAGTTCAAACAGCCGCGCAGAATTGTGCACATAACGGCCGGCCTTTCCGGTTGCCTTCTTGAAAAAAATTGACTTTAATATTCTAGATATCATTGACTCGTTGCTCATCGTATACAGCAAGAAAAAGTGGTTAATAATGCCGATATAACTATTAAGATACGTAAAAAATTGCATTTCGGATCGAGCCCCGGACTTTTCCGGCAAAAAATTACATTCCGCTTGGTTTAAACAAATTATGTGTCCTACTTTTAGGAGAAAATTTAAAAAGCATTAATTTCTATACAATTAACCATATTTCTTTATGAAGATTACTGTTGTGGGAGCAGGCGCCGTTGGTGCAACTACTGCCGATAATATTATTCGTCGTGAGTTGGCTGAGGAGGTCGTTCTACTGGATATAAAAGAAGGTGTAAGCGAAGGAAAATCACTGGATATGTACCAAACAGCAGCTTTGCTGGGCTTCAATACCAAACCCGTAGGGTCAACCAACGACTATGAAAAAACCAAGGGTTCTGATGTCGTTGTAATCACTTCCGGTCTGCCGCGCAAGCCTGGTATGACACGTGAAGAGCTGATCGGAATCAATGCAGGAATCGTAAAAGGAGTTACTGAAAATATTCTAAAATATTCGCCTGATGCCATCATCATCGTTGTTTCCAACCCTATGGATACAATGACTTACCTGGCACTGAAAGAATCGGGCATAGCAAAAGAAAAACTAATCGGAATGGGCGGTGCCCTGGATAGCGCACGTTTCAAAACGTATCTGGCATTGGCTATGAACGTTTCTCCGCTGGATATCCACGGAATGGTGATCGGTGGTCACGGCGATACCACAATGATCCCGTTGACAAGGATGGCGACTTACAATGGTCTTCCGGTAAGCAATTTTCTTTCTACTGACGAACTGGAAAAAGTGGCAGCTGACACGATGGTAGGCGGCGCAACATTGACCAAACTGATCGGAACTTCGGCATGGTACGCGCCGGGTGCAGCAACATTGCTTTTGGTTGAAAGCATCGTGCGCGACCAAAAACGCATTGTTCCATGCAGCGTTTATCTGGAAGGCGAATATGGCCAGAATGATATCTGTATGGGCGTGCCTGTTGTTTTAGGTAGAAAAGGCTGGGAAAAGATCATCCCGCTCGAACTAACCGATTCAGAAAAAGCTGCTTTTGAAAAATCAGCAGAGGCAGTTAGATCCATGAATGGAGCATTAAATTTATAATGCCAAAAAATAAATAATATTTTTTGACATTTCCGCCATCTTAAGATGACGGGTAATTTTTTGGGGATGTCATCAATGCGGGGATTGGTTTCTGCATTGATGACATTTTTTTTATTTGAGACACATTAGATAGAGATCTGATATTGCAGCACGAATGTTCCTCTGCGCGTGTACGCAGCGAGCTCGTTGGCAACCGTGCTGGCTTGGTAAACCGGCCGGTTTTCGTAGTTGAGTGAGATTTTACCGGTGTGTCCTTTGATAAGCCAGTTTACACCAATATTATATACGTTCAAAGCATCCTGCAAACGTTCATAATCAGAATGTTGCAGGGAAGCATACGGCATTAATGTGCCCTGACTTCCCAGTAATCCATCCCTAAATTTATATCCTGCCTGCGCATACACGACGCTCCCTGTCCCAAACATCGGGTAAGCATTACCATGCGTAGCGCCCGCGCCCGGAATGGCCTGCGTTGTGCCCGTTGCAGGGTTCATAATCCCATTGTAACGCAGGTAACCTTTGCCATAATCCGTATTAAAATAGCCCAGATATGCCGAAACAGCCGTTCCTTTATCTTTATTCAAAGGCATATCCATAAATGCGGCCACAGACCACAGCGTCATGTTATTGTAAACTGTATCCGCATTTTCCCTGCGCCACGTCGCATTCTTTTGAGAAATAATACCCGCTTCAATGTTCAGAACTTTGCGCTTGCCGAGGTATGTCCCGGTCATATATCCCGGTGTGGTGTTGTCCTCTGTGTCAAAAATGTTATAAATTAATAAACCCTGGAACTGCTTGTGGTTTTTACGTTGTGCAAAAACGGAATTCAAGCCCGGAGCTGGCGGAACGGCACCATTGGTTTCGATAGGAAACGGATCCGCAACGTCTACGCGGTAATTCAACTTGCCGATCTGCCCTCGGCTGTAAACGCTAAGTTTCCTCGCAAACTGATCCGTTTGATCCACTGTTGCCTGTGCGAAAACAGGAACATCCATGGTCATGATGGTCCCGATGCTTGGCTGGGAAAAACGGGAAAGACCATTCACAACGGTCAGCCCGCCACCGAAACGGATGAAGTTGGTGCCCTTTCGCTGCACTTCATATTCTCCCAAAGCATCGTGGAAGAAAGCGGCAATTTTCCGGTTGCTGGGTGTTCCTGCATTATTATAGGCCGGGAATGCGCTCACTTTATTAAAATTGTTCATTCCAAACTGCGTGTAGAAAAATATCCGGTCGGTGACCTGGCCGAAAAGCTGCACACGCGTCCGGCGCAGGCCGATGTCGAATGTGTTGGATTTGGGATCGCCTAAAACGGTGGTTCCGGGGTTGCTTTCGTCGAACCGGAGCCAGGTTTGGTTGGTAAAAGTGAATTTGACGTAATGTGAGCCGGAATCATTAAGATTGTAGCGGATATCGTTCCTTGTATTGTCGTCGGTTGGCTTTACTTGCGCCGTGGTTACTGACGCGCTGAGCAAGATGAGAGAGAGTACTTTTTTCATTAATTGACGTTATAGTTTCCAATAGCGAATAGCACGTTAAAAAGATGACACACTACCCTTTTTTATATTTAACTAAAAATCATAAGGCTGCATTGTGGAAGGCTTTACTCCTTTTTTTTGCAATCATATTCGCCGCGAAGGCCCAGGAAACCCCGCCTCTGATCAATTATTCGTCGGCAATTTACAAGGCGCACAATCAGAATTGGGCCATTGACCAGACTTCCGATCAGATCATTTATGCGGCCAATTCGGATGGCCTTATGGAATACGATGGCGCTGCATGGAAGCTCTATCCGTTGCCCGACAGACAGATAGTGCGGACCGTACTCTGCGATGAAACCGTTCCGAACACGCTTATGGGCAAAGTTTTCAACCAAAATAGTCCCAAAGAACAACGGATCTATGTCGGTGGCTTTTCAGAGTTTGGTTATTGGAAAAAAGAATTCGATGGCCAGCTGAAATATCACTCCCTCAGCAAGAGCGCCAACTTCGCCAGCCTGAAAACAGAAGAGATCTGGCACATTACCAAAACGCCTACACACATTTACTTCCAATCCTTTTCAAGGATTTACCGGTACGATGGCCAGAACATTACGGAGTTGAGCACGCCGGGGAATTTTATGTTTTTAAGATTTGTACAAAACCGGCTGTTCCTGCCAACAATTGGTAAAGGGATTTATGAGTTAAAAGGCAAGAAATTTGAAAAGCTGGCCGGTACGGAACCACTTTCGGCTGTGATCGTTTCAGCCATATTACCATTCTCGAATGGCCAGATCCTGATCACAACATTCAAACACGGCTTGTTTTTTTGGAAAGATGGATTGCTTAGTCCCTGGAAAATACCGTTTTCGGAAGAACTTAAAACAAACATTATCAACAGGGCAGTAATGCTCAGACAGGACAGCAGCCTGGTTTTCGGCACGATTCAGTCGGGCGTTTATGTAATTGAGAAAAATGGCAAGCTGAAATATCATTTCAACAAAGAGACCGGCCTTCAAAACAACACCGTTCTGGCATTGACGGAGGACCGCCGCAATCAGCTCTGGATCGGTCTGGATCAGGGAATTGATATGCTCAAAATGTCGTCACCCGTCATTTCCTACCAGACCAATGATAATCCGCTCGGTTCGACGTATGCTGCTGCCATCTGGCGGGGTAAATTATATGTGGGCTCCAATAAGGGTGTTTTTGTAAAAAAATGGCTTTCTACCGAGCCTTTCCAGCCTGTTCCCGGCCTGGAAGGCCA
The DNA here is from genome assembly GCF_021502625.1 of Dyadobacter sp. CY351. Lineage (NCBI taxonomy): Bacteria > Pseudomonadati > Bacteroidota > Cytophagia > Cytophagales > Spirosomataceae > Dyadobacter > Dyadobacter sp. CY351. The sequence continues at coordinate 357,374 of NZ_JAKFFU010000001.1, read as the reverse complement.
GACCTGGAACCTGCAAGTTTTTGATGACCAGCTCCTTTGCGGGCATAACGATGCAACTTACCGCATTAATGAACAAGGCATTACGAAGCTTTCCAACATTACAGGAGGTTGGGTAATGCTGCCCATTCAATCTGGTCAGGAAACACTTTTATTGCAAGGTTCTTACAATGGATTGCATGTTTACAAAAAGAACAGTAGCCAGCAATGGGCCTATGCATATCCCATTAAAGGCATCTCCCCGATTCCCGTCAAGCAGATCGTCCGGGACGAAAAAGGCGCTTTCTGGCTCGGACATGCATACAGAGGTTTATTCATGGCTAAACTCACGCCCGCGCTGGATTCCGCTTACCAGTGTAAAGAATTCAAGGCGCCTGCCGATTTGCCCGGTGAATTCGCAGTGGAGATCATGAAATGGAGAAAGCGCTTATACGTTCGTTCAGGCTCCGTTTTCCTGCAACCTGATGCGAACGACAAATTGCAGGTCTCCACTGATTTCGCGCAGCATAGTGAAGACGAAGCATTCAAGATCCGTACGGGCGTGAATGGTGATTGGTTCAAAGTGTTCATTAACCGGATCACATATTACGCTTCGGATAACCAGGTCCACAACCTGCCGCTGGCGCTGATCCGCAACAGTGAAACCATTATTCCAGTCTCTAAGGACTATTATTTCTTCTGTCTGGACAATGGCTATGCCCTTTATAACAGAACTTCCGGCGCAAAAAACGTTGAGCCGCCAGCTTCGCCCATCGTCAGAAAGGTTGCTAACCTCAGGAATTTATCGCAATCATTCAGCATTTTGGGAAAGCCCGCGCTTCCTTCTAATGTGCGCTCGTTACGAATCAATTTTGCATTGCCGGTGTATGGGCAGAGCACACAATATAAATACCGCCTTCGCGGACTGTCGGATCAATGGTCGGAATGGACAGACCAGAATTTTGTGGAGTTTACAAATCTCGAATCCACGAGATACACATTTGAAGTAAAAAGCAACCTGAATGATCGTGTTACAGCATATCAGTTCAGTGTTCAGCCTTACTGGCGCGAGACATTAATCGCTAAGATCGTTTTCATAACATTGATAGGGCTCGTATTTGTAGGGCTGATCCTTTACCAGGAAGAACGCTTGCGCCGGCATCGGAACAGGCTTATGCGGGAGCAGGAAGAGAAACTCCGCCAGCAACAGCTTGCCAACGAAAGGCAAATCATGCAGATCCAGAATGAGAAATTGCAGAGCGACATTCAAGGTAAAAGCCAGCAGCTCAGCAACATTGCCATTAATGTTGTACGGAAAAATGAAATTCTGGAAGAAATACGGGATGAATTAAAGCAAGTTAAAGCCGAAATGGGCCAGCAGCTCCCGAATATTCATTATCAGAAACTATTGAATAGCATTGAGCGAAATGTGGCCGGAAAGGACGACTGGATGCTTTTCGAGCAAAATTTCGACGAGGTCCATGAACAATTCTTCAAACGCCTACGTCAAATCGCTCCCACAATTTCCCCCTCTGAGCTCCGCCTGGCGGCGTGCCTTCGTATGAATCTTTCGACCAAAGAGATGGCGCCTGTTCTGGGAATTTCAATCCGGGGTGTGGAAATAAAGCGCTACCGGCTACGCAAAAAATTGGGATTAGGTACGGATGGCAATCTCGTTCAGTTCATGATGGATATTTAGCCACATTGTACTAATCCTTCACAAACCTAAGTTACAGGCCTAAATCCTTGCATTATTCTCATTGATGTAGTGGTGATGTAGTGCTTTATTTGATTACTGGCTGTCTTGGAACTTAAATTTGAAGACAATTAAATCTTATAATAATTCAATCAACCAAATTATAACCTAAATGAAAACTATTGTACGATTACTGTACATGATGGTTTTCCTGTCCGTCAGCCTCATCAGCTATGGTCAGGAAATTAGTGTGTCAGGAAAAGTCACGTCAAGTTCTGACGGCTCCATTCTTCCCGGGGCCAGTGTTCTCATCAAAGGAACAACCACAGGAGTGCCGACCGATGCCGAGGGGAATTACGCTATTTCAGTTCCGTCTGCTCAGTCGGTCCTGGTCTTTTCAATGATTGGTATGACGGCGCAAGAAGTTACGGTTGGCACACAAACGACCATTAATGTGGCATTGGTAGAAGATGCAAAAGCACTGGGTGAAGTTGTTGTGATCGGATATGGTACAGCCAGTAAAAGGGACCTGACCGGATCCATTGTAACGATCAAAGGCGCTGAAATCGCCGATAAGCCTTCTGCTAACCCAATCACTTCACTGCAAGGAAAAGTGGCCGGTTTGTCCGTTGTGAATTCAGGCCGCCCCGGCGAAGAACCGGATGTGCGGATCAGGGGAACGAACTCTATTAATGGTGTAAAGCCTGTTTACATCGTGGACGGGATTTTGAATGATAACATTAACTTTATTAACCCTGCTGATATCGAGTCCATTGAGGTTCTAAAAGACCCGTCATCACTGGCTATTTTCGGGGTAAGGGGCGCTAACGGTGCCATTGCTGTAACCACGAAAAAAGCTAAGGCGGGGCAATTGAATGTTAATTTCAACTCATCCGTAGGCTTCAAGCAAGTTGCCGACCGCATTAGCATGACCAATGCGGCCCAATTCAAAGAGCTTTATAATGAACAGCTTGCAAATCAGGGCAGCGCGCCATACAACTACACAAACTGGACGGGCGACACCGATTGGCAGGATCAGATCTTCCAGAGCGGCTTTTTGAACTACAATAACATCAGCATATCCGGCGCGACAGAAAAGAACCGCTTCTATATGGGCATCGGAACGGTGCAGGAAGAAGGAAATATCAAGCACGAAAAATACGGAAAACTGACTCTGAACATCAACGACGAACTTCAAGTCAACAAAAACCTGAAATTCGGGCTAACGTTCAGCGGCTACCGCGCTACGCCATTTGGCGATAAAAAGAAGAATGTAGGCGGCGCGATCCTGGCTGCACCAATTGCACCGGTGTTCAACGACCAATACGGCCTGTATCACACATTGCCTGATTTTCAGCGTGCACAGGTGAATAACCCGCTTGTAGATGTTGAATTGCAGAAACGCACGGAGATTTTAAGAGAATATCGCGCAGTTGGAAGCATTTACGGCGAACTTACTTTCCTTAAAGATTTCACATTCAGGGCTTCTTTATATGCGGATTATGGCTTCAACACCATTCGCAACTACCAGCCGCTGGTGAACACATATAATCCCGAGATCGTAGGTGAGGACAAAACGGATGCCGTTGTCAGACAGACCGTTGTGAACCAGAAGCAAAACATTTTCCCAAAACTGCAACAAGACTATCTGCTAACCTACAAAAAAGCATTCGGCGACCACGACCTGACTGTTTTGGGTGGTATAACGACTTATTACCGAAGCTTTGAAGAAACTGCCTCCACAGTAAGACAAGGAAGCAGCTTTGCCATTCCGAATGATCCGCGTTTCTGGTATACGGATAATGTGGGTGATGCAGCAACCAGGACCGGTTCCGGTTCTGCCTGGGAATCAGCTACATTATCCTATCTGGGACGTATTCTTTACAACTACAAATCAAAATATCTGGTTAACGCCTCTTACCGGAGGGACGGAAGCTCCGCTTTTCTCGGCAAAGGCAGATGGCAGGATTTCGGCGCAGTTGGTTTAGGATGGGTTGTTAGTGAGGAGGATTTTTTCAAAAATCAAAGTGTTTTCGACTACTTGAAAGTGAAAGGTTCTTACGGGATTTTGGGTAATCAAAATATCGATGACAAGTATCGCTATCCCGCCTACCCTACGCTTACGGCGGCCAATTCGGGTGTTTTTGGAGAAAATATCGTAGCCGGGCTTCAAAACGAATACATTGCCGATCCGAACCTGCACTGGGAAAAAGTGCTTGCCTACGAAGGCGGCGTCGAGTTTAATATGCTGAAAAATCGCTTGACGGTTGAAGCAAATTACTACAACAAACTTACAAAAGACATTCTGGTGCTTGTGCCCGGAATCGCAGGCACAATTCCCGGTTTGAGTAACCTCGGCGAGGTTAGAAACCATGGATTTGAATTCGCTGCAACCTGGAACCAGGATGTAACAGACGACTTCTCCTACTCTATCAGTGGTAACCTAACCACCATTAACAACAAGGTACAGAAGCTTTCTACCAAAGGCTACGACATCATCAACGGTGCATCACGGACAACGGAAGGCTTCCCGATCGGTTATTTCTGGGGTTACGTGCATGACGGAATTTACCAGTCAGAAGCTGAATTCATCAAATCTCCTGTCAGTACAATCGGAGAAGTTTCACCCGGCGACATTAAATACAAGGATGTTAATGGTGACGGATCTATCACAGAAGCTGACCGAACATTGATCGGGAACCCAACGCCTGATTTCACCTATGGCGCTTCCGTTTCTGCTAAATACAAAGGTTTTGATGTGGGTATTGATTTGAATGGTGTTTATGGAAATGAAATTTTCCGTCAGTGGAACCGTGGCACATTCGCGCAATTCAATTACCAAACCGAAAGAATGGACCGTTGGAACGGGCCGGGTACTTCAAACTGGGAGCCTGTTTTGAACACGTCACGTGCCAATAACTATCTTCCTTCGTCATACTGGATCGAAGACGGCAGTTTCTTCCGCATCAGAAATGTGCAGCTTGGTTACAATTTCACCTCTCAGACATTGAAAAGTCTCCGTCTGAAATCCCTGCGCTTGTATGTGAATGCGCAAAACTTAAAAACGTTCACGAACAGCACTGGATTTACGCCCGAAATTGGCGGTAACACTACTGCTTTTGGTGTGGACAACGGAACCTATCCTGTGCCTGTCATTTATACATTCGGCATCAACCTGAATTTCTAAAAATCTTATCTCATTGAAATATGAAAAGTGAATTCATAAATAAAATCTCTATCCTGACGGTTTTCAGCCTGCTGGTTCTGTCCGGTTGCAGCGACTTCCTGGATCGCGAGCCGTTGGGAAGATATGTCGAAAAAGACATTCCCGCAGGTTCATTTGATAGCCAGGTTTTTGGTGTGTATGCCAAAATGCGTGCCTTCGGCGTTTCCTCTATGCCTTATCTTGCCATCCATAATTTCCGGTCAGATGACGCCGACAAAGGCAGCTCGACAACGGATGGCGTAGCACAGGAAAGTTTCTATGACAATTTCCAATATACACAGGATGAATGGCTTTTAAACAGCTATTGGTCAGACCACTATGCGTTGATCATTGCAGCAAACGCAGTTATTTCCGACATCGATTCAGTGGGTGCGCAAGATGCCGGAACCATGGTTAATAAGGCGGAAGCGAAATTCATGCGCGCATATGCCTACTTCAATCTGGCAAGAACCTACGGCGATGTTCCAAAAATTGACTTCAAAGTCCGGGAATCGTCCGAAGCGAATATCCCGAAGTCCCCGGTAAATGAAATTTTCGCGCTCATTGATGCTGATTTGACAGAAGCCTCTGCATTGCTGCCGGTGACGTGGGAATCTAAATACATTGGAAGACTTACCAGCGGTGCGGCGCATGCATTGCATGCCAAGACTCACCTTTGGCGAAGAAACTGGCCGGCTGCGCTGGCAGCTGCCAAACAGGTCATCACATCCGGCAAATATTCGCTGGTGAGTGATTATGCCAGCAATTTCAGGGAAACAGGAGAGAATAATTCGGAGTCGGTTTTTGAGCTGCAGGCATTTTATTCCATTACACAAACTTCGCTAGGAATAGATAACGCAATGCACCAGGGCGTGAGAGGTTCGGGAGCTTGGGATTTGGGCTGGGGCTGGAATACGCCGAACAAGTCACTAGCAGATGCATTTGAAAAAGGCGACCCAAGAAAAGACGCCACCCTGCTTTATTCAGGTCAGGTGAATACCCCTTATAATGAGAGTGTGCCACCTGCTACAACAAGCATTCCGAGAGCCTACTGGAACAAGAAAGCATACACCAATCCAGCAACGAGAGAAGCAACCGCAAGCCGCTTCGGACAATGGATGAATGTACGCGTTATCCGTTATGCTGACGTGTTACTGATGGCTGCCGAAGCTGCAAACGAAGTGGATGGCGAGCAAAACATCACGGATGCACTGGCTTGGCTGGAAATGGTTCGCGGCCGGGCTCGTGGAACGAATGCAGCGATTTTACCGAAAGTTGTTACCAGAAATCAGGCGCAGCTTAGAACGGCGATCCGTCAGGAAAGACGCGTGGAGCTGGGGATGGAAAATGAGCGGTTCTTTGACATTGTCCGCTGGGGAATTGCGGAAGACGTCTTGCATGCTGCCGGAAAAAATCTTTACCAAAACCGCCATCGCTACCTGCCGATCCCGCGCCCTGAAATTGACAAATCGGGTGGCGTGCTTGTGCAAAATCCTGAGTATTGATAGTCGAGCCATTATTTTTTGATCAACATTAAACGCATTGAAATGAAAAATATAACATCCCGGCTATGGATACTTGGTTTAGCCGTTTCAATTTTTTCCTGCCAAAATTTTGAAAGGCCGGAGCTGGTCTTGATTTCCGATGACGACCCGTCATTGAACGGTCCTTTACAGCGTCTGTGGGCTTTTGAAGGCGTTGCTACGGATAGCATCTGGGGCAGCCGGGGCGTCGCCAACGGGGTTTCCTATGTAGAGGGAATCAGCGGAAAAGCTTATCAGGGTTCTCCCACCGGGCAAATTGAATATTCATCTGCCGGCAAGCTGGCAACCATGGAAAGCTTTACCATTGCTTTTTGGATGAACACGGCCAAACATGACGGTGGCGCGCAAAGTGTCTTTATGCTGCCCAATACGGAAGACTTCTGGGGTAACACCTTCATGCTTATTGAAGGGAATACTTCCAAAAGCGACTCGATGCTGGTAAAATTCAACTTTGCAGGAAACTGGATCACATTTGATCAAACGAAAAATGCAAACGGCCTGAACAAATGGCCAAATGCTTATGGCAAATGGAAGCACGTTGCGTACACTTATGATGGAACGACCTCGAAATTCGCTGCTTATGTGGATGGGAAGAAATTACCGCTCGCTGAGTCTGTTACCAACATTGTGAAGGACAAAGCACCTTTGGGACCATTGAAAATGACCAATGCTTCAAAATTTGTTATCGGCGGATTTCAGCAACACATTGGCATAAAAGCACCTGCGGATGCGTGGATGCTGCATTATACCGGAAAGCTTGATCAGTTCAGGGTTTACACCAAAGCCCTGAACGACGCTGAGATCACGGAAATCTACAATAAGAAAATGTAATGTCGCCGGGAGTGAAGTCGACGACTTCACTCCCTTTTGTTTTCTCAACCGATGCTATTATGACCAAAGGCTTTTTGAAGCACGGATTTTTATTGCTTATACTTTTTGTATCCGGTTGCGATAAAAAGAATTCGTCCGGATCGGTAACCGCACCCGAATCAGTAGATTCGACCGATAAATTTCCAGTAATATCTGACGATGAGCTCCTTACCCTTGTTCAGAAGCAAACATTCAAGTATTTCTGGGATTTTGGACATCCCGTCAGCGGACTTGCCCGCGAGCGGAATTCTTCGGGCGATGTGGTCACTTCGGGCGGCAGCGGCTTCGGCATAATGACCATTCCAATCGCAATTGAGCGGCAGTTTATCACGCGGGAACAAGGATTGGAAAGAATCCGGAAAATCGTAACATTCCTGAAAGACAAGTCACAGAAATTCCATGGCGCATTTCCACATTGGCTCAATGGCGCAACGGGCGTTGCTGTGCCTTTCAGTCAAAAAGACAATGGGGCTGATCTGGTTGAAACTTCTTTCCTGATTCAGGGCTTGCTAACGGCGCGACAGTATTTTTCCGCGTCGACGCCTGCTGAAACGGCTTTGAGGAAAGACATTAACACAATTTGGGAAGGTGTGGAATGGGATTGGTTCAGGAAAGGCAGCGAAAATGTACTTTACTGGCATTGGAGCCCGGATTATCAGTGGGAAATGAACCATCAGATCAAAGGATGGAATGAATGCCTGATTACATATGCGCTCGCCGCCTCGTCGCCGACACATGCAATCCCTAAAATAGTTTATGACAAAGGATGGACCAATGACGGCAGTTTTGTGAATGGAAGCTCCTACTACGGACTCACTCTTCCGCTTGGCGAGCCGTCCGGCGGGCCGCTTTTCTTCTCGCATTATTCTTTTCTGGGATTGAACCCAACGGAGCTCACAGATCAATACACCAACTATTTTACCCAAAATAAGGCGCACGCCTTGATCAATTATAATTACTGTAAAGCAGATCCAAATGATTACGGATACAGTGACCGATGCTGGGGATTAACCGCATGCGACATTCCAAACGGCTATAATGCCAATTCCCCAACCAATGACAAAAGTGTTATAGCGCCCACAGCCGCACTTTCCTCGTTCCCCTACACGCCCGACGAGTCTATGCAGGCTTTGAAATACTTTTATTACAAACTGGGCGATCAGCTTTGGCGTGACTATGGATTTTATGATTCATTTTCAATAAAAGAGCAATGGGTAGCCGATTCCTATCTTGCTATCGATCAGGGGCCGATCATTATCATGATTGAAAACCATCGGAGTGGCCTTCCGTGGAAGCTTTTTATGAGCACGCCGGAAATTAAGTCCGGGATGAAAAAATTGGGGTTTAGCAGTCCAAACCTCAATTAGTAAATTATTTAATCAACGAAATCATGAAGATATCCTATTATTACCTTACCTGCGTGTGCCTTTTCCTCTTGCTTACAATAGACGGTTTTGGACAAAAGAAAAAAAGTAATGTTACCAAGCCTGCGGTTTTCAATCCGGCAGACAGACCTAAAAACTTGTCCGACACCGCATTGCTTGAATTAGTACAAAAACAAACATTTCGCTATTTCTGGGAATTCGGGCACCCGGTCAGCGGCATGTCACGCGAACGGAGCAACATTGCTTTCGATTATGGGGATGAAGTGGTAACGACCGGCGGAACAGGATTCGGCATTATGGCCATGATCGTTGCAGCGGAAAGAGGATGGCAGCCACGAGATTCCGTTTCGGCAAGACTTCTGAAAATGATGAAATTTTTAGCCAAAGCCGATCATTACCACGGCATTTTCCCGCACTGGCTCAATGGTGCAACGGGCAAAATTGTGCCGTTTGGCCGTAAGGATGACGGTGGCGATTTGGTGGAAAGCTCCTTCCTTTTCCAGGGAATGTTAGCCGCCAGGCAATATTTTGACCGGGATAACGATGTGGAAAGAGATCTCCGGAACCGCATTCAGTGGATATGGAATGAGGCAGAGTGGGATTGGTATACAAGAGGAAATCCCAACCAACTTTACTGGCATTGGAGCCCAAACAATGGTTGGGCCATGAATTTCGAGCTTAGGGGTTATAACGAGACATTGATCACATATGTGATGGCTGCCTCTTCGCCCCGTTACCCAATTACCGCGCAGGTTTACAATAAATGCTGGGCACAAAGCGATCATTTTAAAAATGGAAAGGAATACTATGGTGTGAAACTTCCGCTGGGTTTTGATTATGGGGGGCCGCTTTTCTTTGCACATTATTCATTCCTCGGCCTGGATCCAAGGAAATTAAAAGACCAGTATGCCGATTACTGGGAGCAGAATGTGAACCACTCGCTGATTAATTACAAACACTGCGTTGCCAATCCAGGCAAGTTCAGAGGTTACGGGGAAAACAGCTGGGGACTGACTGCGAGCGACACCTACAACGGCTATAATGCACATTCTCCGACCAACGATTTTGGCACCATTACACCGACCGCAGCGCTTTCTTCATTTCCTTACACGCCGGAGCAATCAATGAAAGCATTGCATCATTTCTATGACGATTTGGGTGACAAAATTTGGAGCGAATATGGGTTTACGGATGCATTCAATGAGAGTCAGAACTGGTATGCCAAATCACATCTGGCCATTGACCAGGGACCAATCATTGTGATGATCGAAAATTACAGGACGGGCTTGCTCTGGAAATTATTTATGAAAGATCCCGATGTTCAAAACGGGCTCAAAAAGCTGGGTTTTGAAAGTCCTGCACTAGAAATAAGCAGCAAAAATTAACCCCTTATTTACTAAAATTGACAGAAAGACCGGCCCTATGCTGGTCTTTCTGTTTTATAAAATATGTTTGTACCTTGATGCATATTTCCGACCAGGCATTTGTTCAGAAAATATCCCTTACCCACATCAAAAGCGAATAAAATGAGCTCAAAATTAAGAACCCCGATATTTCTGATTGCCTTAATCCTCCTTATCCTCCCTGCATATGCACAGATATGGAAGGTTTCCGAGCCCGAGAATCTTCCCGAAAAGAGGCACGAAAATGCAATGGCAACGGCGAATGGAAAACTCTATCTTTTGGGTGGCCGCGGCGTGAAGCCCGTTGACGAATATGACTTCAAAAAAGATTCCTGGTCACATTTGAAAGAGACACCGCTGGAAATGAGCCATTTTCAAGCTGTTACTTATAAGAATGAAATTTACGTTTTGGGCGCATTTACAGGCGGTTATCCACACGAAACGCCAATTCCTAACATTTACATCTTTAATCCCATCAAAAATGAATGGCGAAAAGGCGCTGCCATTCCGGAAAATCGTTTGCGCGGCGCCGCGGGGGCCTTTGTTTTAAATGATAAAATCTATCTCGTTTGCGGAATTCAGGATGGACATTGGGACGGACAGGTCACCTGGTTTGACGAATTCGACCCGGCTACAAACACCTGGAAAACACTCCCCGATGCGCCCCGGCCAAGAGATCATGTACAAGTGGCTGTTTATGAAAATAAATTATATGTTGCCGGCGGGCGATTGTCAACTGCGCGCATTAACCAGGTTTTGAACACGGTGATCAAGGAAGTGGATGTATATGATTTCAAAACGGGCAAATGGTCGACATTGGATGAGTCTAATAATTTGCCAACATTAAGAGCGGGCAACACGACCGTGGTTTACGGAAACAAAATCCTGATTATCGGCGGAGAAAGTGACGCGCATGTGGAGGCGCATAAGGAAGTCGAAGCTTTCAATACACAAACCCAAAAATGGGAAAAACTGCCATCCTTGCACCAGGGACGCCATGGAACGCAGGCTGTTTCGTTGAATAAGAAAATATTTATTGCGGCTGGATCAGCTAACAGGGGCGGCGGTCCGGAACTGAACGACATGGAAGTTCTGGACAAATAACATTGCAATTAAACTCGATAAGAAAACATTTTTAGATGCGGAAAATACTGGCTTGCTTCTTCCTGCTGGCTGCTAACATCAGTTGGGCCCAGAACACAAAATTCACCCACGCCGACACGTTAAGAGGCTCGATAACACCTGAAAGGGTTTGGTGGGATTTGACTTATTACCATTTAAGTGTGCGCCCCAACGCCCAGGACAGCACATTAACAGGCTCAACAAAAGTAGTCTACAAGGTTCTCAAACCGTATCAAACCCTGCAAATCGATTTGCAGGAACCGCTACAAATTACCAAGGTCACGCAGGATGGCGAGTCGCTCACTTACAAGCGCGATGGAGACGCTTTCTTCATTGCATTAGCCAAAAAGCAAGAAGCCGGCAAAACGGAATCGATTGAAGTGTTTTATTCAGGTAAGCCAAGATTAGCAAAACGCCCGCCGTGGGACGGAGGCGTGCAATGGGTGCCGGACGGAAAAGGAAACACCATCATTTCGACTTCCTGCCAGGGTCTGGGATCCAGCGTCTGGTGGCCTTGCAAGGACCACATGTATGACGAGCCCGACAGCATGCTCATCAGCATCACGGTCCCCAAAAACATGATGGACGTTTCAAATGGAAACCTGAGGTCGGTTATAGAGAACAATGATGATTCGCATACATTCAATTGGGCGGTCCAAAATCCGATCAACAATTATGGTGTAAATATGAATGTGGCCAATTATGTGAGTTGGAAAGAAACATTCAAAGGTGAAAAAGGAGATTTGGCACTGAGTTATTATGTGTTGCCCCAAAATCTGGAAAAAGCGAAGGAGCAATTTAAGCAAGCGCCTAAGATGTTGAAGGCTTTTGAACATTGGTTTGGGCCCTATCCATTTTATGAAGATGGTTACAAACTGGTGGAAGTGCCGTATCTGGGGATGGAACATCAGAGTTCCGTCACTTATGGCAATGGTTATAAGATGGGTTATCTGGGTAAGGACCTGTCCAACACGGGCTGGGGCTTGAAATGGGATTTTATTATTATTCATGAAAGCGGTCATGAATGGTTTGCCAACAACATTACTTATAAGGATGTGGCCGATATGTGGGTCCATGAAAGTTTCACAAACTATTCTGAAAACCTTTACACGGAATTCTATTTCGGGAAAGAAGCCGGTGCTGATTATGTGATTGGAACTCGGGCTTTAATTGCTAATGACAGTCCCATTATTGGCACCTATGGAGTGAATAAGGAAGGGTCAAGGGATATGTATTACAAAGGTGGCAACATGTTGCATACGATCCGGCAGGTTGTGAATGATGATGAAAAATGGCGTCAGATCCTCCGGGGTTTGAATAAAACATTTTATCACCAGACTGTCGACGGGTCACAAATTGAGGCTTATGTAAGTAATCATGCGGGTAGGAACATTAGCAAGATTTTCGATCAGTATCTGCGTGATACGCGGATCCCTGTTTTTGAATATTCATTTGGAAATAAAGGGCTTCAATATCGCTGGGCCAATGTTGTAGAAGGTTTTGACATGCCCGTTAAAGTAAAAATAGGCGGCAAAGACGAATTCCTTTACCCGACAGGCAATTGGCAAAGTTTCAAAGCAAAAGGGATAAAGACGCTGGTTGTCGATAAGAATTTTTATGTAGAATCAAAAGAAACGAAGCCGGCATCAATGTAGGTCCCAGCATTCCATAATCAAAAGGTCTCCCTTTTTGGCCGAAACCCTGACCATTCCATCCACCTCAGCCTCGTTGCTGTTTCCGGTGCGATGACCCAAAGTCAGGGTTTCGTTATGTAAATTGTATTTCAATCCGCTAGTTTCAATGCCTCCGACTGCACCGACCGGAATCAACGAAATGGGTGTTCCGGCAACATACCATTTTTCAAATGTGCCGGACAGCGGAAAAATCTTCGAATAATCATCAAACATGACTAACCTGATCTGGTCTTTGTAGCGGACCATATTAGTAATGTTAGTGATGGCATGATCTGCTCGGCGACCAGTTGCCCAAACAATGTTAGCAGCCGGGAAACCTCTGCCTATTAAGAAATCAATCGCTTTTTCAAGATCTGTCTTCTCCTGATCGGGTGTACTGATGATCTCAATCGGGTGTTGTCTTTCGGAGATTGCATCAAAGTCATGCTGCTGATCGAAGTCACCCATCCACACATCGACTTTAATCCCCAAATCAAGGACCCGGTAAATGGCATGATCCAAAACAACAATGAATGGGCTCCATTCGAGCAATTGGCCCAACAGTTCGGGAGAACAGGCTTCCCCGTTAGCAATAATTAAAGCAGGCTCCTGCTTCTCCCGAACGATGTGGTGAGATGACATTAATTACAATTTATTCTTAACAAGGGTTACAAGCTCCGCAAGGACGCCATGAAGTTGCACAAAATGCTGGTCAACCTGCTTAAAGCGCTGATCCACCTGCTCAAAACGCTGATCAATCTGTTCGAAACGCTGATCAATCTGTTCGAAACGCTCATCAATACGATCAAATCGTTTGTCGTGTTCAATAAGTTTTGTTTCGATACGTCCTACCCTGCCCTCTAGTTGTGAAAAACGGTGGTCGACTTTTCCAAATTCTTCCCTTACTTCCGAGAAACCGCGATCTACGCGGCTTGTCAATGTTGCTAATCCCTCTGCTACCATTTCGATTTGCTTTCCGTGCCCGCTAGTCACGTTTTCCAATTGTGCCAGTCTTTCTTCTACGTACATAAAAATCTCGTTATATGTTAAACAATGAATGCGACACTACAACTTATAGCGCGCCGTCTGTTTAGACGTCCATTAATTAAAAAAGTAACGAGAAACGTGAGTAAATTAAATCTTGATCGCCTTAGCTTCGTTCCAATATACATCCATTTCTTCCAATGTCATATCAGATAATGACTTGCCTTTTGCACGGGCTGTCTCTTCCAAATATTGAAAACGCCTGATAAACTTCTTATTCGTGCGTTCCAGCGCTGTTTCAGGGTTAATGTCGACGAATCTTGAATAGTTAACCAAAGAAAACAAAAGATCCCCAAACTCTCCTTCCGCTTCTTTCTGATCTATAACCTCGTCATTTTCAATGTTGAAATTTTCTTTGAATTCCTGCAACTCCTCCTGAACCTTATCCCAAACCTGCTGCTTTTCATCCCAGTCAAAACCAACACCTCTTGCTTTTTCCTGAATTCGCATGGCCTTAACCAATGCTGGCAAAGAAGCAGGCACACCTCCCAGAACAGACTTGTTGCCTTCTTTTAATTTCAACTTTTCCCAGTTTTGCTTCACAGCTTCCTCATCCTCCGCCACGAAATCTCCATAAATATGCGGATGCCGCGAGATCAGCTTGTCAGCAATGCCATCCAGGACATCCTTAATGTCGAACTGAATCCCCTCGTCTCTCTTTTCAGAACCGATTTTGGCATAAAAAACAATGTGCAGCAAAACATCCCCCAGCTCCTTTTTGATTTCCGGCAAATCATTTTCCAAAATTGCATCGGACAACTCGTAGGTTTCTTCGATAGTCAAATGGCGTAATGTGTCCATGGTTTGTTTCCGGTCCCATGGGCATTGTTCACGCAGCTCGTCCATAATGGTCAACAGCCGGTCGAAGGCCATTAATTGCTCCTGGCGGCGAACAGGCAGATCATTAAATTGCTTTTCCATAACACAAAGATATGTTGCCTGAACATTACCCGGCAGACGGGGACGGAATTTTAAAACCGGTTTGGATCATGTTACTCGTGCATTTGGCGACGATCCGGCCATCTTCTTTGAAAATCTTGCCCTCTACATGGATAATATTTTTCCCCTTGCGCACCACCGTTGACTTTGCTGTAAGCACGTCACCCGGGAAAGCCGGATTCAGGAAATCGCAATTCAGATTCACGGAAGTAAATGCAAATTCACCTCCCAGCGCATACACCATTGTGCCAACAATATCATCCAGAATAGTAGACGCGATTCCGCCATGCAGGGTGCGCATTGGGTTACACATATCCTCGCGGACTTCGTACTCGATTTCCAGGGCGCCCTCCGAAGCATCGATCAGTTTTCCGTTCAGCCACTTTGCAACAGGCGAAAAGTTGCCGGCCATGTGTTTTCCTTTCCACTGAAGTAATAGATCAATCCGACTTTCCGGCAGTAAGTTGGAAGGATTAGCTTGTGAATCCATTTAAATTTATAAGTTGACAGTTTGCAATGAAATATTTTAAAAATAGTAATTATCATAGAAAGATACATGGAAAAGACTCAATGATGTGGATTTTATTGCGACGTATCAAAGGTAATTGCTACCTTTGCCGAAGTTTTTGCCAGAGATAAAAGCATACCCATATATGAATTTTACGTTATCGCAAGTTCCTGCCCGTTCTGAAAAGCCCAGGAAAAAAGGGATCACCATGGTAATGGATAAAGGACTGAGTGTCAGGGAAACAGAAGATATGCTATCCATTGCATCCCCCTATATTGATATCGTAAAACTAGGTTGGGCGACCTCTTTCGTAAGCCCGAATCTCAACGAAAAACTGGCGGTCTATAAAAACGCAAACATTCCGGTCTACTTCGGCGGGACGCTTTTTGAGGCTTTTGTGGTAAGAAACCAGTTTGACGATTACCGGAAGCTGCTCGACAAGTATGACCTCAAATATGCAGAGGTTTCGGATGGTTCCATTGAAATGAACCAGGATGTAAAATGTGAGTTCATTCGCACGCTGGCCCAGCAGGTTACGGTCCTTTCTGAGGTGGGTTCAAAGGATGAGAATAAAATTATCCCTCCTTACAAATGGATCCAGCTGATCAAATCTGAATTGCAGGCGGGTGCGTGGAAAGTGATCGGAGAGGCGCGCGAGTCTGGTAATGTTGGTTTATTCCGTGCCAGTGGCGAAGTTCGCCAGGGTTTGGTAGAAGAGATCCTCACCGAGATTGCATTCGAAGATATGCTTTGGGAGGCGCCCCAAAAATCACAGCAGGTTTGGTTTGTGAAACTCCTGGGTGCCAATGTAAATTTAGGAAACATTGCTCCAAGCGAGCTAATTCCACTCGAAACAATCCGCCTTGGATTGCGTGGTGATACATTCAATCACTTTCTGAATGCAAAGACCAAACAGAAATGGAAAATTGATTCCAAGTAGTTTCTGCGCCTTTCAAAATATTTAGTCCACCAAAACATACCTATGGAATTTTTAACGCAATTCGTCGATTTCTTCCTGCATCTCGACAAGCATTTATTCAACATTGTTGAGGAATACGGAACATTAACTTACGTAATTCTTTTCCTCATTGTCTTCACAGAAACTGGCCTTGTAATTATGCCATTGCTGCCAGGTGATTCACTTTTATTTGCTGCGGGCGCCATTGCTGCCAACGAAGGGACCGGCCTGAATGTCTGGCTGATCATTATCATTCTAATCGTTGCGGCGCTTTTAGGAGACAATCTCAATTATTTCATGGGGAAAAAATTTGGGGGAGAAATCAAGAAGCGGGAACGCATTCTATTCCTGAAAAGGGAATATCTTGAAAAAACCGAAGCATTCTATGAAAAACATGGCGGAAGCACGGTGATCATGGCACGTTTCATCCCGATCGTTCGTACAGTAGCGCCTTTCGTGGCTGGTGCGGGAAGCATGAATTATTCAAAATACATCGTTTACTGCGTAATCGGAGCGATTCTTTGGGTTCCTTCACTTACATTGCTGGGCTATTTCTTCGGCAATATGGAGATTGTTAAAAAGAACTTCGAACTGGTTATCTTCGGAATTATCGGATTCTCAATCCTCCCAATGATATATCAATATCTGAAAAGCAGATTTGCAAAACCGAATGTAGCGTAACTAGCTTTCTCTTTTTTTGAGATAAAATAAACATAAAAAACGCCTCGTAACATTTTGTCACGAGGCGTTTTCATGTTATGTCAATCCTACTAAATGCTTACGATTTCGAGGAATAATTCGGTGCTTCTTTCTGGATCATCACATCGTGCGGATGGCTTTCTCTCACGCCGGCTGATGTGATTTTTACGAATTGTGCTTTTTGCAATGATGCAATGTCGCCCGCTCCGCAGTAACCCATTCCCGCTTTCAAGCCTCCAACCATTTGATATACAATCTCGGAAACCTTGCCTTTGAAAGGAACGCGACCCACAATGCCTTCCGGAACCAGTTTTTTCACATCATCCTCAGCATCCTGGAAATAACGGTCTTTCGATCCATCTTCCATGGCTTCCACTGATCCCATTCCGCGGTATGCTTTAAATTTCCGTCCCTCGTAAATCACGATTTCGCCCGGTGCTTCGTCGCTTCCTGCAAGCATGGAACCGATCATAATGGTGCTTGCGCCGCCTGCCAATGCTTTCGTCATATCCCCGGAGAAACGAATTCCGCCATCCGCGATAACGGGAACATCCGTGTCTTTCAATGCCTCAGCTGCCCACATAACCGCCGTAAGCTGCGGAACGCCGATTCCGGCAATGATACGGGTTGTGCAAATACTGCCAGGTCCAACGCCTACTTTCACCGCGTCTGCACCAGCGTCTGCAAGTGCCTTGGCAGCTGCGCCTGTGGCCACATTACCAGCAATTACATCCAGTTTAGGGAATTGTGCTTTCACAGATTTCAAAGCTTCGATTACGCCCAAGGAATGTCCGTGAGCCGTGTCGAGGCTGATCACATCCACACCGGCTTTAACCAATGCTTCGACGCGTTTCAACAAATCGGCCGTAACACCAACCGCAGCGCCTACGCGCAAACGACCATATTCGTCTTTACATGCATTCGGGTGCGATTTACGTTTCAGGATATCCTTATAAGTGATTAATCCCGTCAGTCTGTACTCTGAATCTACGATCGGCAGTTTTTCAATTTTGTATTCCTGAAGGATTTTTTCGGCGTCATCCAGTGACAGGCCATCCGAAGCGGTGATGAGCTTGTCTTTGGTCATAATCTCTGTCACAGGCTTGTTCATTTCTCTTTCGAAACGCAAGTCCCTGTTTGTCAGGATGCCGATAAGCTTATGGTCTTTGTCGATAACGGGAATCCCGCCGATCTTGAACTCGCGCATGATCTGGTGCGCGTCACCTAATGTCGCTGTGTCAGAAAGGGTGATCGGGTCGAGGATCATGCCGCTTTCGGAGCGTTTCACTTTCCTAACCTGCTCAGCCTGAGCTTCGAGAGACATATTTTTGTGAATAATCCCGATCCCTCCTTCTTGCGCCATGGCAATCGCCAGGTCGAATTCGGTAACGGTATCCATTGCAGCGGAAACAAGCGGAATGTTCAGCTCAATGTTACGGGTTAGCTTGGTTTTTGTTGTTGTGTTGCGAGGCAGAATTTCTGAATAACCAGGTATTAGAAGAACGTCGTCGTACGTTAGCGCCTCGAAGAGGACTTTGGATGGGTCTGTGCTCATAGCAAATAAACTATTGTTATTTGCCGGGCAAAATTAAGAATAAGTTTGATGCCGAGCAAACATTTTGTCAAATGCCAAATATTAATTTTTTAAGAATCCAAAATCCCCTTTTGCCCCAGGCGCCTTCCATTCCGGGAAACACCAATCTCACCATGTGAATAAAACGATCTGCGAAATGCGTATTTTTAAAAATTATTAAAAATATGATAAAATGGTTTAGGGATAATTGCAGGTTGCTTGACTATAACTTTGCAGCCACAAATCCAGGCCACATTAAAGGTTCAGATGAAGCCAACATTTACCGATGAACAACTGGTCGTTCAGCTTTCCGAAAGCAATAAACGCGCTTTTGAGGAGATCTATGACCGTTATTGGTATAAGTTGTACTGCATTTCATTTCACCAGACCGGATCTAAAGAAGAGGCAGAAGAACTGGTGCACGACTTGTTTGAAAGCCTTTGGAAGAGAAGGCTGGAAAGCAACATTAATCACCTGAGTTCCTATCTCGTGATCGCATTGAAATACTTGGTCGTTAATCACATCAAATCGCAGATTACCTGGCGGAAATACCAGGAATATGTGCTTCTGAACAAGATGCACGAGATTTCGACGACGGAGGAGAACATTGAATTCAATGATCTTTCCGAAGCCATTGATAAGGCGATGAAAAAATTGCCGGAGAAAACGAGCCGCGTGTTTCAGCTTAGCCGCTTTGAAAATCGGTCTGTTAAGAACATTGCCAAAGAACTCCACATTTCTGAAAAAGCTGTGGAATATCACATTACCAAGTCCCTGAAAGTCCTGAAAGACAATCTTTGGATTTATCAGACAGATAATTGAGACCTTACCCCTAAAAAATGAATCAATACGATTTCCAGAAAACCCTGAAAAAATATCTTGCCGGGCAACAAACCCAGGAAGAAGAGGATTTCATTCTGGAACATTTAAAAAATAACCCTTTGAACAAAACACCCGTTTTTGAGGACGAAAAGGCGGTTATAGGGAAGAGAATTAAGAAAAAACTGGTTGCTAACACGATCGCTGAGCCCATTTTTGTCCGTTTGAGGCCCTATCTGGCTGCTGCGGCTTCGGTGCTGGTTGTGATCGGGTTCTGGTATTTTTTTACAAATAAAAATACGCCTGAAACCACTGCTGCACTGGATTTCTTACCTGATGACAGCGTTATTGAAATTAAAAATACATCAGGCAAATCCCAAAATGTGCCGTTGGAAGATGGCAGCATTGTGATTTTGCAAAAGAACAGCAGCATTAGTTACCCCGAACATTTCGGCAAGAAAAACAGGCTTGTTTACTTACACGGTGAAGCTTTTTTTCAAATAAAACGAAATCCTGCAAAGCCATTTATCGTCTCGACGGGCACATTGGTTACGAAAGTGCTGGGAACCAGTTTTACGGTTAAATCCTATGACGAATCTGCGTCTGTGGAAGTGCAGGTGAAGACGGGCCGCGTGTCCGTTTACGAAGGAATGGCTAAGAATGTGGTTAATCGTAACGGCGTGATCCTGACACCAAATCAGCGCATTGTTTTTGATAAAAAATCGAAGAAAATAGAGTTGTCCATCATTGAAAACCCGATGCTGGTCATTCCGGTCAGCGAAACCGAACATGGCTTCACGTTCTCCGAAGTCCCGGTGAAAAATGTATTCTCAGCCCTCGAAAAATCTTACGGAATTGATATCGTGCTCGAAAACGATTCAACCGATTCCTGCCTTTTTACAGGCGATTTGAATGGCTTAACACTGTTCCAGCAGCTGGATCTGATCTGCCAGTCGGCCAACATTACTTACGAAAGACGCGGAACGGCCCTGTTTGTCCAGGGTGCGGGATGCGACATTTAGTAAGCAAAAAATGGCGATGATGCTCGAACATCACCGCCACCATTACGCTGTTGTTACCAACAGTTTCATTTGATTGTCTTTGCGTTTGCGTTCACAAAAACCTCTAAAAATATGCATAAAAAAATACCCCTCAAAAGGGTTGTTTACAAGGTCATGAGTACTACGGCTAAACAACTGATTATCGCCATATTATGCTGCGGCATGTCGTTCGCGCATACACTTCACGGGCAGGAATTGCTGAATAAGGAGATTTCACTGAAAGTGGAATCGCTGGAAGTGAAAAAGGTGCTCCAAATGATCGAAAAGCAGGCGGACGTGAAGTTCGTATATAGCACATCGAGTATTCAGAATTCGCAAAATACAAGTCTGAAAGAGGTTAAAGGAACCTTGAACAAGGTCTTGGATCAATTGCTGACGCCTTTGAATGTGTCCTATGAAGTGGTTGGCAACTCGCGGATCCTGCTCAGAAAAAAGCCCTTAGCTCCGACCGGGAACGAACAAACATTGCAAAACCAGGGGATCACAGCGGAGCGTAACATTACAGGAAAAGTGCTGGACGAAAAAGGCGCCGGTCTTCCGGGCGTAAACATCCTGCTTGTAGGCACGCAACAGGGAACTTCCACGGATGAAAATGGTGATTTTCGCATAGCAGTGCCCGATCAGAATGCCACTTTAAAATTCTCCTTCATCGGCTATGTAAGTCAGGAAGTGCCTGTGGATAAGGAGATTATCAACGTAACACTTGCTCCCGACGTAAGCGCGCTGAAAGAAGTGGTTGTGGTGGGTTATGGAACGCAGGAAAAGAAAGATGTGACTGGCGCGGTGTCATCTGTGAAAGGCGCGGATTTTCAAAATCTGCCTTCCGGCGGCGCACAGCAGGCATTGCAAGGCCGTGCTGCGGGTGTGAACATTGTCCGCAACGGCGGTGCTCCGGGTGATGCGGGTTCCATTCAGATCCGTGGTTTTGGAACGGTTAACAACTCTTCTCCATTGGTGGTGATCGACGGCGTTCCGGCTGGCACAATGAATGACGTGAACCCGAATGACATTGAATCCATTGAAATTCTGAAAGATGCATCTGCTTCCGCTATCTATGGAACGAGGGCGGCAAATGGCGTTATCCTGATCACGACCAAACGTGGGAAATTCGATAATCCACTGTCTGTCACCGTGAATGCTTATGTAGGCGTTACGAACCGGATCAAATCCCTGGATGTGCTTACCGCGCCTCAATTAGCTGAAATGAAGCAAAAAGCATACACCAATGACAAGCTGGACATTCCGGCGATCTGGGAAGATAAACAATATCAAACGCAGCTTACCAACTGGCAGGACGAACTTTTAAAGCAGGGCGTTACCCGCAATTACGACGCATCGCTGCGTGGTGGCGGTAAATATTCGACTTTTGCGATTTCGGGAGGTTATTATAATGAGGACGGGATAATCGGGAAATCAAACTATACGCGGTATACATTCCGGATCAATTCGGACCATAAGGTGGGTTCGCGGATTAAAATCGGGCAGAATTTCCAGTATACCAACACGCATAATTCAGGTCCGGACACGCAATCTTCACAAACTGGCCTGCTGTTCACCGCTATCCGTTTCCATCCTGGTTTGCCGGTCCGCAATGCCAATGGCTCCTATGGTTCAACCGACGGATTGGGTGCATTCGGAGACTTGAACAACCCCATTTTTACAGTTGATACACAGGATAAAAATAATATCCGAAACCGCTTTCTTGGCAACCTTACCGGCGAACTTGAAATTGTGAACGGATTGAAATTGCGTGCAAACCTGGCCATGGACGGTACGTTTTCAGACAGCCAGACATTTGATATAAAAGTCAACGACCAATTCCGTAAAAATTCCTACAATCAGTTGAGCGTGGGGCGTGATAAAACGTGGTCCTTCTTGCAGGAATATTTCCTTTCTTACGACAAGGCATTCGGCAAAAATTCGCTGAGTGTGGTCGGCGGTTATACTTCGCAGACATTCAAAAGCATTTATGCTAATCAATGGGGACGTGAGTTTGCGAGTGAAGATCCTTCGTTGCGTTACATGCAGTATGCGGGGATCATCGTTTCGGTTCCTTTGGCGAACGGCGGCAACGGCGGCCGCAGTTATGACGCGCTTGGGTCGTGGTTTGGAAGGGTTAATTATTCCTTTAATGACCGTTATCTGTTTACGGCAACTATGCGGAGTGACGGATCTTCCAAGTTTGCTCCCGGAAATCAGTGGGGCATTTTTCCGGCATTCTCGCTGGGATGGAGACTTTCGGAAGAAGATTTTTTCAAAAATGCACTGCCTGTTTTCAGCAATTTCAAGCTGACGGGTGGCTGGGGACAGCTGGGTAACCAGAATGTGGCTTCCCTGCAATATCTGGCTTTGATCAACTCAACATTCCGTTATGCATTCGGAAATGGTGGGGTGCAAAATCAGGTTTCAGGCGCTGCTCAGAGCAGGCTGGCCAATTTGAACATTGGCTGGGAAACGGCGGAAATGAGCAACTTCGGCCTGGAAGCAGGTTTGTTTAAAAACAGCCTCTATCTGTCTGCAAACTATTTTATTAAGGATACCAAAAAAATGCTGCTTGCGCCGCCATCAGTCGGCACAATCGGCAGCGCCACTATTCCTGACCAGAATGTGGGACAGCTCAGAAACCAGGGCTTAGAGCTGGAAGCTTCCTATAAGCATACAGTTGGTGCGGTAACATTCAATGTGAGTGGTAATGCGACTTTTATTAAAAACAGAATTACCAAACTGGCCACGCCAGGCGGTTTCCTGGCAACACAGCTTTACGGAAGGGGCCAGCAGGAAATTGTAAGAACGTATGAAGGACAGCCATATGGCACTTTTTATGGCTATAAAACGGATGGAATTTACCAGAATACCAATGAAATTGATGGCGATGCTAACATTTCAAACGATCCGCGCCGTGCAGACGGACAGATTGTGCCGGGCGATGTGCGTTTCCTGGATTTGAACAACGACGGCATTGTGGATGATGATGACAGAACGATCATCGGCAGCCCGCAGCCAAAAATTAACTACGGATTTTCTGCGGGTGCTAACTATAAAGGGTTTGACTTCACATTGTTCTTCGTGGGTGTAGGCGGCGTTTCTATTTACAATGCTGACCGCATGCAAGGGCTTGACGCAAGCTATCCTTTCAACCTCTATGCCGATGCTTTGAACAGCTGGAACGGCGAGGGATCGAGCAACACCATTCCCCGGATGAGCATTAACAACACGAACCGGAATTTCAGGCCTTCCGACCTTTTTGTGGAAAAAGGAGATTATCTGCGTTTGAAAAACATGACCCTTGGATATGCTATTCCAAAGAATGCGATCAGCAAACTAAAAATGTCACAGGCGCGGATTTATGTGACAGGGCAAAACTTGTTGACCTTCACGAAATATTCCGGCCTGAATCCGGAGCTGGGATATGTAGGAAGCGGCGGCACTTACAATCAGCTGAACGTGGATTATGCGCAATATCCGCTGGCCCGCACGTGGACGATTGGCGCCACCATTTCTTTCTAAAACCCACTCAGACCAAAACTGAAAGAATTTATTTATGAAAAAGATAACAATACTATCCGGTTATATCATGCTGGCAATGCTCACAGGCTGTGATGATTTGCTGGAAACGACGCCTTACGGACAGGTGACTTCCCAACAATACTGGCGAAGCGGCGATGATGTGGTGGCGGCAGTGAATGCAGTTTACGCGCCATTGCTTGAAGAAGACGGTTTTGCCCACACAGAATACACATTCGACAACTGCTCGGATGACATGAACCGCGCGGGCGACCATTCGGATGAAACGGCTTTGGAAATGTTCACTTTCGATGCTTCCAACTCGCACATTCTGGCTACATGGAAAACCAAATACGAAGTCATTTCCAGGGCAAATGCTGTGCTGATTAACGCCCCAAAAGTTGACATGGACGAAACATTGCGCAACCGCAGCATGGGTGAAGCCTACTTTTTGAGAGGTTTTATCTATTGGAGACTATCGCTCATTTACGGTGAAGTGCCCATTTTACTTGAAGAGGACGCATTAGCATTGAATTTTAATAAGCCAAAATCAACATTGGCAGAAGTCCGCGCACAAGCTGAGGCCGACTTCATAAAGGCTGCTTCATTATTGCCCGTATCGCATTCAGATGGTGATGCAGGCCGCGTTACCCAAGGTTCTGCGAATGGGTTTTTGACCAAATTATACGTGTATCAGGAACAATGGGCGAAAGCAATTGAGGCGAGCACGAAAGTGACATCAAATGCTGCCTACAAGCTGGCCACTGGCTTCAACCAGAATTTTGAGCTGGCCACAGAAAACAATCCCGAAATCTTGTTTTCGCTGCAATACGAAACCGGCTGGACGGCCGACAACTCCCCTACTTTCTACCATACGCCGCAGGCATTCGGCGGCTGGGGCTTCCATGAGCCAATCGCGGATCTTGTTCAGGAATATGAAAAAGGCGATACCCGCAAAGCATCTTCCATTTTTAGTCCGGGTGATAAGGTGGATCGCAATGAAGCTGGCGTGGAAACGTTCGACGCAAAGATGACGCGTGTGACAGGTTATGCATTCAAAAAATATACACAGTTCGCTGAAAACGGCGATATGAGCCAGAGTTTGAATGCGCCGTTTTTGAGAACTGCTGATGTTTATCTGCTAGCTGCCGAGGCAAAGATTCGCTCGGGTGCAAATGGTGACGCAGAATTGAATGTCGTGAGAAAACGCGCAGGATTGGCTGCTATCACGGGTGCAACCATGAAAAACATCATGCACGAAAGGCGCGTGGAACTGGCTGGCGAAAACGAAAGACATCAGGATCTGATGCGTTGGGACAAAGCCGGATTGATCGACATTGTAGCACATTATAAGATCAACCGTGGCCCGAACAAGCCCAGCCGCAATTTCGTTAAGCCAAAACATTACTATTTCCCGTTGCCGCAGCGCGAGGTGGATTTGAGTAACGGCGTTTTAATCCAGAACAGCAATTATTAAGTTTTGATCAAAAAAGGAATTTCATTGATCTGCCTGCTTGTCTTTTTTACGGGATGCTCGTCCCGTGAAAAAGACATCGTAGGTTTATGGCGAACCGATTCCATTTCCAATTATGTAAATGGTTTCAGCTTTACCAACAATACAAAAGATGCACATTGGTCCTACTTCGACTATCGGGCCGATGGAACATTGTTCGAAAGAAGAAAAGGAGAATACCGCAAATCGCGCTATCAGCTAGCCTCCGCCGATTCACTCTTTTACACGGATTCGACGGGCAAAGTCTTGTCAGGCTATAAAATCCTGGATCTCAACGACAAGATTATGGTTTTAAAAATGTCGCAGAAGCCTTATTTGTCTGGAAAAAATCAGGAATTGAACGAAATAAGATATTTTTCAAAAGCAGTTCCAAAAGGCAAATAAGCTATCCAACCAACACCCTTACCTTCTTAATCCGCTTCTTATCAGCTGATTGCACTTTAAAAGTCACTTCCCGGTGTGTCGCCATTTCGCCTGTGCGCGGCAATCTTGAAAACAATTCGAGGAGCAAGCCTGCTAATGACTCATTATTGCCCCTTACTTCGTCAAAATAATCCGTTTCCAGGTTCAGAAGTCGACAAAGGTCGCTGATAGAAACTTTTCCTTCGAAAACGTAAGTGTTATCGTCTACCTGCGTGTAATTCACTTCATCATCCTCATCATATTCATCATTGATATCACCAAAAATCTCTTCAATAATGTCCTCTAATGTGATTAATCCGCTCGTCCCGCCATATTCGTCCACGACAATGGCCATATGCACACGGCGATTCTGAAATTCCTTCATCAGATCATCCAAATGCTTGCTTTCCGGGATGAAATAAACCGGGCGCAACAATTTTTGCCAGTTGAAATGTTCGTCTAAATGAATGTGCGGCAACAAATCCTTCACATTCAAAATCCCCTCAATGTGGTCCAGGTCATCCCGGTAAACCGGCACCCGCGAGTAACCCGATTTATTGATTTTATCCATCAATTCATGGAAATCCAGCTCAATATCAAATGCTGTAATGTGCAGACGCGCCTGCATGGCCTTCTTAGAATTGGTCTGACGGAAATTGGCCAGTCCCCTTAAAAGGTCGGTTTCCTCTTCACTTTCCGCTTTTGCTTCCAGTCGCTCGGTTGTGATTTCGGCTCCTTCCGGCGTAAGCACGCCAAATGAATAGCCGAGCTTCATAATGGGCTGCGCAAGTGGCTGACAAATCTTGATCAGGAAATTGGTAACGCCCGAGATCTTCGGAATAAATTCCAATGCACGTCGCGCGGCATGGTAACGAACCATTGCATCCAGCCAGATCCATAGCGCAAGACAGCCAATGGAAATCCACTTGTAAACATTGTTCGGGTCGTCCTGAATGTGAATCCAGGCAATGCGTGCTGCCAAAAGCAGGGCGAGCATCGTGATCCCACGCTGGATCAGCGAAAGGGCAAGCTGCTGAATGCGGTTTGGGAGCGTGCTTTCGGTGTCACTTTTTCGTTCCCAGGGATTTTCCAATGCACCGGAGGCAGCATATGCGGCGCGGACGCCGGAGAGAAACAGGGAAACCAGGAAGAGGAATATAACCAGGATGAGGTCGTAAGGCGCAAGGAAATCAGTGGGTATAATGACTCCTGCAAATAAAGTTTGCGTACATCTTTGGGGGACGGTAATCCCCGTACGCGTTCGGGCAAGCGGATCGTCGCTGTCTGCTGTTTCTTTCACGAATAGGTTTGGAAAAGTTTGCAATAAACTTTCGTTTAAATAAATGTAGCGATTCTGTTCAAAAATATTATTCCAATGTGCTCTAAATGTCGAAATAAATACTTTTGAACAGAATAGCTGGCAAATGTAGCTGATCAGAATGGCAGATCGTCATCATCATTCCCGGCTGCCAGTGATGGCGGGATCGGGTCGGATGATCGAGGTGATTGCTGTGCTCTGGGTTGTGAAGATTGTTGTGCATAGCCGCCGCTGCTCTCGCCGCCGCCAGACCCAGGTGCGCCCGGACCACCCAGCAATGTCATGCTGTTTGCGCGGATCGTAACGCCGGTTCTTTGCTGTCCTTCTTTATCAGTCCAGCTGTCGGTGCGGATGCGGCCTTCAATGTAAACCTGGTTTCCTTTTTTCAGATATTTCTCCGCCACTTTGGCCAATCCTTCCCAAAGCTCAATGCGGTGCCACTCCGTATTATCGACGCGTTCGCCACTTTTGTTGGTGTATGATTCTGTTGTTGCAATGTTGAATTTGGCCACTGCCGAGCCGCTTTCCAGATATCTAACTTCGGGATCGCTGCCCAGATTGCCTATCAAAATGACCTTGTTAACGCTTCCTGCCATGATTTCTAATTGTGGATGATTTGTTTAAGTTAATATTAAAGATACGGATGTAAAAGCACTTTTAAATATCCTGTTCGCTGATTTTGCCCGTAATTTTATGTTTCAAAATTAATTTATTCCGCCCGTCATGCGTCATTTCCTGTTTGATCAAATAATATTCGTCATTATAGGAAGTGTAGTTTGAAGGTTTGGTCACGCCTTCCTGTCCGCGCCAGACCGGCAGTTCCACTTTTTCCCAAAGCTTGGTTTTCGCCGATTTGTAAGCTGCATCAATCACTGCATTCACAACATAGCCATCATAAAATGTTTCCGCCGCTTCCCTGCCATTTTCCACGGCATTGAACATATCGGTGAACATATGGTTGTAGCCCAGATCATTCACCTCGTCCCCCACCGGAAACAGCCAGCCTGTATTGCTTTCGGCCTTTTCGGCTACGTAATCCTCTCCTTTTCCATCTGCATTCTGCCCTGTTGTGAACATTTCAAAACCCGTCCGCAGGAAGTTATTGATCCAGATCGTGCCTTCGGTTCCCATGACTTCGTCGCGCAGGTCCATGCCGCCACGAAAAGTCCAGCTCACTTCAAACTGCCCGATTGCGCCGTTTTCGTATTTTACTAATGCAATAGCATGATCCTCAGCATCAATGGGTTTTACCTGTGTATCGGCCCAGCACATGACTTCAACGGGCTTAATGTCCTTACCAATAAAATTGCGTGATATTTCAATGCAATGACAGCCCAAATCCAGGATGCAGCCGCCGCCGGCCTGCTCAATGTCCCAGAACCATTCACTATGCGGACCAGGATGCGCTTCACGTGATTTCGCCCAGATTATCCTTCCTAATGAGCCGTTTTTGACACTTTCGAGCGATTTTAAAAACTTGGGCGTGTAACAAAGATCTTCAAGATAACCCGCAAAAATTCCCGCTTCCTCTGTCGCCGTCATCATACGCAATGCTTCCGCCGCATTACGCCCGAGTGGTTTGGTAGAAATAACAGCCTTTTTATGTTTCACGCAAAGCTTAACTGCCTCTTCATGAACATTATTAGGCAACGCAATGCACACCATATTCACATCCGGGTGCGCAATCACTTCTTCCATACTGGACGACCAGAAATCGCAGCCATAGTCTTTGGCGAACTTTTGGGCACTTTCATCACGCCGTGCGTAAATGGCAACCACCCTATCCCGGCCCCGCTGCCCGTGAATGGATTCAGCATAAAATCGTCCGATAAAACCGGAACCTAACATCGCAATTTTCTGCATAATCTTATTTTGAAGTTGTTTAGGAATAAATTCAAATGGCCCGTTTTGTTGAATGGCCGTGGTTAAAAGTCCTTACTAGTTGGTCTTCACTTCACTCTCCCAGCCAGTTGTTTTCAGCGCCGGATCATCTTCTTTTTTAAGAAAATCGGCATCGCCAAAGGATGAAGCATCCCATTCGAGCAAAGCCCGGTCAGGAACTACGGAAACCGGAACACGCCAGGATGTGGAAGTTTCGGCGTAAGCAATGTTGGATTGTGAATTATAACATGAGATCAGCGACCAGCGAGGATGATCGGACAAATTTGCTTCCGACCTGTGCATGAGGTTACTATGAAAGAATAATGCGTCGCCCGGCTCGATTTCGCAATAAACCAGCTCCATCGTTTTCAATGCATGGTTCACCATTTCCATATCCGCGCCCACCTGCTCACCCGCAAAACCATGATTGACACGGCCCATTTTATGAGAGCCCTTAATGACTTGCAAACAACCATTTTCCTTGTTTGCAGGCGTCAGGGCGATCATTACACTCATCAACTGATCCGGGAATATAAACTGATTTTTATACCAATAACCATAATCCTGATGCCACTCCCAGGCACCGCCGACCTTCGGTTCTTTCTGCATTAACTTGGTATGAAAATGACAAACCGGACTTTCCTGCCCCAGCAACTGCCAAACCGAATTGACCATGCGTTCGCTGCGGATCAGATAACCAAAAACGTCATCACCCGGCGTAAACCAGAGCGAAAGCTTCGTCTTCTTCCCCGACTGGTCATTCAGGTCCATCGCATTTTTCTGCATCACCGAATTTTCAATCGCCGTCCGATATAATTTATTCGTCTCTTCTTCCGAAAACAGCCCTTTCACGACCACATAACCGTCTTCATGGAATGTCTTAATCTGGCTTGTATTTAAACTAAAACTTGTCATAACTCATCCGTTTTACGTGTTTAGTACAAAAATATATTACTTAAAATACAATTCCTCGCAGATTACGAAGATTAAAACCATTTAGACGTGAAGGTTTAGAAATGGTCACAAATATTTTTCTTCTTTTAAAACTGTATCGATCAAAATCGGCTTTGGGAGCGCCTCAACCTCGTTTTTGGAGAAAAAATAAATATTTGGGGGAAGGTCAACTGGCTCGCTTTCGGGGATTGTCAACCACCAGAACTGCACGTGAAGCTTCTGATGGGTCAGCAAGTGAATGTATAATTTCGGCACCTGGCGGATAGTCCCTTTTTTCATTAATACCAGCAACATTGCGTTATCAGCCAGCTCTTCGGGCGAATCGACGTGGGCAGCGGATTCAATTAAGAGAAAATCATATAGTCCTTTCCAGATGTCCTTTGTGTTCCGCTCCTGCATGGCCAGCTTATCACCTTGTTGTATGATAAAATAATTCAGGAAACGGTTTTTCACTTTCAGCTTTTTGGCCTTCACCGGAAGTTCATTCTGCACATTGAATGCATAGGCATAGCAAATGTCATTGAACGGACAAATGCTGCAATTGGGCGAAACAGGCACACATTGCAGCGCACCGAACTCGATCATTGCCTGGTTGTAAGTTGCCGGATCTTCGTGTGAAATCAGCGTTTTCGCGACTTGGGCAAACTCCTTTTTCCCTTCATTGGAAAGCATATCCGCCTTGATCCCGAAAATCCGAGACATGACCCGGTACACATTCCCGTCAATCGCCGCAACGGCCTCGCCGAAAGCGAAAGATGCAATCGCTGCGGCTGTGTAATTCCCCAAACCTTTTAGTTTCGAGAGGGTTAATGCTGTTTCCGGAAACCTGCCTTCAAATTCGCTGACGATCTGCCGCGCCGTGTAATGCATATTTCTCGCCCTGGAATAGTAACCTAAGCCCTGCCAGAGGCGCAGCACATCGCGTTCATCGGCATTGGCGAGGTCGAAAACAGTGGGATAATTTTCCAGAAACTTCTCATAATAAGGCGTTCCCTGGGCGACTCTGGTTTGCTGGAGAATGATTTCTGATAACCATATTTTATAGGGGTCCGTCGTTTGTCGCCAGAGCAAAGGGCGGTGGTTTTTGAGATACCAGGATTTAAGTTTTTTGTTAAAATCATCTACCTGTAAAGGGTCTGATATCATAATGTTTGTCCTTATGTACGCTGTTATTTAACCAATTAGAAAAAAAATGAAAACGCCTTCCTTTTAAATCTTGGTAAAATTAGCGTACCTTTGTGTTCCCAAAATTTAGAGGAGTAAGTAAATAAATGAAATAATATCCACTTAAAGTAAACAATCAAAGTGACTAAGGCAGACGTAATCGCACAGATTTCTGAGAAAACAGGTGTAGACAAGGGCGATGTTCAGCAAACGCTAGAATCGTTCTTCACCGTGGTAAAGGACTCACTTTCTGAGGGAGAGAACCTTTATGTAAGAGGTTTTGGTAGTTTCATCAATAAAAAACGTGCGCGTAAAGTTGCCCGTAATATTTCGAAGGGAACTTCAATGATCATTGACGAGCACTTTGTACCGAGCTTCAAACCTGCAAAAGTATTTGTAGAGCAGGTAAAAGAAAGTGACAAATTGAAAGCTGTCGCTGAAAAGTAATTTACCTGAAAAGGTTTGGGTTATAACAGTATGAAAAAGTCTATTTTCCTTTCTTGTGTGCTTGCAGTTGCTCTTGTCGGAACGCTTTTCAGCCTTCCCAAGGTGGTTGTTAATACCAAAGGCAAGGAAGTAGGCAACGAGAGAAACCAGTCTCAGGCAGCTGCTACGGCGGCTGCTCCGGACTCTTCCGTTCAATCGTCATCACATGAAGCCACCATCGCGCCGGATCAGCAAAAAATTGTCGATCAGCTCAGAAATGGCTTTGAGAATGCGAATGATAAGGAAAAGGTTGCAGCGGGCTTGAAGTTGTCCGACAAATTTGCTCAATTGCAAAAATTCGACAGCGCAGCATTTTATGCTGAAAAAGCAGCACTTTTGTCTCCCAGCATTGAAAATCTTGTCAGGACCGGCGATCGTTATTACGAAGCTTATGGTTTTGCCATTGATGATCAGAAAGCAAAAAACCTGGGAACAAAAACCCGCGAATATTACCAAAAAGCACTTGACCAGAATCCTGGCCTGTTAGCTGCAAAAGCCAACATGGCAATGACTTACGTGAATACAGAAAACCCTATGCAGGGAATTTTAATGTTGCGCGAAGTGATTGACACCGATCCTACCAACGAATTGGCATTGTTCAATTTAGGGATCTTGTCCATGAGATCTAACCAATATTCAAAAGCTGCCGACAGGTTCAGACAGATTTTGACCAACAATCCGGCCAATACAAAAGCGAAGTTCTATTTAGGATTGACGCTCGTGGAACTGGGAAACAAGGAAGAGGCCCGCAAGGTCCTTTCCGAAGTTAAAAAGGAGGAAAAAGATCCTGTAATCCAGCAAGCGATTGGCGAATTGGAAGGTCGTCTGAACAATTGATAAGCAGAAAAAACAATCAATTTTTATTTTAAACGACATAAAACATGCCTTGCGGAAAAAAGAGAAAGAGACATAAGATTTCCACTCACAAGAGAAAGAAAAGACTTAGAAAAAACAGACATAAGAAGAAATAATATACCATGACCGGATTTTCAAAAAAGTCCGGTCATGCCTTCTTCCCCTCGTATGTATTGCCCCTTTCATTCTGAAAGAGGAGGTTAAGTATCAACATTATATAGCCATTCAGTTGGTTGAACATTGAGTAACGAATTACTAATCAATTCTACTCAAAAGGGAGAACGTATAGCCCTTTTGCAGGATAAACGTCTTTTAGAATATCACGTCGAAACACCGGATCAAAGCTTTACCGTGGGGGATATTTACCTCGGTACGGTCAGGAAGCTGGTAGCGGGGCTTAATGCCGCGTTTGTTGATGTCGGTTTTGAAAAAGATGCGTTTCTGCATTATCTTGATTTAGGGCCGAATATCAATTCCCTCAACAAACTGACCAAGGACGTAATATCGAAGCGTCAGACTTCGGGCAAATTGAATAACTTCAAGATGGAGCCCGAAATCGAAAAGCTTGGTAAAATTGATAAGGTACTTTCCAAAAACCAGCCTATACTTGTTCAGATCGTTAAGGAGCCTATTTCTACAAAAGGCCCAAGGCTTTCCTGCGACATTTCGATTGCCGGCCGCTATATTGTGCTGGTGCCGTTTTCAAATTCTGTAAACCTTTCCAAAAAGATCACTGACAAAGCGGAGCGTAACCGCCTGCAGCGTCTGATGTCGTCCATTAAGCCTGCCAACTTCGGTGTCATTATCCGCACCGTTGCAACTGGGAAGGATGTGGATGAGCTGAATAAGGATTTGCAGGATTGCCTCGACAAGTGGGAAAACGGGATCAAAGCATTGAAAGATGCCAAGCCCCGCGACCGGGTTATAGGCGAGATGAACCGCGCTTCTTCCATCATCCGCGACATGCTGAATGAATCATTCGACAGCATTACAGTTGATTCCAAAGAGGTTTACGACGATATTAAGGCTTACATTCACAACATTGCGCCGGATAAGGAGAACATTCTGAAACTGCACAATGGTAAGAATAAAATCTTCGAACAATTTGGTCTTGAGAAGCAGATCAAATCCCTTTTCGGACGTTCTGTAAGCTTGCCAAATGGCGGTTACCTGATTATAGAACATACTGAGGCGCTGCACGTTATCGACGTGAACAGCGGTAACAAGTCCAACTCGGAAGAAGATCAGGAAGCGACTGCATTGAGCGTCAACCTCGAAGCAGCCAAAGAAATTGCCCGTCAGTTGCGCCTTCGCGATATGGGCGGGATTATCGTTGTCGATTTTATCGATATGAAGAAAGCGGAAAACAAACGCGTTCTTTTCGATACAATGCGCGACGAGATGAAAGGCGACCGGTCGAAATACACCATTCTGCCACTTTCGAAATTTGGTCTGCTGCAAATTACACGTCAGCGTGTAAGGCCTGAAATGAACATTGTAACCCGTGAAACATGCCCTACTTGCGGCGGAACGGGCACAATTCAGGCGAGTATTTTAGTTTCGGATGTGATTGCCAATAACCTGGATTACATTCTGACCAAGCAAAATGAGCGTGGGATTACCATTTCACTTCATCCATTCCTGCATTCTTATTTTACAAAGGGATTAATCTCAGAGCAAGTAAAGTGGCTTTTCCATTACAAAACTTGGGTGAAGCTGATCAAAGATACTTCGCTGGGTGTGGTCGACTTCAAATTCCACAACCGTTACGGCGAGGAAATTGAGATTGTTCCGGGTAACTAACAGCCTAATTTAAATCTCAGCATTCACTGTCATTTCCCTTTCCAGTTCGGGCTTCTTTTTTCTTTAAAAGCCAGCACACCTTCTTTTGCATCTTCGGAAGCAAGAATTTGATCCAATTCTGCTTTGAGGAAACTATGCTTTTCGCTTTCCGGCATTTGCTTCAACTTTTGAAAAGCTTTCATGCCCTGGTGAATTGCGTAAGGAGCATCCCCGCAAATTTGCGCAGCCATTTCCTGAACTTCCTGGACAATGCTTTCGGCTTCTGCAATGTGGGTTACCAGGCCCAATTCAAGCGCTTCATCAGCATTGTAGCTTTTGCCTGTGATGCACATTTCCAACATCTTCCGCGGAGGGACAATCTGGCTAAGTGAGGCCATAACCTGCATGGGCCATATGCCACGCTTAACTTCCGGCAAGCTGAAAACCGCATCATTTACACTAAAAACGAATGTGCAGCCACAAATGATCAGGAAGCCGCCCGCCAAAACCGGACCTTCAACCTGTGCAATAATGGGCTTAAAAATTTCATTAAATGCATCCCCTAACTTCGCCTCTTCGCTGATTGGCGGCAATGTAGGATTCTTGATGTCTGCGGAAACGTTATGGAAAGCATTTAAATCGGCACCTGCACAGAAAACGGAACCTTCTGCATTGATTATCAGGCATCGCACGTCATTGTGATAATGTGCATATGCCAATGCGAAGACGATTTCCTCCGCCATACCCGGCGTGAACGCATTGCGCTTTTCAGGACGGCTTAGCGTGATGGTGAATATATGATTGGCAAATGAAGTATTGATATACAAAAACTTCACCGAATCGAAATGCTGGACGTCGTCTTCTGAATAAAACCGCATACAGGCGCTTGTTAGCGTTATGGAATAGCGGAATGTTTGTTAAGCCTTATTTACGACACCTTCGAGCATCGTTATATATTGCTTGATTCCCGCCTCGATCTCATGAAGATAGATAAATTCATCCGCACTATGCGAGCGTCCCGAATGTCCGGGGCCCATTTTCAATGATGGGCAATCGAGTAATGCCTGGTCGGAAGTCGTAGGCGAACCGTATGCTTCTCTTCCCAGCTTCAAGCCTTCCAGTACAATCGGATGATCCATTGGAATGCTCGAAGGCCGCAAACGGATCGATCTTGCAGAAACCTCGGATTGAATGTTGGCCTGAATGACTTCAATGACCTCTTCCAATGTATATTGATCCGTTACACGCACGTCGATTGTGAAGTTGCAGGCGTCGGGAACGACATTATGCTGTGTTCCTGCATTAATGATCGTTACCGACATTTTCACGGGTCCTAATGTTGGTGAAACCTTTGGGAGTTTGTATTCCTGAATCCAGTTAATGTCTTTTAGCGCCTTGTAAATAGCATTCTCCCCTTCTTCGCGCGCCGCGTGACCGGATTTTCCTTTTGCGGTGCAATCCAAAACCAGCAATCCTTTTTCAGCAACTGCCAGATGCATTTCAGTTGGTTCTCCGACAATGGCGAATGTGATTTCAGGCAATTCCGGAACGACGATTTCGAGCCCTTCTTTTCCGGAAATTTCCTCTTCGGCAGTTGTGGCAATGGCAATGTTGTAAGCAAGATCTGTTTTATCAAAAAAGTAACAGAAGGTGGCAATCAGTGAAACCAGGCAACCGCCGGCATCATTACTGCCTAATCCGAACAGCTTATCGTCTTCCACAATCGCCTTGAAAGGGTCTAATGTCCAGGATTTGTTAGGCTTGACCGTATCATGGTGAGAGTTCAAAAGCAATGTTGGCTTATGCTTATCAAAATGGCGGTTATAGGCCCACAGATTGTTCTTTTTTTGTTGAAACGGAATGTTTTTTGATTCAAAATATGCTGCAATCAGTTGCGCAGTTTTGTCTTCTTCCTTACTGAATGAAGGTGTTTCGATCAGGCTTTTCAGCAGCGCAATCGCCTCATTTGTCAATGTTTGTATGTTTTCCAATGCGCTTACCATCTTACTTGCCCGTCACCTTTAACAATCCATTTTTCGGTCACGAGCTTTTCCAATGCGAAAGGTCCGCGTGCGTGCAGTTTTTGTGTAGATATGCCTATTTCTGCACCTAATGCGAAAACAGCGCCGTCCGTAAAACGGGTAGAAGCATTGGCATAAACAGCAGCCGCATCCACTTCTCTTAAAAACCGCTCAATCTTGGCTTCGTCCTTTGAAATGATTGCCTCAGAATGTCTTGAAGAATGTGCCCTGATATGCTCCAAAGCCTCATCTAAACCATTTACAACCTTAACCGAACATTTGTAATCCAAAAATTCCCTCCCAAAATCTTCTTCCTCCGCATGCTGTAGCATTGGATAACCATCTTCTTTAAAGATCGCATAAGAAGTGTCGTCGGCAAAAATCTCAACATTCCACTTGATAAAATCAGCTTTCAGCTTCGGTAACAGTTCAGCTGCCACTTCCCTGTCCACTAAAATCGTATCCAGAGAATTGCAAACCGATGGCCGGGACACCTTTGCATTCACCACAATCGCAGCTGCTTTGTCGAGATCACCCGTTTTTTCAATATATGTATGACAAACGCCTGCGCCCGTTTCAATAGTCGGAACGAGCGAGTTCTCACGCACAAACTTGATCAGACTTTCCGATCCTCTTGGGATGATAATGTCTACAAATCGCGTTGCAGTAAGCAGCTCGGTTACAAACTTTCTATCCGTGGGAAGTAACATTACCGCCGCAGGATCAATATCAAATTCTATTAATGCGCGGTGGATCAAACCCACCAGAAACAAGTTCGAGTAATGCGCTTCCTTGCCTCCTTTTAACACACACGCATTGCCCGAACGCAGGCATAGCGACGCCACGTCCAGCGTAACATTGGGCCGCGATTCGTAAATAACCCCCACTACACCCAGCGGAACTGCTATTTTACGCAGCGACAAACCCTGCTCAATCGTACGCTCCAACAGCACTTCACCGCTTGGATCCGGTAAAGCCGCCACATCACGCAGACTTTGCGCCAGTGCCTGAATCCTTTGTTCGTTCAATAACAGCCGGTCCTTTTTCGGGTCGGCGTCGTCCATCACATCAAGGTCTCTCTGATTGGCTGCGATAATGTTGGCAACATTGGCCTGCACCTGAGCAGCAATGTTCAACAAAAGGTCCGACCGCTGCTGGCCCGTCAGGTTCCTGACTGAGGCGGCTGCCTTTTGGGTTTGTTCTAAAAGAGGTAAAATGGATTCCATTATAATAGTACGATGTCGTTGGCATGCGCCACTTCAAAATTCATTGTCTTCAAATTGGCCCGGATAGCGGCCGAATTTTCCCTGGCGCGCGCAACAGCGACCATTTCGCCGGCTGCTGTGTAAATTTCGATGATTTCACCGGCCTCAAATTCGCCCGTTACTTCCATCACGCCCACGGCCAGTAAGCTTTTTCTTTTTAGTAATGCTTTTGACGCGCCTTCGTCGATCTGCAATGTTCCGGAAACGAGCCCGCCGCTTCCTAACCACCTGTTTCGGGCAGAAAGTGTGCTTTTGCCGGGGTTTATCAATGTTCCCGCGTTTCCTCTCAATGCTTCGAGCAGTTCGTTTTCCTGCTTCATTCCAAAAATAACGACCTTAATCGCCATTCTTGCGGCCAGTTTCGCGAATGTCAGCTTCGAGGCCATTCCACCCAGACCGAGGAATGATTTATCAGTCCTTACGAATTTGAAAACCTCGTTCACATTGGATACGTTCCTGAGAATGTTGCCGTGCTCGTCCAGCAAACCGCCCACCGACGTGCAAAACATCAGCGATTCGGCGCCAAAACCGACCGCAAGCAATGTTGCCAGCTCATCATTATCCGAAAATTTCAATTCACGGTCACTCACAACGTCGTTCTCATTCACGATCGGAATAATGTTGTTTTCCCACAACTCCTCGAACGTTTCTTTCAATTGCAAAAACTTGGCGCGGTTGGCAAAATGCTGCCTTTCGCACAGACTTTGGGCAATATAAATTTTATTTGGCGCAAAATAAGATGCGTACAAACCCACCAGAAGCGGATTTCCAACAGACGCGGCTGCTTTCCGCTGCGTCATGGTGCCTTTGTAATCCTGTATATAAGCCTTCCCCGCACCCACGGCGCCCGAAGAAACAATGATAATCCTGTATTGCGAATGGATCTCCGAGACCTGCCGCGCTATTTCCGAAATGATCCTGACGTCAGGTTCACCCGAGGGAAGGGTTATGGAGGCAGTCCCGAATTTGATTACGAGTATTGGTTTTGACACTTTAAAATAGGGCTTGAACGGGACGCAAGCCAAAGGGCGGTCCCAAGTCTGAAATCTGAGCCTAAAAGTAGAAAATTATTCAAAGAATGTCTTCCAGCACTTTGCCGTTGAAACGTCTTTTCAGCTTTAAAGCATTTTCCAGCTGGTGCAGATAGTGCTCACGCGGAATTTCAATAGCACCATAACGCAGCACATTGTCATTGATAAACTGCGTATCGAGCAATGCAAAGCGGTTCATCCGCAGAATTTGGATCAGATAATGGAATGCGACTTTTGAAGCGTTGCTTTCATAGGAAAACATCGATTCACCAAAGAAAACGCCATTGATCGAAACGCCGTAAAGTCCTCCTACGAGCTTGTTTTCGCGATAAGTCTCCACGCTGTGCGCATAACCGAGCTCGTGCAGCGCGGTGTAGGACGCAATGATCTCCTCAGAAATCCACGTTCCCGGCTCCGTAGCCCGTGGCGCTGAGCAGCCGCGCATCACGCCTTCAAAATCCCAGTTAACCCTGATATCAAAGTATTTTTTATTCAAAACAGGCCGAAGGGATTTGGAAGGTTTATAGGTGTCAATGGGAATAATGGCCCGGGGGTTTGGCGAATACCAATAAATGGTCCCGTCCGCTTCGGCCATTGGGAAAATCCCATTTATATATCCGTTCAAAAGGTCATCTGTACTGATTGCTGACATGAAAGTCATATTTTAAAAATGGGTATGCCTCGGTTTTGTACAAAACGCAAGCGGGTAAGTAATAAAAACTTTTATTCAAAATCGAACCATAAAAATATATCTTCTGTTTCTTTGGAGTGACAATTTTTTTTTCAAAATTTGCAGCCTCTTAGACGCATTAGCAAGTCAATGAACGACAACGGCATACATACTGTTCTTCATACTACGCCTTTTCGATTCAGGTCCCCCCGGACCGCATAATTTCTTTTTACCTACGTGGTAAAACTTTTATACCCACCAACTTTTCCAATTTTCAAAACGTCCCATCGTTTTCTCTGGGTGTAATAATTATTGTTTCGAACATTTTTGTCAGAATCGCCATCAATGAAAAATACCGAAGTAGTGGGCAGTAAGTTTATAGTGCAGACTGCCAATGAAAATCATCTTCACTTTGCGGATACAATTTGCGCAGAGATGGAAGAGAGCGCCAAAAAGCGTGGTACTGGTATCGCCAAACGTTCTCCTGTATATATAATGGAAAAAATGGTGGAAGGGAAAGCGATTATCGCAACTACCGACACCGGCGAATGGGTAGGTTTTTGTTACATTGAAACGTGGGAACACGGCAAATTTGTGGCGAATTCGGGCTTAATCGTACATCCTGATTTCCGTAACAGCGGAATGGCAAAGGCTATCAAGCAGAAAGCTTTTGAATTATCGCGCCAAAAATATCCTGATGCAAAGATCATTGGCATTACAACCAGTTTGCCCGTGATGAAAATCAATTCCGACCTGGGTTACGAGCCTGTGACTTTCAGTGAGTTACCTGCTGATGACGCTTTCTGGAAAGGGTGTGCAAGCTGTGTTAATTACGATGTATTGACCCGGACCGGCAGAAAACATTGCCTATGCACAGGAATGATGTATAATCCTGAGGATAAAAAGAAAGAGGAAGTGGCAGTTACGGTTGGCGTGGAGCCAGAAAAACATTCCTGGGATTTCCTGAAAGAATCGAGCTTGTACGAGCGCTGGATGCGCATTAAGCAACGCATTTTGTTGCGAAGGGAAGAACGCGCTAAAAAGAAAAACGCCGGCACATTGCTCGTACATTAAAGTACAGCCTTTATTTACAGATTTATATATCTCTTAAATACCTCGCCCGGCAGCCGTTTTTTGGCCCGAAGCGAGGTATTTTTTTGTTACTTTTGTACTCCAATTTAAGCATTTAGTCAGAATCAGATTTTAATATAATGTCACAACCCAAAGTAGTATTAGCGTTCAGCGGTGGATTAGACACCTCTTTTTGTGTAAAATATTTAGCCGAAGACAAAGGTTACGAAGTCCATTCGGTTTTGGTTGATACAGGCGGTTTTTCGGATGAAGAACTGAAAACTATCGAGGCCAATGCGTATGCTTTGGGCGTGAAACAGCATGCAACGATCACAAAAACAAGTGACTACTACAATGACTGCATTAAATATCTGATTTTCGGAAATATCCTTAAAAACAACACATATCCGCTTTCTGTAAGCGCTGAGCGTGTTTTTCAGGCTGTTGCGGTTGCTGAATATGCAAAGGAAATCGGGGCTAATGCGATTGCGCATGGTAGCACCGGAGCTGGAAATGATCAGGTTCGTTTTGACATGGCTTTTCGCATTATCATTCCTGAGGCTGAGATCATTACACCTATCCGCGACCTGAAACTCTCACGCGAGGCAGAAATTGAATATTTAACAAATAAAGGCGTTGGCCGTGAATGGGCTAAGGCTGCATATAGCATTAACAAAGGCCTTTGGGGCACTTCGGTTGGTGGAAAAGAGACATTAACCTCTGATCAATATCTGCCGGAATCGGCTTGGCCTACGCAAATTACCAAAACGGAGCCTGAGACCATTACGCTTGAATTTGTGGAAGGTGAATTGAAAGGCGTCGCGGGCGAAAGTTTTGAAAATCCGGTTCAGGCCATTCAAAAATTAGCCGCCATCGCACAGCCTTTCGGGATTGGACGTGACATTCACGTGGGAGATACGATTATCGGGATTAAAGGTCGCGTTGGTTTTGAAGCTGCGGCTCCATTGATCATTATTAAGGCACATCATACTCTGGAAAAACACGTGCTGAGCGAGCAGCAGCTTTATTGGAAAGAACAACTTTCTAACTGGTATGGCAGCTTGCTTCACAAAGGTCAGTTCGTAGAGCCGGTGATGCGTAACATTGAAACGTTCCTTACTGATACACAGTCACATGTAACCGGAAAAGTGCACGTCCACCTTGCACCTTACCGCTTCCACGTGGAAGGAATCGAATCACCATTTGACCTGATGTCGTCGAAATTCGGCAGCTACGGTGAAATGAACAACGCCTGGACCGGCGACGACGTAAGAGGATTTTCAAAAGTGGCTTCCAACCAGGTGATGATCTACCAGAAGGTGAGTGAGTCAGCCGGAATCTAAATAGTGCATACCAAATCATTGTGTTATGACTAAGATCGAGTTGCAAAGTCAAATTCAGCGAAAAGCGCAGGAATTACCCTTGGATTTACTTCAAGAGGTTTATGACTATATGGAATTCATTTTAGAAAAACGCAAAAGGAAGCCTTATTCAAAAACAGAAGACCTGGAAAACTGGTGGCAAAACATCTCTAATTTTTCCGGAGACTTTATGCAAAAACGGGATCAGCCGCCACTTGACAAGAATGAAAATCTTTTTGAATGAAATATCTGCTGGACACGAACATTGTTGCTTACATCATTAAA
Source organism: Dyadobacter sp. CY351 (assembly GCF_021502625.1). Classification (NCBI taxonomy): domain Bacteria; kingdom Pseudomonadati; phylum Bacteroidota; class Cytophagia; order Cytophagales; family Spirosomataceae; genus Dyadobacter; species Dyadobacter sp. CY351. Next base: position 315,336 of record NZ_JAKFFU010000001.1, on the reverse strand, counting down.
AGAAAACCTGTCGAGGTTTTTGAGAAATTGTCGGCTGTTCATTGGGATGAAATAAGCATCTCTTCGATTGTAGTGGCTGAACTTTGGTATGGTGTTGCAAAAAGTCAGTATAAAGAGCGGAATAAAATGGCCTTGGAAAATTTTTTAGCGCCATTTACGATTCTTGACTTTGATGCTCAGGCTGCTGAAAAATATGCTTTGGTTAGGGCCGACCTCGAAGCAAAAGGAACAATTATCGGAGCAAATGATTTGTTAATTGCTGCCCACGCGCTGAGTCACGACTTAATTTTGGTGACAAATAATGTCAATGAATTCGAGCGGGTAGAAAATTTGAAAATTGAAAATTGGGTTACGGAATGAACAACATTAACATAGGAATAATAGGCGCGGCGGGTTACACGGGTGGAGAACTGATCAGAATATTGCTGAATCACCCGAATGTGGACATTGCTTTCGCGCATAGCAAAAGCCAGGTTGGAAAGCCTGTTTATGCAACGCATACGGATTTACTTGGAGATACGGAGCTTACATTTTCTGGTGATGACATTCAGACGCTTTTGAATCAAACGGATCTTCATGTGATTTTCCTTTGCTCAGGACATGGCGAATCACAGAAGTTTCTGAATGAGTATAATGTTCCGGAATCTGTTAAGATCATTGACCTGAGCACGGATTTCCGTGATGAGTCAAATGGCTTCGTTTACGGATTGCCAGAGTTGCAACGGGAAAAGATTAAGACAGCAACGAAAGTGGCCAATCCCGGTTGCTTTGCTACAAGCATTCAACTCGCAATTTTGCCGTTGGCTGAGGCTGGATTGATTAAAGACGACATTCATGTGAGCGCGGTCACGGGCAGCACAGGCGCAGGTCAGGCATTGAGTGCGACTACGCATTTTTCTTGGAGGAGCAATAATATCTCCATTTACAAAGCATTCACGCATCAGCATTTGACTGAGATCAAAATGAGTTTAGGCAAGCTGCAGGATGGTTTTGATAAAGCAATCAACTTCGTTCCTTATCGCGGCGATTATACGCGTGGCATTATGGCTAATGTTTATACAGCTTATGAAGGGACATTGGAAGAAGCAAAAAGCATTTACAAAAGCTTCTACGCTTCACACCCGTTCACGCACGTAAGCGACGCTCCGATTGATTTGAAACAAGTTGTAAACACCAACAAATGCTTCATCAATCTGGAAGTGCATGACGGACAGTTACTCATAAGCAGCATTATCGATAATCTCACAAAAGGCGCTTCGGGACAAGCGGTGCAGAATATGAATCTGCTCTTTGATTTGCCGGAGGATGCGGGGTTGAGGTTGAAAGCGCCGGCGTTTTAACATTATCTTTTGTAAATCGTAAACTCCATTGCCATGAACGATTTGATGCAAACATTCAATCAACTTAGCGAGTCTCAGCAGAAACAGCTGCTGGCATATGCGGATGGACTTTTGCTGCAACAAAAAGCAAAGAAGTCTGATGGTAATCTTACGATTTGGAAAGAAAAAATTCTGAATGTGTCAACTTGGAGCGAAGGTGACATTACAGCATTGGAAGAAAATATAAAAGGCATGGACAATTGGAAAGCCCCACAATGGTAATCGATACAGGCATATTCATCGAGCATTTGCGGAAACCAGACAAGTCCAGAACAATATTGGCGTCTCTACCAAATGACATTTCGATCTTTGTATCGGCTGTGACAGTCTATGAGCTAATGATGGGCGCCACAGACAATCAGAAAAAAACGGATGTCGAAATGCTGTTGAATGGGTTGCCTATTTTGCCTTTTAATGAGGAGGTTTCGTTGAAGGCTGCTGAGATTTATCATAACCTGCGAAGGCGGAACTCGCTGATCGAATTCCGGGATATTTTCATAGCGGCAACAGCGCTAACATTTCAATTACCAATCAAAACATTAAACCAGGGACATTTTCAACGGATTGAAAATCTTGAACTTGCCTGATAAACGATATTTAACATGTCACACTTATTCGACGTTTACCCCATCTACGATATAGAGCCGGTTAAGGCTGAGGGGAGTTATTTGTGGGACCAGCATGGGACCAAGTATCTCGACCTTTATGGCGGGCATGCGGTGATCTCGGTTGGGCATTGCCATCCTTATTATGTGGATATGCTCACGAAGCAGCTGAATGCGATTAGTTTTTATTCGAATTCGGTGAAGATTTCCTTGCAGGAGGAATTGGCTGAGAAGCTGGGCGAACTCTCGGGCTATCCGGATTATAAACTGTTTTTATGCAACTCTGGCGCTGAGGCGAATGAGAATGCGTTGAAGCTGGCTTCTTTCCATAACGGTCGCAAGAAGGTTATTTCGTTTACAAAATCGTTTCATGGCCGGACGGCTGGTGCGGTCGCGGCGACGGATAATCCTTCTATTGTTGCGCCGGTTAACTATAAAGAACATGTAACATTCCTGCCGTTTAATGATGTGCAGGCTGCGGAAAGCGGCATTACGGATGAAGTTTGCGCAGTGATCGTGGAAGGAATTCAAGGCGTTGGCGGGATTAATGTGAGCTCGGATGAATTCTTGCAAACATTAAGACGCAAATGTGACGAAACCGGCGCTGTGCTGATTTTGGACAGCGTTCAATGTGGTTACGGACGGACTGGAAAGTTCTTCTCGCACCAGTTCAGCGGCATTGACCCGGATATAATCTCCATGGCCAAAGGCATGGGCAATGGCTTCCCAATTGGCGGAATCCTGATTTCTCCAAAGTTCAAAGCGAGTTATGGCATGCTGGGAACCACTTTTGGCGGGAATCACCTGGCTTGTGCAGCTGGCGTCGCGGTCCTGGATATCATGAAGGATGAAAACTTGCTGGATAACGCCGCGGAAATCGGCGATTATCTTTTGAAAGGAATCGAAGAAATTGGCGGATATAAAGAGCTGAGGGGACGCGGGTTAATGATCGGGATTGAGTATGATTTCCCGGTGAAGGACCTTCGCAACAAACTTTTGTTCGACTATAAAATGTTCACAGGAGTGGCGGGCGCCAACACCATTCGTTTGCTGCCTTCGCTTGCCTTGGGCAAAGAAGAGGCCGATCAATTCCTGGAAGCATTAAAAAAAGAGACTTCCGTTGCCATTTAATATAACCTAAACGCCGCAGAAATTACCGAACTGAATGAAACACTTTCTTTCCATTAACGACGTAACCGACCTGAACCAGCTGATCTCAAATGGCATCGCCGCCAAGCGTAACCCATTTGCAGACATTGAGTTAGGGAAAAACAAAACCATCGGACTGCTATTTTTCAATTCAAGTTTGAGAACGAGGATCAGCACGCAGAAAGCTGCGCAAAACCTTGGGCTTAATGTGATTATGATGAATGTTGGCCAGGATGGATGGGGTTTGGAAATGGAGGATGGCGTGATCATGAACGGTGATAAGGCCGAGCACGTGAAGGAAGCTGCGGCTGTAATCGGCAGTTATTGCGATATTATCGGAATCCGCTCGTTTGCCGGATTGCAGGACCGGGAGAAGGATTATGCCGAGATCGTTTTTCAGCAATTTAAAAAATACGCTGACGTTCCGATCATTAACCTGGAATCGGCCACAAGGCATCCGTTACAATCCCTTGCAGACTGCATTACCATTGAAGAATTTAAGATCAAACAGCGCCCTAAGGTCGTTTTGACGTGGTTACCCCATTTCAAAGCATTGCCGCAGGCCGTAGCCAATTCGTTTTGCGAATGGATGAACCCGATGGACGTGGAACTTGTGATCACGCATCCCGAAGGCTACGATCTTGCACCGGAATTTGTTGGAAAAGGTCAGGTGATTTATGATCAGGATAAGGCTTTGGAAGGTGCGGACTTCGTTTATGGCAAAAACTGGTCGTCCTACCAGCACTATGGACAGGTTTTGACGAGCGATCCTTCCTGGATGATTACGGAAGCAAAAATGTCCCGGACGGATAATGGTAAATTCATGCATTGCCTACCATTGCGTCGGAATATGAAGGTGGCGGATGAGGTTTTGGATGGACCAAGATCATTGGTGATTGAACAAGCGGCAAACCGCGAATGGTCTGCGCAGGCGGCGTTACGCGAGGTTTTGCTACATATTTGAAATGATTGAAAGAATGACTACGGAAACATTGGCACAGCCAGACAGCTCAATAAACATGAAATCGGTCCGCAAAACGGGCGTCCTGATCGTAAATCTGGGAACGCCGGATAGCCCGTCCGTGCCGGATGTGCGCAAATATCTGCGTGAGTTCCTGATGGACGAGCGCGTGATAGACATTCCATACGTTAACCGCTGGATGCTGATTAACCTCATAATCGCACCATTCAGGGCTCCAAAATCGGCCAAGGTTTACAAGCAGCTTTGGAGACCGGACGGATCTCCTTTGAAGATTTACGGCTTTTCGGTTAAGGAAAAATTGCAGCGCGTGCTCGGTGATGATTATGTTGTAGAACTTGCGATGCGTTACCAAAGCCCGAGCATTGAAAACGGTTTGAAAGAATTAAGAAAGCAAACACTTTCTGAAATCATTGTCGTTCCGTTTTTCCCTCAATATGCCTCAGCTTCAACAGGTTCTGTATACAAAGAAGTGATGCGCGTGGTGCAGGACTGGGAAGTTTTGCCTGAGATTAAATTCATAAACCGCTTCCTGGATCATCCTAAATTCATTGAGGGCTTTGTGAATCTTGGCAAGAAATACATGGCGCAGCAGCATTATGACCATGTTGTTTTCAGTTACCACGGATTGCCTGAAAGACAAATCACAAAAGGCGATGTAACAGGCAGTTTCTGCCAATTCGGATCCTGCTGCGATCATTTGGATGCAAGAAACCAACATTGCTATCGTGCGCAATGCTTTGAAACGACTCGTTTGCTGGTAAAAGGCTTAGGCTTGAAAGAAGGCACTTATACAACTTGCTTTCAATCCAGATTGGGCAAAAATCCCTGGATAAAGCCTTATACAGATGAAGTAATTCCTGAATTGACCAAAAAAGGTGTAAAAAGCGTCCTTGCATTTTCGCCCGCATTCGTTGCCGATTGTCTGGAAACGACGATTGAAGTTGGTGAAGAATATAAAGAGATTTTTGAGAAAGAAGGCGGTCAGCACTGGCAGCTGGTGGAGAGCTTGAATGACAGTGACATCTGGATCGAAACTTTGGAAGACATCATAAAAAAAGCGGTTTGATAACCGCTTTTTTGCTTTATAAAACTACACTTTCCTTTTTATATAATTCCGCCAGCGTATGCACGGCATAATCAATCTCCTCTTCCGTATTATATTTTCCAAAAGAGAAACGAACATTAGCGCGGTTCTCATCAATTTTCAGCTCCGTCAGCACGTGTGAGCCGATTTCCGTTCCACTGGCACAAGCGCTTCCTCCTGAGACTGCGACGCCTGCAATATCCAGGTTAAAAAGTAGCATATCACTAATATCAGAAGGCGGCAAGCTGACATTCAGCACAGTGTAAAGACTTTTGTCCAAATCCGCCGAATTGCCGTTGAATGTAATGCCTTCAATGCTGTTCGTCAATTTGCCTATCATGCGCAGTTTCAGGCTTTCAATGTGCCTGCGGTGCGCATCCATGTCGCGGTAGGCGATTTCCAATGCTTTCGCTAAGCCCACAATGCCGTAAATGTTTTCCGTTCCGCCACGCATGTTACGCTCCTGCGCGCCTCCGTGTACGAAGGGAGCAATTTTAATTCCCGGACGCATGTAAAGGAAACCAACGCCTTTCGGACCATTGAATTTATGGGCTGCACCGACGATGAAATGGGTTTTCAACTTTTGAAGATCATGTTTATAATGACCCATCGTCTGAACCGTGTCACTGTGAAAAACAGCATTGTATTTTTCGCAAATGTCGCCTACTGCTTCCAGATCGAGCAAATTACCTATTTCGTTGTTGCCATGCATTAACGAAACCAGTGAGCGGGAATTGGATTGCAGCAATGTTTCCAGATGCTGTAAATCAACCTCTCCTTTTTCGTTAAGGTTAACAAAACTCAGCTGAATTTGTCCCGACTTTTGAAGATGTTCGAGCGTGTGCAAAACGGCATGATGCTCGATGCGGGACGTGATAGCGTGTTTTAATCCAAGTGTTTCAATACTGGAACGGATCGCTGTGTTATCTGCTTCCGTGCCGCCTGATGTAAAGAATATTTCCGCAGGAGCTGCATTTAAAATCCCTGCAATGCTTTTTCTGGCTTTTTCAATAGATGACCTGACTGCCCTCCCAAAGGAATGTATGGAAGAAGGATTGCCGAATTGCTCGGTCATAAGCGGCAACATAACCTCCAACACTTCCGGATCAAGGCGCGTAGTAGCAGCGTTGTCCAAATAAACTTTCATTGTTGCCTGTTTTTTGGCTCAGAGATGATCTCCTTAATGTCTGAAATGATCTTGTTCGCAAGGTTAATGGCAGTCGTTTGCGTTTCCGACTCTGAGTAAATGCGAATAATCGGCTCAGTATTCGACTTGCGCAAATGCACCCATTCCCTGTCGAATTCAATGCGCACACCATCAATTGTGTTCAATGGCTGCTTGGAATAACGCGTTTGAATGCGGCTTAGAATGTTGTCCACATTGATATCCGGCGTCAGCTCGATCTTATTTTTTGAAATATAATAACTTGGGTATGAGCGGCGTAGCACAGAAGCAGTTTTGCCAAACTTGGCCAAATGCGTCAGAAATAAAGCAATTCCAACCAAAGCATCACGTCCGTAATGGCTTTCAGGATAGATCACCCCGCCATTTCCTTCACCACCAATAATCGCCTGGTTCGCTTTCATCATATTTACAACATTTACCTCGCCTACTGCCGAAGCGAAATATTTTCCTCCTGCCTTAATCGTCACATCACGCAATGCGGCCGTGGACGACAAGTTGGAAACCGTGTTACCAGGTGTGTTTTTAAGCACATAATCTGCAACGGCCACCAATGTATATTCTTCACCAAACGGTGTTCCGTCTTCGCACATCAGCGCCAGACGATCCACATCCGGATCCACGACAATGCCGAGATTGAAAGAACCATCATTCAGTTCCTTGCTGATTTCACGCAAATGTTCAGGAAGTGGCTCCGGATTGTGTGCGAAATTGCCCGTAGGCTCGCAATTTAACTTCTTAATGTTCTTTGTAGAAACACCTAACGCTTCCAGGAGCATCGGAACAACGATCCCGCCCGTAGAATTGACAGCATCAACAACGATCCTGAAATTTGCATTCGTAATGGCTTCCACATCCACCAATGGAAGTGCAAGAACCTGATCTATATGCTTTTGTAAATATGTATCATCCGCAGTGTAGCTTCCCAATTTTTTAACGTCAACAAAAACAAAATCTTCCTCATCGGCAATCCGCAAAACTTCTGCACCTTCTTCTTCGGAAATAAATTCTCCGTCGTGGTTCAGCAGTTTCAGCGCATTCCATTGAATCGGGTTGTGGCTTGCTGTTAAAATAATCCCTCCTGCTGCTCCTTCGGCCGTAACGGCAATCTCAACAGTAGGCGTAGTGGATAGGCCAAGATCAGTTACATGAAGCCCGACTCCCTGCAATGTCCCGGCAACAAGGCGGCTCACCATTTCACCGGATAAGCGTGCGTCCCTGCCAATAATAACCTTTAAATTTTGTGGATTTGTACGCCTCAGCCATGTCCCGTAAGCCGCTGCAAACTTAACAACATCAATCGGAGTCAGCGCCTCACCCGATTTTCCACCCACGATACCTCTGATTCCTGAGATAGATTTAATTAACGTCACGATCTAGAATTCCTCTTTTTGTTTGGTTGCAAAAATACTAAATTTCCCTCTCTACTGTCCGATTTTTCTTGAAACAAAAGTAACATTTGACTTAGCGTTGGTGCTAGCCTTATAGTAACTCAATGTCTACATTGGTCGTAAGCCAGGAGCTTGTATAGCCTAAAAATGAACCCATCACGGGCGCCAGCTGGTCGTAATCCGCGGATGTTCCCATACTGATATGATTGTTTATCACAGCTTTACCTTCCGTGGGGTCAAATCCCCGCCATCCTGCGCCGGGCAGAAAGACTTCCGCCCATGCATGCAATTCGTGTGCCTGCTGAGGGTTTCCGTATAAATATCCGCTCACGAATCTTGCCGCAATTCCCAGGCTCCTGCAAGCGCCAATGAACAAACGGGCGTATTCACGGCATGACCCGCTCCTGTCCCGCAATGTATCATCAGGAGGATAAGCATTGCCATATTCACGTTGCTGATACACAAAGTTTTGGCTGATATACTGGCTCATTTCCACCAGGAAAGGAATGGTTGCATAGTTAACATGCGCGGCGATTTTCCGGGCAAACTGCTCCACTTGCTGCGTTGCATCCGTTTTGTCCAGATAGGGGATCAGGTATTTGTAAATCCGGTTATCGTATAAAAAAGGGATTTTGCTGGTCTCGAAAGGATAAAACACAAAGTCGAAAACATTGACAGGCTCCGAACTCACGGTTATGGATGCTTCTACAAAAAGCCTGCTGTAAGGTTGATTATAGAAGTAAATCAAATGCTGAACATTGCCTTCGACATCTACGTTTTTAACGATTTTAGATGGTTGCGGATCAATGGACAGGTTATATTCCAGCAATCGCTGGTGCGGATAAGATCTTGGATACAAATACAAGGTGTGCATTTCCAAGACCACCGGAGCATTATACTGATATTCCAGAGCGTGCCGGACTTTTAAATTCATAAACTTTCCGGTCAGTTAGTTGTGATGATTTGGTCAATTCATCCACTGGGTTTTGAATTGCCCGGATGATTGGCTTTGCGTCTGACTCTGTGAATTCCCCTGGGACTGGCTTTGAGACTGACCTTTTTCCAGTCCGAAATACATGTCGAAAATCGCGTTGTCTACTTCGTTGTTCTTAGTCTGAAATTTATCCAGATATTCATGAAGGCCCATTTTAAAAACGTCTTCCACGTCTGTAAATTCCAGTTCTGTCCGGATTTTGCTTAATACACGTTCAGCAGGATCGGTGTGGCCGCGTTCGGGAATCGATCCGGCAATCGCGTACAAGGAAAGCTCGGCCTGCCGCACGCAGTAAGCAATGGATCTCGGGAAGAGCTTATCGAGAATAAGAAAAGCCACAATGTTCATCGGCGTGAGCGCACGGTGCGTCTGCCTGTACATATTATATGCGCTTACCGATTTCAAAACCGCCGTCCAGAGCATCAAATCAAGCGTAGAGCCCGAGGTTCCTGAATCTTGTAGTAATGTAAAATACTTTACATCAAGAAAACGCGAGCATTTATCTGCGCGCTCTATGTGCCTGCCCAGGCGACCAAAATGCCATGCCTCATTGCGCGTGATGGACGAATCCACAACTCCGTGAAAAAGCTGGCAGCTTTTACGGATATCCGTAAAATAAGACTGCATATGGTCCATATTCCGGAAATTGTCCGGGTTCGTGCTGCGGATCGAGAGATAAAAAGTATTGATACTCTCCCACATTTCCTTCGAAATCGTTTCCCTTATCGTACGCGCATTTTCACGCGCCTCGTATAAGCAGCTGATAATGGAATTAGGATTTCTCTTATCAAACGTCATAAAATGTATAACGTCCTCTTTTGTAGGCTTTTCGTAGTATTTATAAAACAAATAATGATCAGCAGTTGCAATCAGAAGCGGTTCCCATTGCTCATCCACGTCGGGCGGCAGGTCCAATGCCAGATTAAAATTAACTCCCACAAACCGAGCGTAGTTTTCAACCCGTTCTATGTAACGATTCATCCAGTATATTGAATTGGCAACTCGGCTAAGCATAAATTGAAATTGTTGTCTTTAAAATGTTTAATCAGAATAATTGCTAAGTAATCATACCAAAATACCTAATAAAATTTTGCAAATACAATAACCTACGAAAAGTAATATAAGTTCTCGAAAGATTATTATAACAAGAAAATAAGGGGCGATTGTGTGAAAACTTCCTGAAACATTTAATTTTTGTAAATTAACAATCCATAAACATAACCTTTATTCCCGTGTCAAAAAAAGAACAATTTGTTGCAGCTATCCAAAAATCCTACCGAACCGACAAACCTGTGATCCATTTGGGTTCCGCCATCCTGGACGGCGAAATCCTTGGAGAAGCACAGGTTAATCTGCCTTTGCGCATGATGAACCGGCATGGATTGGTGGCTGGCGCAACGGGATCGGGAAAAACGCGGACGTTGCAAGTGCTTGCGGAACAGCTTTCTGCCGCCGGTGTGCCGGTTTTTATGTCGGATATAAAAGGCGATTTATCGGGCATTGCGCAGGCGGGACAAACCAATGCTGCATTGCAGGAAAGGTCAGCAGCGTTGGGAACGGTGTTCGAACCGAAAGGTTATCCGGTTGAACTCTATTCTTTAAGCGGCCAGAAAGGCGCGCAGATGCGGGCAACGATCCTGGAATTCGGGCCGATATTGCTTTCCAAAATATTTGAATTAAATGACACACAATCAGGCGTTTTGGCCATTCTTTTCAAATATGCCGATGACAAAGATCTTCCTATGGTGGATCTGAATGACCTGAAAAAAATGCTGAACTATCTTTCCGAAGGACCGGGAGCGGCAGAAATTAAATCAGATTATGGGAGCATTTCAACTTCCACAGCGGGGACTATTCTGCGGAAAATTGTTGCATTGGAACAACAGGGCGTAGGGACAATTTTTGGTGAAAAATCCTTTGATATTACGGATCTTATCAGCCGCGTCGACGGCCAGGGCGTGATCAGCTTGCTCAACATTTCAGATGTTCAGGACAATCCTGCATTGTTTTCAACATTCATGCTCAGTCTGTTGGCCGAGCTTTATACCAAATTGCCTGAGGCGGGAGACCTCGATAAACCGAAGCTGGTTTTCTTCCTCGACGAAGCACATTTGCTGTTCAAAGATGCCCCCAAAGCATTCTTAGATCAAATTGAGCAGGTTGTGCGGCTTATCCGATCGAAGGGTGTGGGAATTTTCTTCTGTACACAAATGGCCCAGGACGTTCCGGTGTCGGTTTTATCCCAATTAGGAAACCGTGTGCAGCATGTTTTGAGAGCATTTACGCCGCAGGATGCCGACGCGCTGAAACAAACGGTTAAGACATATCCGAAATCTGATTTTTATGCAATAGACCAGATCCTGACCACATTAGGGATCGGCCAGGCATTGATTACGGTTTTGAATGAAAAAGGAATCCCGACAGAAGTGGCGGCAACGCATTTACTTCCGCCTAACTCGGTCATGGGGCCAATGGTGCAGGCAGATTACGATAATCACGTCCGACAATCAGACGTTTACCTGAAATACAAAGATCCTATCGATCCTGAAAGTGCTTATGAAATGCTTACCAAGCGGATGGAAGCGCATGCACAGGTGGAAGCAAAAGCCCAGGAAGAAGTTGCCGAAGTAAAAAAAGGAAAGGAAGAAAAAGGAATGCTCTCCGAAGCACTTAACTCACCATTGGCCAAACAAATTGGCCGGGAAGTGGTCAGGGGCGTTTTCGGAATGTTATTTGGTAAAAAAACAACAAGTACCCGCAAGAAAAGCGGCGGGTTTTTTGGCTTCTAGTCTGTAAGCTTCACATTAATTTTCTGTCCCGGATCTTTGAAAACGAATTCACAATCTTCAAATTTCGGGGCAGAAAACTTTGGTCGGAAGTTCTTGCTGAAACCGTATGGTTCTTTGGGAATCCCGACAAAGTTTTTATCCAGCACACCATTGCTGTTCAGGTCGTGGTAAACAGCCAACGCATAGCGGCCAGGAGCGAGGTCAAATGCGACAAGCTGAGGTGCAGCACCTTTTACGTCAACGATCCTGTAAATTTTAGGCTTTTCCTTACTGGCAAACTTCTCCTCCGGCTTGTAAATGGCTATCCAAAGTTTACCCTGGCCTTTTTTTATATTGGTAAACTCAATGTTCAATGTCATTGCCGGTTCCACAAACCAGCCTAGCAGGCAACTCACAATCCATACAAGCATAATCATCTTTATTTATCTGTTTCCCAACCAATTACACAGCGCTGATTCGATAGCTTGTGCAAATTATCCTGCACATCCATTCTTGTTTTTGCATTATCAAATGCATCCTTATAATTCTCTTTTAATTCACGACGTTTGATTGCTTCCAGAAACCTGCGGGCATCATCCTCCGTTTCAAGCAGTAACTCAGGCACAACTGTAGGTTTATCATCGTCTCCCTTCGCCACCATTGTCACATAGGAAGTATTTGTATGCCTTTGTGTTCCGTTTTTAACATTTTCCGCAATCACCCGGATCCCAATCACCAGCGACGTCCTGCCAACATAATTGACGGACGCGTGCAGCGAAACCAGATCCCCAACTTCCACCGGCTCTAAAAAATCCACGCCATCAACTGAAACCGTCACGCAGTAAGTGCCTGCATGTCGCGCTGCACACGCATAAGCGACCTTGTCAATCAACGATAATAGGATGCCTCCATGTATTTTTCCGCCGAAATTAGCGTAGGACGGAATCATGAGTTCCGTTAATGTGGTCTGTGAAAATCGAACTGAGCGAGGTTCCAAATGCTTAATGTTAGGTTATTTCTTCAAATAAACGGTTTTTCCTGATTTGGCGGACTCTTTTGCCGTTTCTAATATTTCAACGACCGTAACATTGACCGGCAATCCATAGAGATCATTCTTTTCAAGCTTCAATCTGCCCTGGACCACATCAGCCAACACAGAGAACGGATCGGTGAACGGAGCAGGGCGCGGATCGAGCTTGATCGTTTCTTCCGGCGTCTTTTCTGCAAGGCGCTGCCGCACGGTTGTGGGACTCACAGCAACTGCATAACCCTTGTTTCCAAACACTTCCATGTCCTTCCGCGCGAAAGACCAGTTCCACGAACCCTGAATGACACATTGTGCCTTAGGATATTGCAAAATGATGGTGGCCTCATCATCCACTTCTTTGTAAATGTCCGGCTTGTTCTGGTGCGTAACCGCAGTAACGGACAGCGGGCGTTCACCCTTCAACAGCCAAGTCATCAAGTTGGCTCCATAGCAGCCAAAATCCACCAATGCTCCTGCGCCGTTTTTCACAGGATCGGTGAGAATGGCCAGAAATTCTTTGCTCACACCAATCTCTTTCGGTCCCTGGTGACCATCATTCACCATTACTTTCCTGATCTCGCCCAGTTTCCCTTGTTCCACCAAATCCCGGACATGCTGATTGCTCGCATACCAGGATGTTTCATAATTGGTCAGCACCTGGATGCCATTCTGATCCGCCAGTTTCTGAATTTCCTTTGCATCTGCAAATGTAGTTGCCAGTGGCTTTTCCACCATTACGTGGATTTTTTTGGGCGCACAGGCGCGTACGATGGCAATGTGTTCATTTATTGCCCCAAATGCCGAAACCGCTTCCGGCTTGGCCTCTTCCAGCATTTTATTCAAGTCTGTAAAAAAGAGCTTTTTATCCAGCTTGTATTTGGTCATGAACAAGTTAACAAGGTCCGGGTTTGTTTCGTAAATACCCACAATCTCAATATCCTTCTTGTCTGAACGGTTGAAAATCCAGCCGACATGGCCGTGACTTAAACCGGCAACCGCGATTTTCAAAGGTGCTTGTGCCATAGATTGAATGCTAAAAAGCGCTAGTAAACAAAGCAGCAATGTTTTCATATTCGATTTGGTTTAGGATAACTTATCAATAATGTCTTTGATCACCTCTTGCAAATAAGCACCATTATAAGGGCCATACCAACTCATGGTTTTGGTTTCGTAAAGGTCTTTATCAAAATGCTTATCATGCGTAATGTAGCCGATATAACCACCGTTGAAGCTGGTAACCATCAAATTGAGACCTTTTGTCTTGGCATAAGCATCCAGTCCCGCAACGAGCTCCCCCGAAAAATCACACGGCATCCCCACCATGAGAATGTTCCCGATCCGTAACGCTTTTACAAACACCGGATAATCTCCGAAAGCCTTCTTAAACACCCAAGAACGAAGGTTAATGCGCATTGTGAGCCTGGGCGACGGGTCGCGCAAGGGCAAAGGCAATGTGATGGCCTGCAACATAGCGCCGCTAGACTTTTCCTTTATCGCTGAATCAGATAACAATGCTTTTTGGACACCATATGCCTGATTTTTCAACTCATCAAAATCGTCGGAACCCTTCTCGATAGGCCCCATGCTGCCCACAGCGCCAGCCATGTACATAGCAAAATCGTATCGACCTTTTTCAAGCGAATCCACCAGAATGCCGGGATAATCCCTTGACAAAACAATATTGCCCGAATTCAAAATCGTTGAATGTGCCGCATAGGAGCTTAAAATCGCCTTTTTCCCACTGTTTGTAACGAATGCCGCAGAACGGATCTCAGGATCGACCTCTCCTTCCTCTCCTACCAGCCTGTTCCGGATATCCACTTTGTCAATCGATTCCATGTAAGTCAGTGAGACAGGTTCCAGCTTTGCTTTGGCTTGTACGATGGCTTGAAAAATAGCATCTGCAAGACGTTCTACCGTGGCTGGATTGTATTTTCCTGAAAAAAACAAAGAAGAGATCCCCGTTCCCCAACCACCTACACTATTATGGCTATGCGTTGCCCCGAAAAAGACCTGATTGAACGGAATTTCCTTTTCAGTAAGCCTTGCTTGTAACAGCTTGATCACCGTAGGGGGCACAATCAGCAGGTCAGCGGCAATGATTGCGGCTTGCGTCCCGCCATTGTCTATGACCATTGCACGCACATAAACAGAGTCGTGAACGGCCGTGTACAACTTGCCCTTGCGCTTGCCATAACCTGCTGTGGGTGTGGGTGATGGCGGCGTAATGTTCACTTTGGCCCAGCCCGCCCGCAGCTGCCCGGAAGCGCTCGTTGTATCTTTCTTAACGTTACTAATCTGCTTTTTCCATTGACCATAATAGGGCATTTCCTTATATGGCGTATCGTCCATTGTCGTGATCATCGTAGCAATGGTCAGTATCAAGAGCAGTACGATCACCCCGATGATGCGCAGGAAAATTCGAAGGAATCTCATTAATTGAATGTGGGAGGTTAGGTTACCAATATGCAAAAGGAGCAAACATTTGTTTTATCCTCATTATAAAAAAACCCGACATTCCGTGACGGCTGATGTCGGGCATTGTCCCGGACTAACCGGGTAAATTGTATGATTTAAGATTGTTTAACCAATTGAATGTTGGCAATCAGCTTTACATCTTCTCCGATGACCAATCCTCCGGAATCGGTCAGTTGCATGTAATTAAGGCCGAATTCCTGACGGCTGATCCTGCCTTCCACTTCAAAACCAATCCTGAGTTTCCCATCCGCATCACGCTCGGCACCGCCATATTCTGCATCCAGCTCGATAGGCTTTGTAATGCCTTTTAATGTAAGCAACCCGGAGAGCTTGTAATTATCGCCTTTCACCTTATGAAAGTAATTGGACTGAAAAGTGATATGCGGGAATTGTTCTGCATCAAAAAAATCTGCCGACCTTAAATGCGCATCGCGCAGATCAACCTTCGTGTCGATACTGCTCACATCCAGCGAGAAGTGAATTTCAGCGTTTTCGAAGTTATTCAGGTCCGAAGTTGCGCCGCCTTCGAAGTTGTTAAAGGAGCCTGTAATGGTGGAAATGACGAGGTGTTTAATCTTAAACTGTACTTCCGAATGTACCGGGTCTACGATCCATTTTGTAACTGACATAGATAAAGAATTTAGATTCTACAAAAACTGCAGACGGGAACGTCCCGGTGCTGTTATTAATCCTAAAATTAGCATTCCTGACGTATAAACGTCCATTAAAATGTTTTAATTCAGACCGTAATGCATGTTTAAACGAAAATAATGGCACGTAATTTTTAACTCACTCGTTGTCATAACATTTACCAAATATATTAAATCGACTCATACATGAAAATGAAGGGAAGAAGCATATTCACGTATGACGTGTATGCGCCCACAACCGTAACGACCATGTTACGCCCCCGCAGACAAGAAGGCCAGTCTATCATTCAGGAAGGTTTCAACATTGAGCCGTCCGTTCCTTTTTCAGAATACACCGATATATACGGCAATCCGTGCCAGCGTACAATCCTGCCGGTAGGCAGGGTGACCATTACCACAGAAGTTCAGGCACAGGTGAGCGCAACGAAGTCCATTCCAAGTCCGCCGCCAACATTCATGCTGGTTGGCGATTTGCCTGACGAAGTGATGCATTACATCCTGCCAAGCCGTTATTGCGAGTCGGACCTGCACGAAATCAATATGCTTGTGATGAACATTGCCGGCAACCTGGCACCTGGTTATGAGCAAGTTGAAGCGATCCGGACCTGGATTCACCAGAATGTGAAATATCAGTACGGCGTAACCGATTCCAGCACGACAGCATTGGATGTGGCGCGAAACCGCATTGGCGTATGCCGCGACTTCACACACCTGGCCATCGCCTTGTGCCGTAACCTATGCATCCCGGCCAGAATGACCGTTGGCTATCTCGACAGGCTTAAAGTAATGGACTTGCACGCCTGGTTCGACGTGTACATCGGTGGACAATGGTATACATTCGACGCGGTGCAGGAAAAAACAGATGGATACAGAATCGAAATCGCCCACGGCCGCGACGCCGCGGATGTAGCGATGGTAACGCAGTACGGCAATGCTACATTGCAATCGCTGCATGTGGAAACGGAGCTTTTGGAGCCGGAGCCGGGTAACTAATAATTTCCACCCCCCCCTCCCCCGGCGGGGCCCGGGGCCGCCCGGCGGCCCGGTCCGCTCAGGGTGACAGGGGATGTTATCTTTATATAACCCCCAACCCCTCCCCTACCTTCGTAAACGCCGCCACGGCCTTTTCCAGATGTTCCTGCTCGTGCCCGGCGGAAATCTGCACGCGGATGCGGGCTTTTCCCTGCGGCACGACGGGATAGAAGAAGCCGATCACGTAAATGCCTTCTTCCAATAATTGCGAAGCGAATTCCTGCGCAAGTTTCGCATCGTAAAGCATGATTGGTACGATCGGATGTTCCCCTGGTAAGATATCGAAACCGGCCTCTGTCATGGCTTTGCGGAAATAGGCTGTGTTTTTTTCCAGCTTATCGCGCAGTGCCGTTGATGAAGAAAGCAGATCCAGCACTTTGATGGATGCGCCAACAATGGATGGTGCAAGTGTATTGGAGAATAAATAAGGCCTTGAACGCTGGCGCAGAATCTCAACAATTTCCTTTTTAGCGGCTGTAAAACCACCCGACGCACCGCCCAACGCTTTTCCGTATGTGCCGGTAATGATGTCAATCCGGCCCATAACATTGCGGAATTCGTGCGAGCCGCGGCCCGTTTTACCCATAAAACCCGATGCGTGACATTCGTCGATCATGACCATGGCATTGTTTGCCTCGGCCAGGTCGCAGATCTTGTCGAGCTGCGCGATGGTTCCGTCCATGGAGAATACGCCGTCAGTTACGATCAGGATTCTGCGGCTTCCGGCTGCGTCTTTAAGTTGCTGTTCCAAATCGGCCATATCATTGTGCTTGTAGCGAAAACGTTTCGCTTTACACAGCCTGATGCCGTCAATTAAGGAAGCGTGATTCAGTTCGTCGGAGATTATAGCGTCTTTTTCGTTTAGCAATGGTTCAAAAACGCCGCCGTTGGCGTCGAATGCTGCTGCGTAGAGAATGCAGTCTTCCATGCCTAAAAAAGCAGCGGTTTTGCTCTCCAACTCTTTATGAATGTCCTGCGTTCCGCAAATAAAACGAACCGATGACATACCAAATCCGTGTGTGTTAATGGCTTCTATACCGGCCTTAATCACCTCAGGATGAGAAGAAAGTCCCAGGTAATTGTTTGCACAAAAATTTAGCACATCCTTTCCGTCGGTTGCTATCTTAGCGGCCTGGGGCGTGGTGATAACTCTTTCTTTTTTGTATAAACCGGCTGCCTTAATGGCTTCCAGCTCCTGATGCAGTTCTTCCTGAATGCTAGCGTTCATAAATCTGATTTTTTAATGTTGATATGTAATCGCTTCTCAGCTTTTGACGGATTGGTACTTTTTCTTCAATTCAAAAATCATTTCCTCCGTCATTTTATCCAAATTATAAGCCGGACGCCAGCCCCAGTCTTTCCTGGCTTGCGAATCGTCAATTTGTGCAGGCCATGATTCGGCGATCTTCTGGCGGAAATCAGGCTTGTAGGAAATTTTAAAATCCGGGATAATCTTGCCAATGCTTTCTGCTACTTCTTCCGGGGAAAAACTGATTCCAGCGAGATTGTAACTCGTTCGTACCGTGATTTTATCCTTAGGTGCTTCCATTAGCCGCACGGTTGCGTCCATTGCATCACTAATGTAGATCATCGGAAGTGTTGTTTTAGCTTCCAGAAAACATTCAAACGCTTCTCCCTGAACGGCCTTGTGGTAAATGTCAACGGCATAATCCGTGGTCCCGCCGCCCGGCATAGACTGGTAACCGATGATGCCCGGATATCTCAGCGACCGGATATCCATTCCATATCTTTGAAAATAATAATTCGACCAGTTTTCACCGGCCGCTTTGCTAATTCCGTAAACCGTCGCCGGATCCAGATAAGACCATTGCTCTGCCTTTGTATCCACATTATCTCCAAAAACCGCGATAGAACTTGGGTAAAAAACCTTTGCAACATTATTTTCCCGAGCCACTTCCAGCACATTAAAATAGGTTTGCATGTTGATATGCCACGTTTTCAATGGCTCCTGCTCACCCTTCGCAGACAGGATTGCAGCCAGGTGATAGATCTGGGTGACCTTGTATTTTTTTACCAATGCAGCCAGGGCATTGCCATCTGTTGCATCCAGTTTTTCGAAAAGCCCGGTTTCATGCTCGGGCAGCCTGATATCTGAGGCAACTACTTTTTCAACTCCGTAAATCTCTCTTAAATATTCTACAAGCACCGAACCAATTTGTCCGTTCGCACCGATCACTAGTATGCATTCTGATTTCATGACAAGCCTGTTTTGATAAAGCATTAATCACTTGCAATTTCCCGAATTCGGATAATAAACTCAATGTTTGACCCTATTGACAGGAAATGTTCCTGCACTATCATAGATTCAAAGAAAATATTACTTTTAAACTTCACTAAGCTTTCGGCTCACAGTAAATATTCTTGCACCATGGAACAGTTGGACAAAATTGATACCAAGATCCTGCGCATCTTGCAAAAAGACGCGAAAAAGACGACAAAAGAAATCGCTACAATGTTAAATCTGACTGTGTCGCCGATCTATGAAAGGATAAGGAGATTGGAAAGCCTGGGATATATCAAACATTACGTGGCGATCCTGGACAAGAAGCTGATCAACCGGCAGGTAACGACGATCTGCCAGGTTTCCATGCGTTACCACAATGAGGCTTTTATCGAAAAATTCGAGCAGGAAATCCAGAATCTGCAGGAAGTTCAGGAATGTTATCATATGGCCGGACAAGTTGACTTTTTGTTAAAAATCAATGTCGCCAGCCTGGACGATTACCACGACTTCGTCAAATACAAACTATCCAAAATCGACAACATTGGCGTGCTTAACAGCACATTTGTACTCAAAGAAATCAAGCATACATCAGAATTTTACATCTGATCAAAGGCTGCTTTTGCCAACGTTGAAAGAAAGTGTTTTGCTTCCTGAAACTCCGGAAGGCGTAATACCCTGGATTACAACCTGATAACGCCCAGTCTGATCGGAAGTGTAGAAATCTAGCTTTGCCTTTCCGGAAGCGTCCGTGGTAATGTTCGGTGCCCAATGTAAAAGGTTTCTGAAATCCGGAATGCGGCTGTCGGCATTGCCTTTGTCGTACCGGGGCGAATAAAATTCGCGTTGCACCTGTACGCCTTCGTAAGGGATAACTGTCACTTTGGGATCGAGTTCAAAGCCCGCCAGATCATTGCGATAAGTCGAAAAGCTGGCAATTCCGGTAAAAGTCATCGGCCCAAGGAAGTAGCGGGAGTTCAAAACTTCTATTTTTTTGATCTTCAAAGGATCCATTTCCATGATCTTGTCTGTGTCGAAGATCGGAATGCCGTCCAGCAACACCAGCGGATCGGTGGTGTAAAATGTGTTCGGAAGCAGCTTATCCACCATTCGGAAATGGAATTCCTTTTGTCTCTTTCTAACAAGCACACCACGTACATATTCCCTCAAAACCTCCTCCATAGTAGGGAAACGGGTGAAATCATCGAGGAAATACTTTTCATCCGGCACGCCGAAAAACGCAACAGAATCGGCTAATGTTGCTTTTTGTTCCACCACCACCGGCGGCAGGAACACATTGGCCGTCTGCATGTTAATGGCCCGGGTAAGCAGCTGATTTTCCCAGGTTTTGCTAAAAACGAACGGCGCCAGCGGCCTGGTTGCAAATTGTTTGAAAAATGGACTCGCTATCTCGATACGATGAGTGGAGTCCATATTCAGGTTGGTCTGCAGAGTAATTTCTTTTGGCCCTGTGAATTTCCTGACTTCATACATAACATTGCCTTTCTGATCACTTTGGGCAACATATAACCGCGCCGGAAAGTCGAGCGCTGCGAGATATGTGTCAACGCCTTTGGCGGGAGTGCTGTCAATTTTGTTGATAACCCTGCCCTGGATCAAATGACCATCAAACTCCGGCAGGAATTCGAACGGAACGGCCTGGCCTACGAACACATTTTCCCACTTAAACCGGCGCCAGCCGTGTGTGAGCATTAAGTTGTCCAGCTGCCTGTCCGTATCGGCATTGTTGTTTGAAAAATAATATTCGGGAGATTCGACACTGCCTTTTAAGTCCGAAGAAAGCCACAAATGACTGGTAATGTCCGATTGCGGCTGGCTAACGATGGAATCTGCCAAATAAACGGCGACAGAGACATTGGCCAGTTCCGATGCTCTGGCGGAAGAGACGGCCGCTGAAATGTCCATATTCACTTTTTCCCTTGTTACAAAGGCATTTTTAATCGTTGCTTCAATGGCCAGCTCTTTCGCCGGTCTTTTGAAATACAACCTTTCACAAAGTGGTTTCAGTTTTTCATTGAAGATCGTAATGTGCGAAATCCCTTCTCCGAGTTTGGATTTGTCCAGAACAAAAACTGCCTTGTTATTTTTCAGATATTTCCTGTCCGCAGATGCATTAAGCTGCCGAGTGTGGCTCATGAGATAAACCGGCACGGGCTCATCGCTTACAACCGTTGCCGTTACAGTGACTTTCAGCAATTTATTGGTAGAATCTTTCAGCTGCATAACATATCCCCTTTCCTCCGCTTTGGGCAGCGGGAAAGTGAACTGCTGTCCCTTACCATCTTTTATGACTGCATTGTAAGTGGTGCCTGATTCGGGTTTTAATGTAAAAAACCCAATCCCATTCTTTTCAGGCTGAAACTTGGTAATGCTTTCGTTCTGGCTGTTGACAATGTCGCCTATGAAGCTGATGCCAGTGCCCTCTTTTCCAATGGCCCTGAATGCGACTTTACTTTCAATTCCCTGGACTAAATATCCGCCTTCGGGAAAAAACTGCACGTCATATTTTTCGGCTTCTTTTGCCAACCTGTCCGGATCGAAGCGCACAAATGGATTCACGATGGAGATGGAAGATTCAAAGAAATATTCAGGACCGTAATTCTTCATCCAGTTAGTATAGCAACGCACTTTATATTTTCCGCTCGCGATTGTAGACGGGATGAGGATAGAGCCATCTCCTTTGCCCTCGGCTAATGAGAATTTCGTTTGTATCAATGCATTGTTTTCAGCATCAAGTACTTCCAGATATGCGACTTTGCTCACATCCACAAACTGATGCGAGGATGCATTTAAATTATAAGCCTTAAACCAGATCGTTTCCCCGATCAGATACAAAGGGCGATCGAGATGGACATACATTTTTTCCTGCAACGCCTTTTCGGCATATAAGCCAAACCTATACTGAATCGACTTGACCATAGCGTCGTCCTGCGCCTTTGCGGATAAAGCGGCACAGAGCAGCATACAGCAATAGAATAAAATCCTTTTCATAAAATTATATGATCATTAAAATATCATTTCCAGAAAGATGGTCTTGTGGTTGTTCCACCTTGTGCCCGGCAATCGGCACAATCTTCGGAAGAACTTAAAATAAAAGTGCTTCCGCCTGCATCTATATATGAATTCAGCAGCACACCGTAGGATTTGTAAGCATCGTCTGGCGTGAGCGTATCGGGCGCAAGGCACATCGGCGAACGACCGAGTGCGGGCGTCATAAAAATGCGCTGTTTCTGTTCTGTAACCGCGCTGAAATAACCAAAAACCAGCTCCTTGGGATCTCCTGTATTCTTAATGTTGCCTGTAACCTGCGAAGGTTGTGGGTCAAAAAGACTTCCGGTTCCCTGCGTTGTCTTTGAAAGATCTGTCCAATATTCAAATGCCTCCCGTGACAATGCATACTGCCTGACCAGAATGCTGTACTTAATAAAGAGCTTATTTGTAGAGATATCAATGATATTGATCGGCAGATCTTTGATTATATCCTGATTCAACTTTATTGTTGAACCCAATTTAATGTCCCTGGATTCCAGTGTGTTCCAGCATGTACTGATATCGTCCCGCCGCGGAATAATTTCGCCTGCCTCCGTATCACGCACTAAACCTGAAAAATAAGCACTCTTGTACTCAAAAGTTTCTTCAAATTTCCACCGGTAAAACCGCGTGTTGTTTGCAGGATCGTGTGTGTTTACATAAATGATCATTGCATTTCTTCTCAAATCCAGCTTGTAGGTCAAACTGTCAATAGGAGGTGTTTGCGTCACAACCACATAATCGGATAAATATTCTCTGCCGTTCGACCGGCGAATGTGCAGGCGATATTTGGTGGTCATGTTAAAATTTACCGGCGGCAAAAGATAAACACCTTGCCCTTTTTCTTCAAATTCATATTTTTCACCACTTTCCGCATCCACTGAAATCCGCGCGCCGCCTTCCACAACAGGCCGTGTATCATCATTTGTATTCTGCGTGTTCCGTAATGTGATCCTGCTGGTGTCACTTCCCACATTAAGAAATCCGTCGACAACCAGAAAACTCTCTGTATTAGTGACTTCCGGCGGAGAAAACGGCTCAATGCAGCCGTATATAACCAGGATCGATGCAAGAAAAACCGCAGACTGATAACCCCAATGCATTTTTTTAACAGAAAACCATTTCCGTGTGACCATGTTAAAATCTGAAATTATAAGTGATGGTCGGGATAGGTTGTCCAAAAATAGAAAGCTGGTAACCGCTTACTTTGCCGCCGACGGTCTGGAAATAAACGGAGGTTGGATTTTTGCGGCCCAGTACATTGTATACGGCCAGCGTCCACGAACTGTGTGCCAGCTTTTTAATCCTGTGATTGCCTTCCAGGTTCAGCGAGACGTCTGTACGGTAATAATCCGGGATCCGGAACTGGTTTCTGTCTGCATAATAAACGCGTTGCGATCCATCGATCAGGTATTTCCCGATCGGCGGCGTGTACGGCCTTCCTGTGCTGTATGTAAAATTGAATGAAAAGCTTACACGGTGCGAGAACCTGTAATTGGAAATCAATGTAAAATCGTGCGGCTTATCATAGTTACTTGGATAGAAATTGCCATCATTAGGCGCATCCGGGGAATCGCGGTCAATGGCCCGCAGCAATGTCCGGGCGTATGTATAGCCCAGCCAGCCATTGAGCTTACCGGTCATTTTCTTGATCATAAATTCAACCCCATATGCCTTGGCTTTAGTATTCAGCACGGCGGCTTCAATGTTGTGATTCATAATCAGCGAATCTCCGCCTTTGTAATCCAGGAAGTTTTGAATGTTTTTATAATAACCTTCGAGTGAAACCTCGATCTTATTCCCCCTGAAATTCCGATATAACCCCACCGAGATCTGATCGCCGATTTGTGGCTTTACATAATTATCGCTGAGCTTCCAGATGTCCGTCGGCGAAACCGTCATGGTGTTGGTCAGCAAGTGGATATACTGGCGCAATGTATTGTAACTCACTTTCAACGAAAGATTATCAAATACGCTGTAACGCACCGAAGCACGATATTCCGGGCCGCCGTAGGACTTGATCTTCTTACCCGAGCCATATTCCTTTACACCATTCTGATAAATATATTCAATCGGAAGGCCTGGCACATAAGTATTTACATTTCTTGGCCCCAAATATTGGTAAAATGAATAACGGATCCCGGCAGTGATCGACAGCCTTGGGTTAACCTCAAATTTATCTTCAATGTAAATGGCGCTTTCGGTGCCCTGCTCGGCTTCCAGCACATCCGGAACGATCAGTGATTCAGTTCCTTTTGGTTGGAATGAGCCAGGATGCAGCTTGTAGTAAATGGTGCTCAGTCCAAAATCCAATGTATGTTTAGGATGCAGGACATAGCTCAGATCGGCCTTGAAATTGGATTGATTAATGTCAAATTTGAGATCAAAAGAATTAAGCGGCAGACCCGCAGCGCCCATTGCATACTGGTATTTTGTGTGAGCAGCCGTGAAAACACTGTATAACCTGTTATTAAATGTATGTTTCCATTTCAATGATCCCAGCTGGTTCTGATACGTGTAAAGTGTATCGCCATACAGCCTAAACCGGTCGTCGCTAATGTATCCGGTCAGAAATAAGCTGTTCTTTTCATTGATTTCGTGGCTTATATGGAGGTTTACATCATAAAAAGAAGCCGAGCTCTTATTATAATTCTCATTATCCAACCTCTTGATCAGC
Source organism: Dyadobacter sp. CY351 (assembly GCF_021502625.1). Taxonomy (NCBI): domain Bacteria; kingdom Pseudomonadati; phylum Bacteroidota; class Cytophagia; order Cytophagales; family Spirosomataceae; genus Dyadobacter; species Dyadobacter sp. CY351. The sequence continues at coordinate 290,644 of NZ_JAKFFU010000001.1, read as the reverse complement.
CAGCTGCTATAAGTGGACCGGCCGCCGAGTAAGAAGGAGGTTTTGTCTTTAACCAATGGCCCTTCCAATGTTAACCGGCCTGTTACCAAGCCAATTCCACCCGATGCCATAAACTTTTTCTTATTCCCATCCCGGCTGCTGATATCCAGAACCGACGCCAGCCTTCCCCCGAACTTGGCAGGGATCGTGCTTTTGTAAAGCTCCACGTCTTTTAATACATCCGGGTTAAATGCGGAGAAAAACCCGAAAAGGTGGGACGGATTATAGATAACGGCATCATTATACTGGATCAGATTCTGATCCGTTGAGCCACCGCGAACATTCAGTCCTGTGCTGTTTTCACCCACCGACTTGATACCCGGCAATGTCAGCACTGTACGCAACAGATCCGTTTCCCCAAACACGGTTGGTACTTGTTTCAGGTTTTTAATGGTCAGCTTAACCGTTCCCATTTGTGTCCCCACAACATTCTTATCCATCCCCGCTTTCACGGAAACTTCCTTCAACGCGATCACACTTTCACGCATTTCGACATCCAGTTTTCCATCAGAATACAGCATGACCTGGCGCTGCGTTTCCCGCATTCCGGTGCTCTTAATGTGTACAATCTGCTTTCCACGCGGGATGGTGAGCGCGTACAGGCCGAGCGCATCCGTAGTAACACCGATGGAAGGTGATGTGATAAATACTGCCGCACCGATGACCGGCTCGCCGGTTACAGCATTCCGCACATAGCCGGTTATGGTTGAGTTTCCAGGGGTTATGCGGTGTTTTTTGATGCCTATCTCGTGTAATTTGCTTTCAGCGGTTGAGAGCAGTCGTTCTTTCGCATCGTTTTCCGGACCGGAATAAGCGATGGTTCCGTTGTCACCAGCCAGATCCGGCTCGAAAAGTCCGGGCGTGAGTTGCGTAATGATCCGCTGGCCCTGGGTAATGTAAATGCGTTTTTGCGCATCAATGGAATATTCAAATTCCGAGCCTTTAAAAACCTGGTCGAGCACTTCGCGGATGGCGAGATCTTTAACGTTGAGATCCAGCGTAAGGCTGTCGAATTTGGAGGCGTCGTAGTAAAAATAGTAGCCCGTTTGGCTCTCGACCTGTTTTACGAAGTCATTGAAGCGCGCTGAATCCAGGCGCATGGTGATTTTCTTTTCCGGTGCCGACTGTGCGTAAGCATCTCTGGAAAACAACCCGACACTGAATAAGATCATTAAGGGTAAAAGTATTTTCATTGTTTGGCTAGTTTGTCGTAAGTGTCGACAATGGTGACGATGGCAGTTTCCCTGTTTTTCCTGAACTTAATTCTTTGATCTTTAAGCACTTTACGCAACTCCCTTTTGTATTCAGGAAACAGATTCAGCGCCGACTTTTTGGAACTGACGCCATAGTAACGGTCGCCTTTCCTGATGAAGAAGTTGTTTTTCTGGGGATATAATGCGATCACCATTTTATCCACGATCTTTTCCTGGCGCTGTTTTACCCGGCGGACGATTGTGCGCGATTTCCCTTCGTACAAGACATCATAAAATCCGGTGCGCATTTGTTCATTAATGTCCTTACCGGCCTCATATCGCACAAAATTGTGGTTGTCTACTTTGAAATAGTCAACCTTTTCGGATTGCAAAAGGATGTGATCGCCGTTGAAATGTTTGATTATGAGCTCATCTTTAAAGATGTCGTAAAGCATAGGGATGCTGTCAAAGCGCTGGCCGTCGTACATGATGACGCCGTTGTGCCATTTTCTGAACTCAAAAAACTGATGTTCTTCCGACCGGTTGTCGTAAACGTAATATTGCCGGCCGTTGTAGAGGTTCTGAGACTGGCTGGTCGCCTCCTTGTACATGGCGATCGGATATGCGGTCTCTTTGGCCTCGGCTACGCCACCATTTTGCCCGAAAGACTGGAATGCGAGACAGGAAAGAAGAAAAATAGTAAAGGTACAAATGCGCATGTATGGCCGGTTTGTTATGCTTAGTACGAAGTAGAGCTAACGAATTGTTGCAGTGGAGTATGCTGAAAAGGATGTGAACATAAGTTACATACTACATTCCAAATTTATTCAAATTAATTAGATTTCGATGTTATACATAACAAGTTTTAAATATAAATATTCCTGGCAAATTTATCCGTTCTTATGGAATCTCCTAACTTTGGAAACAGTTTACTTCCACACTTTCTGCTTACACATAAAATCGCTTTATGAAAATTTTAATTACCGGAGGAGCCGGTTTCGTAGGTTCCGCATTAGCCATATCCCTGAAAGTTAATTATCCTGATTACCAGGTTTATGCACTGGATAACCTTAAACGCAGGGGTTCCGAGCTCAATTTGAGCCGACTGAAAGCGCAGGGCGTTGAATTCGTGCATGGCGATATCAGGAATAAAGAAGATTTTGACTCGGTCCCGGCGGTTGACGTGGTGATCGAAGCTTCTGCCGAACCTTCGGTTCTCGCTGGCCTGGACGGCACACCTGATTATCTGATTAATACCAACCTGGTTGGGACCATTAACTGCCTTAATTATGCATTGAAGCATAAAGCTGGCTTTATTTTCCTCTCCACGAGCCGGGTTTATCCGATCAAAACCATTGAAACATTAAACTTCGTTGAAGAGCCTACGCGTTTTGCATTGTCGGACGACCAGCCTGTTGCCGGTGTTTCGTCCAAAGGGATTGCGGAAGATTTCCCATTGAATGGTGCGCGCTCTTTATACGGTACGACCAAACTGGCTTCTGAGCTAATCATCCAGGAATACAACGAGTTTTATAATCTCAAAACGGTCATTAACCGCTGCGGCGTGATCACAGGCCCCTGGCAGATGGGCAAAGTGGATCAGGGCGTGATGGTGCTTTGGATTGCAAAACATTATTTTGAACAGCAACTGGGCTACTTTGGCTACGGTGGAACTGGTAAGCAAATCCGTGACATGTTGCACGTAGCAGACCTTTACCGCCTGATCGACTGGCAGTTGCACAACCTTGATAAAGTTAACGGAGAGATCCTGAATGCAGGCGGCGGACTGGAAAGCAGTGCATCCTTGCAGGAATTAACGAAAGTTTGCCAGGAAGTTACCGGCAAAACGATCCCTATTAAAGTAGTACCCGAAAACCGCACCGCGGACATCCGGCTTTACGTGACGGATAACACGAAAGTAACAGCACTTACAGGCTGGAAACCTGAAATCGGCATCCGCCAGATCGTCGAGGACATCGCAGCGTGGCTCGCGGAGAATGAGAAAGATTTGGCACCGATATTGAAATAATTTTGAATGATTGAATGAGTGAATGACTGAATGTTTTAAAAAACGAGTATTCACTCATTCACTCATTCACTCATTCACTCATTCACTCATTCACTCATTGAATCTTGAAAATCATCGAATGTCCGCGGGATGCCTGGCAGGGAGTTCATCGCTTTATTCCTACTGAGAAAAAGGCGCATTACATTAACCAGCTGCTTCGCGTTGGGTTTGATACCATTGACTTTGGGAGTTTCGTTTCTCCCAAAGCCATGCCTCAGGTGAGCGATACTGCGGAATTAATAAGCCAGCTGAACACAGCTGGCTCCACTACCAAGCTGCTTGCCATTGTTGCTAACGAGCGCGGCGCCATCGAGGCATGCCAGTTTCCTCAGATCACCGACATTGGTTTTCCTTTTTCCATTTCCGAAACTTTTCAGATCCGTAATGCCAATTCCAGGATTGCAGAATCGCTGGAAAGAGTGAAGCGCATTGCAGCTTTGGCGGAGGACAATGGCAAGGCGCTTGTTATTTATATTTCAATGGGTTTTGGAAATCCCTATGGAGACGCCTGGAATGCTGAAATCGTGTTTGAGAACATTGAAAAGCTGGCTCAATCTGGCATCCGTACATTTTCACTGGCCGATACTGTGGGCGTAGCGCAGGAAAGCGACATTAGGAATGTATTTGCACAAATGCTGGCGCTCCGGCCTGATCTGGAATTTGGGGCACATTTTCATACAACACTTGGTCAATGGCGAGAGAAAGTTGCAGCAGCATATGAAGCAGGATGCCGGCGTTTTGATGGCGCAATGCTGGGTTACGGCGGTTGTCCCATGGCGCAGGACGAACTCGTAGGAAATATGCCGACCGAAAATCTGGTAGAATTTGCAAAAGAAAAAAAAGAACTGCTCAATCTGGATTTGCAGGCTTTGCAAAACGCTCGTGAGCAGTTCCTTCAATTGGTATAAATGTCTATTGACCTGAAAATTTACGTTTTACAATCGCTAACAGCGCTGTAACCGCCTCTCCATTCACATCCCAGGCATATTTGGACGCATAACGATGCCAGATCAGGTTTTGCGCTTCTTCAAAACTTTTCACCATATCCAATTCATAAATGGCTTTGTCGAAATGCTCACTGTTTTTGTCAAAAAGCTGATTAACAAACATGAAGCGCTGTCCCAAGGGAATAGAACCCGCAATGCTCTCCACTTTCACCGGAACGCTTCCGTATGACTTGTCGTCGTCATGTTTTGGCAGTTCCACTTTGTAGCGGCTGTTAAGGCTGTCTTTTTCGGTAGAATTTGTTTTAGCAATAATTTCACCGATCACTGCCGAAGCAGGTTCTGCGCGTGGTGGCGCAGGCTTAGCAGTTGCGTCCAGCTCATTGAATGCTGAATCGAAGAATGATCTGGATTCATTTCTGCCGCTCGTTGATGTATTTCTACCACTTTCAGAAATGCGAAGATCTGACAGATTGAGCGGGAAAACATCTGAGAATTGCAGCAAATAAGGATCCAAATCGTCGATAAGGTCCGGATTGCCTTTTAATTCGTATAACCAGCTAACGGCTTGCGTCTGATAAACCGAATTTGAGCCACTGTCTGTCAGGCGGGCTAACATCGCTTCTGCCAGTCCACGGTGAATGTGGGTATATTTAACAAGATGCTCTGCCTTTTCATGCGTAAATTCCGCATCCTGCTTTTCCCTGATTTTATCCTCGAAATAACTTTCCGGAGCCAGTAATAACCTGAGCGCGTCCTTCACAGAGTCCGATAATATGGGTTCCAGGTCGGCGCGTTTCACAGCTATATGTTGCGAAGCCGTGTTCATAAAATCTTCCAGTGCCTTTTTTACCTCTTCATTGGTAAAATCAAAATAGGGGCTCCGAAACTGTTCTGCGTTACTTCTCCAGGCGTCAAATAACCGGTTCAAAATTCCAAGGTTTACTTGTCTTACGGGCGTGAGTTTCAGTAATCCGGCTCCTGAGATCGTATCCTGGTCCCGGTACATCTCATTTAAGATCGTTGTGGTGAACCTGGCAGCGTATTGGTTGAGTGCAATTAAATTCAAATTATCCGGCATAACGAATAAGAGCTTTTGATAACGTCTGTGTTTAAAAAAAATGTGCTTGATTTGTAAAGATAAAGAAATTTGCCTGTTCGGCAGCCCCGTATCCCGTCAAACATGTTCATAGAACCATCGCATAGGAAAGAAAACGAGAGTCCGAGAACCGGCTGGATCGAAGTGATCTGTGGATCAATGTTTTCCGGAAAAACGGAGGAATTGATCCGCAGACTGAACCGCGCCAAAATAGCCCGGCAACGGATACAAATTTTCAAGCCTGCGTTGGATAAACGCTATCACGAGGAGAACATTGTTTCTCATAATGACAATTCGATCCGCTCTATTCCTGTCCAGACATCCCTTGAAATCCTGGACCGGGCCGAAAACTGTGAGGTGGTCGGCCTGGATGAAGCGCAGTTTTTTGATGAGAAAATTGTGGAAGTATGCACCTTGCTTGCGGATTCGGGCAAGCGGGTGATCGTGGCGGGGCTGGATATGGATTATATGGGAAAACCCTTTGGCTGCATGCCGCAACTGATGGCCATTGCCGAGTATGTCACGAAAGTGCACGCCATTTGCATGGTCTGCGGGGAAGTTGCCTCTCATTCCTACCGGCTTTCCCCGTCTAACGAACGCGTTTTATTAGGCGAAACCGATCTTTATGAAGCACGGTGCCGCCGCTGCTTTAATTTGGGTGAACAAGTATGAAAACCAGGAAATGGCTTATTGCTTCTCTGGCGCTGAATGCATTTCTGATCGTGTCAATTTGCGTTTTCTCATACATTTATCGTGATAAGATTATGCAAAGATTTGTTGCCATGAAAGGAAATCCGACCATTGTCATGTATGGAAATTCGATCACAGCACAGGGAAAATGGACCGCATTACTGGACCGGACGGATGTCCTGAACAACGGACTGCCCGGCATGAGCACTTATCACTTCCTGCAATTGCTTCCCACACATGTTATTAACCTGCATCCGAAGATATGTTTTGTAAAAGGCGGCATTAATGACATTACAGTCGGCGTTTCGCAGGAGCGAATGCAGGGCTACTATCAGGCTATTCTTGACAAAATAATAGAAAGCAAAATCATCCCCGTCGTCACGCTGACTGTCTATGAGCAAAATGATCCCGTTAGCAAAAAGGAAGTAGATACATTAAACGACTTCCTGATTAAATATTGCCAGGAAAATCAAGTTGCTTACATTGACCTCAATCAGTTTATTTCAGATTCAACGGGGCTGAAAGTTGAGTATGCTGTTGATAAAACGCATTTGAACGAGAAGGCTTATGAGATCTGGGGACGGGAGATTAGGAAGGTTTTGAAGGAAAAGGGAATTTGATCAAACATTATAAAACCAAAAACGGCCACTTCTTTCGAAACGGCCGTTTTTGGTATGCTATCTTAAATCCTAAACATTCACCTGGTTCATCACCTCGGTTTGCTTGCGGATTGATTCCATGTGAACAAGTTTGAAAAGCTCGTCAACAAGGTTTGGATACAAATTCATGCTTTTACCCCATCCTGCGCGTGTTTCCAAAACTTCACGGAAACGGTCAACCTGGTAAGCGGCAACGTTGTTATCGCGTTTGTACTCGGCCAATTTCTCAACCAAAGCCATGCGGTTTGCCAATGTTTCAAGCATTTCGCGATCCAGGTTGTCAATTTTGCCACGAATGATCTCTAATTGAGATTGGTAATCGCTGCCGTAAGACTCTTTACGAACGTGGAGGTCATGCAACATTTGACCAAGGGCGGCTGGCGTCAACTGCTGAGCAGCATCAGACCAAGCTTTGTCCGGCTCACGATGTGACTCGATGATCAAACCTTCATAGTTCAAATCGAGTGCACGTTGTGCCAATTCATACAAGTAAGCACGTTTTCCTGCCATGTGGCTTGGATCACCGATAACAGGCAATTCAGGGAAAAGTGTTTTCAATTCGATCGCAATGTTCCACATTGGGGAGTTACGGAACTTCGTTTCCTGAGCGTTCGAGAAACCACGGTGGATTGCACCCAATTTCCTTACGCCAGCCTGGTTCAAACGCTCCAAAGCACCGATCCACAATTGCAGGTCAGGGTTTACAGGGTTTTTCACCAAAACAGGAACGTCAATGCCCTTCAATGCATCCGCAAGTTCCTGAACATTGAATGGGTTCACGGTTGTACGCGCACCGATCCAGAGTATATCCACACCATATTTCAATGCTAATTCAATGTGCTGAGGATTTGCAACTTCAACAGCAACAGGCATTCCGGTTTGTTTCTTTACTTCCTGTAACCAGGGTAAAGCAGCTTCTCCCATGCCTTCAAAACTTCCTGGACGAGTCCTCGGTTTCCAAATTCCCGCACGGATTACGTGCGCAAATCCTTCCTCTTTGATCTGGATTGCGGTTTCTAACATTTGTTCCTCGGTCTCTGCGCTGCAAGGTCCGGCGATTACCAAAGGCTTACCTTCGGTATTGATCCAACTGCTTAACGGAAGGATATCTAAAGAAGCATTCATATTCAAAAACTTGTCCTTAATAAAAAATGATAATTGTAATATTTTGATCCGGTGTTATGCGTATTTCTGGGATTGACGTACATTTGATATAACAAAAGTCAATCAACTTCTTAATGCGTACTACTTTCTTCCAGTGATTTTAAGCAAAAACACTAAACTTTCACTTAGGAAAAACGTATAATTAAAAAATGGCATATCCTTCTCCAAAAGACGAAATACCTGTATTTTTTGAAGATACTTCCGTCGCATTTGCATCAAAATCAGACGCTCAATTACGGAAAACTTACTGGTTATTCAGCCTCATGAATCAGGCTCGAGTGGTAAATTTAGGCACTTTTTTTATAAAGCTTGCACTAAAACTTCACTTACCGATAAAAAATGTTATCCGTCTTACCATTTTTGAACAATTCTGTGGCGGTGAGACGATTAGGGACTGCGACCCAACCATTTCATTGCTCGGCCGGTCGGGCATTGGCACCATCCTGGATTACTCGGTGGAAGGTGAGGACGACGAAGCAAGCTTTGATGCTACAACGAATGAAATACTGAAAACGATCGATAAGGCGGCTTCCTCGGAAACGATCCCTTTTTCCGTGTTCAAGATTACGGGTGTTGCTTCCGCGGATCTGCTGGAAAAAATCCAGCGTAATGAGGAGCTTACAAGCGAGGAAGAGGCCGCATATGCCCGCATTCAGGAGCGTGTGGAGACATTATGCCGCCATGCACATGATAAGAACGTCCGCATTTTTGTGGATGCCGAAGAAAGCTGGATCCAGGGCATCATCGACGACCTGACCTACCGAATGATGCAAAAATTCAATCGCGAAAAAGCCATCGTTTACAACACATACCAACTTTACAGGCATGATACGCTGGAAGGATTGAAAAGTGCTTATCTCGCCGCACGGCAGAAAGGCTATTTCCTTGGCGGAAAGCTCGTTAGGGGTGCATATATGGAAAAAGAGCGGCTCAGGGCGAGAGAAAACGAATATTTTAATCCTATCCATGTCTCGAAGGAAGCAACGGACAGCGACTACAACGCAGCCATCGATTTCAGTTTAGACCACATCGAACACATTTCGATCTGCCTGGGCACACATAATGAATACAGCTCGCAATACTGTGCTGCCAAAATGAAAAAGCAGGGCATCAGCCGGAATGATGACCGGATCTGGTTTGCACAATTGCTGGGCATGAGCGACAACATTTCCTTTAATTTGTCGAAGGCGGGGTACAATGTTGCCAAGTATGTTCCTTATGGCCCGATTGACGCTGTTTTGCCTTATCTGATCCGCCGTGCAGAGGAAAATACGTCTATTGCAGGCCAAAGCAGCAGGGAGTATCTGCTGGTTAAAAGTGAATTGAAGAGAAGGGGAATCGGTTCTTTATAAGTAACTTATTACTTTCGCATTCTTGAAATTGTCAATTGTTTGAAAAACGAATGAATCAATCCCGAAATCCAACGCCATATTTAGTTTTCAGTTTGCTGCTTATCGTGCTGGATCAGCTTTCTAAATTCCTGGTTTACAAATATATGGAACCTGGATTTTCCGGCCAGATCCCGTTGATCGGCAATTGGCTGAAACTACATTATGTACTTAATCCGGGGATGGCGTTCGGCATGCAGCTGGGGCACGAATATGGCAAGCTTTTCCTGACATTATTCCGCCTTGTGGCTATGTGCGCCATTGGCTGGTATTTGATCCATTTGGCCCGTTCAGGCGCTTCAAAAGGATTGCTTTGGGCTCTGTCGATGATACTTGCCGGCGCTGTGGGTAATGTAATTGACAGCACATTCTATGGCGTTTTGCTTAAAAATGCGCCTTACGGCTCTCCTACTCCCTGGTTTCATGGCCAGGTTATTGACATGATTTTTGTTGATTTCTGGGAAGGGTTTATTCCGGAATGGATTCCTGTCTGGGGAGGACAATATTACTCTACACCGATTTTCAACATTGCCGATTCATGCATTTTCATCGGCGTATGCAGCATTTTAATATTCCAGGGAAGCTTTCACTCGGATCATTCAGATCACTCGAATCACTCGGATCATTCAGATCATAAAGATGAGGATGAAACGCCCGTTGAAACGACATTAAGCGCAACGGATGAGCACACAGACATTCCTTCCACTCCTGTTAAACTGGAAGATGACGAAACGAAAAAAGAGAGCTAAGGCTCTCTTTTTGATATGATCTTGATTTTTAATTCTCTTCTTTGGTTAGTGGCACGAAATCCTTAAAGGACTTTTTTAGTGCAGCATCTGTGGCTTCCTTCTTGCTTTCCCAATTCGCATCCAGTTCCAATGCTACCAAACCACTCAGGTTCATAAGCGCTTTGAATTCGTCGAGTTTACGGATAAAATCAGGTGTCCTCCGCGCAGATTTCTGAGCATATTCACGGGCAAAAACATCTCCCTTATTTTGCAGCTCATTTTTCTTTTGCAATACGTAATTAAAACGATCTAAAAGTCCGTTCGTGGACTTACCGATCACCTCAGTTGCCTCCAATGTTCCAACCGTCGCAACCGTCGTCCCGCCAATGGTTGTAATGTAACCACGGGCTTTTCCCTTATCGTCTGTAAACTGTGGCGCCAGCCCGGTCGTTGCTCCTAGCGAAGCATTTAGCAATGATCTGCTCCTCTTCCCGCGTTTCGCTTTGGAATACGCTTTTTTCAGGTAAATTTCCTTCTCCTGCATTTGCTCCAGAAGCCCCCATGCATTCACGAGTGCGCCCTTGTATAAGCCGTACACATACGCGTCACGAAGACTTTCATCCACAGTGTTTTTGATCACAAAGCGGATCGTCTTCTCCTTTTTGTTCTGCGCCTTGTCCATCACGTAAAAAATGATGTTAAAGGAAAGAGTATCAAACGGATCTTTTACAAAATCATAACCCGGCTCCCATATGAACTCGTAACTGGTAGGCGCGTTTTTTACCAAAGCTTCCTTGGGAACATTCTTATTTTCAGAAATGAATGCGAATGTGGAAATGTCGTCTTCTCCGTTTGGATCGGACAATGCGAAACGCAGATTAATGCGGTTGTTTTCCGCGCTCCTGATCGTGGAAACCTGTGGCACAATCGTAAAGTCCGGTGCCAGGTCCATCTGTGTAATGTTCAATCGCAACCTGCCTTTTGTGCGCTCTTTGGACGGCTGATCTTCTACATAGAACTCAACATACTTAGGCGATTCCTTCAAAATATTGAACTGCTTGGTAGAAGGCTCCCAGACGATTTCACCTGCTGCCGAAAGCTTCATTCCCTCAGGCATTTCTTCCAGAATGGGAACAAAAACAACGGGATCACCATCCGGATCACGGACAGAGTTCATATCGATCTGGTAGGTGTTCTGAGTTCTGTATTGAATGTAGAAAGGCTTTAATTCGTCAACTTGCGGAGGCCGGTTCACGTGCATGACTTTAAACACCACCTCTCGGGAAGCACTTTCACCCGATGTGCTCTGTGCTTCAAACACAACAGGAAAGGATTTCGAAGTATTGATCCGGTCAGCAATGTCGTAACCCGGAGTCCAGATGAAATGCCCGAGCGAGTCAAACTTCATCTCTTTAAGATAACCGGTAGAAATACTATATCGCACAGAATCGCTTTTTCCACCTTTGGTCTGAAGATGAAAATTGATCTCCTTCCCTTCACTCAGCACATTCCATTCGGATTCATTCGGGAAAACAATCTGCAAGGGGCCTGTTGCAGAACTCTTCATATTATCCTGCCCCTGCGCCTTTGAGAATAAGAAAACGGCTGTCAGAAGTATCAGTATTTTATGAATATGCTTTGTAATCATAACTTCCAAAATATAATTAATTCCATGTGTCGAGAAACCCTTTGAGTCTAACGCAAAACTAGCAAATACTATATAGAAAAGCGTTTTGAATAATTTTTAAATTGATATTTGAAAACGGAAGCCCTGCTAATCAGATTGATTTTGGACATTTCAAATAATAGTGCAGTGTAAAAACGTCGGCCTTGCTAAATACAAATACCGGAGGAAGCCATTTTAAAGACTACCCTCCGGTATTTTAAGTTCAAAGAAGCTGCTACTATTTTTTCTTTGGTGTCGTAGCCGCAGGTGTTGTAGCTGGTGCTGCTGCGCCTGTTTTTGCAGGTGCTGCTACTGGTGCAGCTGTTCCCGGCTTCGCTGCCGCAGGAGCTGCTGCTTCGATTTTGTCGGGATCCACACCTAATTTTCTTAGGATAAGATTGGTTGCATTGTTGTCTTCAGAAGCTGCAAACAAGATGATCGGAGTTGTTCCAGCACCTGCATCCATGTTCAGGATGTAAAGGAATCCGCTTTCTTTTCCAACTTCCTGGATAGCGTTGTTAACCTTTGTCAAGATCGGTTCAAGCAATTGTTGCTGCTTAGTCTGCAAAGACGTCTGAGCGTTGTTTTGCATTTCTTGAATTCTGGTTTGCAGGTTTTGCAATTCTTTTTCTTTATCTGCACGGATAACATCAGTCATATTAGCGCCATTTTTCTGATAGGCTTCATACTTCTCCTGTGCTTCCTTGTATGTTTCTCCTAATGCTTTATCCAACTGAGCCTTTGTAACTTCAAGCTGGTTCTGCATTACTTTACTTTCTGGTAACTTGCCAATTATATAATCAACATTGGTATAACCGATTTTAGTAAGTCCGCTTGCAGGAGTTGTTTGTGCTAACAGAGGGGTTGTAATAATGGTCATTACGACCAAAAAAGCTATCAATTTTTGTTTCATTGCTTTGTTACTTAAGTTTACTGTTTGTACTTTTTTGTTTTGGTGAGTTTTGTGTCGGGGCCTGGACGGGTGGCTGCTCTGCCTTTCCTACTTTCTCTTCCGCAGCTGCTTTTGTTGCTTTTGGATTAATACCAAGCTCCTCCATCACATAATCCGAGTAATCGTGCTTGGGATTTGTATAAAGCATGCCTACATCGCTGGACTTATCAAACATAAAATCGAGCCGGCGCTGGCTGCAAACTTTGGTAACTGCTCGCTGCACTTTTTCAAGGACAGGCTTCATCAATTCTTTCTTTTTCTGAAAAAGAAGTCCTTCCATGCCGAAAATCTTACTATTGTATTCTCCGGCTTCGAGTTCTTTTTCCTTAATCTCGCTCTGTCTCTTCCGTTTTAAGTCTTCGGTTAGCAGGATCTCCTCAGCCATATAAGCACGCTGCATGCGATCGACTTCTAGAAATTTATCCTGGATCTCTTTGGCCCACTTGTCAGAGAACTTCTTCATCTCTGTTTGTGCCAATTGGTACTCAGGCATTTTACTGGTGATGAATTCCATGTCTGTGTAACCTATCTTTTGCGCCCAGGACGCTGATCCACATAGAATTGACAAAACTAGTAAAATAAAAAACTTCTTCATGCCAGGGAGCTAATAATTTGCAAACTTCTTAACGAAACTACAATCAGAAATATTATCTGATCTGCTGACCAATCGTAAAATGGAATTGTGGTCCGCTTCGTTTCTGTTCTCCCTGTATTTTATCAAAACCGTAACCCCAGTCAATTCCCAGAAGTCCGAATGCAGGCATAAATATACGTGCTCCTACCCCTGCTGAACGTTTCAAATCGAATGGGTTGAACTCTTTATATGTTCCCCAGTTATTTCCTCCTTCTGCGAAACCTAATATAAAGATCGTTGCTTGCGGGTTCAGTGAAACCGGGTAACGAAGCTCCATTACATATTTGTTATACACAATTCCACCTCCTGATGCCGGGAAGCCCTGCTCGTTCTGTGGTCCTACTTTCTGATCCTGGTAACCACGCAAACCGATAATGTCCTGATCTGCGAGTGAGAATGAACCTTGACCTGCCAGACCGGATCCACCCACGATAAAGCGGCCGAACGGGCTGTAACCAACTTTGTCTCCATAAGCTCCAAGGAAACCCATGTGCGTACGAGCGCTCAATACCAGCTTTCCTGTGATAGTTGCATAATAGCTGGCGTCAAACATCCATTTGTGATATTCCACCCAACGATATGTGTCGGTCTTGTCTGTGAAAGTCTTCTTCCTGAATGCTGAATAAGGCGGCGTGAATGTTCCGCTCAAAGAAATGTTGCTTCCGTTTCTTGGGAATTGGAAATCGCTAAGGGTATTTCTGGATATCGTTGTGTTGAACGAAATATTGTTTGATACACCATTGCTATATCCAATCCGGAATATATCAAGGTCGTCCAGTCTGTATCGCTGATAGGACAGCGAATGGGTCATAACAAGATTGCGATCCGGTTCCTTAAGACGACGACCAAGTGATAAAGTAATTCCATTATTGAAATACCCGCCGCGGTAGCTCAGACCTCCGTTACCTTGGCCCAAATTGTTATAAAAAGAACGTGGATCTGTCATCCGGTAAACTGTGCGCTGTAAGGACACACCAAAGTTAATCGGTTTCTTGCCGCCAAGCCATGGTTCACTGAATGATAGCGAGTAGGTCTGATACTGCTTTCCGTTCGCCTGGAAACGCAACGATAGTTTCTGACCGTCACCGGAAGGCAATGGCCGCCAGGTTTCACGGTTAGGAATATTCTTCAGTGAGAAGTTATTGAAAACCAATCCAAGCGTTCCAACGAAACCAATGTATCCACCCCATCCACCGGATAATTCGATCTGGTCAGAAGGTTTTTCTTCTACAGTGTATTCGATATCTACCGTTCCGTCCTGCTGGTTGGGGATCGGGTTGATCTGAATTTTCTCAGGGTCGAAATAGCCCATTTGGGATAATTGACGCTGCGTGTTGATAATCTCTGTTTTACTGAATTTCTGTCCCGGCAATGTGAAGAGCTCCCTTAATACCACGCGGTCACTGGTTTTGGTGTTACCATTCAGCAAAATGCGGTTGATCGTTGCTTGCTTTCCTTCGAACATTCTTAATTCAACGTCAATAGAATCGCCTTCAACTGCCTTTTCAGTAGGCTCGATGCGGAAATACAGGTAACCGTCGTCCATATAAATGGAGCTAACGTCGGCACCAGGGATACCATTGATCTTTTTGTCTAGTTCTTCGGGATTGTAAACGTCGCCCTTCTTAACACCCAGACGCTCACCCAGGTAAGCCGATGTATAAAGGTAATTTCCTGACCAGGTGATGTCGCGATAGAAATACTTGGTCCCCTCGTCAATCTTCATGACAATGCTGATCGTTTCATCACCATTTTTAATGGAGTCGAATTCAATCGTTGCGTCTCGGTAACCGTTTTTACGATAATAGGCGATGAGTTTTTCCTTGTCTTCGTCGTATTTTTTAGGAATGTATTTGGATGGGTTGAAAAGACGGCCAATTCTTTTCTGCTTGGTGCCTTTCATTTTGCGTTTGAGGATTTTATCGCTCACCGCCGTATTTCCCTGAATGTCGATCTCCTCGATCTTAACCTTCTTTCCTTTTGTAATGGTGAAGTTAAGCGTAGCCTGTCCGCGCGTTGAATCAGGGATTTGCAACACTTTTACTTTAGTGTTGTAAAACCCTTTATCCATGTAATACTTCTTGATAACAAGCTGGGTGTTCTTGATTACGGTTGGCGTAATAACGCGCCCTTTGATCAATTTCACCTTATCATTCAATGTTTCGCGCTCGCCTTTGCGGATGCCTGAGAAGGAAACTTTGTAGAGTCTTGGACGCTCTTTAATGTGAATGTTCAACCAGATCTTTTCGCCTTCCACTTTCGTAGCAATGATCTCAACATCATTCAATGTTCCGAAGTCCATCATTCTTCTGATCGACGACGGGATTGCTGGTCCAGGAACGCGGATTTTATCGCCAGGTTTCAAGCCTGAGATCGAAACCATGGAATTAGGGTCCAGAAACTGGGTTCCTGAAACAGTCACTTCTGCAATTGTAAATTCTTTTGGATTAGCCGGGTCAATGCCCAAATTGGCGGCAGCAGAAGCAGGTTTTGATCCCGCAGCTCCCAGCCCGACCTTTTGTGCATTTGCTGAAAAACACCAGCAAAGCAGGATCAATGCTAAAATACTTTTGAGGTGTGCTAATGATCTATTCAAATTTTTCACAAGGTTCATATTATTACTTAGCACTATTCGCTTTGATTTGTTCACCAGTTTTGCCAAAACGACGCTCTCTGTTTTGAAAGGCGGCAATCGCTTCATATAAATGTTCCCGCCTGAAATCCGGCCAGAAAAGGTTTTCGTAAAAATACAGCTCGGCGTAAGCAAGCTGCCATAAAAGGAAATTGCTGATCCTGTGATCACCGCCTGTGCGCAGCATTAGGTCCACTTCCGGGCGGTTTTTGGTTGCCAGATTCGCAGCCAGCATTTCTTCGTTGATCTCCTCCGGTGCAATCACACCATTCTTTACATCCTCCGCAATCTTCCTCGCAGCCTGGGTAATGTCCCATTTTCCGCTGTAACCCAGCGCCAGGATCAGGTTAAGGCCTGTATTTGCCTTTGTGGCCTCAACCGCTTCCGCCAATGTTCTGCGGCAGCTCTTTGGCAGACTTTCCGTGTCACCGATCGTGTCCAGCTTTACATTGTTCTTGAGCATAGTAGGCAGCTCATTTCCAATAGACTGAACCAGTAATTCCATCAAAGCCCTTACTTCAAACTCGGGACGGGCCCAGTTTTCGGTGGAAAATGCATAAAGTGTCAAAAACCCGACACCTAGTTCCGCACAACCTTCGGTTACTTCCCTAACGGCCTTAATCGCGTTGCGATGGCCGAAAATGCGCGCTGCTCCCTGGTTTTGGGCCCATCTTCCGTTACCGTCCATGATAACGGCGATGTGCTTTGGCAGATTGCCCGTATCAATGAGCTCCTTCATTATTCCTGACCCCTTTAACCTTTTTTAACAAAAACAAAATGAACTACAGCGAGGATCTTTTCAAGTAAGATCAAAATTTAAAACTTCCCGCTTTTTTAAAGGGATCACTTTGTACATCATGATACGCAGGAATGCAGCATTCTGTGTCGAAAACTAAAAAAATATTAGTCTTAGCTTCGTCTCAAATTGCTATAAACCTTCTGATGAACAGTTGATTAACCTCAAAAATAGTAATGGAATTTAAAATCAGGGCGCAATTTAGGAATAAGTATGCCCTCTTCAAAATCATTATTTTGTGTCTAGGGACGGAGTAACCCGATTAATTATCAAGAAGATGGCGGATTGCTTCTCCGTATGTGCTGCCGCTTGTGAGCTGGGATGCCTTGCGGTCGCGCATGATAATGACATACTTGCTGTTGAAATGTTTTTGGATTTCTTTGATGTGGTGGGAATTAACGATCCCGGCGCGGCTAATGCGCAGATATTGCTTGGGAAGCTTCTCTTCCAGGGATGTCAGCGTATAATTGAGCAGATATTTTTGTCCGTCTAATGTGTTTAAAAAAACATACTTTTCCTCTGCTTCGAAATGGGTGATCTCGGTCAGCGGAATGAGCAAGATCCGGTCGCCTGATTTCACCGACAATGAGAAGATCTCTCTTTTCGGTTTCATTTCCTCTAACAGCCTGAGCAGGTTTTCGGAATAGGGATTTACCGTGGCGAGATTGTTGGCGCCTGCTTTGGTAATGTTGCGGATCTTCTCAATGGTCTTAATCAGCCGCTCATTCTCGACCGGTTTTAGCAAATAATCAACAGAATTTTCCTCAAAAGCACGGATCGCATACTGATCGTAGGCCGTTGAAAATATCACCAGCGGCATCTTGGTCAGCTTAGCGAGCATTTCGAAACCATTTAAAAGGGGCATTTCAATGTCCAGGAAGATGATATCGGGACTATGTTTGTCAATCTCGACCAACCCTTCTGCGCCGTTCTTTGCTTCGGATACAATGGTGAAAACGTCATTGTGTTTTTCCAAAAGCCTTCGAAGCCTGCTTAATGCCAGCGGCTCGTCATCTATGAGGATCGTTTTCAGCGGGAATTGGGTCATGGCCTTGATGTTGATTTTGTATAATAGCAGATTTTTGAATCGAAATGTTGACCGATTTGCGCGGCTCATTATGCAGTTCCAGACGCGCCGCATCGCCATAAAGCAATTTTAATTTGTCCTGAATGCTCCTCATTCCATATCCGGCGCCCATTGTTTCAGAAAACGGCGGGCCATTGTCGTGCACACATAAATGCAGCCACTCGTCTTCTTCGTAAATGCGAACCACGATTGCTCCTTGCTCGGCCAGCTTGGCAACGCCGTGCTTGATTGCGTTTTCCACGATGGGCTGTAAAATGAATTTGGGCACATGCAATTCTTTTAATGCAGGATCGGTCACCTCGACGGTAAATCTGAGGCGCTCCCCAAACCGAACTTTCTCCACCTGCAAATAAGTGGCAACCATTTCCAGTTCATTCTCGATTGTATCAAAGTAATCGTTCGTTTTTCTTCCGGTCGTGTATCTGAACAGTTTGGAAAGCAAAAGTGTCATTTCCTCGGCCTTATCGGGATCCTCATGGACGAGGCTGGCAATGCTGTTTAAGGAGTTGTATAAAAAATGGGGGTTAATGCGTGCCTGCAATGCGTCCAGCTCGGCGCGAGTTTTCAGCTTTTCCAGGTTTAGTAACTGAAATTCCTGATCTGAAATCTTCCTGGAAATCTGTTTGCCTTCGCGGCTCAGAAAGTAGAAAATATTGGCAACAATGATCGGACCCCACATATACCAATACCAGGGCGCATTCTGTGCGGCTTCATTGGGATAAAGATTCCTGTAATTGTCTACCAGCGTTACGCCAAAAAGAAAATAGACGGCTATTGCTAGCAAATTGTTCATTATGAGCACGATTACGGACAGAATTACGTGCCTAAGAATGGTTCGGGTGATGAAAACGTCGAGCCATATTGTGATTCCCTGAGTTAGCAGAATGGTAAAAACCCCCGCTATAACATTTTGGGAAACCAGATATTGATACAGCTTGATCCGGACGGGCTCATTGGTGAAGTAGATTTCAGCAGTAAAATAAGAGATCGCATTAATCCCGTATAACACAGTGGCTCCCAGGATAACAGCGACCACTGTCCCTATCCAACCCTGGTTTTGAATGATGCCAATGAGGTTAAGATCACGCCAGTTAAATGATTTTTCTTGTGAGGTAAAACTGAAATTGGCCCCCTCCACCCTGGCGCCTGTGAGGTCAACATCGGTTAAGCTGCTGAAACTCAAATCGGCATTGCGCAGGTCGGAGTTCCGGAATGTGGTGCGGTCCAATGCAGCGAAACGAAGCTTCGCATTGCGCAGGTTAGCGCCATCGAAATTGATGTCTTTAAGACTTGAAAAGCTAAAATCCGCATTTTCAAGGTCCATATTACTGAAATCCCTTCCATCCAGTGATGATGCCGTCATCCGCAGACGCTTCGTTCCTTTTTCGTTCATAATCTAAGTGAAACGCAATGTTACTGATTACTCCGGGCTAGCATCCATTCTGTTCCTGATTCGTCAATCGATCCAGCATCCTTTAATAAGGCGCTGGTTTTCTCCGGATACTTAAAATAAAAAAGCTTCATGGCTAATAGACTTGTGTTACTTGTTTACACAAATCTATCAGCCATGAAGCCCTATGGTAAGCGTTTTCCGACGAACTGCTCATTTCGAATGTATGAACGCCGTTGCAGCCGGAATGAAGAAGGAAGCTTAAAGCTCCTCCACAGTAATATTTTTCCAACGCACTTTAATGCCGCCACCATCGTGGATCTGCAATGCTATTGAACCGTCTCCGGCGCCAATTTTAGCATCGGTAAAATCAACCATTTGATTACCATTGAGATAGGTTTTAACATTATCCCCTACCGCACGGATTCTTAATGTGTTCCACTCGCCCATTTTCAGGAAACCTTCTTTTTCATCCGGGATTTGCACCAGCCAGTTACGACCGTAAGATTCGTAAATTCCGCCAGTGTCATGGTTTGGTGGCGCCACTTCAACCTGCCAGCCCGAAACTTTCGTTCCTGTAACCGTAGACCGGAAAAACACGCCGCTATTGCCATTTGCTTCTTGCTTGAATTGCAGGGAGAGGTCAAAATTCTTGTAAAACTTGTCGGTGGTGAGGTAGCCATATTGTTTATCCGGTCCGCTTTCGCAGATCAGTTCACCATTTTCTACATACCATTTTTCGGTCCCGTTAACTTTCCAGCCGCTCAGATCTTTCCCGTTAAATAACTTAACAGGCTTTTTCACTGGATTAGGAACGGGTGCTGTGAACACAAAAAATGCGGAGTTCAGTAACAATATAGTCGCACAGAGCACTATAAGTTGTCGAAGTTTTAACATAATAAATTGGGGGTTAGGATTAAAAAAATTTCAATTAGAATTCCGTCAAAATACATTTTCCATTAGTTTTACGGAAATTAACCAATTGGAAAGCTATGAAAAAAAACCGTTTTGTAGGGCGTTGTCTGGCATTTTTTTTACTTGCAGTGCTGCCATCAGGAGTAATTATTTCCTGCACTGAGAAGAGTGAAGACATAGTAAAGGGCAAAACGATTACAGAAGTCATCATGGAGAATGAGCGTTTCAGCATTCTGAAAGATCTTATGATCTATGCCAAGATGAGCGACGGATTGCGGACCGGTGAAGTAACTTTTTTTGCACCTGACAATGCTGCCTTTGGCCGTGCCAATATTTTCTCTTCCTCTGTGTTGACGGCGATGCCGGAAGATTCGGTTCGAAAACTTATCAATAACCACATTCTTGGAAAACAGCGGCTTGATTATAAGAGTCTTAAAGAAGAAAAGAAGAAGGCGATTGGAGGCAAAGAACTGAGCATTACCAAAAAGGACAGCATTTTTTCTGTAAACAGAGCGGACATTATCCTTTCTGATATCAGCGCTGCAAACGGGGTGATCCACATTATCGACAGCCTTGCCGTAAAATGATATAAAAAAAGAAGCTTAAAAAGGATCGGCCCGGTTGAACATTCAACCGGGCCGATCCTTTTTGGTAACCCTGATGTTTAGAATTGCTCGATATGGGCAAAGAAGAAGTTTCCTTCGATGGCAGCGTTCTCGTCGGAATCCGAACCGTGGATGGCATTGGCTTCCATGGATTTTGCAAACAATTTGCGGATGGTGCCTTCGTCCGCATTGGCAGGATTGGTAGCACCGATCAAAGTGCGGAAGTCCGCCACGCCGTTTTCCTTTTCCAGGATCATCGGAATGATCGGGCCGGAAGACATATATTTACATAAATCATTGTAAAAAGGACGCTCTTTGTGCACTGCATAAAATTCTCCGGCACGTTCCGCGCTAAGCTGAGTTTTTTTAACAGCGACAATCCGGAACCCGGCCTCTTCAATCATTTTGATAATGGCTCCGGAATGTCCGTCCTTAACGGCATCCGGCTTAATCATTGTGAATGTTCTATTTGTTGGCATACTGTTGGCTAGAATTTATTTGCTGCAAAACTATGCATTTTTTCATTTTATATCCTCGCGCTTCGGTTTACGCGGTGGCGCGCATGTTAAAACATAGCCCTGATAACCAGCCTTTAGGGCACAACATTGAGCAAATCCCAACAGTTTTATTAATTTTGTGGGCTGAATACGAACCGAATTTTCTTCTTTCCGAATTAAGTAACTGTGAATCAAACCGTTGAAGAGCTTAGCTCTTTTTTATCCCACCCCCAAAAAATCATCATTACGATGCATCGTGACCCTGACGCTGACGCGCTGGGATCGTCATTGGGCTGGGCAAGTTATTTAATTAAAAAAGGACACGAAGTTACAGTCATCAGTCCGACGGATTATACGGCCAATTTACGTTGGTTGTCTGGCATTGAGCATGTTCTGGTTTACGAAAAGCAGACGGATCAGGTTAAATGCAAGGAGAAAATTGCAAATGCTACATTAATATGCTGCCTGGACTTCTCAGCGCTTTCCCGACTTAAAGATTTAGGAAGGATTGTGGAAGAAGCCACTGCGCCTAAGTTAATGGTAGACCATCACCTTGAACCTGAGCATTTTGCAAAATGGATGGTTTGGGATACTTATGCTGCTGCTACGGCGCAGCTTATTTATAAGCTGATCAAAGAACTGGAAAATAATGCGCCGGTTACTGAGATCTTCGACATTCCCATGGCTGAATGCTTGTACGCCGGAATAATGACGGATACAGGCTCATTCAGACACGGTAATGTTACGCCAGAGGTTCATCTGGCCGTTGCTGACCTGATGCTCACGGGATTTGATTCCAGCCGTGTGCACCGACTTATTTACGACAATGCGCCACTCTCGCGTTTGCAATTTCTAGGTTACGTGCTCTCTCAAAAATTAGTGGTTTTACCCGAATACAGAACCGCCTACATGGTTTTGACGGAAGCGGAACTGCAAAAATTCAATTCCAGCACGGGAGAAACCGAGGGAATCGTTAATTACGGTTTGCAGGTTGAAAACGTGGTAATGTCTGCTATGTTCATTGAAAGAAAAGGTGAAGTGAAAATTTCATTCCGTTCGGTAGGCACATTCTCGGTGAGAGACCTGGCGAGCACCTATTTCAATGGCGGCGGACACAAAAATGCATCTGGCGGAAGATCGGAACAATCAGTGCATGATACAGTTGCCACTTTTCTAAATATTCTTCCGGAATACCAACAAGAACTTTTAAACGTTGACTAAGCTTAAATTTTACTTCAAAAATCACATCATAATCTTTCCAATTAACACAATCCAATGAATTTAAAATCAATAGGTTACGCAATGGGCGTAACTATTCTAGCAGCGGCTTGCAACCAACATAAGACGCAGGTTACTGAATCCGGACTGAAATACCAGATTTTCGAGCACGAAGATGAAGCGCGAAAAGCCAAATTGGGAGACATTATGACATTCCACTTTGTGTTGAAAAACGGCAGCGATTCTACGCTTCGTGATACATATAAAGAAGGCACACCGCAAAAAATGGTTTTGCAGGCTCCTCAGTACAAAGGCAGTTTTGAAGAAGGCCTTGCTTTGCTTGCAGCGGGAGACAGTGCTAAAATATCGATCAATGCAGATTCAATGTTTGCAAAAATCGGCCAGCCTATGCCTCCTATGATCAAAAAAGGATCTGATCTGAGCTTCACCGTGAAAGTGGTTAGTGTGCTTACACCTGAGGA
This sequence comes from Dyadobacter sp. CY351, assembly GCF_021502625.1. Taxonomy (NCBI): domain Bacteria; kingdom Pseudomonadati; phylum Bacteroidota; class Cytophagia; order Cytophagales; family Spirosomataceae; genus Dyadobacter; species Dyadobacter sp. CY351. The sequence goes on along the minus strand of NZ_JAKFFU010000001.1, from coordinate 267,798 downwards.
ATTCCAGAAACAACTTGCCGAAGCTGGTTCCAAGCAAAAAGCGATCGATACGAAAATAATTGACGATTATATCGCAAAAAATAACCTGAAAGGAAAAGCGCAGAAGACAGCATCCGGCCTGGCTTATGTGGATGCCGTTCCAGGAACGGGCGACAGCCCAAAAGCAGGTGATAATGTAAAAGTGCATTACACAGGAAAATTGCTCGACGGCAAAGTGTTTGACAGCTCACAGACTGGCGGCCGCGGCCCTATTGACTTCCAGGTTGGTGTGGGAATGGTTATTCCAGGTTGGGAAGAAGGCATTATGATGATGAAAAAAGGTGGAAAACGCACATTGATCATTCCATCTGGCCTTGCTTACGGAGCTGAGGGATCGCCGGGAGCCATTCCTGCAAACTCGGTTCTGCTATTTGACGTTGAATTGGTTGATTTCGGAAAGGCGCCAGCACAGCAACAGCCTGGCCTGCCAACAAGGTAACTATCAGATATGAATTAAAACGGCTGCTTCACAAGAGTAGCCGTTTTTTTGTGTAAAATGCATTTAGAACATAACATTATAGCATGAAACTTTGCTTTGCCACCAATAATCTGAACAAGTTAAAAGAGATACAAGCATTGCTCGGTGACCAGTTTGAGCTTGTTACACTGAGCGACATTGGCTGTGAAGCAGACATTCCAGAGCCATTTGAAACAATCGCTGAGAATTCTGCTGCGAAGGCCAGATATGTCTGGGAACATTACGGCATCAACTGCTTTGCCGACGATACAGGACTGGAAGTCGCGGCGCTTAGTGGTGAGCCCGGCGTTCATTCGGCTTATTATGCGGGGCCGCAACGGGATGCTAATGACAATATGGATTTGCTGCTCAGCAAACTGGCTGCGCACAGTGACCGCAGCGCCCGGTTCCTGACGGTGATCACACTCGTGATGAACGGCGTATATCAGCAGTTTGCAGGAACGGTTGAAGGTAACATTATCACCGAAAAGAGAGGCAGCAATGGCTTTGGTTATGATCCTGTATTTATGCCTGCTGATCTGGAAAGAACATTTGCCGAAATGACATTGGAAGAAAAATCACAGTTAAGCCACCGGGCGCGCGCATTTGCCGGGCTGGTCAGCTTTTTGAAGCAACTATAATGTAACGAGTAAACATCATTTCTAAACAGCATTCAAATGGCGGACTTCAATGCAAGCGATTATCGCGTCGACGGGACCGAGAAATTCAGTATCAAAAAGGCCAAAACGCGCTTCAAGGACATTTACAAGGATAAGGAAGAATATGAATCCATGCAGGCGGAGTCGGCTAAGGAGCTGGATGTGCTGCAGAGTATGATGTACGCACATAATCGCTATGGCTTACTGGTCATATTTCAGGCGATGGATGCGGCCGGCAAAGATGGGACGATCAAGCATGTGCTTGCAGGGGTGAATCCGGTGGGCGTGAAAATACATTCATTTAAAAGGCCTACGGAGACAGAACTGGAACATGATTATCTGTGGCGGAGTAACCTTGTGCTTCCTCAACGCGGAACGATCACGATCTTCAACCGCAGTTATTACGAGGAAGTGCTCGTTGCCAAAGTGAATCCAGAGATCATCACGCAATCGCAACGGCTGCCTGTTGAATTGACGGAGGACATGGACAAGCTTTGGAAACACAGATATTCGGATATCCGGAACCTCGAAAAATATCTTTACAGAAACGGCATCCGGGTAATCAAGTTTTTCCTGAATGTGTCGAAGGAAGAACAAGCTTCGCGCCTTATTGAGCGGATAGAAGACCCTTCAAAAAACTGGAAATTTGAGGAGCAGGATGTGAAAGTGCGCGGGCAGTGGGATGAATATATGCAGGCTTACGAAGATTGCATCAATAACACGGCTACAAAGAAAGCGCCTTGGTATGTTGTTCCGGCAGATGACAAAAAGAATCTGAGGCTGACAGTAGCCAACATAATCGTGGAAGAACTTAAAAAGATGGATATGTCTTATCCGGAGTCAGGCCCTGAGCGGTCAGAAGAACTGCATCACTTTATCGATGTGATTAATGCACAGAACACTGAGGATTAAGCACAAAAAAGGCGGCTGAATAATCAGCCGCCTTTGATAGTTATGCATGGTGTGAATTCTAATTCTTATTTCTTGATAGTGAAGTTTCCACCACCAATTTTATAACCTTCTGCATACAATTCAACATTGTATTTGCCTGGACGGAATTGTGAGCTGTTGTCATACAACAATTCAACTTTCTGGTTATTGTTTTGGTAAGCAATAGACTCACGAGTTGTGAACTTAGATGGTGCTCCATCCACTTCAAACTCTCCTGATCCAGTTGCGTCATCTGCTACAACCGCTCCTTCTGGGTCAAGCACACGCACATAGATGTCCTTCGACTCTTGTGCTGTCAACTCATTTTCAGGAAGCGTAAATACCATTTTGATTTTGTCAACACGGCTTGCTTTGTACTCTTCTTTATCTTTCACCTTACCTCTTGAATTAACAGTAAGGATTTTCAGATTTGCAGCTTTCAATGCAGCAGCCTTTGTTACTTTGTCGCTAAGCTCTTTGTTAGCAGCCGTAAACGTTACTACTGAATCAGTAAGTTCAGCCTGACGTTGTACCAATTTCTCACGCTCGCTGGTCAAACTTCCAACGTGTGTGCTTAAAGAGTCATTCGATGCAACCAATTTCTCGTTTTCAAGCTTCAATTGAGCGATCACCTCGTCTTTTTCTACCAGGAATTTCTCGTATTCCTTGATTTTGCCAAGATACTTATTGGTCTCAACTCTCTTACTTCTGCTGAAAGCTAATTTATCTGCTTCCAGTTTTTCTTTAACCTTAGTCAATTCTGATACGTCACCACCCAATTTTTCAATTTCAGCGATTTTCGCATCCAATACTGTCGAAATAGAATCTAATTTAGTTTTGGTCACAGCCAATTCTCTGGCTTTTTCAACAACCATTGTTTCCTGCTGAGTCAACTCATTTTTTTGAGTCGTAAACAAGTAGCCAAACATGGCCGTCGCAAGCCCAAGGACAACAACCATTGCCCAGGCGATACTTTGCTTATTCTTTTGTTCTTGTTCCATCGATTTAGAAAATTTATTAATGTGATTTAGTTTACATGTTGACAGGTTAAAAATTCACCTAGGGTCTACATGGATTTGATCTTAAAATCTCTAATTCTATGCCGAATTGCCGATCCGGACCTTTTACAGGCGATTATAACATTCAATTTTTATATAAATAATACTAAAAAAGAGGCTCAGTAAGATACTGAGCCTCTTTTTAAATTATGATTTTGAACTTAGAAAATTAGGGCTGAACGGCTGTACGAGGGCCGGTTAATTAGAAAATTGGGTAATGTTTACCCAAAGTATGGAGTTACAGTACAAACAAACATCATTTTAAAACTCGCTATAATCCTATTTTTGCTGTAATATCAAAAGACTTGCGGTCCATGAACAAAAGCTTTTGATAACCTTTAACCGAATAACCGGAAACTTCAAAGAGATTATTCCGTCTGCTAGATGTCAGTTCAATAAGCTTTTCTGAACTATATATTCGGTTTTCAGAACGCAGCAGTGCTTTTACCAACACAGGTTGCTGCGTAGCGCTATCCACTTTGATCATCAGATAACGCACTGGTAAATTCTCTCCTTCCCTGATTTTATATTCGTAAACAGACGAATCACTCCGGGTCATCGAATAGCTTTTATTATATGCTGGCTTATTAATGTCGGCTTGCGCGAACAGTTCCAGCTCCTTTTTCCAGTTCGTCTCGATTCCAACGCGCAGTTCTTTTTTCCCGTCCAGCTGAACAGTCTTGGCCACCTTCGGCTTCTTCTCGTTCAGATAAACGATTTGGTTTTCTACAAAGCCTTTAAGGTCATAATATGCCTTCTTTTCGCTCGGATCCGTGACAGATTCCCGGCAAGCGCTTAACATTGTCAGGCACATGAAGATATACAGGAAGCTGCTTTTAAGGAACACCGGGCGGCCAGAAGAGTGTATTGATATGAAATGCATTGGTAATGTTGACTTTATCAGGCAGAAGATCTAAAAAAACAGAGAGCCCAATGGACTCTCCGGTAAACAACATCATTATAGCTGGTTTAGTTTAGAGGATACTAACCCCTGTCATCTCAGCCGGCTTTGGAATTCCCATTAAGTCAAGAATTGTAGGTGCAATGTCGGCCAGCTTGCCGTCCTTTATCGGATTCTGATAATTATTATCGACCAATACGCAAGGCACCAGGTTCAATGAGTGGGCAGTATTGGGAGAGCCGTCGTCATTCAGCATATAGTCCGAATTTCCGTGATCGGCAATGATAATGGATGAATAACCATGGTTTAAACCAGTGGTAACAACAGCCTGCACACATTGATCAACGGTTTCGCATGCCTTAACCGCAGCTTCAAACACACCCGTATGTCCAACCATATCCGGGTTTGCAAAGTTAAGGCAAACAAAATCCACCTCTCCTTTTTCCAACTCAGGCACTATCGAGTCTCTGATGCCGAACGCCGACATTTCAGGTTGAAGGTCATAAGTCGCAACTTTTGGCGACTGGCAAAGTAGGCGGCTTTCACCCTCAAACGGCTTCTCGCGTCCGCCAGAGAAAAAGAATGTTACGTGCGGATATTTTTCCGTTTCAGCAATGCGGATCTGCTTTTTCCCCGCTGCTTCAAGCACTTCGCCTAATGTATTGTTGAGATTATCTTTATCAAAAATCACATCGACGCCCGTGTATGTATCATCATAATTGGTCATTGTGATGTATCTCAGGTTTAGCTTGTGCATATTCTGCTCATGAAAATCCTGTTGCGTCAGCACTTCTGTGATTTCGCGTCCGCGGTCGGTCCGGAAATTGAAACATAATACAACATCTCCATCTTCGATAACACCAATTGGCGTCCCGTCCGGATTTGTTGCAACGATAGGCATGATAAATTCGTCAGTAACGCCTGTCTCGTAGGAATCTTTGATTGCTTTTAATACATCACCAGATGCTACATGCGCACCTTCGCCATGCACCATTGCGTCATAAGCAAGCTTCACACGCTCCCAACGCTTGTCGCGGTCCATTGCATAATAACGACCGGTTACGCTTGCAATTCTGCCAGTTGTCTGATCCAATGTTTGTTGAAGCTCTGTTAAAAAGCCTAAACCACTCTTCGGATCGCAGTCACGGCCGTCTGTAAATGCATGCACAAAGACGTTTGTCAAACCTCTGTCGGCAGCGATTTTGACAAGTCCTTTTAAATGATCGATGTGTGAGTGAACGCCTCCATCGGAAACCAAACCGATGAAATGCACTTTTTTGTTATTTGCTTTGGCAAAATCCAAAGCATTGGTAAGGACAGGTTCCTGACCTAATGTTCCTTCGGTAACAGCCAGGTTAATCTTTACCAGATCCTGATAAACGACACGTCCTGCTCCAAGATTGGTATGTCCTACTTCTGAATTTCCCATCTGTCCGTCGGGAAGCCCCACAGCCAGTCCGCTTGCAGCAAGTTTGCTATGCGGATATTTCTGCATAATGCTGTCGTAAAAAGGAGTGTTGGCAGCTAAAACAGCGGAACGGCTCTCTTCGCCAGGTTGGGCAATTCCCCAGCCGTCCATGATTATAAGAATTACTTTTTTGCTCAATGTCTTAGAAATTAAATATTAACACGCAATGGCCAATGGCGGGCTTACTCGCTTTTTTTGCCTTCGACCGGCTGATTTTTCTCGTCAACGATTACATATACTTCCTCGTTGGGCTTGCGCATCATGAAATTTTCACGCGCCCATTTTTCAAGCATTTTGGGATTACCAAAAACCTCATTTCGCTCCTTCTTAACTTCTTTGATCTTTCCCAACAAAATACCCTTTTCGTGTTCCAGTTCTTTCATTTTCATCCGGTTGGAGATCACGATCCGCATATTGTTATTGTCAAGGAAAAGGATCCAGACGAACCACGCCAGAAATGTGGCTATATAAAAGTTTTTTAGCGTCTGGAGCGACCAGAATGATCCTTTTTTCATAATGAAAGCGAGTGTATATACAAAAACCGGAGCATTAAGCTCCGGTTTTGATTAATGATATCAGAATTTCAATCCTGGGAAGTAAGCGTTTTCACCAAGCTCTTCTTCAATGCGAAGCAGCTGGTTGTATTTCGCCATACGGTCAGAGCGGGAAGCAGATCCCGTTTTGATCTGTCCTGTGTTCAATGCAACTGCAAGGTCAGCAATTGTTGAATCTTCCGTTTCACCTGAGCGGTGGGACATAATGCTCTTATAACTGTTGCGTTTTGCGAGGTTAACCGTGTCAATCGTCTCAGTCAATGAACCGATCTGGTTTACCTTCACAAGGACTGCATTTGCAATTTGTGATTCTATTCCTTGTTGCAGACGGGTTACGTTTGTCACGAACAAATCGTCACCTACCAATTGGATTTTCTTGCCAACCGATTGCGTAAGTGTTGCCCAGCCAGCCCAGTCGTCTTCGTCCATTCCATCTTCGATTGAAATGATCGGATATTTAGCAACCCACTGTGTCCAGTAGTCAGCCATTTCATCCGAGCTTAGTTTGCGACCATCTGATTTTTTGAAGTGGTACAATCCATCTTCGTAGAATTCAGAAACGGCAGCATCCATTGCGATGAAGATGTCTTCACCTGGCTTGTAACCTGCTTTCTCGATCGCCTGAATTACGATTTCGATCGCTTCTTCATTTGATTTAATGTTTGGAGCAAATCCACCTTCGTCACCTACGTTGGTAGAATATCCTTTGCTTTTCAAAACTGTTTTAAGCGTATGGAAAACCTCAACGCCCATTCTCAATGATTGCGAGAATGTATCTGCTTTCGCAGGCATGATCATGAATTCCTGGAAATCGATAGAATTGTCCGCGTGGCTTCCACCATTCAGAATGTTCATCATCGGAACCGGCAATGTGTTCGCGTTCGTTCCGCCCACGTAACGATATAATGGAAGGTTTGCTTCTTGTGCAGCAGCCTTGGCAGCAGCCAGAGAAACACCCAGAATTGCGTTCGCGCCCAATTTCGCTTTGTTAGGCGTTCCGTCCAATTCCAGCATGATTTTATCAATCAGATTTTGCTCAAAAACTGAACAACCGATCAACTCAGGGAAAATAATATCGTTGACATTCTCAACGGCTTTCAAAACTCCTTTTCCTACGTAAACGCTTTTATCGTCATCACGAAGTTCAACGGCCTCATGCTTTCCGGTAGAAGCTCCAGACGGAACAGCAGCACGTCCTAAATAGCCATTTTCAGTACGAATATCTACTTCTATTGTTGGGTTTCCTCTTGAATCCAGAATTTGTCTTGCATGTACTGATTGAATCGTACTCATTTGCAGCTTGTGGTTTTGATTTAAAATTGAATTTTTTAACGGTACAAAATAACACAAAAAATCCTCTGCATTACAGAGGATTTCGATATTTTCAGCTCGCTCTTAACAATTTGATAAATTCATCAAACAGATAGCGCGAATCATGCGGACCTGGCGATGCCTCAGGGTGATATTGAACTGAGAACGCAGGATAATCCTTTCTGCGAATTCCTTCAATTGTTTTATCATTCAAATTCACGTGCGTGATTTCAATATCAGGATGGTTTTCAATCTCATCCGGATTAACCGCGAAACCATGATTTTGCGAAGTGATTTCGCATAATCCGGTGATCAGGTTTTTCACCGGGTGGTTCAACCCGCGGTGGCCGTGGTGCATTTTATATGTGTTAATCCCGCTTGACAATGCTAGCAGCTGATGTCCCAGGCAAATTCCGAACAAAGGCTTGCTGGTTTTGATCATCTGGTTGACACTTTCCACTGCGTAAAGCATTGCAGCCGGGTCGCCAGGGCCGTTGGATATGAAGAATCCGTCGGGCTGCCAAGCCATTACTTCCTCAAAAGGCGTCTTTGCAGGGAAAACTTTGCAGTAACATCCGCGTGAGGTCAGGTTTTTCAGAATGCTTTTCTTGATTCCGTAATCCATAACCGCAATCCGGAATTGGCTGCCGGTTTCCTCTCCTACGTAGTAAGCGCTTTCTGTCGTTACTTCGGATGACAATTCGAGGCCATCCATTGAAGGGATTTTTTTCAATTCGGCCATTAATTCCTTTTCATCCAGGATTTCGGAAGAAATGATCGCATTCATTACGCCTCTTTGTCTCACGTGGCGCACAATGTGTCTTGTGTCTACGTTACTTACGCCCACGATGTTGGCACGTTCAAAATACTCCTGCAATGAGAAATCAGCAGTGTCTCTGGAATAGATTGGGGAGAATGTGTTACAAACCATCCCGCGGATCTTCACCGAAGCCGATTCTTCCTCGTCTTCCAGCTGAACCCCGTAATTGCCGATGTGAGAGTTGGTGTTAACAATGATTTGACCATAGTAGGAAGGATCGGTATAAATTTCCTGATATCCTGTCATACCTGTATTAAAACAAATTTCCCCGCCGGTGGTCCCGCTTATTCCCAAAGCAAGTCCTCTATAAGCTGTCCCGTCTTCAAGTAATAACAGAGCTTCCTTTTTTTGACCCATTTTATTGCTAAATCTATTGTTTGTCAAATGTTGTTGAGCGAATTGCCCGGGTATTTTTAAACTGCGGTGCAAAATTATAAAATTTTACCCATAAAAAAGGGTTAAACGAAACGTTCAACCCTTTTCCATATATTCTTAATGATTATCCAAAACTATTCCTTTTCAGTAGTAGGTGCTGGTGAATCATTGTTTTCAGCTGTTTCGTCAGCAGCAGGCTCGTCATTTACGGGTTCTGCTTCTGCAACCACAGGATGATCTTCTTTTTTAACAGGAGCAGCTGCTGCTACTTCTGAACCTTCTTTCTTCGCTCCACCTCTTCTGCTACGTCTTGTTTTTGCAGGTTTGTCAGCATTAGCAAGAAGCAATGCGTCGTTGAAATCTACAAGTTCAATCAGTGCCGTTTCGGCAGCATCACCAAGTCTGTTTCCAAGCTTAATGATCCTTGTGTAACCACCTGGGCGAGATGCAATTTTGTCAGAAACAACACCGAAAAGTTCTTTTGTTGATTCTTTATCATTCAGATAAGAGAAAACAACTCTTCTGTTGTGGGTAGAATCTTCTTTGGCGCGGGTTAGCAAGGGCTCAACGTATTTACGAAGTTCTTTTGCTTTCGCTAATGTTGTTTCAATTCTCTTGTGGATAATCAATGAAGAAGCCATGTTTGAAAGCATCGCCTTGCGGTGAGATGCTGTTCTTCCCAAATGATTATCTTTCTTACCGTGTCTCATTGTTTTGTTGTTTAGTTGCTTCGAGCGGCGGCTAGCGCGCTACAGAATACAGACTTATTATGGAATTATTTATCAATCTTCGTCCAAACGGTATTTGGCAACATCCATTCCAAATGTGAGTTGTTTGTCAGCAACAAGCTGTTCCAACTCAGTAAGAGATTTTTTACCAAAATTGCGGAATTTCATCATGTCTGAAATTTCAAGTCTAACCAGATCACCCAGTGATTTTACGTCAGCTGATTTCAAACAGTTGTAAGCACGTACAGAAAGGTCCAGCTCAGACAATGAAGTCTTAAGCAGTTTTCTCATACGCAACATTTCTTCATCCACCTGATTGTCTTCTTCTGCTTTCTGCTTCTCAAACGTCATTGTTTGATCAGAGAACAACATAAAGTGTTGAATCAAAATGTTTGCAGCACCTTTCAATGCATCCTCCGGGTGGATAGAACCATCTGTCTGGATATCGATCAAAAGACGCTCGTAATCGGTACGTTGTTCTACACGTGTATTTTCAACACTGTATTTAACGTTTTTAATTGGCGTATAAATAGAATCCACTGCGATGTATCCGAACGGCAACTCGTTTGCACGTGGCTCATCAGCAGGAACGTATCCTCTTCCTTTGTCCAAAAGCAGTTCCATTTCGAACTCTTTCTGGTCATCAATATGGCAAATAACCTGATCCGGGTTTAAAACTTCAAATGCGTTGGTAAACTTGCCAATGTCGCCGGCTGTGATAACGGATACATTTTTAAGGTTTACAACGATTCTGCTTTCGTTCAGATCAGAAACTTTTTTAAAACGAACCATTTTAAGGTTCAGGATGATTTCTGTTACATCCTCAACTATACCTTCGATAGAAGAAAATTCATGAAGAACACCAGGGAACTTCACGCTCGTAATGGCATAACCCTCCAAAGATGAAAGAAGTATTCTACGTAATGCATTACCAATGGTTACGCCGTACCCTTTCTCTAAAGGCTTAAACTCAAACAACCCGTGAAAGTCGTCTGCTTTTTCCATGACGACCTTATCAGGCATTTGGAAAGCTAATATTGACATAGTCCTTGCTCCTTTTATAGTAGTAAATGATAGTTGATCACGCTACCGTTACCTTTGCGATCGCAAAATTGCCGTTACCGGCTAAAAGCACGCCTGGTAAACTAGGCGTGCTGTAATATGAAGATTATTTAGAATACAATTCAACGATAAGCTGCTCGTTGATGTTTTCCGGGATTTGCTCGCGTTCCGGGAAGGTTACAAACTTACCTGTCAATTGCTGACCATCCCACTCCAACCAGTTGAATCCTTTTGAGCTGTGACCAGCAAGGCTTTCTGAAACTGATTCAAGAGACTTGGATTTCTCACGAACTGTAACGATTTGTCCAGGACGAAGAGAATAAGAAGGGATGTTTACAATTTCACCATCAACAAGGATATGTTTGTGGGAAACCAGCTGGCGTGCAGCACGTCTGGTTGGAGCGATGCCCAAGCGGTAAACTGTGTTATCAAGACGAGCTTCGCAGTATTTCAACAGGTTTTCACCAGTGATACCTTCTTTAACCGAAGCTTTTTCAAATAGGTTACGGAATTGTCTTTCAAGAATACCGTAGATGAATTTTACCTTCTGCTTTTCCATCAATTGCAAAGCATACTCTGATTTCTTAGAGCGGCGACCCTTACCATGAACTCCTGGAGGGTAATTTTTCTTAGCAAGCGCTTTGCTCGGGCCCATGATGGGTTCTCCGTAACGTCTTGCAATCTTAGATTTGGGACCTGTATAACGTGCCATTAAAAACTTGTTGTTTTACTTAATTGATTAAAAACCATTCTGTAACCCCAGTGTCCAAATTACGAATGGGCATTCTAATTGAATACTATACTCTCCGACGTTTTGGAGGACGGCAACCATTGTGTGGAAGCGGAGTAATATCTCTGATCGTGGTTACCTCTATTCCAGCATTCTGGATGGTACGGATTGCAGACTCGCGGCCTGATCCCGGTCCTTTAACAAACACCTCAGCTTTACGCATTCCCAGGTCGAAAGCAACCTGAGCACAGCTTTGAGCAGCTGTTTGCGCAGCATACGGAGTGTTCTTTTTAGAACCACGGAAGCCCATCTTACCGGCAGATCCCCAGGAAATTACCTGGCCGTTGTTATTTGTGATAGAGATGATAATGTTGTTGAAAGAAGCCTTGATGTGTACCTGACCCACCGACTCTACAACTACAACTCTCTTTTTAGCTTTATCTTTTCTTTTATTTTGTGCCATTGCTTATGGATAGAAATGTGGTTTTACCCACTGCTCACTGATTATTTAGTAGCCTTTTTCTTGTTCGCGATTGTTTTGCGTTTACCCTTACGAGTACGAGAGTTGTTCTTTGTCCTTTGTCCGCGCAATGGTAAACCTTTACGGTGACGAAGACCTCTGTAACAAGCGATATCCATTAAGCGCTTAATGCTCAGTTGAACTTCTGACTTAAGTGCACCTTCTACTTTATATTCACCTGCTATAACCGCGCGAACTGCACCTGACTCATCATCATTCCAGTCAATCACCTTTTTATTGATGTCAACTCCTGCTTTTTCGAGAATTTTTTTCGCTGAACTGCGTCCAATTCCGAAGATATAAGTTAGTGAGATTTCGCCCCTTTTACGGTCGGGAATATCAACTCCTGAAATACGTGCCATAATGATTAACCTTGTCTTTGTTTATACCGTGGGTTCTTCTTGTTAATAACATACACTTTACCCTTTCGGCGTATAACCTTGCAGTCCTCACTGCGTTTCTTTACTGATGCTTTGACTTTCATCTCGAATGTTACTTGTTGTTAATAATGAGGTGATCTTCTCCTTATTTGTACCGGTAAGTAATTCTTGCCTTTGATAAGTCGTAAGGAGACATTTCCAACTTAACACGGTCGCCCGGTAATATCTTTATATAGTGCATTCTCATCTTTCCTGAAATGTGTGCAATAACTTCATGCTTATTCTCTAAAATTACACGAAACATTGCATTGGAAAGCGCTTCTAAAATTACTCCGTCTTGTTCGATTGATGCTTGTTTTGCCATTCGTAGCGTTAATTACATTACTTCAACCATAAGGCTGGTGTTGGCCGTCACTTTTTCTATATAATCGAATGTTGTCAGAATTTCGGCTTTGCCTTTGCGTACAACAACCGTATGCTCAAAATGAGCTGAATATTTTCTGTCACTTGTTCTGATTGTCCATCCATCCCGCTCTTGCATTACCGTCTTTACGCCTAAATTAATCATAGGCTCAATCGCAAGAACCATTCCTTCTTTCAATCTGATACCTTTGCCTCGTTTTCCATAGTTAGGCACTTCCGGACTTTCGTGAAGATCCCTTCCCACACCATGCCCTACTAATTCCCGGACAACCGTATATCCTCTTTCCTCCACATAATTTTGCACTGCAAAACCTACATCACCTATCCTAAGTCCGTCGACCGCTTGCTCAATGCCTTTGTATAACGACTTTTTTGTAGCCGTCAACAATTTCATAACTTCCGGCCTTACCTCACCCACAGGATAAGTATAAGCGCTATCACTATGAAATCCATTTAATTTAACTCCGCAATCAATCGAAACGATATCTCCTTCTTTCAATGCATAATTTCCAGGTATGCCGTGAACAACGACTTCATTAACCGATATGCAAAGTGACGCTGGAAACTTATTAAATCCCTTAAAAGAAGGGATGCCACCATTATCTCTGATATATTCCTCTGCTACCCCATCGAGTTTATTTGTTGTTACACCCGGCTTAACCCATAATGCAACCTCAGCATGCGCTTTACCTAAAACCTGCGCACTCTGTTTAATTAACTCAATCTCCTCCTCCGTTTTTAAATAAATCATTGCAATATCAGATGGCGACGCTCTCAGTTCTGCCAGTTACACGACCGGATTTCATCAATCCTTCGTATCTGCGCATCAAAAGATAACTTTCAATTTGTTGAAGCGTATCCAAAACAACGCCAACCATAATAAGCAAGGATGTTCCTCCGAAGAAGTGGGCAAAGTCAGTCGAAACTCCTAACAAACTTGCGAATGCCGGCAATATCGCAACAAGAGCAAGCATTAAAGAGCCTGGAAATGTAATCCTATCGAGTATCGAACTAATGTATTCCGATGTCTGCTGACCCGGTTTTACCCCAGGAATAAATCCACCACCTCTTTTCATATCATCAGCAATCTGCTGCGGATTTACCGATATCGCAGTATAAAAAAACGTAAATACAATGATCAAAAACGCAAACAGCAAGTTGTATTGCCAAGTCGTATAGTTTGCAAAAATCGTAGCAACATTACTGGCGAAGTCACTCTTCTCAGCAAAGTATGACGCTCCTAATGAAGGAATAAACATCAACGCTTGTGCAAAAATAATCGGCATTACACCAGCTGCGTTCAATTTCAAAGGCAAATACTGACGTTGTCCACCCATTACACGGCTACCAACGACTTGCTTTGCATACTGAATAGGTATTCTGCGAACCGCCTGGGTTAGCATTACGGCACCCATGATCACAAAATAAAGCGCAACAATTTCAAGTACAGTGATCAAAATTCCACCGCTACCACGAGATACAAACTCTTTGTATATCGCGCCTGGAAATCTTGAAACAATCCCGATCATAATCAGCATAGATATACCATTACCGATCCCTTTATCGGTAATTCTCTCGCCCAGCCACATGCAGAACATTGTCCCCGCAGTCAAAACGAATACAGATGAAATAGAGAAAAGGCTTCGTGAAACCAATAATGCCTCATCAGGAACAGTAGTATTCAAATAAGCAGTCCCCTGAACCAATGTAACCACAATTGTCAGCACTCTGGTAATCTGGTTCAACTTCTTACGACCAGATTCTCCCTCCTTTTGCATCTTTTGAAAATATGGCAAAGCCATTGTCAAAAGTTGAATTGCAATAGAAGCCGAGATATAGGGCATAATACCCAATGCAAAAATCGAGGCCTTACTGAACGCACCCCCTAAAAAGGTATCCAGAAGGCCTAAAAGTCCCTGAGTGGAAACATTCATTTGATCCGGTTCAACGCCGGGCAAAGCCACGTAAGACCCCAAACGGAAAATCGTTATAAACAAAAGAGTGTTGAGAATTCGCGTTCTCAACTCTTCAATTGCAAATATGTGTTTTATAGTCTCTAAAAATCGTTTCATGTCGTGGGCTTACAATAGCTATTTGTTATAAACAACTTGTGCTTAATGCAAACAGCAAAATTATAGTTTAACCGCTTTGCCTCCTGCCTTTTCAATCGACTCAATTGCAGCCACAGAAAAACCATTTGCCTGAACTTCGACAGCCGCTGAAATTTCGCCTCTATTCAAAATCTTCACAAGGTCTTTCTTTGCACACAAACCGTTTTCACGAATAAGGTCCAAAGTGATTACAGAAGCATTCGTTTTCTCTGCAAGAGCCTGAATAGCGTCCAGATTAAGCGCTTTGAATTCAACTCTGTTAATGTTGTTGAACCCGAATTTAGGCAGACGTCTTTGAAGAGGCATTTGCCCTCCTTCAAAACCAACCTTACGGCTATATCCAGAACGTGATTGTGCTCCTTTATGTCCACGTGCAGCTGTTCCACCTTTTCCAGATCCCTGACCACGTCCAACACGCTTTCCTGTTTTTACAGATCCAGCAGCTGGTTTTAATGAACTAAGATTCATACTTGAAATATATGTTAGATTTCCTCTACTTTAATTAGATGGCTTACCTTACGGATCATACCCGCTATGGCGTCGCTATTTTCCTTCTCAACCGTTCTGTTCAACTTACCAAGACCTAAGGCTTTAATGGTAAGCTTTTGTCTTTCGGGACGATCGATTGTGCTTTTTACTTGTGTAATACGTACTTTTGACATGATCACTCAGAGATAAGGGAATAATCCGGAGGACTATCCGTTGAATACTTTGTCCAATTTAACACCGCGCTGAAAAGCAACCTGATGAGGAGCTCTCATTTTCAATAAAGCATCGATTGTTGCCTTAATTACGTTGTGAGGATTTGAAGATCCTTTAGACTTAGCAAGTACATCTTTGATCCCGGCACTTTCAAGTACCGCACGCATTGGTCCACCAGCAAGAACTCCTGTTCCAGGTGCAGCTGGCTTGATCAATACAAAACCTCCGCTGAATTTACCTTCCATCTGGTGAGGAACAGTATGTTTAAGCATTGGAACTTGAATTAGATTCTTCTTAGCGTCATCAATGCCCTTGGCGATTGCATCCGTAACTTCGTTTGCTTTGCCAAGTCCGTATCCTACAACACCGTTTCCATCACCCACAACGACGATAGCCGAAAAGCTAAAACGACGACCACCCTTTACTACTTTTGCTACCCGATTGATCGCAACTACGCGCTCTTTCAAGTCCGATTCGTTAACCTTTGAAGGTTTTGTATTTGTAGACATAGTCTTTGTTATACTTAGAATTTCAGGCCACCCTCACGAGCTCCTTCGGCCAATGCTTTTACTTTACCATGATACAAATATCCGTTTCTGTCAAAAACAACAGTCTGGACACCTGCTTCTTGTGCCTTTTCAGCAATCTTCTTACCAACCTGGAGAGCAGTGTCAACGTTAGCGTTTTCCTTTCTTCCACCAAGGTCTACTGATGAAGCGCTCGCGAGCGTTACACCATTTATATCATCTATAATTTGCGCATAAATGCTGGTGTTAGAGCGGAAGACTGATAATCTCGGACGCTCAGAACTACCTTTCACTTTCTTACGAATGTGATATTTAAGGCGTTGTCTTCTATCTGCTTTTGCGGTAGCCATTTTCAAACTTGTCTTACTTGTTTATAAACTAATTCCGTGACTTACTACTTTTTAGAAGCAGATTTTCCAGCCTTACGACGAACAACCTCACCGACAAAACGAATACCTTTTCCTTTGTAAGGTTCAACCTTACGCAATGATTTGATTTTCGCTGCAACCGATCCTATCAGTTCCTTGTCAATTCCTTCTAAAATAACCTTGGGATTTTGTCCCTTTTCGGAAGTCGTTGTAAGCTTGATCTCTTCCGGAATAGCCATAAAAATATTGTGAGAATAACCCAATTGCAATTCCAGCACATTGTTTGCTGCACTTGCCTTGTAACCCACACCAATAATCTCTAACTCTTTCTTATATCCGGCATCTACTCCGATCACCATGTTGTTGATCAAAGATCTGTACAAGCCGTGCAGTGCTTTGTGACGCTTCTGCTCAGTTGGACGACTTACTTTAAGTTCACTACCTTCAATCTCAACGCTGATATCGCTATCAACTGTCTGATGCAGTGTACCCTTTGGTCCTTTTACTGATACTACATTACCTTCTGCAACTGATACAGAAACACCTGCCGGCAAAACGATAATTTTATTTCCTATACGTGACATTTCCTGAATAACTTTTAAATATTAATACACGAAACATAACACTTCCCCGCCAACATTAAGCGTCTTAGCCTCCTTGTCAGTCATTACACCCTTAGATGTTGAAATGATGACAGTTCC
The DNA here is from genome assembly GCF_021502625.1 of Dyadobacter sp. CY351. Lineage (NCBI taxonomy): Bacteria > Pseudomonadati > Bacteroidota > Cytophagia > Cytophagales > Spirosomataceae > Dyadobacter > Dyadobacter sp. CY351. The sequence continues at coordinate 250,974 of NZ_JAKFFU010000001.1, read as the reverse complement.
TAAACCACCCAATACGCGTGGTAATGTTGATGAACCTGAATATTTACGAAGTCCAGGCTTACTAACCCTCTCCAATTTCACAATTGCAGATTGCTTTGTCACAGGATTGTATTTCAAAGCTATTTTGATTACACCCTGAGGGCCTACTTCGTCAAATTTATAACTCTGAATATACCCTTTATCAAAAAGTACCTTAGTTATTTCTTTTTTAATGTTGGATGCAGGTATCTCAACAACCCTGTGCTTCGCTTTGATAGCGTTTCTGAGTCTCGTCAGATAATCTGCTATGGGATCCGTTAACATTTTTATGCCTAGTTTAAACACCCCTTTAAAACGGGAGTGCAAAGTTAAGTAATTGAAATCAGAATTGAAAGTATTCTTACCAACTTGATTTTGTAACACCCGGAATCTTGCCGTCAGAAGCCATATCCCGGAAACAAACTCTGGAAATTCCGAATTTCCGCATATAACCCCGAGGCCTTCCCGTGATTTTGCACCTGTTATGCAAACGTACAGGAGAAGAGTTACGTGGTAATTTATCTAAACCAACCCAATCACCAGCAGCTTTCAATTTCGTCCGCTTTTCAGCAAACCTAGCTACTAAGGCTTCTCTTTTTCTCTCCCGTGCTTTAACTGATTCTTTTGCCATTGTCGGTAAATATCTTATATTAAGAATTATCCTTGTTTGTTCGCATTTGTAAATGGCATACCCAATGCCTTCAACAACTCATAACTTTCTTCGTCAGAATTGGTAGAAGTGACAAATGTGATATCCATACCGGTAATTTTATTTACCTTTTCTATACTAATCTCAGGAAAAATGATTTGCTCTTTAACACCGAATGTATAATTTCCGCGTCCGTCAAATCCTTTGTCACTGATACCTTTGAAGTCTCTAACCCGAGGCATTGCAATTGCTGTCAAACGATCAAGAAACTCATACATACGATCGCCACGAAGTGTAACCTTTGCTCCAATCGGCATGTTTTCACGCAACTTGAAGTTCGAAACCGCTTTCTTGGAAATTGTTGCGATTGCTTTTTGACCAGTGATCTGGCTCAATTCCTCAACACCAGTGTCAACCAGCTTTTTGTCTGCTACTGCCGCTCCAATTCCTTTGTTAATAACAATCTTTGTCAAACGAGGAACTTGCATCACTGACTTGTACTGAAATTTATCTTTCAGTTGCGAAACAACTTCGCTTACATACTTTTCTTTTAATCTCGGCTGTGCCATCTTTTTGAAGATATTATTGTGGATTACCGACCCACCGTTTATATTCTATTCCAGGTTCAATACGAACAGGGAATTACAAAATATTTCCTGTCTTTTTAGAAAAACGCTGAAGTTTTCCTTTTTCATCAGCCTTGCGACCAGTTCTGGTTGCTTCGCCAGTTTTAGGATCAACTACCATCAGGTTACTGATGTGAATTGCACCTTCACGCTTTTCAATGCTTCCTTGTGGAGTTTGTGCATTAGGCTTAACATGCTTTGTAATCATGTTTACCCCTTCCACAACAGCTCTAAGCTTTTCAATATCCACTTTCTTGATAACACCAGTCTCGCCTTTTGCATTGCCTGAGATTACCTTAACAGTATCTCCAGTGCGAATGTGCAACTTAGCTGGTGCTTTTTTATTTTTGCTTTCCATTTTAGATATTCTCTTATCAGTTCAAAGAAATACTAGAGTTTCGATTTCTTACAACACCTCAGGTGCCAATGAAACGATCTTCATAAATTGCTTTTCACGCAATTCACGTGCAACCGGTCCAAAGATACGAGTACCACGTGGCTCGTCGTTGTTGTTTAACAAAACAGCTGCGTTATCTTCAAATCTGATGTAGGTTCCATCTTTACGGCGTACTTCTTTTTTTGTACGAACCACAACGGCTTTTGAAACCGTTCCTTTTTTCATATTGCTCGAAGAAAGAGCTGATTTTACTGTTACGACGATTTTATCGCCTACTGAGGCATAGCGTTTGCCAGTTCCGCCAAGTACACGAATTACGAGTACTTCCTTCGCTCCACTGTTGTCTGCTACCGACAGTCTTGATTCTTGCTGTACCATTGTTACTTAGCTCTTTCAAGGATTTCTACTAATCTCCAACGCTTACTTTTACTAAGCGGACGTGTTTCCATCACGCGGATCGTATCACCGATACCTACCTGATTGGTTTCGTCATGCACCATAAGCTTGGTAGTTTTAGTCATAAACTTACCATACTTGGCATGCTTCACTTTACGCTCCACAGTGATCACGCAGGATTTCTCCATTTTGTTGCTCACTACTTTGCCAACTCTTTCTTTACGTAAATTTCTTTCTGTTGCCTCCATAATTTCTAAACTGATTTACTGTTGGTTACTTTTAGCCGACAGCTCGGTTAAGAGTTTTGCAATTTCCTTACGCGAGGTACGAATACGCAAAGGGTTTTCGATTGGTGAAATCGCATGTGCGAACTTCAACCGTAACAAGCGCTCCCGCTCCTGGGCGATCTGCTCTTTAAGTTGATCCTGCGACAGATCCTTTATTTCTTTACTAGTCATTGCTTTAAATAATTAGCGTTCTTAATAACATTCGGGTTAATTCGCTTCTTGATAATCCCGACGTACCACGAACTTGGTTTTGATTGGCAACTTTTGTGCAGCCAAACGCAATGCTTCGTTAGCGGTATCTAATGTAACACCAGTGGCTTCGAAGATGATTGTTCCCGGCTTAACTGGTGCAACCCAATATTCAGGAGCTCCTTTACCTTTACCCATACGAACTTCCGCTGGCTTCTTAGTAATCGGCTTGTCAGGGAATACACGAATCCAAACCTGCCCTTCGCGTTTCATCGCACGGGTTACTGAAATACGTGCTGCCTCAATTTGACGTGCGGTTAACCAACCTGGCTCAAGCGCTTTGATAGCAAAAGAACCAAATGCGATTTCATGTCCGCGAGTAGCCAAACCATTGTATGAGCCCTTGCCTTTTTGTTGCTTGCGAAATTTTGTCCTTTTCGGCTGTAACATGATTTTAATCTATTTGACCCGATACGAAATCGGAAAATGTCTGATTACTTCTTCTTATTTCTATTGTTGGTGTTGCCGCCAGCATTGCGTTTGCGACGATCTGCTTCGCTTCCGCCGCCACCGCCTTCACCACGAGGTGCTCCACCATCACGGCCACCGCCTCTGCGATCTCTTCCGCCACGGTCATTGCCACCACGATCATTTCCGCCAGATGCACTTCTTTCTGCTCTGTCAGACGCCGCAGTTGCCGCGCTTGGAGTCAAATCTCTCTTGCCGTAAAGCTCTCCTTTGAAGATCCATACTTTAATACCGATTTTTCCGTAGATCGTTTGTGCCTCAGAGATTGCGTAATCGATGTCAGCTCTCAATGTATGCAAAGGAATTCGTCCCTCTTTGTATTCCTCAGTACGGGCCATTTCGGCTCCACCAAGACGTCCAGCAAGACGGATTTTAATTCCCTGTGTTCCAACCCGCATAGCCGAAGCGATTGATTGCTTCATCGCTCTACGATAGGAAATACGAGCCTGAAGTTGTTGAGCGATTGCTTCGCCTACCAATTTCGCGTCGATCTCAGGACGTTTGATCTCATAAATGTTGATCTGAACGTCTTTGCCTGTGATCTTTTTAAGCTCTTCTTTGATTTTATCAACCTCGCTACCACCTTTTCCGATTACAATACCCGGACGGGCAGTGTGGATGGTCAATGTGATACGTTTCAGTGTTCTTTCAATAACTACTTTTGAGATCGATCCTTTTGGGATACGTGCTTTGATGTAGTTACGGATTTTTTCGTCTTCAACTAATTTATCAGAGAAGTCTTTTCCTCCATACCAACTTGACTCCCATCCTCTAACAATTCCTAGTCTCAGACCTATAGGATTAACCTTTTGTCCCATTCGATATAGATCGTTTTACTTATGATTCGGTGATTACTGATTCTTTGTCTGCGCTTACGATAGAAGCAGAAGCATCGTCAATCACAATTGTGATGTGGTTCGAACGCTTACGGATTCTATGTGCTCTTCCTTGCGGTGCAGGGCGCAAACGCTTTAACATACGTCCACCGTCAATAAATACGGTTTTGACAATAAGATCAGCGTCTTCCAGCTTCGCATCTTCATTCAGTTGTTGCCAGTTAGCAACTGCAGAAAGCAAAACTTTATGCAAAACCGGTGAAGAAGCTCTCGGTTGAAACTTTAATAGTGCCAACGCCTTGCTGACCTTTTGTCCGCGAATCATGTCGGCTACCAACCTCATTTTGCGAGGAGAAGTAGGCACATCTTTTAATATAGCTCTTGCTTCCATGTTCTTTCAGATATAGGCTCGTTCCTGTAAGAGAACCAGCTATCGTCGACTAATTATTTTCTACCTTTATCTTTTTTTGCTGTGTGGCCACGGAAGTTACGTGTAGGAGAAAATTCTCCCAGTTTGTGACCAACCATATTTTCAGTTACATAAACTGGAATGAACTTGTTTCCGTTATGCACTGCGAATGTATGCCCGATAAAATCCGGCGATATCATTGAGCGTCGTGACCAGGTTTTGATTACTGATTTCCGAGAGGCGCTGTTCATCACAGTCACTTTGTTCTCAAGACGAAAATCGATATATGGTCCTTTTTTTAATGAGCGTGCCATGTTATACTATTATTTTTTACGACGGCTGATAATCAATTTCTCAGAATGCTTGTTGCGATCACGAGTCTTAAGTCCTTTAGAGAACTGTCCGTTTCTTGATCTAGGCTGGCCCCCTGATGAGCGACCTTCACCACCACCCATTGGGTGATCGACTGGGTTCATTGCAACACCACGAACGCGTGGGCGGCGACCTAACCAGCGACGACGACCTGCTTTGCCTAATGCAACATTCATGTGACTTGCATTAGAAACTGTTCCAACTGTTGCGATACAAGTTGAAAGTATCATACGCATTTCGCCAGAAGGCATTTTCAATACAGCGTATTTTCCTTCTCTCGCAACAAGCTGAGCATAAGCTCCTGCGCTACGTGCAAACTGACCACCTTTACCAGGAGTCAACTCGATATTGTGAACGATTGTACCAATTGGCATAGAACCTAATGGAAGCGCATTACCAACTTCCGGTGCTACTGAACTGCCAGAAACAATTACTTGTCCCACTTTCAGTCCGTTTGGAGCAATCACATATCTTTTTTCTTCGTCTTCAAACTGCACCAACGCAATGCGCGCTGAACGGTTTGGATCGTATTCAATTGAAATTACTGTGGCTGGTGCATCGAAACGATTTCTTTTGAAATCAATCACACGATACTTTCTTTTATGCCCGCCACCAATATGTCGCATGGTCCTGTGTCCCTGGCTATTACGACCACCTGTTCTTTTGATGGTTTCCAGAAGACTCTTCTCAGGTTTCGCCGTTGTGATCTCCTCGAATGTAGGAGCGGAGCGGAAACGCTGACCAGCACTTGTCGGTTTTAATTTTTTAACTGCCATTTGCTATTAACTCGTCAAAGATTTGAATCGCTCAACTATTCTTATGCTTCACCGTAGATATCGATGATTTCACCTTCAGCTACCGTTACGATAGCCTTTTTGATAGTTGAAGTTTTTCCACTTACAAACTTACCACCCGATGTACGGGATTTGCTTTTTCCAATGCTGCGCATTGTGTGAACGCTTTCTACGGTAACCCCGAACAGTTTCTCAATAGCCTTTTTGATCTCTACTTTATTAGAAGTAAGGGACACTTCGAAGGCATATTTTCCTTGACCACCCTGAGCCGTTACCTTTTCGGTTATAATCGGACGTTTCAGTACACTCATGATTATTTGTTCAATTGGGTTTCCAAAATAGACAGAGCAGATTCACTTATCAAAAGACGGTCTGCATACATCAGGTCATACGTGTTGACCGCGTCCACTGTCGTAACTCTTGCTTTTGGAATGTTACGGCTTGACAGATATACATTGCTGTCAACAGATGGAAGAATAAGGAGTGTTTTGGTGTTCACTAATGCAAGTGAATTCAAAACATTCAAATAAGATTTAGTTTTTGGCGCATCAAATGAAAATGCTTCAAGAACTGAAATCGAATCAGATTTCGCTTTTGCAGAGAAAGCTGACTTACGAGCCAAAACTTTAACTTTTCTATTGATCTTGAAACCGTAGTCACGAGGTCTTGGTCCGAATATACGACCACCACCTACAAACACCGGAGATTTAATGCTACCAGCACGAGCTCCACCAGTTCCTTTTTGTTTCTTGATCTTACGTGTAGAGTGATTAATCTCTGCACGTTCTTTTGATTTGTGTGTTCCCTGACGTTGGTTAGCCAAGTATAACTTCACATCGAGATAGATCGCGTGCGTATTAGGTTCGATGCCAAAAATTTCTTCAGACACACTTACCTTCTTGCCGGTATCTTCTCCTTTTATATTTAATACGGACAGTTCCATCGGTGCTATTTCTCAATGATTAGAAATGAATTCTTTGAACCAGGTACAGAGCCACTAACAACCAGAAGGTTCTGCTCAGGGATCACTTTCAGAATACGTAAATTCTGAATTTTTACACGATTGTTACCCATGCGTCCACCCATACGAATGCCTTTAAATACACGTGATGGGAATGAACAAGCACCAATCGAACCTGGGTGACGCGCTCTGTTGTGCTGACCGTGTGTCTGACCACCAACCCCTGCGAAACCGTGGCGCTTTACAACACCCTGGAAACCGCGGCCTTTGGCAGAACCAACTACGTCAACAAACTCGCCTTCTTCAAAGATATCCGTAACAGATAATGAAGTTCCAAGTTCATGTTCCACTTCGAATTCCTTAAACTCAACCACTTTTTGTTTGGGAGTTGTACCGGCTTTCTTGAAGTGGCCAATCATAGGCTGGGAAGAACTTTTCTCCTTCTTTTCACCAAAACCTAACTGAATAGCTTTATAGCCATCCTTTTCTTCGGACCTAACTTGTGTGACAACACAAGGACCAGCTTGAATTACAGTACATGCCAGAGCCTGCCCGTCAGCATTGTACAAACTAGTCATTCCGATTTTCTTACCAATTAAACCAGACATGTTTTGAAATTAAAATTAGCAGGTAAAGACCCTTATTCTTTAAAACGGACTGCAAAGGTATGAAATCAAATTCACGCATCCTAGCAGCCTTAAAATATTTCTCGCTGATAATCAGCAAAAAAGGTCAGATGAATTGAACCATCTGACCTCATTTTTGAGAACTGACGAATGATGCATTAAATGCACGAAAATTCGGCTGTTTTCTGAGCTCAGATGTGGTTTCCGGAAACGGACCTTCATCCAATTTATATCTTTGGCTTAACTGAATAAGCCCTTATTACTATACTTTAATCTCTACGTCAACACCGCTTGGCAATTCAAGCTTCATCAGTGCATCAACAGTTTTTGCACTTGTAGAGAAAATGTCTACCAAACGTTTGTAAGTACAAAGCTGGAATTGCTCACGTGACTTTTTATTAACGTGTGGAGAACGAAGAACAGTGAATTTCTCAGTCTTGGTTGGCAAAGGAATTGGACCGCTAACGATAGCACCAGTTGCCTTTACAGCTTTAACGATTTTCTCCGCTGATTTGTCAACCAAATTGTGGTCGAATGAGCGAAGTTTGATACGGATTTTTTGATTCATCTTATTTTATTATTTCCGGTTCTGAGAACACTTGAACGAAACGAGTTTCGACAATCCACAGGCGAAAGAACCATTTACTTCGCCAGCTTCTATATAAAAATGATCCGTTACCAGCGGCGCTGATAGCGGATCAGATCAATTTATGCTTTAACTAAACCTTTTGCTTTTTCAATTACGCTTTCTGCGATGTTGTTAGGAACGATCTCGTAGTAAGCGAATGTCAAAGAAGCAGTTGCGCGACCAGATGACATTGTACGAAGATCAGTAACATAACCGAACAATTCAGAAAGAGGCACATCACATTTGATAACCTGAGCACCATTACGCGAATCCATTCCTCTCATCACACCGCGACGACGGTTAAGGTCACCTGTAATCGGTCCAGTGTATTCATCAGGCGTAAGCACTTCAACGTGCATAATCGGCTCCATCAATTTTGAACCTGCGTGACGCGCAGCTTCTTTGAAACCAATTTTCGCTGCAAGTTCAAATGATAGTGCATCTGAATCGACGTCGTGGAAAGATCCGTGGAAAATACGCACTTTCATCGAATCCAAAGGATATCCTGCAAGTGCACCATTTGACATAGATGCTTCAAAACCTTTTTGAATTGGAGCGATAAATTCACGAGGAATAGTACCACCAACAATCTGATTCACAAACTGCAAACCTGTTTTTGGTTCTTTGCCTTCTTCATTATCATCACGTGGCCCAATTTCAAATACGATATCGGCAAATTTACCACGACCACCTGTTTGTTTCTTATAAACTTCACGGTGCTCGTAGTTCTTAGTAAGAATCTCTTTGTAAGCAACCTGTGGAGCTCCTTGGTTTACTTCTACTTTGAATTCACGACGCATACGGTCGATAATGATTTCAAGGTGAAGCTCGCCCATTCCTTTGATGATCGTCTGACCTGTTTCTTCGTTACTTTCAACTTGCAACGTAGGATCTTCTTCGATCAATTTAGTAATTGCTTTTGAGAAGTTATCGCTGTCAGCAGCTTTCTTAGGCTCGATAGCGTAACCAATTACCGGCTCAGGGAACACCATTGATTCAAGAACGATTGGGTTCTTCTCGTCAGATAATGTATCTCCTGTCTTAATATCTTTGAAACCTACAACTGCACCAATATCACCCGCTTCAAGACGATCAATTTGATTTTGCTTGTTAGCGTGCATTTGGAAGATACGAGAGATACGCTCTTTGTTTCCTGAACGGTTGTTCAAAACATAAGAACCTGAATCAAGATATCCTGAGTAAGAACGGATAAAGCAAAGACGTCCTACATAAGGGTCAGTTGCAATTTTAAACGCTAGTGCGCAGAAAGGATCTGAATCCGTTGGCTGGCGAGAAATCTCATTTCCAGTCCGAGGATCAGTTCCGATGATGCTTTCACGATCTTGTGGTGAAGGCAAAATAGCCATCACGTAATCAAGCATCGTTTGAACACCTTTATTTTTGAATGAAGAACCGCAAACCATAGGAACGATTTTCATGCTAATCGTTGCTGCACGCAAAGCTGCTAGAATTTCGTCTTCTGAAATTGAAGTAGGATCTTCAAAATATTTTTCCATCAAAGTGTCGTCGAATTCGGCAACAGCTTCAAGCAATTTTTCTCTCCACTCAGTTGCTTCTTCAAGCATATCATCAGGAATAGGAACTTCTCTGAAAGTCATTCCTTTGTCTTCTTCATTCCATTCGATACCACGGAAGTTAACCAAGTCAACTACGCCACGGAAAGTATCTTCAGCACCGATAGGCAATTGAAGAGGAACAGCGTAGCTTCCAAGCATTTCTTTAACCTGCGTACAAACTTTCAGGAAGTCTGCACCTGAACGGTCCATTTTATTTACGAAACCGATACGGGCTACATTATAGTTGTTAGCCAGACGCCAGTTTGTTTCAGACTGAGGTTCAACACCGTCAACTGCACTAAAAAGGAATACAAGACCATCCAATACACGAAGAGAACGGTTTACTTCAACTGTGAAGTCAACGTGTCCCGGTGTATCGATAATGTTGATATGATATTTTTCACCACGGTAATTCCAGTCAACTGTTGTTGCAGCTGATGTAATAGTGATACCACGCTCCTGCTCCTGTTCCATCCAGTCCATTGTAGCTGCACCATCATGCACTTCTCCAATTTTGTGGCTTACCCCTGCGTAATAAAGGATACGCTCCGTTGTGGTTGTCTTACCCGCATCAATGTGCGCAGCAATACCAATGTTTCTTGTTAATCTTAGATCACGTGCCATGACAAATGGTGATGTGTTATTTTATATTCGATGTGCAATTCACTCAGAAGCAATTTGAACTCAAAGAGGACGGCGAAAACGCACTACTTCCAAAAATTCAGAGCGCAAAAGTATAAATTGTTGATTATAAAAACAATTATGTAAAGGTTAAATTTCAGAAAAATCTCAAATAAAAAATCGGAAGCCCGGGTAAACCGAACTTCCGACTGTATTCAATATTCTGCAACTACTAGAATCTAAAGTGCGAGAACGCTTTGTTGGCATCTGCCATACGGTGCGTATCATCTTTCTTTTTAACAGCAGCTCCTTCACCCTTTGCAGCGGCAATGATCTCACCAGCAAGACGGTCAACCATTGTTTTTTCTCCACGCTTACGGGAATAGTTGATCAACCATTTCATTCCCAAAGACTGCTTACGCTCAGGACGAACTTCGGTTGGAACCTGGAAAGTAGCACCACCTACACGACGGCTTTTCACTTCCACAGATGGAGTTACATTGTTCAATGCTTTTCTCCAGGTTTCAAGACCGCTTTCGCTAGTCTTCTTCTCAACTATTTCCAATGCATCATAGAAAATAGTGAATGCAATGCTTTTCTTTCCTTCGAACATCAGGTTGTTAACGAACTTGGTTACCTGAACGTCCCTGAACTTTGGATCAGGAAGGATATATCTTTTCTTTGGTTTCGACTTTCTCATTTTAACTTAAAATTTTACACGAGGTTTCGTTTTGCAACTTATTCACCCAGGCCAGCAGCCTGGATTACTTCCCTTTTATCAGATTAATTCCTTAATAAAAGCAGAGAGAGTTACTTTTTATTTCTTTTTACCTTTTGTTGGTGCTGCTGCAACTTGTCCTGGTTTTGGACGCTTAGCACCATATTTCGAACGACGTTGCTTACGGCCGTTCACACCAGCTGTATCCAATGCACCACGGATAATGTGGTAACGCACACCTGGCAAATCCTTAACACGACCACCGCGGATCAAAACGATCGAGTGCTCTTGCAAGTTGTGGCCTTCACCCGGGATGTAGGCATTCACCTCCTTGTTGTTTGAAAGACGAACACGGGCAACTTTACGAAGCGCTGAGTTCGGTTTTTTAGGCGTTGTCGTGTACACCCTGGTGCACACTCCCCTACGCTGAGGGCAAGAATCCAAAGCCGGTGACTTTGATTTCCATGTAATGGTCTCTCTACCTTTACGGACTAATTGTGAAATAGTTGGCATTTAACAAATTGATTTTGATCTGGTTAATGCACCAGTCTATTGTTTTGAAAACAGTTTTCCCGAAAAATCGGACTGCAAAAGTAACAGTCCTACATTGATTTACAAAACGTTACTTTCTTTTTTTCCAAAAACCATTTGAACAAATAAGCATTGTAATGCCAAAATGCAGGACGAACATGCTTATATTGCTCAGCGCATCCCTGCCAAACGATTAACAGGCTTGATTTTAGCCCAAAGAAGAATAAATAAAAATCTTAGCCTCTCATATCCGGAATTTTATTTCCAAACGTTGTTTATTAGTATTGTTTATCAAAAACCCAGTGTGCGCGTCAAATCATTTGATTTTATACTTTACATTATGAAACTTTCCCGGCGTTACTTTACCCTCATAGTTAGCCTCTTTACTATATGTGCTTATTTATCTGGCTGTAACTCAGCCATGCAGGCCTATAAAGACGGGCAAAAGAAATTTGAAAACGGTGAATATGATCTGGCTATAAAAGCATTTGAAAAGGCTGCCGTTGCGAATATAGAGCCTGTACAAACCGATTATCTGATTGCCGAATCCTATCGCTTGTCCAACCGTTTCAAAGAATCTATTCCTTTTTATAAGAAAGCCATTGACGCCGGTATCAATAAGCCTGATGCCCGGTTTCAGTATGCCTATGCATTGAAAACGGCTGGCCAGTATGAAGAAGCGTCCAACCAGTTTGCTTCCTATGCCAAGGACACTGCCGGCGTTCAAAGTTTGCAGGACAGAGCATTGCGCGAAGTTGAGATTCTTAAAATTGCGGATCGCTTGCGTACAACAAAGATGGAGGTTGAAGCCAAAGCAATCCCGCTCAACACGCCCGGATCTGAATTTTCACCGACAATATTAGGTAACGAACTTGTTTTTTCTTCATCCAAAAAAGAAAAGGTCTACAAAAATAATGGCCAGCCTATGCTGGGCCTTTACAAAGTTTCGGTTTCGGAAGATGCGGGTGCTACACAAGGCACGCCGGTTTTGCTGAGCAATGATATTTTTGAGGCGGATGCTAATGAGGCTTCACCCGCATTTTCTCCGGACGGAAAGACATTGGTGTTTGCACGCGGCAACACAGGTAAGAAAAACGGCGCTGTGGATGTAGATCTGTATTTAAGCCGCAATGTGAACGGACAGTGGACTACGCCCGCCATTTTACCTATCAACGATTCACTAGCCTGGGACGGTTCGCCTGCTTTTTCCCGCGACGGCAAAACATTGTATTTTGCTTCAAACCGTGCTGGCGGCGCAGGCGGCATTGACCTTTACCGCACCAATATGGATGCATCGGGCCGGTTTAGCAAGCCTGTAAATATGGGTAAGGACATTAATACAGCTGGTGACGAAATGTTCCCTTATGTGGCCGAAGGCGGAAAGCTCTATTTTGCTTCTGACGGCCATCCTGGGCTCGGAAAGCTTGATCTTTTCTCAGCGACGCGCACGCAGGGCGTTATTTCGATTGAAAATTTAGGTTTGCCCTTTAATAGTCCTCAAGATGATTTTGGGCTTGTGTTTTATAAAGACTTGAACAAAGGTTTCTTCTCGTCCAACCGCGAGGGTGGCAAAGGAGACGACGACATTTATTATTTCTCCGGCCCGGAGGAAGAGGATAGCACTACGGTGGCTAAAAACAACGACCCGAACGATCCTTTAAATCCTAACAACCCGAAATACATCAATGGCAAGCCAAAGGTTGTAAGATACTTCCTGGCTGGAAATGTGATCGCCAACGGAACATCGACGCCGATCGATTCTGCAGTCATTCGCATTCTGCCAGACACTTCTGATACTGAAATTGCGCAGTTGCCTTCCAATTCAGAAGGAAAATTTGGCAAACAGCCTGTTGAAGAAGGCAAGTCATACAGCCTTTTGGTTCAGCGCAAAGGATATATCAGCAGACGCGAGCCATTTTCGATGGACGGTCGTTCGATTCCTCCAATCTTCCTGACAAAAGAATTAACCGACACCACATTCAATGTGACAATTAAGCTCGATAAGCTGGAATTGAACAAGACATTTGTTCTCGAGAACATTTATTACGATTTGAACAAATACAACATTCGCCCGGATGCGGCCATTGAGCTGGATAAGCTCGTGCAGATCCTGAAAGATAATCCTACGATGAAAATCGAGCTGAGCTCTCATACGGATGCGCGTGCAACGGACGCCTATAACATGACGCTTTCACAAAACAGGGCAGAATCGGCCGTGACTTATCTCAATACAAAAGGAATAGATGCCGACCGGATGGTTGCCAAAGGTTATGGCGAGCGCGAACTCATCATTCCGAATGCCAAAACCGAGGAAGAACACCAGCGCAACCGGAGAACGGAATTCACGATCCTGAGTTACTAACATTTGCCAAATATTATAGAAGCCCGGTCCCGGCAATGCCCTGGACCGGGCTTCTTTGGTTATGCCCAGGTTCAAATTTTGTATGTTTGTATTTTTAATATTCGATTTTCAGATTATTTAGTTAGTATTAATGGCTCAGCGAATCATCTATTGGTTTAGAAATGACCTGCGTTTACGCGATAATGAAGCACTTTTTTCTGCTGTCGCATCAGCAAGTGAAATTGTACCCGTTTACGTTTTCGATCCCCGGCAATTCGATAAGACAAGATTAGGCTTCCGCCGCACAGGCGCCATGCGGGGACAATTTTTAATCCAGTCCGTCGTCGACCTCAGGAACCGTTTAAGACAAAAGGGAGGCGATCTCTTGATACGCATAGGCGAACCCGAAAAGATCATCGCGCGTCTTGCAGAAGAATACAATGCCGAATATGTTTATACGAGCAAAGAAATCGCCCCGGAAGAAACGCGCATCGAATCTTCCCTGAGCAAAAATCTCAAAACGGTTAACATTGACATTAAGCTCTTCTGGATGGATACGCTGATGCATGCCACGGCATTGCCGTTCCCAATTGCAAAGCTTCCAGCCAACTTCGTTTCTTTTTCAACGCGAATTGAGAATGCCCTGAAAGTAAAAGAACCGCTTCCCGAACCCGGAAAAGTAACATTACCGGCTGATTATGACGCGGGCCCCATCCCGATCCTGGCACAAATAGGCGTTGATCCCAATGAAATGGAAAATGCCGATGAACAAAATATCAGCCAGGGAGGTGAATCTGTCGCATTAACAGTGTTGGAAAAATATCTGGCCGACTATATAAAGGAAGGAAAGAGCTACGAAAGTGCCGATCCGCTTACCGATACGCGTCTGTCGGACTGGCTTTCGTTGGGCTGCATTTCCGCCAGATACATTTACTCTCAGGTAAAAAAAGTGCAACCAGCTGACGCGGAAGATGTTGCGATGCTCGAAAACCTGCTTTCACGCGACTATTTCCACTGGACTTTGCTGCGTTTTGGGCCGAGAATGTTCAAGCCGAGCGGTGTACAGCACCAGTTTCTCCGCCGCTGGCAAAATGACAATGCATTATATGAAACCTGGACGAACGGGCAGACAGCTGATTCTCAGGTAAACACATTGATGAAAAAGCTTAAACAAACCGGCTTCTTGACCTCCGACGAGCGCACCCTATGCGCCGATTATCTGGTGAATGTGCTGAATGTTGACTGGACCTGGGGGGCGATGTATTTCGAAAGTCACCTCATGGATTATGAAGGTTCCGTCAACTGGGGACGCTGGAATAATATTGCTGGTGTAGGAGAAAACTGATGCCAAAGGGTCAAAATTGTGGAAAAAACCTATTATCCGGTAATAAGTGTGTACAAAATCCGCCTCGACCCGGTCATGTAGTTTTTCTAAAGGATTTTGCTAGCTTTGGGCAACTTTGAAGTAAATTCATTAACTCTAAACTGAATATAAAATGTCAAAAGGACTCATTGCCGTTATTGTCGTAATTCTTATTTTCGGATTCGTTGGCTGCGGTAAATATAATGGCCTGGTAAGTAAAGACGAGGTTGTAAAAGAATCATGGGCGAAGGTGGAAAGCCAGTATCAGCGTCGCGCGGACCTTATTCCGAACCTGGTAAGCACTGTTAAGGGAGCCGCGGATTTCGAGAAAGGAACATTAACAGCCGTAATCGAGGCGCGTAGCAAGGCAACACAAACTACTATTAATGCAGGAGATCTTACGCCGGAAAACATCGCGAAATTCCAGGGCGCACAAGATCAGTTGAGTGGAGCACTGTCCCGACTGCTTGTAACGGTTGAGCAATATCCGCAACTAAAAGCAAATCAGAACTTTCTTGATCTTCAGGCGCAGTTGGAAGGGACTGAAAACCGCATCACGGTAGCCAGAAACGATTTCAATACGGTTGTGAAGGATTACAACCAGGAAGTGCGCACATTCCCTAACAATCTTTTTGCAGGCATCTTCGGGTTTTCTCAAAAGGGTTATTTCACAGCGGCAGCTGGTTCGGACAAAGCTCCAACCGTGCAATTTTAGAAAAGCACATTGGTTCTTAAGTACTAAAACCAGATCATCATGGCCACAGATCCACTCTTTTTTAATGAAAAGGAGCAGCAGCTTATCATTGAAGCAATTCAGCAAGCTGAAAAACAAACATCCGGCGAAGTAAAGGTGCATATCGAAAAGAAATGCCCTAATCCGGATGTGATAGAGCGGGCTAAGGAAGTCTTCCTTTTTCTGAACCTTGATAAAACAGCAGAACAAAACGGGGTGCTTTTTTACCTGGCATATGAAGACCGTAAGTTCGCTGTTTTAGGAGATAAAGGAATTGATGCGAAGGTTACCGCTGATTTCTGGAATAGTACAAAAGATCTTCTCCGGCAATATTTTTCAAACGGGCAGTATTCGGAAGGGCTTGCAAAAGGAATCGCAGAAGCCGGTTTTCAATTGAAAAAGCATTTTCCCTACCAATCTGGCGACATCAACGAACTACCGGACGATATTTCGTTCGGGCACTGATCTATGAAGAAAGCCCTCATTATTTTTTGTCTGATCTGCTTCACATTCCTACGTGTGGCAGCGCAGGATATACCCAAAAGGCCCAATCCTCCTCGGCTGGTGAATGATCTTGCCAATCAGCTTAGTGCAAGCGAAGAGGCACAGCTGGAACAGAAACTCGTCGCCTACAATGACTCCACTTCCTCGCAGATTGTGATCGTTATTGTGCCTACAACTGGTGACTACCCATTGGCGGATTATGCATTGAAGCTTGGCCGGGAATGGGGTGTCGGACAGAAAGACAAAGACAACGGAATCGTGCTGCTATGGGCGCCCACAGACCGCAAAGTGTACATTAGTACTGGTTATGGGCTGGAAGGTGCCATTCCCGATGCCATTGCCAAAAGGATCATTTCACAGGTGATCACGCCCAAATTCAAAAACAGTCAGTTTTATGAAGGTTTGGATGAAGGCGTGGACATGATTTTCAAATACGCGACCGGCGAATACAAAGCCGATCCCAAACAGGCTAATGACGACGAATCATCCTCACCATTGCTGATCTTCGTAATCATATTTGTCGTGATTATGATCTTCATGTTCCGAAACCGTAATAATGGTGGCGGCAGAGGCGGACGCGGCGGTTTGGGCGGATTTGGCGGACCGATCATTTGGCCATATACTACCCATTCCGGGGGAGGAAGCTTTTCCGGGAACTGGGGCGGAGGTGGCGGAGGCGGAGGTGGTTTTGGAGGATTCGGAGGGGGAAGCTTTGGTGGCGGAGGCGCAGGAGGAGACTACTAAGTCGCTATTTACGAGTTGGTTACAAAGCAATTGATATTTAAAAGGACGGCCTTATGCAAATTTGCGTAAGGCCGTCCTTTTTTGCATTTAATGCTTATCCGATAACGTATAGTGTTGGCATAGTTTTTTGACATTATCCATTAATTATTTTATTTAACCTAAACAAAATTATATGGAAAGGAAGAATAATACCGGTCTATTGGTCGGGTTGATCCTTATGACAATTCTTGCGGCAGTATTTGGTTATCTATACTACAATGAGCGCAATATCACCAATAAGCAGGAAACAGATCTGCAATCTCGTGTAAACGAACTCGCATCAGCAGAAATCAAGCTCGATTCTATTTCGAAACAACTCGACGCACGGATCCAGGAAGTTCAGGGATTGGGTGGCGACATTGAGGAGTTGCAGAAAGTGAAGGCAGCCCTCGAAAATGACCGTATCGCATTGCGTAAAGGCAATGTTACCATGGGCAAAAAAGTGAAAGAGTATGAAGCGTTTCTGAACAAAAAAGACGAAGAAATCGCGCAGCTCAGAGAAGAGAACCAGCAGCTGATCAGCCAGAACGAAACCTTGGTTCAGGAAAAAACAACACTGGAAACGACCAAACAGGCCATCAGTGATTCCCTTTCAGGTGTAGTTTCCAAAAACACCGAGCTGGAATCCAAAGTTACAATGGCTGCAGCATTGCGCGCACGGAACGTGAAGGTTTATGCTGTTTCATCCAAAGGAAAAGTGAGAGAAGGCGAAAATGTGAAGGCCAAAAGAGTGGATAAGGTCCGGGTTGATTTCATTCTTGAAAAAAATCCATTGACTGCGGCAGATAACAAAACCATTTATCTGCGTATCATTGATCCATCAGGAGCAACAATCTCGGATACGAAAACCGGATCCGGCGTATTTGACTATAATGGCCAGGAACAAGGATATACCATTAGTAAGGATGTATCTTATACCAATAATAACCAGGACGTAAGTATTCTTTATGACAGGGATGCGTCATTTGCGTCGGGAAAATATACGATCGAACTTTACTCAGAAGGTTTCTCCATTGGAGAAGGCTCGTTCTCAGTTAAGTAAGGATTTGAATAACCTAATTTTATGTAAATGCGGTAACTGGCCCGATGTGGCTGGTTACCGCATTTATTTTATCCGTTTATTTATATTTATCGTTATTTCATATCTTGTGCTATCATTTTTTCAAAAAACAGCCCGCTAAACCAAATAAAACACTTCTCTTCTATGTCTGCACAGATTTCCCAAAAGCACCCCACAGGCTTATATGTCCTTTTTTTCGCGGAAATGTGGGAGCGGTTCAGCTACTACGGGATGCGTGCAATCCTCTTACTTTTTCTCCTCGACGCCGTACGTGGCGGGATGGGCATGAACGCAGGCGAAGCAGCCGCGATTTATGGCTTATATACTGCATCTGTATACTTGCTGACATTGCCTGGTGGGTGGCTTGCGGATAATATTTTGGGTCAGAAAAAAGCCATATGGTATGGCGGGATCGTGATCATGCTGGGCCACATTATCCTGGCAATTCCAGGCGGCAGTACGCTCTTCTTTTTAGGGCTCACGACAGTGGCGGTCGGAACCGGCTTATTGAAACCAAACATCAGCTCGATCGTAGGCGAGCTTTATCCCGAGGGCGGTGCGCGGCGTGATGCAGCATTCTCCATTTTTTATATGGGCATTAACCTCGGCTCGTTCCTTGGAATTGCCATTGTAGGTTATCTCGGAGAACGGGTAAGCTGGCATATGGGCTTTGGAGCAGCCGCCATTGGAATGCTTCTTGGATTGATCGTTTTCCGCTACGGAAGCGCCCGCTATCTTAAGGGAATGGGTGATGTGCCGCCGGCCAGGATCGCTACGGCCGAATCCGATGCGCAAAACGGAGCCAACAAAAGGCTCGGTTACCTTTTCATCGGCGCACTCGTAGTGCTGCTGATCGTCTTGCAAACTTCCGGCGTGCTGGATATGACCACCGCGCAGGGGCTGGCAAAAGGTGCCGGTGTGATCATTGTCATTATTTCTGCTTCCTACTTCCTCTTTATATTGTTTGCCGGGGGCCTTACCCGCGTGGAGCAGTATCGCGTTGTGGTGTTAATCATCCTGTTCCTGGCCATAGCGCTTTTTTGGGCAGGTTACGAACAGGCCGGAACATCGCTTCAGATCTTTGCCGAGCGGCATACCCAGCGTGTTATTGGCGGATGGGAAGTGCCGTCCAGCTGGTTCCAGAACTTCCAGCCTACTTTCGTGCTTCTTTTCGCGCCTGTCCTGGCAAGTCTGTGGATATATCTGTCATCAAAAAACCTTAACCCATCCATTCCCGTCAAATTTGCGGCTGGATTGATATTGTTGGGTTTGAGCTTCTTTGTAATGGTTGCCGCTTCCAACATTGCGGTTACCGGACAGCTTGCATCTCCTTTGTTCCTCACATTTACCTACTTCCTGCACACGATCGGAGAATTGTGCGTAAGCCCGGTCGGACTGAGCTCTTATACGAAACTGGCCCCCAAGCGATATGTAAGCCAATTGATGGGTATCTGGTTTGTAGGCGCGTCGCTGGGTAACCTCATTGCCGGGATCTTCGCCGGAGGGTTTGATGAAGAAAACATTATGCAAATGCCTGCCTTGTTCAACCAGGTCGCTATTATTACAACCGTGTTCGGCTTTATCCTGCTTATTTTCTGGAAGCCTATCAAAGGCTGGATGGGCGGAATCTCGTAATCAACAAATTAACATTCAATCACTACAAATGAAATTAGCCAATTTATGTTATTCGGCACTGGCATTCTCGCTTGCGATGACGGCCTGCAAAAAAGAGAATGATCAGGAATCGACCCGTGAAAAAGTGCCTGGTTTTGATATCAGCTCGCTTGACTCGACGGTGAAAGCTTGCGATGATTTTGACACTTATGTAAATGGCGGCTGGAAAAAAGCGAACCCGATTCCCGGAACGGAAAGCCGCTGGGGCGCTTTCAATGTGTTGGACAAAGAAAACAAAGAGGTAAGGTTAAGAGGCATTATAAACGAAATCGTCAAGCTCGAAGATCGCAAGAAAGGAAGCGAGGAACAGCAAATTGCGGATTATTACCAATCCTATCTGGACACCGTCACCATTGAAAAACGTGCTATAACACCATTAAAGCCGTATTTGGATAAAATAAATGGCGTGCAGTCCCTTAAAGACCTTGCATCGGTTTCAGGAGAATTGCAAAAGGTTGGTGTTTCTTCGGTTGTGGGCTTAGGCGTGGATGCGGATCTGAAAAACAGTAAAATCAATGTCCTGTATCAAGGGCAGGACGGCCTGAGCCTGGGCGAGAGAAGTTACTACGAACGGACGGATTCGAGCACAGTGAAAGTACGCGAGGAGTTTGTGAAACACGTGGATAAAATGTTCTCGCTGGCAGCATTTGGGGATCCTAAGCCAGGGCAAACGATCCTGGATTTTGAGACGAAACTGGCGAAGCTTCAACTAACAAATGTTGAGCTGCGCGATCCGGTGAAGACATATAACAAAATGTCCTTCAAAGGTTTCCAAGCACTCGTTCCGGATTTTGATGTTGAAACATTTGCCGGCAAGCAAGACATCAAGACGGACAGCATTGTTGTCCAGAACAAAGCTTACCTGGAAAACGTAAACAAGCTGCTCAAAGCCACGCCGATTGCCACATTAAAGCTTTATACGAAATGGCAGCTTCTGTCACGGTTCGCGGGATATCTTCCCAAAAGCTTTGACCAGGAGAATTTCCGCTTTTTCAGCACCGTTATGCGCGGCACAAAACAGCAGAAAGCAAGAGTGGAACGCGCTATCCGTTCAACGGATGGCCTGTTAGGAATGCCTTTGGGAAAATTGTTCTCTAAAAAATACTTCCCGGAGGAGGATAAGAAGAAGGTTTCGGAAATGATCGAAAACGTCCGCACGGTGTACGGCGAGCGTATCGACAAACTTTCCTGGATGGGCGATTCTACCAAGGCGAAGGCCCACAAAAAATTGAAAGCATTCACCTACAAAATCGGCTATCCCGATAAATGGAAGGATTACTCGTCCATTGATGTGGTAAAAGATAAGCTTTTTGAAAATGTGATTGCAGCGTCGCTTTACGCGCATAAGGAGGAGATCGACAAAATAGGAAAGCCGGTGGATAAGGCCGAATGGCTGATGACGCCGCAAACGGTGAATGCCTATTACAATCCGCTCAATAACGAAATCGTGTTCCCTGCCGGGATTTTGCAGCCGCCATTTTACAACCGCGATGCGGACGATGCCATTAACTACGGCGGCATCATTGCCGTTATCGGTCACGAGTTCACGCATGGTTTCGACGATCAGGGGTCGCAGTTTGACGATGAAGGAAATCTTAAAAACTGGTGGACACCTTCCGACAGGGCCAACTTTGACAAGCTGACAAAGAAATACATCGACTATTTCAGCGGCATTGAAGCATTACCCGGATTCAAAATCAACGGTGCATTAACGATTGGCGAGAATGTTGCCGATCTGGGTGGATTAACATTGGCTTACTATGCATTGGAAAAATCCCTGAAAGGCAAAGCGGAGCCCGCTCCTATCGACGGTTTCAACTGGAAACAACGCTTCTTCCTGGGCTGGGCGCAGGTTTGGCACATGAACACAACCAACGAAGCATTGCGAAACCAGGTGCAAACCGACCCACATTCACCCGCAAAAGATCGTATCAATGGCCCTATGCCGCATTTGAAAGAATTTGAAGCCGCATGGAACTGCGCACCAAATAGCAAAATGATCCTGCCCGATTCAGCCCGGATTGTGATCTGGTAAGCTATTTACCCGCAACATATCTGTTACGATAAACACTTGGACTACACCCCTTAGCCTGCCTGAATTGGCGGGCTATATTTTTGCTGTCTGTGAGCCCCATATCCAGCGCAATTTCAAAAACCGACATATCCGTATCGAGCAGTTTTTGGGTAAATTTCTCAATGCGCAGGTTGAAAATGTATTTATAAATAGGATAACCCGTAATTTCAAGAAAGCGCTTTTCCAGCGCACGGCGGGACAACGGAACCTGCTTAACAACCTCATCTACGTGCAGGTTTTTATCAATGTTCTGATGAATGTATTTTAATGATGACGCGATATGATCATCATTGGTAGCATAAATATCCGTGGAATGCCTTGTAATAACCTGAACCGGCTTTACAATGATATCATAATAATGGGCCGTGCCATGCTTGATCATGTGATCGAGCAATTTGGCAGCATCGTAACCACCTTTTTCTGCATCCAATGCAATGCTCGACAGTGGCGGATCTGATAAATCGCAGATCATTTCGTCATTATCCACACCCAAAACAGCAACTTCTTCGGGAATGCGGATTCCCAATTGCCGACAGGCCTCGGTAATGTGCTGCCCCTGGTTATCGTCGCAGGTCATGAGGCCGATGGGCTTCGGCAGCGATTTCAGCCAGCGGCTCAGCGAGCTGGGCTTATAATACCAAAGCTCTGTGGAACGCGCCTTTTTGTGCTCAAAATAATGAACCTTATGCCCGCGCTTTTTCAGCCTTTCCTCAAATCCCTCAGCCCTCTCTCTTGACCAGACAATGTCGTTGAATCCGTAAAAAGCGAAGTTGGTAAAACCTTTTTTGAGAAAATAATCGGCGCCGAGCTGCCCGGCTTCGTGATAGCCACCGGTAATGTTGGGAATTTCAGCAAAACGCTCTTTGAAATCCTGCGCTATAACGGGAATCCCCGCCTGCACTATTTTTTCAATGTCCTTATTATAAAGCTGTCCCACGATGCCATCGGCTTTCCATTCCAGCGCCCATTTCAAAATCCCGTCGATCCCCACTGTTTCGCGGTGAAAAAGAGGCATCCGGCAAAAGATCCAGGGCCCGAATTCCTTCGAATACGTGTTGATTCCCTTCATCAGGCTCTTGCTGTATTCTTCGGCGAAGTCAAGGAGAAGTATTATTTTATACATCAGGCATGATCAGAAGATGTCCTTAATGCTCGAAATCGTATCATTATTAACGAGTGGTTTGGCCCAGATGCCAATGCTGAAAATGTAAGCCAGCGGCACAAAAAGGAATAGCATCGCCATTTGTAATCCAAACAACTCCCCCAGCCCGCCAACGATTAAAGGCACAACCGCCCCGCCCGCAATGCCGGCACACAAAATGCCCGAGAACGTTCCATGATGCCTCGGAACTGAATTCAACGCAAGCGAGAAAATCACCGAATACATGACCGAGGCAAAGAAACCGGTGATAGGAAATGCATTCATAGCAACCGCTTTTGAACCAAATAATGCGAAAGCCAATGATAAAATAGCCCCGGAAGTGAAGAAAACGAGCACTTTACGGCTATCGAATATTTTTAATAAAATCAATCCCAGAAAACACCCGATGGTAAGCAATCCCCAGAAATAGGAAATCACCGCCGCGCCGTTAGTGGCGGGATCAACATTGTGATAGGTTTGTAAAAATTGAGAGATCCAGTTGGCAATGCCCTGCTCGGTTCCTACATACGCAAAAATGCCCAAAAAGAACAGCCAGACTGATTTGTTCGCCACCAGTTCTTTAAATGAATGTCCCACATCCATACGCTCGTCTTCCAGCAGGTCCACTTTGGGAAATTTCACCAACGAAATCACCACCACCATTAACAATGCTATAACGGCAAAAACCCAATACAGGGAAACCCATTTCAGGTTTTCAGGGACAAGATTATTTAATGTATCAATTAAAAAACCGGAATTGCCTGAATGCACATTGAGCACCAGATAACTGTAAAGCATGGGGCTGAGAAATGATGCCCCGCCGAAGAAAAGCTGCGCCAGAACCGAAAAGAATGCAAATTTCTCTTCGCCGCCTGCAACCCGCAACAAGGGGTTAATGACTACTTGCAGCATGGCCATGCCAATCCCGATCAGAAAAAGAGAGCCTAGTGCAATGGCAAAGCTTGGAATAATAGCAAACAGCAGCGCTCCTAAAAAAGCAAGAAAAAAAGCCAGTAGTAACACTGGCTTTTCTCCGTATTTCTCAACCATCAGGCCTGCCGGGATTGACATAACCCCATAGGCCACAAAAAACGCAAAAGGAAGAAATCCCGCAAGGCCAATGCTCAGGCTGAAACTTTTGACGATATCCGGAATAATGGGACCCAGGATATTGGTCAAAAAAGAGATGACAAAAAATATCAGCAGGATCAGGATAACAATAAAAATATTCCTTTGCATGAGGGTTCGGGCTTACTATCCACTATTTGTGACGTGCTTACTGGGCAGCAACTACGCTAGTGCGGCTCGCTCTACCAGCCATATCAAAGCTTTTCAGCTTGATCGTTCCGGATGCTTTTACCGGCGCTTCGTAAACCGGCGATTTTGCAGTTGGCTCCGAACCGTCCGTGGTGTAGCGTATAGCAAGTCCGGGAAGTTCCACATTGGCTTTCAGCATGCCGCCTTCCACCACAGCGCCCGGCATAGGAAGCCTGTAATTATAACCTCCGTTCACAAAACGCATTCTTGGCATGTGCCGCTGCGCAATGCTGTTGGCAAAAACATTCCAGCCTTCATCGATCATTTTTTTGCGCGCTGCGTCGTCAGCCACATTCTCCCACTTGCGTTCCGCTGCCCAGGCGCTTTCTGCAAAACCCATCAATTTTGGTAAAATAGAGTATTCCATCATATCACGGCCTTTCACCGTCTCGCACCAAAGCTGCGCTTCTATTCCGATGATATTTTTCCGCGCCTCCGGTTTCAGCTGCTGCTTACCTACGAATTCCTCTTTCATAGGCTTGCCCAAAGCCGTCTGCTCCGTTGTGCGGAACATATTGAATGGTGCAAATGCCCAGTTATCGCGCGTATCTACAAATCCTCCCCAATACAAGCCTGGCTCTTTCGGGTCGTTGTTGTAAGACATATCGAAGTAAAAATTCGTCACATTGCAAAGTACAACCTGATATCCGGCATTCGCGAGGCGGTTACCCAAATCCACATCATATACATTGTTCCAAACATAAGGAACCACAGGATGGCCCACGAATTCAGGATTAGCATTGTAAATGCCTGCATTGGTTTTGGTAAGGGCAACTTCCTCCCAGCCATGCACTTTGAGGTTGCGCTTTTCCAATCTCGGCAGCAGTTTTCTGAAAAAGTAAGTTTGCAGGTCGCGGAATTCTTTGATCTCCGGATTTTCAGCCTTCAATTTAATGGCCATAGGCGACTTGGTCCAGGCGCCTTCGGCCACCTCATCACCGCCCGTATGGAAAGTATCCATCGTCAAACCTGCCTCTTTATACATTTTGGCAAATTCATCCACCACCTTTTCAAAGAAATGATAAGTGGATTCCCGGGCTACACTTACGGTATTATTCTTATAAGCCTGCGCCGAAAGGTAAACGGACTTGTCTTCCGGGTCAATCAACCGGTATTCGTTCGCTTCTTTCTCTTTTCCTTCCTTCATCAAACGTTCATAGCGCGCTTCCATTGACTTGATCGCTGCCAGTGCGTGACCAGGGAAATTAACTTCCGGGATCACCTTAATGTGCCTGTCGTTTGCATATTTAAGTATTTCAATAAAATCGGCACGGGTGTAATAACCACTTCCATATTTACCCTCATCATTTGCCACCGGCCCTGATCCGTAACTTGGATGCAATGCAGGAGCACCGATTCCTGACATATGCGCACGGTGCGCGCCTACATCCGTGAGTTCAGGTAACCCATCGATTTCAACGCGCCAGCCTTCATCCTCGGTGGTATAAAACAAAAAGTGATTGACTTTATATGACGCCAGGAGATCCAGCACGCGCTTTATCGATTCTTTTGTCTGGAAATTCCTGCCCACGTCCAAATGCATGCTTCTGAAATGAAAACGTGGTGCATCCTCAACCTGAATATGCCCTAACAAGATTGATGGAGCCGGTTTTTGGTAAGATTCCGTTGGTACAAGCTGTAAAAGACTTTGAATGCCATAGAAAACGCCTGCCGCATCACTGCCCGTAATATTTACGCCGCTTGCATTAACGCCTAGCTTATACGCTTCCTTGGCAATGCCGTTTACCGATACAGTTCCTGTGTTCAAAACAATAGACGGAGCCTCGGCCGTTGTTGTGGTCGGCAGTCCCTCGCGGATCGGAAAATCTGTTCCGGTAACTGTTTTTAGTTTTTCAATCAGGTATTTGGCTTCCTTTTCAAGACCTTTCTGGTAAAATACATTGGCCTTACTGTCTAATGTAAATGTCTCCGTGCCGGCACTCATTTTTACCGGAGACGGAATGATCTTCAAAAGCTGCTCTGCGCCAAGCTTAGTGAATTTGAGGTTGTCTTTATAACGTTGCTCAGCCGTTGGAAGCGGGACTAGATCATCTTTTCCTCTGAGGATCTGCTCTTTGGCAACAAACGGTTCAACCTTGAAATCTGCAACCTGCACGATCTCCTTCTCTTTGCCTTCTTTGTCATAAAAAACAAAATACAAGCCCATCGGCGCATCCGTTTCCTTAATGACGCCTTCTGTTCCGGTATAATTTACAATGATAGAGTCACCCGGAGCCAGCTTGAAATCCTTACCCGGCACCATTTTGTACCAATCCCCATTCAAATGCTCAATAATAGCCGGCTGCGGTGTTTTATTGCGCTGGATCGGCCGAGGCGACATATTGAAAAACAATGCCCAGTTGGTGCCGTCGAGTGTAAAATCGCTGCCATTTCTAAGGGTGAATTTGGCATCGAAACTATGCGCTGGCTCTATAAAATTGGTAATGAGCTTCCACGAAATACCGATTTTTTGCGCCTGCTCTTTGGTAACGTCACCGTTGCGCGAACAGCCGGCCAGGACAAGAAAACATAGTGCAACAAGCTGATAAAGGAATATTCTCTTCATTGGGTCAGAAATACAAAGATTTTATGAGTTTTAACGGTTGCTATGCAGGCAAGCCGGATTACAGCATTAATATTACTGATAACTTAGGAAAATATACTAGTATTTCTTTCAGCAATTGCCGCAATGATCCTGGTCCGCCAACGGACCTATTTTTTACCTTCCCACATCATTAATCCTTCGATCAATGCAGTGAGCTGGGCAGTTGGCATGCCGGGTGTGAGGTAAGCGTGCGGGCCCATGGGGTCGTCCTGCCAGGTGTTGTTCCCATCTGTAATGACGATTTTGCCGCGTTTTAGTCCAAAATAAGGCTGTACACCACGTACGCCGACGAGCACGGCAGTCTGGTCCCAGCTCTGGCGGCCATTGGCATCCTCCTTGCTTTTGGACATGGCCATTTGGTAAGCATCTTTAACGGGGCCTTTTAATCTTTCATTTGCAATCA
Organism: Dyadobacter sp. CY351; assembly: GCF_021502625.1. NCBI lineage: Bacteria > Pseudomonadati > Bacteroidota > Cytophagia > Cytophagales > Spirosomataceae > Dyadobacter > Dyadobacter sp. CY351. The sequence continues at coordinate 223,813 of NZ_JAKFFU010000001.1, read as the reverse complement.
CATGCACACCGGTCCGGATCTCTTGCCCTATTTCAAAACCGCTGAAAATGATTTCCGTGGGCCATTCCGTGAAAACCTTCTGAGAGGCGAGTGAGTCTGCATATACATTGTATTCGCGTCCTGCCGGAAATTTACCGGCCATGCTCACAAGGCCGCTTACTTTCTTCTTCACCAGGCCCAGCCCTGACAAAGGAGAATGTGCATCAGGTTTCGAATCAAGCAGATTAGCCAGGTTTGTTAAAAAACCAATGGTGACGATAGTGACGCTCTGATCCGGTTGTTTGGCTAAAATTTTACGATAAACCGTTACCGCATCTTCTGCGTCGGCGGTATTTTTGATCTTGTGCGGATACTTTTCGACCAGCATTTCGGGCCATTTTTGCGTAGCGCCAAAGGCTGGCGCTCCCGCTCCTTTCGGCGCTCCTGTTGGCAGTTCGGGTCGTCCGAAATATGTGTTGATTAAGTCGATCGTAGGCACTACATATTCATTTTTATTGGAAGCGATCACCGCCAAAGGCCTTACTTCCCCCTTGTCTGCCAAGGCATGCATGACCGCCATGGCGCCCACATCGTCATAATCCGGGCCAATGTCCGTATCCAGAATTAATGTTTTGGGGAGCCGGCTTCCTGTTTGAGAATACACGTGGGAACAAGTTAAAAGACAAAATATCAGTATTATTTTATGCATGGCAATCATTAAGAAAAACACTTTTGCGCAAATTTAACCGCTTTAATGCTTCAAAACATGAAAGACCTGCTTTTCCTTTCCACTCACCACTTCCAGTAAATAAGTCCCGGAACCATATTCCGCGCCGGTAAGGTCCATTTTATGCTTTTGGACAAAACCCGTCGCCGCCGATTTTGAGCTTTGGTACATACGGCCGCCGTTGTCATATACATTCACGGTCACCACCGCACCCGTATTGGCCTGATAAGTGACATAAAACATGCCTGTGGAAGGATTTGGATAAACCTGCCAGGATGGTTTATCATCAAAAAACACAGGCTTAACGCTCGAATACCGGTAACTTTTGTCCGTGTCCACCATTTTTAAACGATAATAAAGCACACCCGTTTGCGATGAACGCTTGTCTGTGAATGCATAACCCTGTGTCACGTTCAAACCGCCTCGGGATATCATTTCACCCAATTTCACGAATTGATTCTGGCGGTAGGCGTCATTTCCAGCTGCTACTTCAATCTCGAAATGGTCAAAATTTTCTTCGGAAGTAGTCTGCCATTCGAGCAAAACCGATTTATCACCATCGGCATCTTTTTTCCTGGCCGAAAAGCTGATCAGCGAAACAGGCAATGCTTCACCGGAACCGATGAAGTTTTTGGCTAGCCAGAATTCAGAGAATGTTTTTACCTTCAACTCAGCATAATAACCTCTGTCATAAGGCACTTTCTTAACATTAGCCGATGGGTGAAAAGTCCATCCGATACCCAAACTGTTATCAATGTTACCATCCTCTTTCGATAGGTCCGTGCTCTTAAATTTCGAAATTCCCAGCTCATAAGCATTGGCCGGCTTGTCACAAGTGTTACAGCCCGTTGCATTTACCAAGGCCAGCGCCTCACTTTCCAGGAAATAAAGCCTTACCACGGCCGAATCGGCCAGATAGGAATTTTGCGGTTTGATTGTAAAATTTTTATCCAGATAATAATTACTGTTAGCCTGTCTGACGCCCGAAGTGTTGACATAAGCCTGCACATCCGTATTGCCGATATTTTGCCCATTGGCATTAACCGACGCCACAAGCTTATTGTTTTTCAGAAAATGCACCCAATTATTGGAGGCGGGAACATTTTGCGTAATGGGTGAACCCGTGCTTGCTTCGTCATAAATCCCATGGGCCTGGTCATAGATATGGATGTCGTCCAAAGCGATGCCTTCCCTGTTATTGAAATTATCGGCACTGAAAACAAAGCGTATCTTCAAACTGGCAAAACCCGTGGGCAACGGAATAGTAGCTACGTGCCATCTTACAAAATCCTGGATGCTCCAGGACCCTTTTCCGGAGTATGTTTTGTTGTACCAACTTGTGCCCTGCCCCTGAATCCCCAGCCTCGTCCATGCACCGCCATCACCCGAATATTCCAGGTAGGCAATGTCGCACGGCACGGGGTCACAAACTTCCATATCGAGCGCCACGCTGAAACTCAATGTGGGTGCATTCAGCCCGGTAACATTGAAGCAGGGTGATATCAGATAAGATTCTTCCCGGTCGTTGTTGGTGCCTGCAAGGTTGGTTTTCCAAATATTCTTCCCGCTGGGAGCCGTGTTAATTTGCGTAGAAACGGGCTTTCCGTGCTGCCAGGAGCTGTTTGTTCCTTTGGTATACCAATGGCCGTCATTGCTTTCAAAGTTTTCGAGATAAGGATAAGCGCTGATCACCGGCGCGTTATGGATTTTTACCGTCAGCGTATCATTCAACCGGTAACTATCCGTATCCAAACCAGCCCAAACCTTTATCACATGCCAGCCGTAAGCTGATAAATCCACTTTATCATTGAACGTATAGTCGATGGTCGTCCGCTTGGCCAGCGAAGCAATGGTGTCGGTGATAATGGAACCATCGTTCAGTTGCAGATAAACCGGAATGTTGGTAATGGTCCTCGCTGAGCTGTTGCGCATTTGTGCTATAACAGGTTCAGCATTGCCTAAACCGCAATTTTCGGCTGCCGGCTGCGTAACGGCCAATGTTTGAATGTCATCCGTAACCACATAAAGCATAATGTCATCAAATGAATAACCCGCCCCGGTCATGTAATCGGCGGCGATGATCCTGCCCCACTGGCCCCAGCGAACCTGAAAACTGGATGAGAAATTTTTGTTGTTCAAAGCCAGCAGTTTGCTTAGCTCAATGCCCTGCGGCATTTTATAGCCGTCCTGAGCAGAATTTTGATTTGCAAACAGGTCATAAGCTTCAATCCAGGGATCGGTGTCTGCTCCACGGATCCAGACACGGTTGTTGGCATTGGTCTTTTGCCCGTGATTTTTGTATTTAAAATTTAACCTTACATCCACATCTTCTACATCAAAAGCGGCGAGATTGAATGTTCCGTCCAGATAACTGATGTTTCCTGCTGAAAAATAACGGTTCGCGTCGAGCGTCAACGCCCTTTGGCCCGAGGCGGCCATGCCGGTGTTCAGAAACGTCCTCAAACGTCCGGCCGTAGTGGAAGAACTGAAATCATATCTGCCGTCACCGGTGAGCCCCGTCTGACTTTTCACCCAGGTCTGAATGGGCAGGTTTTCAATGTCATCCAAAAAAGGCAAAGCGATCTGATCATTGGGCAGCTGCCTGAAACTTTTGGTAAGGGTGTCGTTGGCTGAAATCAGATCAGGCTGACTGTGGATAAAAACCTGCAAATTATAATCACGCACCTGGCTCATATCAGCGCCAATGCTGAATGTATGGTCATATGTTTTTCCTTTTTCGATAAAAGGCGATATAGTCTGCGGCGGGATGGCTTGCCCATCCAGAACATAACCCACCTCAACAGGCCCGTTGAAGTCCACATCATCAAGGTTTTTGATCCTGATTTTGACAAAAATCGCATTACCAAGCTCCGAAGAGGTGTTTTTCCGCCCGGAACCAGCTGGTGTCAGTATGGATTCAATTTTCAAATCATTGTCGGAAATGGTACCGGCACAGGTCCCGCTGTCCGGCCTTCTCGAAATGGCAAGCCCTCTTCTGCCCGGATGCCCGTTGATGCGCGCCCGGACCGACATGGTATAAGTAGAATCTTTCAACATGCCGCTCAGCACATACTTGTTTTGCGTCGTAGTGCCCACAGGCATCATCTCTTCGCCTTTCAAAAGCATTATTTCATAGTCCGTTGCGCCAGGGACGGCGGTCCAGTCAAGCGAGATGTAACCCTCACATTGCAGGCTGGATAAAGTCAGGGCCGGGATGCCGACAATGGTAAAGGCTTCGCTGCTGCTTTCGCCAACCACATTGTTATTCTTCTTGTGAATGACCTTGATTTTCGCTTGATCCGTGGTCGTCCCGGCCGGGATTGTCCAGGTTGTCTGCCTTATTGCAGCAGCCAGATTCACGGCAATATTTGTCCATGAGCCACCATTATTGGTCGAAAACTGAACTGTATAAGTGCTCTGCGGATCCGTAGGAGCATTCCAGCTGACGATTAGGGCATCCCCATCTTTCAATCGCTCATTACCGAGCGGGTAAGTGATGGTGGCTGCGGCAGGAATGAAATCATAAACGACGAAATACTCCTGGGAAGCGTTCTGCGGAACGGCGTGGCCATTGACCGAGATTGTGTAATTCCCCGCAGCAGGATTATTGATGGTAACCTGCTCCACATTATTGACACGGTCCGCGCCGGTCGTGGCTGTCGCATTTACTTTCGACGGCGTAGGATCGAGCAGCCTGGGAAGTGTCGGATTGTTCGATGGATCTGATACTTTCAAATCCAGGTCATTGACCAGGTTTTGAGTAGAAAGCACTGCCGCTGCCGGATCATTATAATATAGCATTACTTTCAACTGCGCCGTTCCTACCGGAACCTGAATGTTATGCGTTAATGTCTGCTGATGTTCTACCGACCCGCTTATGTAATTTTTATCTTCCAGCATTTTCACAGACCGCGAAAGATCCATCCAGCCAAACCCAAACTTATAATCCGGGCCTTCATTTCCCCTGTCCGTTGCGCCATTGCAGATCAGCGCTTTCATCAATGCATTTTTAGGATTGGCGCCGCCGTTGACCTGACGAAACCGCTCGTAAAGCAACGCCAGACCACCCGAAATCGCCGGGCTCGACATACTCGTTCCACTTCCATTGGTATAAAGGTTAGTGGGAATCGTCGACCGGACCGATGAGCCTAATGCCACAATTTCCGGCTTGATGCGCCCGTCACGCACGGGCCCGACGCTTGAATTGCTGGCAATCGCTCCCCCATCGGTCGTATTGCCTACACTGATCACGTTTTTGGCAGTCTGATAACCGCTGATCACATTGCCAAAACCCAGTGGATATGGCGAACAGGTGCCTCCACCGCTGTTACCCGCCGAAAAAACGTGTTGGAGATTGGGCAAGTGAAATGCCTGTTCGTCCAGAATGCGTGAATAGAGATCGTAAATGCCGTAAGTTTCGCAATTGTTTATCTCGCCACCGTAAGAGTTATTGGTCACAACCATTCCGAAATCATTGACATACTGCGGAGAATAGGCAATGATATTGGAAAAACTCTGCGAAACAATGGTCGCTTTGGGCGCATAACCTGCATAAAGCTCGTTCATAATGCCTGCCCCGGCCATGGTTCCCATGGTATGCATGCCATGCTGCCCGGCTTCAATGGCAGCCCGGTTAATAATGCGGTTATTGAAATCAATGTGCAGCATGGGATTGGCATCATCGCCATGCCCAAGGACAACACCCTTTCCTGTCAGCTTACGGCCATTGGGTAATGTTGAATGCAGCAAACCGGCACGCCCATTTACAAGGCTCCGGTTGTTAAATGCTTTATCCTGAGCTGGTGCGGCTTGCACATACTGGACAAATGGCTGTCCGGCAAGCTCCTTAACGCGGTTATCCGCAATGCGCAATGCAACAACCTGATAATCTTTATATTGATCCGAAATAATCTCAAAACCCTTTGCCTTCAACTGGCTGCTGATTTCGTGGTAAGTAAAAGATCGGGGATAATTAATCCAGACGTCCACCGTGCCCGGCAACTTGACTGCATGAACAGGAAGCCGACCTTTGGCAAGTCCCGGCTGCATTTTTTGTTCAGGAGTTAATTCAAAAATGGCCCGTCCGTGCATCCGGGCCAACGCACTTTTATCCGAATTGCCGGCGACTGTTGCTGTATAAGCATTGTTCGGAATGTAATCCAGCAACTCGATGCCCTGCTTTTTGAGCTCATCCCGCTCCGCATTGTTCGGGATGGATTCAAACTGGATCACAACGAAAGTGCGTGAACCATCTGCCGCTGTTCTAAGATTGGCGCCTTGCTTGTTGGCGCTGATATTTTTTTCGGGAGTGAATGACCCGCTGTTTAAAAGGACCTTAAAATCCTTGCCGTTCTGGGCGGTAACTGATAGGGAGGTTAATGCGAAAAACGATAGTGTGTGGTAAAGTTTCTTCCATTCCATAACATTTTAATAATAAGTACGACAGGTAATTCTAGTGTAAATATGCTCGATTTACAAATTAATTCTAGCATTGTTTAACTAGTTACCAATACCATAAGTCAACTAATTGATATTTAGATTAATAACTCCTTCAATCGACCCTATTTGAGCGTCTTATTTTTTGTGAATCCTCGGCTCACATTTTGCAGGTCACATTAATTTTGTATTTGCCTGACCACTGGGTTAACTTCGCAATTTATTTTCCACGTTACTTTTGCGTTGCCAGCAGCGCGCACAGACTCTATGAACCTATACGGCCTGATCGGATTTCCCCTGACCCACTCTTTTTCAAAGCGCTATTTCACCGACAAGTTTCTCCGTGAGAAAATCAGGGAAAGCAGCTACGAACTGTTTGAAATGAGCTCACTGGAAGGATTGCCGGCTTTATTAAAAAAGAAGACGGATCTGAAAGGTTTGAATGTGACTATTCCCTTTAAAACAGAGGTAATATCCTACCTGGATGATCTGGACGATGCTTCCGCGGAGCGTATCGGAGCGGTTAACACCATCAAAATATATGCTGACGGCAGCACAAAAGGTTTCAATACAGACTATTATGGCTTCCGCCAGTCGCTGGAAGAATGGATGGAGAAGCGGGGTGAAAAGTGCAGCAATTTCAGTGCATTGGTGCTGGGAAATGGCGGCGCTGCCAAAGCGGTTCAGGTTGCTTTGCAGGATATGCATATGGATTATAAGCTGGTTTCCCGCCAGAAAAGTGATGACTCCATCATGTATGAGGAATTGACGGAAGAAGTCATGAATTCATTTTTACTGATCATCAATACAACGCCGCTGGGCATGTATCCCAAGATTGAGGAGTGCCCTAATATTCCTTACCAGTTCGTTACAAAAAAGCATTATTTGTACGACCTGGTCTACAATCCTGCGGAAACATTGTTCCTTAAAAAAGGGGCTGAAAAGGGCGCAGCTGTTCAGAATGGCCTGAAAATGCTTGAACTGCAAGCAGAAAAAGCCTGGGAGATCTGGACGCAGGAAGAAAACTTATGGAGTGTTTAAATGCGGGAATAATAGGTCCAGAGATCGTTCTCTACTTTTTCGGACGATGTAAGAATGCCGGTTGCAACAGGGGCTTTTACACCATTACCAATAACCGCCGGTCCCTGGCAACGACGGATCTCGTCCCATAAGCCGGTCTGCAAAAACGCATTGATCACTGCGGCACCGCCTTCAACAAAAACGGACTGGATTTTACGAGCCAACAGGCTTGTGAGCATTTGTCCGATCTCGTCTGCACCCGGGTTAACTTTTAAATAACTGATATTCAAACTGGACGAATAACGCTCTGGCGAATCCGGCAAGGTGCTTTCCTGCAAATAATTAACAACAATGGTCGGTTGTATTTTGCTGAATAAATTCAATGTCTGCGGAAGCTGCAAATGTCTGTCCAGGACAACGCGCACCGGATCACGGCCTTCCCAATTGCGCACATTCAGCCTGGGATTGTCCATTAATGCGGTTTTGTAACCAACCAAAATTGCGTCTTCCTCCGTCCGCCATTGATGCACGCGCATGTTTGAAAGCGTTCCGCTGATCCGCAGTGGCCCGCCCGTTTCCGGTCCAAGAAATCCGTCGGCGGTTTCGGCCCATTTCAGGATTACATAAGGCCTTTCTTGCTCCATAGCAGTGAAAAACCGCTTGTTAAGCGCCAAACCTTCCGACGCCAGCACACCAATTTCAACCTCAATTCCAGCGTCCAGCATACGCGAAATGCCTCTTCCGGACACCAGTGGGTTGGGATCATTGTTACAGATGACCACTTTTTTGAGTTGCTTACTAATGATCAGATCCGCGCATGGAGGCGTCTTGCCCGTATGTGAGCAAGGTTCCAATGTAACATAGGAAGTGGATGCGGGCAGCAAATGCGCATTTCCTTTTAATTCAGCATCCTTAACAGCCCAAACTTCAGCGTGCGGACCGCCATACTGCCGGTGCCAGCCCTCTCCTATGATTTCGCCTTCATGGACGATCACGCACCCCACCATCGGGTTAGGACTTACACTTCCCCGACCGTTGCCGGCAAGCTGCAAAGCCCGTCTCATCCATTGAATATCTGCGTCCATGCGGCAAAAATACAAACCTCCTTTTAAACTCAACTTTCGTGAGTTCCTATTATTTGCTAACTTTCCGACATTGGAATAAAAAACACCAGAAAATGACTTCGGCACGTCAGTTATATCAATATATACTAAAAGGCATTACAGTTTATCCCGAAAAAGAAGCGCAGGCAATCGCTTTTATGTTACTCGAACATTATATGCGGCTTCGCAATATTGATGTACTTGTGGACAGACCGGTTCCTGAAAACACGGCCCAGCCGGATTGGGATACGATTATCGCGCGGTTGAATGACAATGAACCCGTTCAGCATATCATCGGATCCACCGAGTTTTGCGGACTCGAATTCCGCGTTTCATCCTCCGTACTGATCCCGCGCCCCGAAACGGAAGAGCTGGTGAGAATGGTGACCCGCGATTACGCAGAACCGGACAAAAATATTTCTATTCTCGACATTGGAACCGGCAGTGGCTGCATTGCCATTGTGCTCGCACGTTTCCTGCCACACGTTTCGGTACACGCCTGGGATGTTTCGGACGAAGCCCTGGAAGTTGCCCGCGAAAATGCGCGCCAGCTCATAGCCGACGTAACTTTTGCCAAGCAGGATATGCTTAATGTCACGTTCCCGCTCCCCGGTAACATTATCCAGTTTGACTGCCTCGTGAGTAACCCGCCATATGTAACTTATTCAGAGCAGGAACATATGCGCCCGAATGTCCTTCGTTTTGAACCCCACGAAGCATTATTTGTGGAAGACAGCGACCCATTGCTGTTTTACAAAGCCATCGCAGATTTTGGCATACACCATTTAAAACCCGAAGGAAAGTGTTACGTAGAAATCAACGAGCACTTCGGAGCCGGGACCAAGCAGGTTTTTGAGGAAAGAAATTATAAGAACGTTGAGATTCTAAGGGATATCCACGGAAAAGACCGCTTCGTAAGAGCGATCTGGAAGTAAACATCCGCCGGGGGCCAAAGGAAACCGCCAACATATAGACCAATCATCAATGTATATAGAGAAAATAAAGGATGTGCTGAATGAGATGGGCAAGGTCGTTGTGGGGCAGGACAAACTGCTCAACAGGCTCCTGATAGGCCTTTTCACCGGCGGCCATATCCTGCTGGAAGGTGTACCCGGACTAGCCAAAACACTGACGATCAATGTGATGGCAAAAGTGCTGCACCTTGATTTCAAAAGGATCCAGTTTACGCCCGACCTGCTGCCCGCCGATTTGATCGGGACGATGATCTATAAGCCTAAGATTGGGGATTATGAGGTAAAAAAGGGGCCTATTTTTTCAAATATTATTCTTGCCGATGAGGTGAACCGCTCCCCTGCCAAGGTGCAGTCGGCTTTGCTGGAAGCCATGCAGGAAAAACAGGTGACGATCGGGGATGAAACCTATCTGCTCGACCGGCCATTTGTGGTGCTTGCAACGCAGAACCCGGTGGAGCAGGAAGGAACCTACCCGCTTCCGGAAGCGCAGATCGACCGTTTTATGATGAAAGTCTACGTCGATTACCTTGAAAAGGACAAAGAACTGGAAGTAATGCGCCGCATGTCGGACATTAACTATGACTATCAGATCAAACCGATCCTGAATAAAGAGGACATTTTCGCAATCCGGAACAATGTCAATAAAGTGAACATTTCGGAAACGCTTGAAAAGTATATTATCGAGCTGGTCTTCGCGACACGCCGCCCGCTGGATTACGGGCTTCGTGATGAGGCGCGTTACATTCAGTTTGGCGTTTCTCCGCGCGCAACCATTTACCTGAACCGCGCGGCAAAAGCATTAGCATATCTGGAAGGACGCGATTATGTGTTGCCGGAAGACATTAAGGAGCTTGCACCGGACATTATGAACCACCGAATTTTACTCAACTACGAAGCAGAAGCAGACGGCGTAAGAACAATGGCGATCATTGATTCCATTTTGCGGAAGGTGGCGATTGGTTAAGGAACCGGATCATGTCCGTGACCTCCCCACGGATGACATCTTGAAAACCGCTTTAAGCCCAGCCAGGTGCCTTTTACAACGCCATGCTTACTGATTGCCTCGATCATATACTGTGAACAAGTAGGCGTATAACGACAAGAATTTGGCAGGTAAGGAGACAGCACACCCTGGTAAATCCGAACCAGCCCGATGAGTAAAAATTTCATTTCGCTTCTTGTGTCAAAGTAGTATATTTGGCAATTAACATCATAAAAGCATGATTTCGTATATAATATGGAATGTCAGTCCTGAAATTTTCACTATTCCTCAAATTGGTGATTTTGGACCATTTCCTGTACGCTGGTATGGCCTCCTCTTCGCCGCCGGTTTCCTCGTTGGACAACAAGTAATGATCCATGTTTTCAAGAAAGAAGGAAAACCGCTGGAAGATATTGATTCGCTCACATTGTATATGGTGCTGTCCACGGTCATCGGAGCGCGCCTCGGCCATTTCATATTTTATGAGCCGGAAGTTCTTTTCAAAAAACCGCTTGAAGTAATCCTGCCTCCCTATGCAGGTCTGGCGAGCCATGGAGCCATCATCGGGATCATAACAGGTCTCTGGCTTTATTCTCGTTCAAGAACTGCAACCGGGCAAACGTTTTTATGGGTTGCCGACAGGATGGTGATCGTGATAGCGCTGGCTGGCGCATTTATCCGTTTTGGAAATTTAATGAACTCCGAAATCGTGGGTAAACCTACCGACGTTCCTTGGAGTTTTGTTTTTGTTCAAAACACCGAGTTCCGTCAGATTCCCCGCCACGCCGCCCAGCTTTATGAGTCCATTTCGTGTTTTGTACTCTTCTTTATCCTGCTGTGGATCTGGAACAAATACAAGTCAGCAACGCCGCGTGGCTTAATGGTCGGGATTTTCTTTGTTTGGGTCTTCACGTTACGTTTCCTCTACGAATTCCTGAAAGAAAACCAGGAAGCCTTCGAAGCCAATTATCTGCTGAATATGGGTCAGATTCTGAGTATACCAGCCGTATTACTTGGTTTATATTTTATTTACCAGTCCAGAAAATCAACGCATCAACTGGCCGGATAATTTAATATTGAATCTAAAAACCCGTCAATATGAAAACATCGTTTATGCTGTCGTTGGTGCTTGCGTCTGCCATGCTTTTGAGCAGCTGCGGAGGGAAGCAGGAAGAGAAAGAAGGGGCTGAGCAGGAAGGAGCTGAGCAGGAGGCTGATAAATCTGCTGTCGATGCATTGGAGGCATTCGCCGATAAAGCAAAAGAAATGGGAAGCCGCGAAGCCGTTGACCCGATTGATTTTCGGAAACTGAAAGAGCTCATGCCTGAAAAAATTGCCGGCATGTCCCGTACGGAAGCCACTGGCGAAAAATCAGGCGCGATGGGTTTCACTGTTTCCACGGCCAGCGCCAAATACAAAGGTGAAGGCGAGGAAAATCTGAACATTGAAATCGTAGATACAGGAGGCATTGCCGGTGTATCGACCATGGCACTTGCAGGCTGGTCGATGGCGGAAATTGATAAAGAAACGACCACCGGATACGAAAAAACGACAAAAATAGAGGGTTATAAAGCTTTTGAAAAATACGACAACGAAGGCAAATCCGGGGAAGTGAATGTGCTGGTAGCCGACCGTTTCGTCGTCAATGTGCAGGGCGACCACATTACGGTGGATCAGCTTAAAGACGCACTGAAAGATCTGGATCTGGCCAAATTAGGCAATTTGAAATAAAAAAAGCAGAAGCAATCGCGCTTCTGCTTTTTTTAAGACTGTTCCAAAAAGCTTTAATACGCTGTCGCAAAATCCACCTTTTCTCTCAGGATCTGCTTCGCCTTAACCAGCTGGTTTTTCACTGTATTTTTAGAGATCCTCAGAAACTCTGCGATCTCCTGGTAAGATTTCCCTTCTTCAATATTCAGTTTTAATATTTGCCTTCTTTTCACCGAAAGCGAATCCACAGCCGCTACAACCAGGCTGATCCTTCTTTCTCCCTCTTCCTTTTCATCTTCATCCGCCATTCTGATGGCTTCCATGTAATTCTTACGTAACAGCTCGCTTTTTTCGATCTTCTTGAAATGATCGAAAGCCATATTCCGCAGGCAGGTAAACAGGTAAGAATTGAAGTTATACTCGGGCTTAATGTGATCTCTTTTCACCCAAATTTTAATAAAAACATCCTGAACCATGTTTTCCGCCTCTTCTTCATCTTTCAGCAAAGACGTGGTAAAACGCAAAGCAGGAGTTTTATAGTAATTGTAAAGTTCAGCAAAAGCCTGTTCGTCGCCTTGCGTTACTTTTCTCAGGATATTTTCGTCAGGATAGGCCACGGTTGTAGAGTTTATCGAATTATATATAGGGTTAGCACGTACATTCAACAGAGAAAATGTTTCTTTTACAACTTTATTTCTTGATATAGTAACATTGCACCATTATCAAAGATTACATCGTTTCAAAATCGATATAAAATTGACTATCAGGACATTTTCTAAAATTTCATTGGTCAAAACATTACCAAAGCAATTGCAAATTTTGCTTTTCTTCGATGCGGCAAAGTTTTATGTTGAGCGGCTTATTCGTAATTCTTTCATAAATCTACGCTTAGATTTTGAAATCCAAATCGCAAAATGCGTAAAAATATCTTCAATTTGCGCAATCCAATTTTATTAATATTTAGTTAAACAAACCGCGCTCAGCCGTTATATATACTCATTATCAATCATTTCTTAGCAGAATCTACTATTGAAAACTAATTTTTTACGCAGGGGCCAACAGAGCCTGTTAACAATTTTATAACATTTCAGGAAAATGCCGTGAGCGCGGATAGCCTGTCATTTGTGATCAGGAGTATTATATTCCAAAAGCCGAATCGTTATCCATGGACCAAAGCCGCATTCAACATATCATCGAAACAATATCCTCAGTGAAAATCGCCGTCTATGGCGACTTCTGCCTCGATTCCTATTGGATTATGGATGAACGTGGATCGGAAGTTTCGATTGAAACCGGCCTGCAGGCCCAGGCTGTTACCAGACATTACTATACGCCGGGCGGCGCTGCCAATGTTGTAGCCAATTTGTCCGCGTTGAAACCCGCCGGGATCCGGGTGATCGGGACCATCGGAAACGATATGCAGGGAAGGGAATTGAGGTCACAACTGGAAAATTTGGGAGCCGAAACAACTGCGCTTTTTATTCAGAAAGAACATTTCAATACATATAGTTACCTGAAAAGGATCATTGACGGAAAGGAGGAACCCCGCATTGATTTCGGCGTATATAATGAACGCAGCGACGAAACGGATCAAAAGCTCCTTGCAGCGATCGAACAGGCTTTACAGGAATCGGATGCACTGATTTTCAATCAGCAAGTCACGGGAAGCATTAATAATGAACACTTTATAGATCAGGCTAATGCACTCTTCGCGAGATACAGCGACAAGATCGTGATGCTCGATTCCAGGCATTTTAATGATCGTTTTGAAAATACGTATCTCAAATGCAACGACCGGGAAATAGCGTCGTTGAATGGCGAACTTGTAAATCCCGGCGATAATGTTCCGATCACGGAGGTAAAAAAATATGGTCGCGCGGTTTACGAAAAATACAAAAAGCCGGTGTTTGTGACTTGCGGCGAACGCGGAATAATCGCATTTGATCAAACGGGTGCCCGGGAAGTCCATGGAATCCAGCTCAAAAGCAAACTGGACACGGTTGGCGCAGGCGATACGGCCATCAGCGCCATCACGCTTTGCCTTGCGGCCGGTTTCCCTTCCGTTGAAGCCGCCACATTCGGCAATTTCGCGGCAGCCGTCACGGTTCAGAAATTGTACACCACCGGCACAGCCAATGCCCGGGAAATTCTCTCAGTAAGCCAGGATCCTGATTTTATCTACAATGCTGATCTTGCAGAAAACGAACGAAGTGCCGTGTTTTTACAGGATACTGAGGTTGAACTATGCGAACCGGGCGTGCTGGAAAAGCTGGGCCAGATCCGCTATGCTGTTTTCGATCACGACGGAACGATCAGTTCGCTGCGGCAGGGCTGGGAAGAAATTATGGAACCGGTCATGATGAAGGCCATTCTGGGCGACCATTACAATACAATCGACGCCAATGCTTTCCATAAGGTTTTGGGCCAGGTAAAAGAGTTCATCCATAAAACGACTGGCATTCAAACGATTTACCAGATGGAAGGTTTGGTGAACCTTGTTCGGGAAGCGGGATATGTGCCTGAGCAGGATATTCTGGACAAATTCCAGTACAAAGCATTATATAATGATGGCCTGATGGAAATGGTCATCAAGCGGATGGAGAAGTTGGCTGCAGGAGAACTCGGACAGGAAGATTACACCATGAAAGGCGCCGTTGCCTTCTTGCAGGAGCTGAAAGAACGAGGTGTAACCATGTATCTCGCCAGCGGAACAGACGCCGAAGATGTTAAGCATGAAGCTGAAATGCTTGGCTATGCACATCTTTTCGACGGCGGCATTTACGGTGCATTGAAGGATTACACCAAGTTTTCCAAAAAAATGATCATCGAAAAGATCATTAAGGACAACAACCTGAACGGAAATGAACTGGCCGTTTTTGGCGACGGGCCTGACGAAATCCGTGAAGGCAGGCGCGCTGGCGGCATTGCGGTGGGCATTACCAGCAATGAGGTTCAGCGTTTCGGTCACAATCCGGCAAAACGGCCGCGTCTGGTCAAAGCAGGTGCACATTTGCTCATTCCCGATTTTTCCCAATACAAGAAACTCATAACCCTCCTCTTTCAGGAAAATGTAAAATACGCGGACGCATGAGCTGCTACGCGGAAAGATTTTTAAAAAACTGCCTTTTGCTGGTCTCCTTCGTACTGGCTGTTTCCTGTAAAAAGGAGCAGCCTGACAGATCCGCAAATGTCAGTTGTCAAGACAAACCTTTTATCCAGGAATTCCATGAAGCATTTCGCGTAGGAAGCGGAAATGCCGAAAACGAGGTAAGGAGCATTGCGGTCGATCAGGAATCTGCGATCTGGATAGCAACAGCAGCCGGCATTTTTCAAAAAAAGAAGGATAGTCGCGACTGGTCCAGCATCATAAGCGGAAGCGACAACGGTCCCGCTTATGACGTAGAATCAGATGCCAAGGGCATAATGTGGCTCGGAACCTGGAACGGACTACTCTCTTATAAAGCGGGGAGACTGGAAAGAGTAAGCGGACCAGAAGGCCCTGTCTCGGCCATTTGTGCAGCAAAAGAAGGCATATACGCATTGGGGCCGAGAGGTTTTTGGCTCAACGAAGGAAAAGGTTTCCATAAAATGGACGGCAACATTTCCAGGTCTGTCCGGGATGTGATTTCAGATCAAAACAAAGGCCTATGGCTTGCTACGGATGTAGGATTGTATCATTGGACAAAAACCGGTTTAACCCATTACTATAAAACCGACGCATTGATCAGCGGTTATGCCAAGGGCCTGGCGCTGGATGGGAACAATAAACTTTGGGTCGGTGGACTGGGTGGTGTAACAATCCGTGGTTTGGATAAAAAAGAAAAAGAACTTAAACCTGAAAATGGCATCCCATCCGTCTACGTTACATCCGTCCGTTATGCGCCTGACAGCTCCATGTGGGTAGGCACGCAGGCAGGCATTGTACGTTTCAGGCCTGATGGCAGCCATTCGTTATTGTTTTCCAGGCGCTGGTTAATGGATGACCAGGTTAATAAAATCGCATTTGACAAGGAAGGAACGGCATGGATCGCAACGCCAAAGGGTGTGAGCGCGATCCGGAAGAGAACGATGACATTGGCACAAAAAAGTGACTCTTTCTACGATATATTAATGAAAAGGCACATGCGTGCCCCCTGGATTGCCGGTCAGGCACATTTGCGGATTCCCGGCGATACAACTTCGTGGCAGCCCGAAGATGATGATAATGACGGCGAATACACAGGAAATTACCTCGCCATGGAAAGTTTCAGATACGCTGCCACAAAAAGCCCGGAAGCAAAAGCTAATGCTGAGAAGGCATTTGGTTTCCTGAAATTATTGCAGGAAGTGACGGATACGGATGGCTTTTTCGCCAGAACTATCGTCCCATCGGATTGGAAAAACGTGCACGACGCCAACCGGACTTTCACTGAAAGAGAAAAAGCGGATGAACTCGTGAAAGAGCCGCGTTTCAAGCCTGTGGAAGTACGCTGGCACAAATCCAGAGATGGAAAGTGGCTCTGGAAAGGTGATACAAGCAGCGATGAAATGTGCGGACATATGTTTGGCTACTATTTCTACTACACATTGGTGGCGGATCCGAACGAGAAAAAGGTCATAGCAACGCATATTGCAAGGATTGTGGATCATTTAATGAAAAATAACCTGAATCTGACAGACGTCGACGGCACACATACACGCTGGTCCGTCTGGTCACCCGACAAGCTCAACCGGGATCCCGAATGGCTTCCCGACCGCAACCAGAATTCGATGGAGTTGCTCGCTTTCATAAAGCTGGCCTATCACGTAACTGGCAATAAAAAGTATGAAAATGAGTACATAAGGCTCATAAAGGATGAGAAATATCTTGAAAATATGGGAGAAGTCACGAACCAGAACCCTGCCTGGTTTATTTACTTCGACGTGGTTTTGCAAGCTTACCTTTATCCGATTTTGCTCAAATGCGAGAAAGATCCTGAGCGCCTGAATTTTTACAAAGCACATTTGAACAAATGGTTTGAAAAACGAAAAGCAGACCATAACCCGCTCATTAACTTCATATATAGCTATTCGTCAGGCCAGAAAGCAGAGCTGGATAACTCCATCGATTTCCTCGTGGACACGCCACTGGATTTAATCGACTGGCCAATTGACCATAGCAAAAGAGAAGACCTGAAAATTGTAAGAACGCCGGTTCTGGAAGATCAGCAGGTGGATGCATTGCAGCCCGCCAGTATCCGTATGACCGTACGTTGGGATAAAAATCCCTGGACAATGGCTGGTGGCAACCCGCAAGTGGAACGGGAGCCGGTATTTTGGCTGCTACCTTACTGGATGGGCCGTTATATGAACATGATCAAATGATTAGTATGAAAATATTCTTTCCGTTTTTGTTAATGCTGCTGTATGTAACAGCCACTTTTGCTCAAAACAGTGCCGTCAAACAGCAAATGCTCATTTTTCCACAACAAGAACAGCACGTTCATGGGAGCAGCATTGTGAGCTTACCAAACGGCGACTTCCTCGTTGCCTGGTTCCAGGGAAGCGGCGAGCGCACGGCCGACGATGTGCGCATTATGGGTTCAAGATTAAAAAAGGGAGCTAAAAATTGGAGTGAGCCATTCCTGTTGGCCGATACGCCGCACATTCCCGATTGCAACCCAGTTCTATTCCTGAATGCACAGGGTAAGCTGTTCCTGGTTTGGATTGCCGTGCAGGCTAACCTGTGGGAACAGTCTATTTTAAGAACAAAAACGACAACCGATTACAACGGCGACGGCGCACCGAACTGGACCTGGCAGGACAATATTCTACTCAAACCCGATGACAAATTTGCTGTCGAAGTCGCGAAAAAGTTTAAAGATCTGCCTGCAAATCACGCAGGATGGGCCGGGTACGCACCCAGATACGACGGCATGATCCAGGAGGCAGCAAAAGATCCTGTAAAACGGAGCATTGGCTGGATGACCAGGATCAAACCATTGCTAATGGAAAGCGGAAGAATCGTACTACCGCTCTACTCCGACGGCTATAACCTTTCCTTAACAGCCATTTCGGAAGATCACGGCGCAACCTGGCGCCCGGGGCTGCCCATTGTAGGCCGCGGCCCCATCCAGCCGGCATTGGGATTGAAAAAGAATGGTAATCTGGTTGCCTTCATGCGCGACAGCGGTGACCCGCCTACACGCGTACATTACAGCGAATCCTCAGACAAGGGCGAAAGCTGGACAGCAACGCGAAAAACAGACATCCCTAACACCGCCAGTGTAGAATTCCTGGTTTTGAATGATGGTAAATGGGCTTTTCTGGGAAACGACATCGATGACGGACGTTATGAACTGACCCTCCGGATTTCCGCAGATGAAGGCAAAACCTGGAAACGCGGCTGGATCGAGAACGATAAATCCAAAAAAGGAGGCTACTCCTACCCTTCGCTCATTCAGACTGCCGACGGCCTATTGCACATGACCTATTCCTATCATCCCGAAAAAGGCAAAAAATCAATCAAATATGTAGTCGTAGATCCGAAGTTATTATGAAGATCAGGCGGAAGCGGAAAGTCCGCTTTATGCCAGCACAAAGAATACAATACTAAACCTATAAATAGTTAATGCTTAAAACCCCCAACCTCCGTTTCCTGCCGTTGATTTTTCTCTTGATGACACTATCCGTCGGCAAGAATTCCGCACAGACCGTCCATCAGGATAAACCATTCAAACAGGATTACAGCATCAAATTCTACGCTAATGAGAGCATGAATTTGCAGCAGGTCATTGCCGACCGGAATGAGAATATGCAGATCCTGGGCAAGGATGGCTTGCTGCATCCCGAAAATGGACAGTTTTTACATCCGGGAAGCATTCGCGCAGATAATTCCTATCGGTTTATGAAGGACAAAAAGATCGCCGCAATCGCAAGCTACCAGGACCAGCATGTATATCTGACCGAATCCTTCATCCTCAGCAACGCCTGGGCCGGAACGCTCCTTTCGAAACATACATTGCCCAAAGCCAGCATTTTTACCGGCGGCAACAACTTTGCTTTCCTAATATCGGATGGCAAGTCGCTGCAATTGGTTCGGGATTCAAAGAACATCTGGAGTGGAAATCTGCCCGATGACGAGGTTTTGGACATTGTTTTTCAAAGTACAGGAAATCAGTTCTGGATACTGGGAAGGAAATCGCTTTATAATCTTCCGGTTGGAAATAATGTGTTGACCAAGGCTTTTTCAGGGAATAATTTCACGGCTTTCGACCTCGCTAATAAGGAAAAGAGCATTATAATCGGAACCAGCGATGGCTATCATGTTTTTGATATAACCTCAAAAAAACAAACCGGGACTATCCACAACAAGCTTCCCGTCAATAAGATAACAGCCGTTAAAGAGGTGAATAACCGCATCTGGTTTGGTTCAGACGAGGGTGCATTTGCACTCCGGGCTGATAATAAGTTCGATTACTATTATGGTGAGCGCTGGCTGCCGGGCAATAAGGTCGTTGACATTGCAGAAGGGCCTCAAAATTCAGTTTTGATATTGACGAACAAAGGGTTAGGCCAGATTAATTTCAAATCCATGTCGCTTGAAGAAAAAGCTTTGCTTTTTGAAAAACAAGTAAGGCAGCGGCACATCAGAAACGGGTTTAATGCCTCACTGGTTAACATGGACCACGGAAATGTTGCGACGGGTTTTATGGAAGATTCTGATAATGACGGACTTTGGACTTCCATGTATCTGGGCGGCGAAATTTTCCGCTACGCCGTGACAAAAGATCCCGAAGCACTGAAAAATTGTCGGGAATCCCTGGACGCTTTGGAAAGATTGTACTCAGTAACCGGCATTCCCGGCTTTCCTGCGCGCTCTTTTGAGCGATCGGGGCACATTAAGGAGCTGAGCGACAGCGAGCGTTGGCAGCATTCCGCTGAAAAAGAATGGGATTGGAAATCGACCACCAGCAGCGATGAAGTGATCGGGCATGTGTTCGCATTCGGTGCTATGGCTGAGCTTGTCGATGATCCGTCTATGAAAAAACGGGCGGTTGCGCTGATCGACACATTGATGTCTCACATCGTTAAAAATAATCTATATCTGATAGATTTTGATGGAAAACCGACCATGTGGGGCAAATGGAACCCTGAGTATGTGAATGCTTTTCCAATCAATGTTGGAGACCGGAAGCTGAATTCTTCCAACATTGTATCCATGCTGCAGACGGCTTATCATTTTACAAAAAAAGAAAAATACAAAGCCAAAGCTTTTGAACTGATGAACAAGCATGGCTATTTCGAGAACATGATGCGTTCCATGAAAGTGATCGGACAAGCCCCGGCAGACGCGGATGAGCATAGTAAGCACATGTCCGACGGCTGGAACCATTCCGATGATGAAATGTATTTTGTGGGTTACTGGGGGCTTTATCGCTACGCACTGAATGATACGCTGAAAGCAAGATACAAGCAGCAGATCCTGGATCACTGGCAGGTTGAGCGTCCTGAAAAAGAGGGCGCGTGGAACATTTTCACAGCAATGACCGGAGTAAAAGATTTTGATCTGAAAGAAGCGGTATGGTATTTACAGGAACATCCGCTCGACCTGATCGACTGGAACATCAAAAACAGCCACCGGAAAGACATTGAGTTAATTGAACCCAACTTCCGCAGGCAAACCACCAGGGAAGTGCTCCCGCCCGACGAGCGCCAGGTTCAGCGCCACAATGCTAATATGTTCAGCCTGGACCGGGAAGGCCGAAACGGTGACGGCGAGTATAGCGCGGGTGATATCTGGCTTTTGCCCTACTGGATGGGGCGTTATCTTGGGGTCATCAGCGCACCACAAAAATAGCTTCATGCAATTTCAACGTTATTTTTCAATCACAATAATGCTATTCTCAATGCTGTCTTGCCAAACAGAATCCTATCTGCAGGAGAAACAGGTTACCCAGGATTACGGTTATCATCACGATCTGGACAATAACGACAACTTTTCACCCGACGGGAAATGGTTGGTTTATGACACACGGACAGACAGCGGCGGCATTGCGGAATCAGCTAAGATTGAGAAAGTAAACATTGAAACAGGTGAGAAAAAGGTTTTGTTTGAAATAAAAAACAATCAAATATGGGGGCCGGGAGCTGGCGCTGTCAGTTATAGCCCGATCAGGCAAGCCGTTGTTTTTATTCATGGGCTGGCTAATAGCACAAAGGAAAATCCATATCAGCAATGGCGCAGAACAGGCGTGATCATTGAAGACGCAAACCCGAACGTTCCGATTTATATGGACGCCCGGGACGTAACTTTTCCATTCACGCCCGGCGCATTACGCGGCGGCACGCACCGGCACGAATGGAGCGGCGACGGAAAATGGATCGGTTTTACTTATAATGATGCCATCCTGAAAGCGCTTGAAGATGCTTCGGGACAAAAGCGAAACCTGCGCACAATAGGCGTTTCCACAAAAATCAGGCAGGTAAATGTCGAAAAAAATGAAGAAAACGTCTCCGGTGAGTGGTTCAGCGCATTGGTAGTCCGTGTTGTTCCAAATCCCGAACCGGGAAGCGATCAGATCAGCCATGCAGCAGGTGACAGCTGGGTTGGGACGAATTGTTATTTGTTAAAAAACGGCGAGAAGCAGCTTGCAAGAGCGTTTATTGGTGTTGTAAAAAATAAAAGCGGCCAGGATGTGAGCGAAGTATTTATCGTCGATATCCCCAACGACATTACGCAGCCCGGGGAACTTGGGCCATTGGAAGGAACAAAAGATGATTTCCCGATGCCTCCCAAAGGAGCAAGCCAAAGGAGACTGACATTCACTGCTGAAACCCAATTTCCAGGATGCACCGGCATTGTGCGGTCGTCACCGGACGGAACTTCGCTTGCCTATTTGGCAAAAGATAAAAATGGTGTTGAGCAGATCTTCCTGATCTCACCATTGGGCGGGGAGCCGCGTCAGCTTACTGCACACGAATCTAATGTTTCGGGGAATGTAAGATGGCGTCCGGACGGGAAAGCGGTGGGTTACATTCACGAGGGAAGTATTACAATTTGTAAGATTGGCGACGCGCCTTTTCAACAAAGATTCGTAAAAATCACGCAGCCTACTAATCCCGCGCCGTCTAATTTGGTATGGTCTCCCGACGGTAAGACATTAGCATTCAATCGTTTGATACAAAAAGAAGGCAAGCCTGCTTCTCAGCAGATATTTGTCATTGAAGTGAAGATGTAGGGGAAAGCGCAAACAATCGCGTCTGCATATTTATAACTTAATATGCAAATTATCCTATGATTCATACCATGCGCTGGTTCGGGCCTAATGATCCCGTTTCACTGATGGACATACGCCAGGCCGGATGCGCCGGAATTGTCAGCGCGCTGCACCAGATACCCGTAGGCGATGTGTGGTCGCCCGAAGCGATATTGGAACGAAAAGCGCTTATTGAGGATGGTAATGAACGATTTACGAAGCTTGAATGGCTGGTTGTTGAAAGTCTTCCGGTTCACGAACACATTAAAAAAGGCCTTCCTACCCGTGAACTTTACATTGAAAACTATAAGGAATCATTAAAAAACCTGGCCGCCAGCGGAATCAGGACCGTTTGCTACAACTTCATGCCGGTGCTGGACTGGTCGCGTACGCAGCTGGACTATACAATGCCCGAAGGCCATAAAACCCTTCGCTTCGTTTGGGAAGATTT
Source organism: Dyadobacter sp. CY351 (assembly GCF_021502625.1). Taxonomy (NCBI): domain Bacteria; kingdom Pseudomonadati; phylum Bacteroidota; class Cytophagia; order Cytophagales; family Spirosomataceae; genus Dyadobacter; species Dyadobacter sp. CY351. The sequence goes on along the minus strand of NZ_JAKFFU010000001.1, from coordinate 201,214 downwards.
CGCATTGTTTGACCTTTACATTCTTCGCAGGCCCAATGCCGCGGCCGATTACGAGCCTGAAATCCAGCAATCAGCAGGGGAAAAATTCGAGCGCATGTCGCCCGAAGAAATTTCTCATCTCACAAACACCGTTTTATTAGGATTACCCGGCTCGGAAGAGGCATTTGATCTTGTTAATTTCCAAAGCCTGCTGGACGCTTATGCGCACATTGGAGATCAGCAGCTGCGCGAAAATCTGTATTATTTTATCAAAGAGGTTGCGCCCCTGGCGCAGGAACTTGGCGTGAACCTCTGCATTCATCCCGATGACCCGCCAAGGTCATTATTGGGCTTGCCGAGGGTTGTCAGTACGGAAGCCGATCTCGAAGAGCTCATGCAAGCCAGTAATGTCCGAGCCAATGGGATTACATTTTGCACAGGTTCTCTGGGTGTAAGAGCTGATAATGACCTTGTTAAGATCATTGAACGCTTCGGTGACCGCATTCATTTCGTGCATTTGAGAACCACGAGGCGTGAAGATGGCACCCGGAATTTCCACGAAGCACCGCATCTGTACGGCGATGTAGATATGTACGCTGTGATAAAAGCGCTATTAGCCGAAGAACAAAAACGTAAGGAAGCTGGCTATCAGGACATTGAGCTCCCTATGCGTCCCGATCACGGTTTCCAGATGCTCGATGATCTGCACAAAAGAACATATCCCGGCTATTCCGGCATCGGACGATTGAAAGCATTGGCAGAGCTCCGCGGATTGGAAGTGGGCATTAAGCGTGCTTTTCATTATTAAAATGCCAAATCAAGAACATTAATCACCCACGATTTTTATAGAAATGCCTGAAATTGAAGATTCTAACACAGCCGCTTTAAATGTATTTTCACTCGCCGGAAAACTGGCGCTTATCACGGGCGGCGGAAGCGGCATTGGCTTTTACATTGCCCAAAGCATGGTTCAGGCCGGAGCCAAAGTGGTTATAACCGGTCGGCGCGAAGGTGTTTTGCAAGAAGCGGTCGCCACGCTCGGGCCTAATGTGCATTACTTTACCAATGACGTCACGCAACTCAGCACCATTCCCACATTGATCGAAAGCATTGAGGCGAAGCACGGCCCGATTGATATTTTGGTCAATAATGCAGGCATTAATATGAAAAAACATGCCATTGAAGTCACAGATGAAGATTTCGACCGTGTTATTCAAACCAATTTACATGCGGTTTTTGCCGTAACAAGAGAAGTGGGCAAGCGCATGATCGTGCGCAAGCAAGGCTCTATCATTATGATCACCTCCATGGCCGCGTTATACGGAATTGACCGTGTAGTGGCTTATACAGCTTCCAAATCTGCGGTTGGTGGCATGGTGAAAGCGCTGGCCACCGAATTTTCCCCTTATAATGTAAGGATAAATGCAGTGGCTCCGGGTTTTATAGAAACGCCCATGATGCTCACTGCCATGAACGGCGACCCATCGCGGCGCGACAAAGCCATGGACCGCACGCCCATGGGAACCTGGGGCAAACCCGACGACATCGGCTGGGCCGCCGTATTCCTCGCCTCCCCCGCCGCCAAATTCATCACCGGCGTCTCGTTGCCTGTGGATGGTGGCAATTCGATAGGGTTTTAACATTGAAAGAGCTTTTATACACTATAATCATTAACATTTCCTTAATCCAAGATCCATGAGAAGCACGAGTTTAATGAAATCAACAGGTCTATTTTTATTCTTTGTCATTTTTTTAATAGCACAAACCCACGCCCAGAAAATCAAATGGAATAAAGTCAAAGTCCTGGTTTATACTAAAAATGGGAAGGGTTATGTGCATGATAACATTGCGGCTTCGGTGGTGGCGATCCAGGCTCTGGGTAAGCAGCATGGTTTCGGGGTGGATGTGAGCGATGATCCTTCGAAGTTTACGGAAGAGAATCTGAAACAGTATGACGCGCTTATTTTTTCCAATACAAATAATGATGTGTTCGATACGGACGCACAGCGCGTTGCATTGATGCGCTATATCCAGGCGGGCGGGAATTTTGTTGGCCTGCATTCCGCCTCCGGGACTGAGCGGAAGTGGCGCTGGTTCAAGGATATGCTGGGCGGAACATTCTTCTGGCATGAACCCGGACAAAGCTTCACAGTGAATGTTCTGGACTCCAAAAATCCTTCCCTGGCGCACCTACCCGCGAAATGGGAGCGCAAAACGGATGAATTTTATTTTATCAAGGAGCTGGGCGTGAACCTGAATGTGCTGGCTGTAAATGATCATACAACCATTCAAAAACCTGCCGGAAAAGCACTGGACACATTTGGGACCGTTTTCCCGTCGGTTTGGTGGCATGAGTACGACGGCGGCCGCGCCTTTTATACTTCGCTGGGGCACCAGAAAGAAGATTATGAGCAGGAAGATTTGAGAAAACACATTCTGGGAGCCATCGAATGGGCCATAGGACCTCAAAAAGCAAGAAATTACAGCAAGGCTTATGCAACAAGCCCCACCGACGAAGTGCGTAAAAAGTAATATCAAAAACATTAATCCTGAATCCAATGAAAAATTTAACAGAAGAAAACGGCCAGGATAGAAGGTCGTTCCTGAAAAGCGCCGCCACCGGAACGGCCGGTATCATTGCGGCTTCCATGTTCCCGACGATCGTCCCGGCAAGTGTTTTTGGCAAATACGCGCCCAGTAACCGCATCAACATCGGCCAGATCGGCATCGGACGCATTGCAACCGGTCACGATTTACCCGAGATCCTGAAAAATGAGGTGGCTCATGTGATGGCTGTGGCGGATGTGGATAAAAACCGGCTTGCGCAGGGCAAACAGTGGATTGAAAAGAAATATGCAGATAAGACCGGCAAAGCGAATTACGTGGATGTGAAAGCATATGACGACTATAAGGAGCTTTTGGCCAATAAAGAAATTGACGCGGTGATCATCAGCACGCCCGATCACTGGCATGCACAGCCTGCGATGGAGGCGGCTGTTGCGGGCAAGCACATTTACATGCAAAAACCTACTTCGCTGACGATCAAGGAAGGCCGTATGATGGCGGACATGATCAAGAAAAAGAAAGTGGTTTTCCAGTTGGGAAGTCAACAGCGATCGATGAACCCATGGCCGCAATTCAAAAGAACTTGTGAGCTCGTTCGCAATGGCCGCATTGGCAAGCTGAAAAAAGTTTACGTAGGCTTACCGGGTGATCCGGCAGGGGGTAACACGGAAAAAATGCCGGTTCCCTCCAATTTGAACTACGATATGTGGCTGGGCTCAACGCCCGAAGTATATTATACGTTGGACCGCGTGCATTCACAAACTGATATTAATGACCGTCCGGGATGGCTGCGTTTAGAGCAATTCGGTGCGGGTATGATCACCGGCTGGGGTTCTCACCACATTGACATTGCGCATTGGGGAATGGATACCGAGCTGACCGGCCCGATTGAAATCGATGGAAAAGCCACATTCCCGCCTGCCGGTTCCGGCTTATGGAATGTGCACGGCGACTTCCTGGTGAATGCCAAATATGCCAATGGCGTTGAGATGGAAATCGGCGGCACCAATCCCAACGGGGTCAAATTCGAAGGAACGGATGGCTGGATCTTTGTTTCGCGTGGCAATGTGGGCGTGACGGCTTCCGATCCGGGCGCAGCTGCCGCAGCAAAGGAAAATAAGGCGTTCTATGCAAGTGATCCCAAAATATTGGGTTCGGTAATACAGGCGAATGAAATCCACCTATACGAAAGCCCCGAACAACACCAGAACTGGCTCGAATGCATCCAAAATGGCAAACAAACCGTGAGCCACGCCGAAATTGCACAACGCTCCTGCTCAGCGTGCCTGATCGCCCATACGGCGATGAAACTGGGTCGTAAACTGAAATGGGATCCGAAAAAAGAAGAATATATCGGAGATAAGGAAGCCAATGCAACATTATCACGGCCCCAGCGCGGACCATATGGCACTAACTATGTAAAAGGATAATTATTTTTCAAATTTATCAATTGCCCCGGGCTTAAGCCCGGGGCAATTGATAAATTTGAAAATGTTAGTAGTTTCCTTTGTATTCTCTGGGAGTGTGGCCAATGTATCTTTTGAAATTTCTATTAAAATTGGATAGAGAGTCAAATCCGCTGTCGTAGGCGATTTGAGCAATCGTCCACTTATCTTCTAATAATAACTTGCACGCGTGACCTATCCGGATTTCGTTTACAAAATCAATAAAAGTCTTGTTTGACCTGGCTTTGAAATATCTGCAAAAAGCCGCCTCGGTCATCCCCGCCAGAGACGCCACATCACCAAGCCTGATTTCCTGCGAAAAGTGTTGCAGCACATAATTGTGCACCTTATGCATGCGCTCCGTCTCCGAAACTTTGTAAGTATTTACATAACCATAACTGGAAATCGGAGAACCGCCAGCTTCGTGCGCAAGCTTATCCAGCAATGTGAGCAGCTGAATAATGGTTTGAAATCCTTCCGAATGCATGATCGACATTAATTCCGAACGGATATGGCTTCTTAACTCCCCCTTATATTCAATGCCGCGTTTTGAATCCAGAAGCAACTGTTTCAACGCCAGCATCTCTGGTTTCTCCAAAAAATCCTTCCCCAGAAAATCCTCCTGAAAGTACAAAACGACGCCATGTGTCGCCAGTGAAGAACCGGTGTCGAAATATGCCGCGTCGCTGCGCCACAGGTGGGGAACATCGGGCCCGAGGAAAACCGTATCACCAGGACCGAACGTTTGCACAGAATCGCCGATCAACCGCTTGCCAGTTCCTTCCAAAACAGTGAACAACTGGTAATGCGGATGAAAATGCCAGTTAGGATCAAAATGAGGTGCTTTCAACTCCTGGATCGTCACCGTCCTGACCTGGCTTTCAATATTTTTATGGATTGGCGCCTTCATAAACCTGCTTTATTTTACCTTAATGCTATACAAAAGTAGCACATTGCCATCAAAATACGGCTAGTATGGATTTCTACTGATCCGTTTATCCAAAAAATCAATTATGCAACGGCAAAAGAAATTTCCGTGAATCGCGTTGTAATTAACGTAGTACAGCACTGCGGGATTTATGCGCCAAACCTTTTATGGCATAGTTTTTTAATTATTGAACGCTCGTAAATCCAATTCCAACGTTTTGAGTTACGTTGTATTCTTATAACTTCAAATAGCAGCAATTAAGCAGTCATGAACAAAAATATTACCTTCCTAGCGTTCCTGTTTGGCGTTTTCGCCTTGTCCAGCTGTGGAAAAACAACCACAATCAACACAAATATGGAGCTCACCGGAAAGTGGGAGCTGCAAAGTATAGTGCAAAATTCAGACACGATAAAAAAACCTGTATTAGCCAAAGGTCAAATGCCCGTAAGCCTGCATTTTAAAGAGAAAGGTGAGCTGGAAGGAACATCCTCAACCAACATACTGACAGGCTTCTATGAAACAGCGCAACAGAACACCATTCAAATGGGCGGCGGCGGCACCGAACGGGCCGAAACGCAGTGGGGTAATTTGTTTGTAAATGCAATTCCAAACGTAAATCTGTACGATCTGAAAATGAATAAGCTGGTGCTTTATTATGAAAATAACAATCAGTTGATTTTCAGTAGAGTGCAATAGTTTTTTTATACAAATATGAAAAAGGCAGCCTTGATCGGATGATCAGGCTGCCTTTTTCTTGTCTCACATCTTAGCTTATTTTGCCCTAATCCAAACGGCAGGCCTGCTAAAAGATCAATATGCGGTTGATATTTGTCAAATCAGGTAAAATTTGAAGCGGTTTTTTATTGTAAAATTGTGTGCATCTTAGCAGGACATTTCCTGACCAAAAACCTTTTTTGATGAAGTACAGCATGAATCTCCTCCTCTGGGGGCCACAAATTGACGATAGCCTTTTCCCTACCCTCGAACTGATCAAAGAAATTGGCTTTGACGGCGTAGAAGTCCCGATTTTCAACACCAACCCTGCACATTGGTTTAACTTCCGTAAAAAGCTCGACGAGCTTGGTCTGGCTTGTGAAACCGACACGATCTGCGGCCCATCGGAACATTTGATCAGCCCTGATCCAGCCATGCGCAGGCATACAATCGACCACTTGAAAAGCGCACTGGATTGCTCGCTTGTGCTGGGCGCAACCAAATTAATGGGCCCTTACCATTCTGCATTGGGCGTTTTCACAGGCCAGCCAGCCACGCAGGAAGAATGGCAATGGGCACTAGAAGGCATTCGCGAAGTGGCCGATTATGCTGAATCCCTGGACATTACATTAGGCCTCGAATATCTCAACCGCTTCGAGCTCTATCTTACATCCTGCGGGGACGAGCTGATCCGCTTCGTAGACGAGGTGAACCACCCGCATTGCAAGATCATGTTCGACACTTTCCACGCCAACATTGAAGAAAAGAACATCGGCGACACCATGCGCAAAGCAGGCGACCGCATTTCATTTATACAACTCTCTGAAAATGACCGCTCTACACCCGGCAAAGGAAATGTAGATTGGGAAGGCGTTTTCAAAGCCATCAAAGACATTAAATACGATGGCTGGATCAGCATTGAAGCATTCAGCCAAAAACTGCCAGTCGCCAACATCTGGCGCAAAATGTTCGAATCCGAAGAACAGCTCATGCGCGACGGACTGGCCTTCATCAAATCGAATTTATCCTGATCCATCCAAAAAATCGACCTTGTCATACAATTTCCCCTAGGAAATCGGTCGAGCCTATGGCTCTTTCTCGTCGATGATGCACTTACCTCGAAAGAGCCAGAGGCTCGGAGCATTTTTTAACCGCGGGTTTCAACCCGCTGGCATACAACAAAGCCCGGGTTGAAAACCGGGCTAGAAAATCGGTCGAGCCTACGGCTCTTTCTCGTCGATGGTTCGCTTACTTCGCAAGAGCCGGAGGCTCGAAACATTTTTAACTGCGGGTTTCAACCCGCTGGCATACAACTAAGCCCGGGTTGAAACCCGGGCTAGAAATCGGTCGGCCTACGGCTCTTTCTCGTCGATGATGCACTTACCTCGCAAGAGCCAGAGGCTCGAAACATTTTTTAACTGCGGGTTTCAACCCGCTGGCATACAACAAAGCCCGGGTTGAAACCCGGGCTAGAAAATCGGTCGAGCCTACGGCTCTTTCTTCATCATGGTGCACTTACCTCGCAAGAGCCGGAGGCTCGAAACATTTTTAACTGCGGGTTTCAACCCGCTGGCATACAACAAAGCCCGGGTTGAAACCCGGGCTAGAAAATCGGTCGAACCTCTGGCTCTTTCTCGTCGATTATGCACTTACCTCGAAAGAGCCAGAGGCTCGAAACATTTTTTAACAGCGGGTTGAAACCCGCTGTTAACCGACAATGCCCTGGTTGAAACCCGGTCTGGAATATCCGTCGAGCCTACGGCTCTTTCAGATCGATGGTTCACCACCTCGCAAGAGCCATAGGCTCGGAACATTTTTAACTGCGGGTTTCAACCCGCAGTTCACCCAACAACGCCTGCCTCAATAAACCTTCGCCAGCAAATGCGGCCGCTCCTTCTCCAACTTCAAAATCAACTCCCCGAACAACGTATTCACCCAAGCAAACCACTTCCTCGTAAACTTGCTTTGATCATCTTTATCAAAAGATTCGTGCATAAAACCAGTATTATTATGCGTGGTTTTAAGCAGTTTCAGCTGCGCTTCGATCTCTTTTTCGTCCGTGGACGTAATGGCTCTCGCGATGATTCCCATGGGCCAGATCTGGTTTACCAACGTGTGCGGGCTGCCTAAGCCTTCGCCTGCTTTTCCTTTGAAGAAATAAGGATTGGAATCGCTTAAAACGAATTTTCTTGTGTTAATGTAGATCGGATCTTTAACCGACATGGCACCCAAATACGGCATGCTGATCAAGCCGGGAATGCCTGCGTCGTCCATCAAAAGATAGTTGCCAAAACCATCCACTTCAAATGCATAGATTTTGCCAAATTCCGGATGTGGATAAACGGCGTATTTCTTCAATGCAGTTTCGACTTCTGTTGCCAACGCTTTGAAATCGCTTGCTATTTTCGCGCCTTCACCTCCTACTTTTTCCAGCATTTCAGCCACTTCTCGGAAGGAAACGACTGCGAAGAAATTGGAAGGGACGAAGAATGGATACATCGCCGCGTCGTCAGAAGGACGGAAGGTGCTTGCTATCAGGCCGTTTGGCTTAATGGGATTACCATAACCGTTGCCTGGAACCGTGTCCGTAGACCACGAAGTGACGCGACCGAATTTGTATGGGCCGGGGCCATCTTTGCGTTGCTGTTCTTTGCAGGTTTTGAGGATTAGCCCCATTGCCTTCGTCCAATCGGCGTCGAATGGCTTGGTGTCACCGGTTATTTTCCAATAATTGTAAGCGAGGCGAATGGCGTAGCAGAGCGAATCCAGCTCCCATTTGCGTTCGTGAAGCATGGGTTTCATGTCGGTCACGTCCTTGGTCCATTCGCTTTCTTTTGGCCGGTCGTAAAATGCGTTCGCGTAAGGGTCAATAATGATGCATTTGGTCTGGCGGTTGATGAGGCCGGCGACCATATCCTTTAATTTGTTGTCTTCTTTGAGCAACGGCAAATACGGCCAAACCTGCGCTGTGCTGTCGCGGAGCCACATGGCGTCGATGTCGCCGGTGATGACGAATGTGTCGGGTTTGCCGTCGATGGGTTTGTAATGAACGGTTGTATCAATGGTGTTAGGAAAGCAATTTTCGAAAAGCCATGCCAATTCGGGGTCCTTAATCACCTTTTTCATGCGAGTAATCGTCGCTTCCACGGCTGGACTGGTAAAACTCCGCTTGTCAGCAGGAATACGAACAACTGGAAAATCAGCAGCGTTTTTTGCAAATGACCAATTGGAAACGGCCATCCCGGCCACAGCCATTGCGCTGGCTTTTATAAATGTTCTCCGATGAGAACTGCTCGGTTGAGACATGGATTCAGGAAAATGATTTATTAAAATATTTTAAAGAAGCAATTTAGGCAAAAATCTCCTTTTACACCTCCCGCACCATATGATCATACGTATGCCCCAGAAAATCCTTTTCGCCAGCCACCTGAAAACCTACTTTTTCATAGATCTTTCTCGCATCCGGATTCACCTTATCCACGATTAATCCGACGCGATTAAATTGCTTTGTAGCAGCCAGTCCGCAGAATGCATTCAGCAACTTTTTACCAATGCCCTTTCCCTGATGCGCTGGATCGACATTCACACAATCGACATAGTATTCACCAGCCTCGGTTTCGTCGCCGGGAGAAAAATCAGGATCGGATGCTCGGAGGACTTTCAAAACAGGGGCACGGAGTTCGTGCAAACGGGCGCCGTCGTAGCCAACAAGAGAGCCGATTACGCCGTTTTCATCTTCGTAAACCAATGTATTTTCATAACTATATTGATTGCCTTTGTCCGCAATGAACTTTTCCATCAGGGGAATTGCGTCATTCGGATCATCGGATTTTGCGAAGAGGCTGGCAATGTGGCCCAGGGCAAGAATAATGAGGGGAGCGAGCTTTGGAGCGTCTTCGGATGTGGCTGGTCGGATCATAAAATTTAATAATTTCTATCTATATTTTGCAAGAATTTGTCGCTGCGCCGAAAAGCAGGTCAAAATCGAGTCAGTACTAATCAAAAGACGTAAAGTTTTTAGCACTATTTTGTTTTAAAATTGTATTGCCTAAAACCGGATCATTAACCTACCAAAATAAATATGTCTCAAAAAATTAATGTTGCAATCGTTGGTCTTGGCTTTGGAGCCGAATTTATCCCCATTTACCAGCAACATCCCAATGCAAATATGTACGCAATCTGCCAGCGTACAGAGTCCAAACTGAATGAAATTGGTGACCAATATGGCATCGACGTGCGCTACACAAGTTACGACGACCTTTTGAATGATCCGAATGTAGACGCCGTACACATTAACTCCCCTATTCCCAACCACGCCGAGCAAACATTGAAGGCATTGCGCGCCGGAAAACACGTGGCCTGCACCGTGCCGATGGCGACGAGCGTGGAGGATTGCATCGAGATCGTGAAAGCGACCAAAGAATCGGGCAAAAAATACATGATGATGGAAACCGTGGTTTATGCGCGGGAATTCCTTTTTGTAAAAGAATTGTATGAAAAAGGTGAATTGGGAAAAGTGCAGTTCCTGAAAGCAAGTCACCAGCAGGATATGGAAGGCTGGCCTGATTACTGGCCTGGATTGCCTCCTATGCATTACGCAACGCACTGCGTAGGCCCGGTTGCGGGACTTTTGAAGCTGGAAGCGGAGTATGTTTCCTGCTTCGGTTCAGGCACGATCAGCGAAGATCTGGCCAAAATCCACAACTCTCCCTTTGCCGTTGAATCCGCACATATTAAATTTAAGGACAGCGACTTATCAGCTTATGTATATCGCTCGTTATTTGATGTGGCGCGTCAGTACAGAGAAAGTTTTGAGGTTTACGGAAGCAAAAAATCTTTCGAATGGCCATTGATCGAGGGCGAAGATCCTGTGATCCACACGGCAAAAAAACCGGAACACGAAATCGCCGAAAAAGTGGCTACGCCTGATTACGCACATTATCTGCCAGAAGAAATTCAGCATTTCACCGGAAAAGGCGTTTATAACCTGGACGAAAACGCGCATTTGTCATTTGTACAAGGAGGCGGCCACGGCGGCTCACACCCGCATTTGGCCCACGAATTCATCAGTGCATTGATCGAAGACCGCGAGCCATTCCCAAATGCATGGCAATCGGCCAACTGGACAAGCGTTGGGATCCTGGCGCATGAGTCGGCATTGCAGGGCGGGGCGTTGATTCAGCTTCCTGATTTTAAGGAGCTGTCGTAACTCTTCGGCCGCCCGGCGGCCTGTACTGAGGAGTGGGCGCCTTGTCAGTCTGAGCAAGAGCCTCTGTCAGCCTGAGCGGAGTCGAAGGCACGTGCACCATGCCGTTGACAAGCGTGTTACCAAGTAGCGCGCCTTCGACCGCCCGGCGGCCCGGTCCGCTCAGGCTGACAAAGCGTAGCTGGTGGATGGCTGACAAGGCGTGCTACTAGCAGCAACATACAACAAAGCATAAAACAAATAAGAGAACATAGAACTCAATGAAAACCAAAGCGTTATCCTTTATCCTTGGTATTGTCCTGCTGGGCTGTGCCTCTCAGCCTTCATCGCAGAACGCGTTGAAGAGCTCCTCGGCCAAGAGCGAGGCCGGAAAGGCGCGGCGTCTGGAAATCCTGTTTTTGGGAGACAACGGACACCATAAGCCTGCTGAACGCGTGCCGCAGATCATGGCTGCATTAGGCCCGAAAGGTTTCAACTTTACCTACACGGATAACCTGAATGACCTTAATCCTGAGACACTTAACAAATACGATGCCCTGATGCTTTATGCAAACTGGGATTCCATCGCACCGCAGCAAGCGAAAGCATTGCTGGATTACGTGGCGAGCGGAAAAGGCTTTATCCCCATCCACTGCGCTTCGTATTGTTTCCGCAACAATCCGGAAGTGGTGAAGCTGATAGGCGGCCAGTTTTGGAGACATACCTGGGACACCATTCAGCCTGTTTGGACAAAACCGGATCACCCTGCAATCGCTGGTGTGAAAGAGTTTAAAACAGTGGATGAAACCTATTTGCACGAAAAATTACAGCCTGATAACATTGTCCTGACGGAGCGTTTGATCCAGAAAGATCAGGAAAAAGACAGACCGGGACAGCAAAAAGAGCCTTACACATGGGTGAGAACGCACGGAAAAGGCCGCATTTTCTACACGGCTTATGGTCACGACGAACGCACCTGGTCGGTTCCTGGATTCCAGGATATGATTGAAAAAGGGATTCTTTGGGCGGTTAATGATGATGCAAGAAAATCATTGGCAGCTTTGGCGCCAAAACCTTTTGAATATCGTGCAGCCAAACTTCCTAATTACGAGCAGCGCCCTGGCCCGCAAATGCAGCAATTGCCTTTGTCGCCCGAGGAATCAGTAAAGCACATTCAAATTCCGGTTGACTTCACATTGGACGTTTTCGCGCATGAGCCAGACGTAATGCACCCGATCGCAATGACGTGGGATGAGCGCGGCAGATTGTTTGTTTTGATCACGAAAGATTATCCAAACGAGCGCAAAGACACAGGCGGAAGCGATTACATTTTGATCTGTGAAGACACGAATAAAGACGGTAAGGCCGATAAATTCACGAAATTCTCGGATGATCTGAGCATTCCGACAGGTCTTGTTTTTGCTAACGGCGGGATCATCGTTTCGCAAGCACCGCATATGTTGTTCTTGCAAGATACCAATGGCGATGATAAGGCTGATGTGAAAAAAATCCTCTTCTCAGGCTTTGGAACGGGTGATACGCACGCCGGACCTTCTAACCTGCATTACGGATTTGACAACTGGATCTACGGATCAGTGGGTTATTCAGGCTTCAAAGGCAAATTTGGAAGCGCCGATTCTTTGAACTTTGGACAAGCGCTTTTCCGCTTCAAGCCGGACGGAACGGATATGGAAATTGTTGCTAAAACCTCCAATAACACTTGGGGACTTGGTTTTAACGAAGCAGGCGATCTTTTTGGCTCAACAGCCAACAACTCGCACGGCTGGTATAGCGCCATTCCAAACCGTTATTTTGGTCAAAGCAAAGTAGACAACGGAAGCCGCAGCACGGATACGCATAAAGACATGCAGCCAATCACGCCAAAAGTGCGTCAGGTGGACGTTTTTGGCGGATTTACTGCCGCAGCCGGACATAATTTTTACACGGCAAGAGCATTTCCAAAGAAATATTGGAACAATGTTGCCTTCGTTTCTGAGCCTACAGGGCACATTTTGCACCAAAACATCATGAAGCCGAAAGGAACTGATTTTGAGGATGCATTAGGCTTCAATTTGCTGGCCGGTGCCGACGAATGGGTCGCGCCTGTGTTTGCAGAAGTTGGCCCGGATGGCGCTGTTTGGGTGGCCGACTGGTACAGCTACATTATCCAGCATAACCCGACACCAAAAGGATCTGAAAACGGAAAAGGAAATGCATATGAAACTGATTTGCGTGATTTTACACACGGTCGTTTGTATCGCATTGCCTGGAAAGATGCCCCAAAATATACGCCGATCGTTTTGAGCAAAGACCGTCCGGACGAGCTGGTTGCGACATTGAAAAACACCAACATGCTATGGCGCCGTCACGCGCAACGCCTTTTGGTTGAACGCGGAAACAAAGATGTTACGGGTAAATTGGTTGAGTTGGTTAAAGACAAAACCGTTGACGAAGTTGGCCTTAACACGGCTGCGATCCACGCATTATGGACATTGCACGGTCTGAAAGCGATTGAAGATCCAGCGGTTTTGGCTGCGGTTACCGAAGCATTGAAACACCCATCTGCTGACGTGCGCAAAACGGCCGTTCAGGTGTTGCCACGCAATCCTGCCACTGCGCAGACATTGCTTACTGCCGATGCATTGCACGACAAAGCACCGCTTGTAGTCTTGAATTCGCTGCTCGCATTCTCCGAAATTCCTTACACGCCGGAAGTTGAAACTGCGGTTTTGGGATTAATGGACACTTACGCAATGCCGGAAGATCGCTGGATGCCGGATGCTTTTGCAGCAGTTTTGAATGCTCAAAATGGCAAATTGCGTGAGAAATATCTCGCACAACGCGTAAGCAAATCGTCTGCAACTGCCGCTTCAACGCAGAAAGCAAGTGCAGATAAAGCCATGGACCACAGCAACATGGATCACAGCGCGCACACCGCAGCTGCGAAACCAACCGTGGAAGGATCTGCTGAACTAGCCATTACAAACATTACGATTGAGCCAAAAACGCCTTACGTTCGTGAATATGCGCGTGTGGTGATTGAAATTACAAACCAAGGTTCGGTTGCAGTTCCAAAAGAGCTTGTTCCGGTTGTGAATGTCGGCATCAGAAGCCGTTCATTGAACACGAATTACATCAGCCGCCAGCTTAACAGCGGCATCGCGCCGGGTGAAACTGTGAAACTGACTGAGGGAAATAACGGCCCCTGGAAATCAGGTTTTGGCTTCACTTCGGACGAATCGGGTAAAGTGAACATTACGGCGACGGTGGACGTGGACAATGTTGTTCCTGAAAAGGATGAGAACAAAAACAACACGATGACCAAAAGCTTCGAAGTGAAGCGTATGGACAAGCTTTCCGACTTCGCGTTGGAACGCGCAACACGCGGTTACACTTCGTATGCAAGCGGTGACGATGTTTTGAAAATGATCAAAACAGCACAAACGCTTGATCCGCAGGGACGCAACGCCATTATGAAAGGAATCGTAGGCGCTTGGAATCCAAAACGCAAGGAAACCGCAAACGAAGATGGCAAAACATTGCTTGCTTCGATCAAAGGCGACTTGCCGGATGATTTGAGCACACGTTTCACCACATTAATGGAATCATACGGCATCAAGGAAGATGTCGCAGTTGACCCGAATGTGCAGGTGGTTCAGATCAAAGCGATCCGCGAGGAAATGAAGTTTAGCTTAACCGAATTCACTGCCGTTGCAGGCAAAACGATTGAGCTGGTTTTTGAAAACCCGGATGCAATGCAGCACAATGTGGTTGTTGGAAAACCAAAATCAACTGAAATAATTGGTGCAGCCGCTGACAAAATGATCACTGTCAAAGACGGCGCTGAGAAAAACTACGTTCCAAACATTCCGCAAGTTTTGGCCGCAACGCCGCTCGTGAATCCAGGACAAACTTTCCGCCTGAAATTCGTAGTGCCTGACGTGGTGGGTGACTATCCTTACGTCTGCACATTCCCAGGTCACTGGAGATTGATGAAAGGCAATATGAAGGTCATCAAAGAGCAGGCGGTTTTGAGTAAATAACCTGAAATCAATGAAGCACATTGCTTTTCTGATACTAATCCTGGGCGCTAAAATATCCTGCGCCCAGGATTCTTTGTTTAAAAACATTCCTGCGCACGATCCCGTCATGATCCGCCAGGATGGAACTTACTATGTTTTCACGACAGGACGAGGCATAAGCGTCTGGTCGTCAAAGGATATGGAAAACTGGAAGAAGGAAAAGCCCATTTTTGCGTCCCCGCCCGAGTGGGCTGTAAAAGCAGTTCCTGGTTTCAAAGGGCACATTTGGGCACCGGACATTGTGTTTCATAATGGCCTGTATTATCTCTATTATTCTATCTCAACATTTGGCAAGAACCGCTCCTGTATTGGTGTCGCAACCAATAAAACCCTGGATCCTAAAAGTCCGGATTACCGCTGGACCGACCACCAGCAAGTCGTTGAATCTGTGCCTGGCCGGGATGAATGGAATGCGATTGATCCTAATTTTATTTTAGACGAAAACCAGCAGCCCTGGTTATCATTCGGCTCATTTTGGAATGGCATTAAGCTCGTCAAGCTCAATCAGGATGCAATGTCCATTGCGACAGATCCGCAGCAATGGCATACATTAGCAAGCGCTCCAAAGACCGCATCAAATTCAGAATCTGGCAATGGAGCCATTGAAGCGCCTTTTATCTTCAAAAAAAATAACTATTATTACCTTTTCGCCTCTTATGACTATTGCTGCCGCGGCGAAAAAAGCACTTACAAAATGCGCGTGGGCCGCGCGGAAAAACTGGCTGGTCCTTACATGGACAAGGCGGGAACGCCGATGAAAAATGGGGGCGGAACATTGCTGCTTGAAGGCGATAAAGATTGGCATGGCGTAGGCCACAATGCAGTTTGCACCTTCGATGGCACCGATTATCTGATATTTCATGGATACGACGCCAAAGACAAGGGCCGCTCGAAGCTGCGGATTGAGAAGTTGCGCTGGGAAGACGGCTGGCCGTTGTTATAATATGTTTAAAAAACGCAAATGAAAGTCGTTCAATTCACCATTCCGGTTTCCAAGGAGCACACCATTGTGGTGCAGGAAGACGTTTTGCCGCATTATTACAATCATTTGCACCGGCATCGGGAGGTTCAGATTGAATGGGTTGTGGAAGGCTCGGGTATTCTCATCGCCGGGAATTATATGCAGCGTTTTGAGTCGGGCGAGGTTTACATTATCGGTGCCAATCAGTCGCATATTTTCAAAAACGACGAAGCCTATTTCAATCCCGAAGAGAAAAAGCAAGTTCATTCCGTTTCCATTTTCTTCAATCCAACACAGCTCCACCAGAACATTCTAAGTCTGCCCGAAATGGCAAGTATCCGCAAATTCGTCGACGGCCTGCACAACGGTTACCAGATTCCGGAATCCGCATTGCCCATTGTTCAGAAAACGATTTCAGAATTAAAACAGAACAAAGACAGCATGCGCGTCGCGTCATTCATTTCGCTGCTGCATCTCTTCTCCACGATCCGCGACATTAAGCCGCTGGCCACCAACAACAGCGAGCAGATCATTTCCGAAGTCGAAGGAATCCGCATGGACCAGATTTTCCAATATCTGGTCAGCAACTACAAAAGGCACATTTCACTAGCCGAAATCTCAGAAATCTCCAACCTAACCCCACAGGCATTTTGCCGTTATTTCAAAAAACACACCGACAAAACTTTCATCAGCTTCCTCAACGAAGTCCGCGTCAACGAAGCCTGCAAAATCATCATTTCCGGCAAATTCGACAGCTTTTCAGACGTGAGTTATCAGACTGGGTTTGATAATGTGACGAATTTCAACCGCGTTTTCAAAAAGATCATGGGAAAAAGCCCGCGGGAGTTTCATAAGGATTTTCGCGAGCGAGTTGGGTAATATTTGTTGAAGAGAAGTTATGCAGCCACTTTCCCAATTTCTATCCCATATTTGATGATTTCATGCACAACCGGATTGGAGCTTTGGAAATCCTGAACGATAAATGGATGTGGTTCGATGCGCAGATCAATATTTCTCCGAAGTTTCATCATGGCAATCTGCGTTTCCATAATGTCTTCCGAACGGTCCAGCACCAACGCAATATCAATGTCGCTATCCAAATGACTATTGCCCTTTGCAAATGATCCAAAAAGAAAAGCCTGCTTCACCGGATAAGTCTGATTCACCAGATCGACATATTGCTGCGCGATTATAATTGCCTCTCTTTGATCCATGATCTTAATGTTTGAAGAGGGATATAATATTGGTAGCAAATTTAACATGCGTGTAAAACGCCAATCCCAGAGGGATATAATATTGGTAGCAAATTTGAAATCAGTGCAAAAACAATCCCGGAGGGATGTAATATCGGTAACAAAAACCGTTCGCAATCGCATCAAATCCCGGAGGGATGTAATAATGTACACGACGTTGCATCCCTCCGGGATTTGCGTTTTACGTTGATTTCCTCTTTTTCTACCAATCTTGCATCCCTCTGGGATTTGCATTTTTGCGCGCATGTTGACTTTGCTACTGATATTAAATCCCTTTGGGATTTTCCCTTGCTTACTTCATTTTCTCAAACCATTCACTCGTGTATTCCTCCTCCAAACTTACATAAAAATCAAAGCGAAGCCATTTTTCTGGTAACCATAGGTTTTATTTCAAATCTCCCCTATTTTGGGGCTTATCATTACTTTTTTGGTTTGGCTGGATTGGGAAAAATGGGTGGTTCTTTTTGGAAGATCTGGGTTGATACAGGCGGGACTTTTACGGATTGTCTGGCTGTGGATTTTGCGGGGAATAAAACGAGGCTGAAAGTGCTGAGCTCTGGCTGCGTGCGGGGGCGGATCATTGGTAAGCTGGCTGATAAAACTTTTCAATATGCGGCGTCCTGGTCGTTTGATGCGGGTTTACTGGAAGGTTATACATTGCATTTGCTGGAAAATGGTATGACTAGCAAAGTCATTTCTTTTGATTCTTCCAATCAAACATTTACGCTCGAAAATAAACTTCCATTTACTCAAAACACCGATTTTGAAATATTCAGTGGCGAAGAAGCACCTGTTCTTGCAGCGCGATTATTGACCCAAACAAAACTCACCGACACATTGCCTTCACTCGAAATGCGCCTCGGCACCACCCGGGGAACCAATGCATTACTCGAAAGGAAAGGAGCCAGAACGCTTTTAGTGGTCACAAAAGGCTTTAAAGACCTGCTTTACATTGGCAATCAGCAACGCCCTTCCCTGTTTCAACTCGATATTCCCGAGCCGAGATTACTTTATTCCGAAGTTCTGGAAATTGACGAGCGCTTGGACGCTTCGGGCAATGTGATCCGGGATTTGAACGCGGCGGATTTAACAACATTAGCATCTGCGGCAAACGCAGATTCCATTGCTATTTCCCTGCTGCATTCTTTTCAAAACAATGCGCACGAGCTGCTGGCTGAGAAAGCATTTTTAGAAAATGGGGCCAAATACATTTCTGCTTCTTCCAAGCTTTTTCCGTTCTCACATTATCTCCGCCGCACGCAAACAGCAGTGGTAAATGCTTATCTCGATCCGGTTTTAGATCAATATTTGGCTAACATTAAAAACTCGTTGGGCGGCATTCCATTGGGCGGCATTCCGCTGGGCGACAACTCGTTGGGCGGCACTCCGCTTAGAACTGGCAGCCTGAAAGTCATGACCAGCACGGGCAGTCTTTCCGAAGTGAGCGGTTTCCGGGCCAAAGACAGCTTGCTAAGTGGCCCGGCTGGTGGCATGGTGGCGGCGGCCAATGCTGGAAAACGCCTCGGATTCCCCAAATTGATCACATTCGATATGGGCGGCACGAGCACGGATACGGCGCTGATCGATGGGCGGCCGGAGCTGAAATACATCACCGAAATTGACGGCATCGAATTCCATAACCCGACATTGGCGATTGAAACGGTGGCGGCTGGCGGCGGTTCTGTTTGCTGGTTTGATGGATTTTCGCTGCAAGTCGGGCCGGAAAGTGCGGGGGCTTCGCCGGGGCCGGCATGTTATGGCACGGGCGGTCCGCTGACGATTACGGATGTGAATTTGCTTTTGGGCAAACTGGATGCTTCGAAATTTGGCATTCCCGTTCGGGCGGATGCTGCTTTGGCGGCGCTTCATAATTTGCAAAAAGGCATTGAATCGCAAACGGGCAATGTGCTTTCATTTTCGGAGCTGCTAACCGGCCTGGAAAGGATTGCGAATGAGAAAATGGCTGATGCGATCCGTAAAATCTCGGTTGAAAAGGGCATTAATCCTGCTGATTTTGCATTAATCACATTTGGCGGCGCTGGCGGATTGCACAGTTGCCAGCTGGCCGAATTGCTGGATATTCAAACCGTTATCATTCCTTACGACGCCGGACTTTTCAGCGCTGTGGGCATGGGCGAGGCGCTGATCAGCACCATTGTTTCCAAACAAATCCTGCTTCCCTGGAAAGAATCGGCGGATAAAATTGAACATTGGAAAAACGAATTGTTGCAGGAAGGCGCTGCAAATCTGCAAGATCAGGGCGTTACTGCATTCGAAACCGCTTTTTGCTATGTTTATCTTCGTTTTGCAGGACAGGAAAATACAATTGAAGTAAGTTATGAAGGCGCTGAAACATTGAATGCTTTTGAAAAACTTTACACGGCACAATTCGGCTATTTTCCCGCAAACCTGACCACTGAATTGGAAAGTTTAAAACTGATGATTCAGGAGAAAACGGCTCCTATTGCGCTGGAAACGATCATTAAGGAAGGAAATTCAGCGGATGCAATAAGAAGTGTAACGCCTTTATTTGAAACAAAATCATCTGAAACGGAAAAACCTGAGGCTCGTGATGCTGCTAACCTCTTCGAATGGGACAGACTCGCAGCGGGCGACCAACTCACCGGCCCAGCGATTTTATTGAACAACACTTCCACCGCCTACATCCCCAAAAACTGGAAACTGATCATCCAAAACAGCAAAGACGCGATTGCTTTCAAAACTTCGGAAACCAACATTACACGCGAAAAACAAAGCGAGGAAGTTGCGTTACAGCTTTTCACCAATCGTTTCAAATCCATTGCGGACGAAATGGGCTTGCAGTTGCAGCGGACTGCGTTCTCGGTGAATGTGAAAGAACGGCTCGATTTTTCGTGTGCGTTGCTGGACCAAGACGGTGAGTTGCTTGTGAATGCGCAGCATATTCCAGTGCATTTGGGCAGCATGGGGATTTGTGGGAGATTGGTGAAGGAGGCGATTGAGATCGGCCCCGGCGATGTGATTATTACGAATCATCCGAAATATGGCGGCTCGCATTTGCCGGATATTACATTGATTTCGGGCATTTTTACGGATGATAAAACTTGCATTGGTTACGTCATCAACCGCGCCCACCATGCCGAAGTCGGAGGGAAGACCCCTGGTTCCATGCCGCCGGATGCCACTTGTCTGGCTGAGGAAGGCGTCGTTATCTTGCCTCAATATCTGATCAAAAATAATGTGTTTCAGTGGGAAACCATCCGCGCACTTTTCACGGAAGGCCCCTATCCTACCCGGCATTTCCTGTCCAATGAAGCCGACATTATCGCCGCATTGTCTGCATTGAGGAAAGGCAGCGAGCAAATGTTGCGGCTGGTCGACATGCACGGATTGGAAACCGTCCGGAAATACATGCGGTTGCTGAAAGAAAATGCTGTGGCGCAGCTGCAAACCGCATTAATTCCGTTGCAAAACAAAACTTTCGAAGCAACCGAATTTTTAGATGACGGCCATCGCATTCAGGTAAAAGTTTCCATAACCGCTGAAAAGCAGGTTTTTGACTTTACTGGCACTTCTCATGTGCATCCCAATAACCTGAATGCAAACATTTCAATCCTGTACAGCGCGATTTTGTATGTGTTAAGGCTTTTGGTAAACAAAGAAATTCCGCTGAATGATGGCCTGATGAAGCACGTGGACATTATTTTGCCGGGTAACAGCTTCCTCCATCCCAACTTTTCCGACGATCCTTTACAATGTCCGGCCGTGGTTGGCGGGAACACGGAAGTGAGCCAGCGGTTGGTGGATACATTGCTCAAAGCGTTCGAATTGGCGGCATGCAGCCAGGGAACGATGAATAATTTCCTTTTTGGCGACGAGCAATTTGGCTATTACGAAACCATAGGCGGCGGAACCGGCGCCGGGCCGGGTTTTCACGGCCGTTCTGCCGTGCACCAGCACATGACCAACACGCGCATTACCGACCCCGAGCGGCTGGAACGCAAGTATCCGGTGCGTTTGCTGGAATTCGGGATTAGGAAAAATTCGGGTGGAAAAGGAACATTCATTGGCGGCAATGGCATCGTGCGAAAATTCGAATTTCTTAAACCATTGCGGCTCACATTATTGGGACAACACAGAAAATACGCACCTTACGGACTGAACGGCGGCGAAGACGGAAAATGCGGTGTGCACACATTGATCAGCAATGGTGAAACTTCATCATTGCCTGGAATATGCAGCCTGGAAGCTCAGAAGGACGATATTTTAATAATAGAAACGCCGGGTGGCGGAGGATTCGGTTGAAAATTGAAATAAAATGGCGAGTTCAAAATCCTCCAAAGCGCTCTTAGGCGCAGCATTTCTGATGGCGACCTCGGCAGTCGGACCGGGTTTTCTGACGCAAACGACAGTTTTCACACAGCAGCTCGCCACGAGTTTTGGCTTCATCATTCTCCTCACCGTCATTATTGACCTTTGCGCGCAATTTAATATCTGGCAAATCATCACCGTTTCGGGCAAGCGCGCGCAGGAACTGGCCAATGCATTATTTCCCGGATTAGGCTTCCTATTAGCGTTTCTGATCGTCCTCGGCGGATTTGCGTTCAACATTGGCAATGTGGCTGGCGCCGGTTTGGGCCTTGAAGCGATGACGGGCTTGAATGTGAAAGTCGGCGCTGTACTGAGCGCAGGCATGGCGATCGGGATTTTCCTTTTCAAAGAAGCGGGAAAAGCGATGGATATTTTCAGCCGCGTCCTCGGCACATTAATGATCGTTTTGATCTTATATGTTGCTTTTACGTCCCATCCGCCGCTCGCTGCCGCTTTGCATCACACGATCTTGCCCGAAAAATTTGATCCGATGGCCGCAGTAACATTGGTCGGCGGGACGGTCGGCGGATACATTTCGTTTGCGGGAGCGCACCGGTTGCTCGATAGCGGGATCAGCGGCGAAGCATCACTGCCGGAGGTCAACCGAAGCGCCGCAACGGGCATTTTGATCACAACCGTGATTCGTTATCTGCTCTTTCTGGCATCTTTGGGCGTGGTCATGTCCGGCGCGACCATTAATCCAGATAATCCCACCGCTTCCATCTTCGAACAAGCCGCTGGATCAGCCGGACGGCAGATTTTCGGTCTCGTCATTTGGAGCGCGGCCGTCACTTCTGTGGTTGGCGCTGCTTACACTTCCATTTCTTTTGTCCGTTCGTTCCACCCGTTTTTGGAAAAACACCACGCCGCGCTGACCATTATTTTTATTGCCACATCAACTGCCGTATTTACAATGATTGGCAAACCGGTGAAAGTGCTCGTCTTTGTCGGCACGCTGAATGGTTTTGTGCTGCCCGTTGCGCTGGCTATCCTGCTTATTGCAAGCGGAAAATCGCGCTTGATGGGGACGTATAAACATTCACGCGCGCTATTGGTTATGGGCTGGCTTGTGGTTGCGGCCATGACGGCCTTAGCAATCGGAATCTATTAACCTAGCGAGCCGGTGGGCTTACCGTTGTTTATTCTACACTTCCGCACATATCCCGAATTAAATCTGCTGTTTTAACCCAAAAGCAAAATCTAACATTGAAATAAGTTAATATCGGTAAAAAAGGGGCTAAATACCACGAAGTTTATTGCTTACCATAAAGGTAATTTTACCCATACGAAATTGAAGATAATCATTCCTAGTATGGCGCAATTTACCAGTCAAAAGCTTCAACTGCTGACCGTCTTTGCCAGCTCCCTGCTCTCCTTACTTTCACAGAAAAGTATGGCTCAGCAGCCTGCATTGGCACCTTATCATCCTGATGCTTCTGAAATCAGTGCTTCATACAAGCACATGGAGCGCATGGACTCGGTGACGAAAGGAACAGTTTTGAAAGCCTCGATCCAGCCTACGTGGCAGCCCGACGGACATTCATTTTGGTACAGAAATGTGTTAAAAGACAGCCTTACGGAGTACATTTTTGTCAATACACTAACGGGTAAAAAGACGAGTCCGCTCGATAAAAAAGAACTCGCAGGCGCGCTTTCCAAAGCACTGGATTCGACATTATCGGCTGACAAATTGCTGCTCAGCGAAATTTATTCAGACCCAAAAAACCAGACGCTTTTCGTACAGACAACGGGCAAATGGTTTGCATTCAATACCAAAACAAAAACCGCAAAAAAGCTTGAAAAATTGCCCCTCGAACGTCCCAAAGAAATAGGCTGGACGCGGGCAAGAAGTCGCTGGAGACCTTTTCGGGCGGACAGCATTTCGCCGGATAAAAAATTGACGGCTATCATTAGAAACGGGAATATTTATTTAACCAGAAAAGAAGAAAAAGACGCTCAGCAGCTCACATTCGAAGGAAATCCGCTGAAACCTTTTGGCGAACTGAGCTGGTCGCCGGATGGAAAATATCTGGTTGCTTACCGCATTACGCCGCATGAAGAGCGGCAGATCAGCATCATTATGTCGTCCTTGCCAAACACGACGCGTGGCGAGGTTAAAACGCGCGGTTATGCGCAACCCGGCGATGAATTTACGTCTTACGAAATGTTTGTGGTGAATGTTGAGAACAAACAGGTTACGAAAGTAAAATCAGACATTATCGACTTTTTCGAAGCGCCGGTTATTCGCTGGCGACATGGCGATAACACGCATTTTACTTACGAAAAAGTGGACCGCGGGCACCAGCGCTTCCGGGTGATCGATGTGGATGCGGCAAGCGGGAAAACGCGGAATGTGATTGATGAAAAAACGGAGACATTTATTTACCAAAACCTCATTTACACGCATTATCAACCCGAAAAGCACGAAATAATCTGGTCTTCTGAAAAAGACGGCTGGCGGCATTTGTATCTGGTGGATGAGCTTTCGGGCAAGATCAAAAACCCAATCACAAAGGGCAACTGGGTGGTTCGCGACATTGACAGCATTGATACGCAAAAGCGCGAAGTCTGGTTTCGGGCAAGCGGCATGAATGCGGACGAAGATCCTTATCACATTCATTATTACAGAATCAACTTCGACGGCAGCGGCCTCGTAAAATTGACCGATCATGCCAAAGCAACGCATCAGCTCACTTTTTCACCCGACCGCACTTACTATATTGACACATACTCAACGATGATGAGCCCGCCGGTTTCCGAGCTGCGGAAAACGGCGGACGGCTCATTGGTTACGAAACTGGAAGAGGCCGACATTTCGCAATATTTGTCGCTGGGCTTTAAGTTACCGGAGATTTTCAAGGCAAAAGGACGCGATGGTCAAACAGATATCTGGGGAATTGTATATCGCCCGAGCAAGTTTGATCCGACAAAAAAATATCCGATCATCGAGAACATTTATGCGGGTCCGCAGGATTCGTTTGTGCCCAAAGCATTCCGTTATTATGGTGAAATGCAGAGCCTTGCAGAGCTTGGATTTATCGTCGTGCAAATGGACGGCATGGGCACAGCTAACCGATCGAAAGCATTCCACGACATGTGCTGGAAAAATCTCGCAGATGCCGGTTTTCCTGACCGGATCGCCTGGATGAAGGCATTAGCAGCCCAATATGCTTACGTGGATTCGTCTCGGGTGGGCGTCTATGGCACATCAGCGGGTGGGCAGAATTCGCTTGGCGCATTGCTTTTTCACCCCAGTTTTTACGATGCGGCGGTTTCGGCTTGCGGCTGTCACGATAACCGCGTGGACAAGCAATGGTGGAACGAGCAATGGATGGGTTACCCGGTTGGCAAGCATTACGACGAACAATCCAACATTACCAATGCTGCCAAATTGCAGGGCGACTTGCTGCTGATTGTGGGCGAAGCGGACACCAATGTGCCACCGGAATCGACTTACCGCGTGGCGGATGCATTGATAAAAGCCAATAAAGATTTTGAATTGCTGGTGGTGCCGGGCATGGGCCACAGCGACGGCGGGACTTACGGAAGAAGGAAAAAGAGGGACTTTTTTGTAAACAAATTATTGGGGGTAACGCCTCCGAGCAGGAATAAAACAGACCTAACGCCACAGTAACACATAACAGACATCAGCCCGGAAACGGTGTAATGGATTGCAAAAATTGCAATAATCCAAACAGGAAACCTTTGCCCTTTTATAATGAAAAAATTACTGCTTTTACTCACCTGCTTCATCTTCATCAACAGCTGTACACGGAAATCTGGAACGGCCGTTCAAGTAAAGTCCAGTGAAGGGCGGCGCATTGAAATCCTGTTTCTGGGGCATGACAGCAAGCACCATTATTCGGAAAAATTCTTCCCGATGCTCGCACATCCGTTGTTCCAAAAAGGCATTAACCTGACTTACACTTCGGACTTAAATGCTTTGAATGCAGAGAATCTGGCGAAATATGATGGCTTAATGATCTATGCTAACCATAATGTGATCTCACCGGCGCAGGAAACTGCAATGAAGGAATTTGTGGAAGGCGGGAAAGCATTGATCCCATTGCATGCAGCTTCTTTTTGTTTTCAAAATTCTGATTGGTATATCAAAGCAGTCGGTGCGCAGTTCAGCACGCATGAATATGGCACATTCACTGCGCCGATCACGCAGCCAAACCACCCGGTGATGGCGGGCTTGAAAGAGTTTGAGACCTGGGACGAAACTTATGTGCACGCGAAAATCAATCCGGACATTAACATTTTGCAGGAACGTGTGGAAGGGACGCATCGCGAGCCTTGGACCTGGGTGCGGACGCAGGGAAAAGGCCGGGTGTTTTACACCGCATATGGCCACGACGAGCGCACCTGGAAGCAAAAAGGATTTCACGATCTGGTGTTGAATGGTGTGTTATGGGCAGTAAATGATGATGCAAAAGCCGCCTATGCAAGCTTGAAATTGCCAACGCCTGAATTCAAGGATGCCGACGTTCCGAATTACGAAAAACGCGATCCGGCTCCCAAATTCCAGTTGCCGATTTCGCCTGCCGAATCAGCAAAATTGATCCAGGTTCCGGTTGATTTTGATTTACAATTATTCGCATCCGAGCCCGACATTGTGAAACCCATTGCCATGGCCTGGGACGAAAAAGGCCGCTTATGGATCATTGAAACGGAAGATTATCCCAATGAGATCAGAACAGAGGACGGAACCGGAAAAGACCGGATCAAAATTTGCGAAGACACCAACGGCGACGGCAAGGCTGATAAGTTTACCGTTTTTGCAGACGGCCTGAACATTCCGACCAGCATCACATTTGCCAACGGCGGCGTGATCGTTGCCCAAGCGCCGCATTTCATTTTCCTGAAAGACACCAACGGGGACGACAAAGCGGACATTCGCGAAAACATCATCAGCGGCTGGGGCAAAAGCGATACGCACGCCGGGCCATCCAATTTGAAATATGGCCTCGATAACAAGATCTGGGGCGTGCTGGGTTATGCGGGTTACCGCGGGACGGTGAATGACAAGCCGGTGAATTTCAGCCAGGGCATTTATACATTTGATGTCGATGGCAAAAACCTCGAATACATTGGCCGGACGTCCAATAACACCTGGGGATTGGGTTTTTCGGAGGATTTTGAAGTGTTTATTTCAACGGCTAATGGCAATTACAGCGGACATTTCGCGATGCCATTGGAATATGTAAAACGCTCCGTCGCGGACGGTTCGGGCAACACGGTTTACAAGCTCGATTCGCATTACGATATGAATTATATGACGCCTGCATTGCGTCAGGTGGATTTTCATGGCGGCTTTACGGCTGCGGCGGGCCACAATCTTTATACGGCAAGAAATTTCCCAAAACAATATTGGAACGCAACTGCATTTGTCTGCGAGCCGACCGGCCGATTGCTTTATCAGGCCATGTTGAAGCCAAATGGCGCGGGTTATAAGGAGAAAAACGGTTTCAATTTGCTGGCAAGCTCGGACGAATGGTTTTCGCCGGTTCATGCGGAAGCGGGGCCGGATGGCGCCGTTTGGGTGGCGGATTGGTATAGTTTCATCATTCAGCATAACCCCACCCCGCGTGGTTTTGAAAATGGAAAAGGCAATGCATACATCAACCCGTTGCGGGACAATAAGCACGGACGTATATACAGGGTCGTTTATAAACATGCAAAACCTTATCAACCGGTAAAACTGGATAAAAATGATCCCGTCGGACTTTTGGCAGCATTGAAAAATGACAACATGTTCTGGCGTACAACAGCACAGCGATTGATCGTAGAAGCGCAGCACAAAACATTGGTTCCTGAGCTGATTAAGTTGGTTAATGATCAATCTGTGGATGAAATTGGATTGAACAGTCCTGCCGTGCATGCGCTCTGGACATTGCAGGGATTGGGCGCGCTGGATGGCTCGAATGAGGAGGCATATCACACGCTGGTTCGTGCGGTGCGGCATCCGGCTGCGGGCGTTCGCAAGAATGCCGTGAAGCTTTTGCCAAGAAACGATAAAACGCTTTCTGCATTGAAATGGACGAATTCTTTGAATGATCCTGATTTGAAAGTCCGACTTGCCGCGATTCAAGCATTGACGGATTTGCCGGCCTCTGAGGAAATTGGAAAAATGCTTTATCTCGCAGGCCAAGATTCGGAGAATGCGGCGGATGAATATTTGCAGCAAGCTATTTTTTCTGGTGTGATCAAGCATGAAGCAGGGTTTAAAAATGCAGCTGCGAAACTGAAAGATTCCACATTAACCGCCCGCATTGAGCGTGGTTTGATCCAGGAAACATATGTGCTGAACCTTTGGTCGCCACCGATTTTCCCGCCGGACATTACCAACAAAGAAATCACCATTAAAGCCATTATTACCAAAGCCGACGAAGCATTATCGGGCGTTGTGGCCTCGCAAGGCAACAAGGAGAATGGTTACAGTCTTTATATGAATGAGGGAAAACTGCATTGGCTGATCAAACAGGATGGCAAAGCTTATGACATTTATTCAAACCAAACATTGCCAACAGAGCGCTTTAATGCCGTAGCAAAATTATCCGAAGGCGGTGAAATGACATTGGCAATCGAAGATGAAACACCCATTAAGGGCAAAGCAGCATCACTTTTCACCAAACCATTCAACCCCGACGACATCCGCCTCGGCCGCGACTTACGTGACGAAAACCGCGTCGGCGATTATCCAGAAAATTTCAGGTTAAGAGGCTGGCTGGATGTGAAAAGCACGATGCAACTGAACCAGGTTTCGAAAGATAAATCAGAGAAAAAAGTGCCCGCAACGCCGGTTGCCAAGCCGGATTCGGTTGGAAAAGGCAAAGGAACGCCGGTGACGATCAACCTGAAAGTGATTGAGCATGAAATGAAATTTGATAAAAAGACATTTACCGTAAAACCCGGCCAAAAAGTCTCGATACGCTTCACTAATCCTGATTTTATGCAGCATAACCTGCTTATCGCTGCTCCGGGAAGTCTGGAAAAAGTGGGTGCGGCTGCGGATTTGCTGGCGCGTGAGAGCAATGCCATTGAATTGAATTACATTCCAAAAATGCCCGAAGTCCTTCATTCCACTGAATTGATCAGTCCGGAAGGTAGCACCACGCTTGTTTTCATAGCTCCCGAAAAACCCGGCGATTATCCTTTCCTGTGCACCGTCCCGGGCCATTGGCGGATTATGAATGGAATTATGAAAGTTCAGTAACCCAGCTAACTAAAATTTTACCACCATCTAACTTTTGACACATGAATAAACAATTATCCAGACTTATTCAGGAAGTGGCCTGTTACCTGCTTTGCAGCGTAGCGATGCTGCTCGTCCTGCCGGCCCATGCACAGGCAGCCGATCGCCAGATTACCGGAAAAGTGGTTTCAGCGGAAGACAAAAATCCGCTCCCGGGTGTGACCATTATTGTAAAAGGAAATAACACGATAGGAACTGCAACGGATGCCGAAGGAAAATTCAAAATGACCGTTCCTGAGGATGCAACGCTGATTTTGAGCTACATTGGTTACACGAGCCAGGAAGTTGTTGTGGGCACCCAAAACGATTTCAACATTGAAATGGCTTCTGACCAAAAGCAGCTTACGGAAGTGGTCGTGATCGGTTACGGAACCCAGAAAAAGGGCGACATTACGAGTTCAGTTGCGAGCATTAAGCGTGAAGATTTTATCAAAGGAACCGTTCGCGATGCTGCACAGTTGATCCAGGGAAAAGTGGCCGGCTTACGCATTACAACGCCCAGCGGCTCACCAACTTCCAACACCCAGATTAACCTTCGCGGGATCAACTCCATCAACGGAACGTCAAACCCGTTGATTTTAATCGACGGAATTCCCGGCGGCCTGAACACGGTTGCGCCCGAAGACATTGAATCTGTGGATGTTTTGAAAGATGGTTCTGCGGCTGCGATTTACGGAACACGCGCAACCGGCGGTGTAATCCTGATCACAACCCGCAAAAACCGCGGCAACAACACGCGCTCAACAGTGGAATATTCCAATTACGTGAACATTCAGACCATTGCACGCAGGCCGAAACTGCTTACCGGCGATGATTACCGTCAGAAAATCAGCGAAGGCATTGACTACACAGATTACGGCGGCAACACCGACTGGCTCGACGAGATCATGCAAAATCCCCTCAGCCACAACCATAACCTGACATTCTTTGGCGGAAACAGCACGACAAACTTCACGGGTTCTGTGAATTACAGGAACTGGGAAGGGATCTTTTTGAGATCGGGTCAAAACCGTTTTACAGGCCGCGCCGACCTTAATCATGCTATGTTTGATAATAAATTGAAAACAAACATTCAGATCATTAACCGTATAACTTCCTCTAACGGAGCGGTTTCGCCGAATAATAATGATGCACTTTATGGCTATGCCTATCGCCAGGCCATGATCCGCAACCCGACGGACCGTGTGCGCACGGAAACGGGCGCATGGCAGGAAAGGGATGGTTATTTTTATGAAAACCCGGTTTCCCTTTTGAACGAATCGAACTACGAAGCGAAGTTCAAAGAAATGCGGATGAGCGGAAGCCTGGACTATGCGCCGATCGCCGATTTGAATTTCAAATTATTGGTTTCCAATGTTCAAAACAGCAACCTTGAAGGCGGTTCCACAACATTTAACCACACCGCAACGCGGCTGAGTAACCAGAATGCAACGGCATTCAGAGGCACGCAGGCCAACAACGAAAACCTGCTTGAACTTACCGGAAATTATGCCAAATCATTTGGTAAGCATCGCTTTACATTGTTGGGCGGATACAGCTGGCAGGATGCAACTTATGAGGCATTTGATGCAAGCAACTGGGATTTTCCGACAGATGCTTACGATTGGAACAACCTTGGCGCAGGCGGCGCTTTGCAAAAAGGACAAGCCGGCATGTCGAGTACGAAGAACAAATGGCAGCTAGCCGGGTTCTTTGGCCGTTTGACTTACAGCATGGATGAGAAATATCTTTTCATGGCCAGCGTGCGTCGCGAAGGTTCTTCCAGATTTGGGATTAACAACCAATGGGGAACATTTCCTGCCGCTTCGGTGGGTTGGAGAATCAGCAAGGAGCGCTTTATGGAAGGACTTCCGGGCGTTTCTGAGATTAAGGTTAGAGCCGGGATTGGTGTGACGGGAACCATTGCGAGTGACCCTTATTTGTCACAGATCAGCTATAATTTCAGTCGTGAAGATGGGGCCTTTATTGGTGGGAAATGGGTTCCAGGATTTATTCCGGCGCGTAACTTCAACCCGGATCTGCGTTGGGAGAAAAAGGAAGAGGTGAATGCGGGCGTTGACTTTGGTTTTCTCAAAAACAGGATCAATGGTTCGATTGATTTTTACAGCCGCAAGGTGAAAGATCTGCTTTATGATTTCCCTGTTCCCGTGCCTCCTTATTTGATCGGTTCCATGCTGATCAATGCAGGAACCATGAAAAATGAGGGAATGGAAGTACTTTTGAACATTGTGCCTGTTCAAACGGCTAACTTCCAATGGAACACAGGCTTCACTTATTCTACCAACCGGAACAAACTGGTAAGTCTTTCAAATGACCAATTCCAAGCTGCTAACGACTTTTTTGATGACGGTTACACAGGAGAGCCAATCCAGGTTTCGACGCACCGCGTGAAAGTGGGCGAGCCGATCGGACGGTTTTTTGTTTGGAAAAGTGTAGGCATTGATGAAAAAGGCGCCTGGCTGGTTGAAAACAAGGATGGCGAGGTGATTCCTATTGCTAATGCGACACCGGAAGACCGCCAGTATTATGGAAATGGAATTCCAAAGCACAATGTAGGCTGGAACAACTCGGTTCGTTACAAAAACTTTGACCTGGCTGTTAACATGCGCGGCGCATTCGGATTCGACATTCTGAATTTCCAGAGCATGTTTTATAACAACACAAGAAACAAGGCTTATAATATGCTGAAAACGGCGTACGATCCGATCGACGGCAAAGTGCTTAATAATGAGCTTGTTTATGTTTCCAATTACATTGAAAAAGGCGATTACTGGAAAATCGACAACGTCACATTTGGCTACACCCTGCCTACTTTGAAAGGCTTGAAAAACGCCCGCATCTTCGTTTCGGGCCTTAACCTGGCGACCATCACCGGCTACACCGGCGTTGACCCGGAAGGCGTAGACATGACGGGTTTTGCCCCGGGAAGTGACCAGCGCGACAAATATCCGACAACCCGGACATTCACAGCAGGCCTAAGTGTAACATTCTGATCCACAGCAAACTTTTTGAAAAAATGATTAATAAAAGTAAAATATACATCGTCCTCGCATCCATGATGGGTGCGGCCACGCTCTACTCCTGCAACGACCTCGAAGAACAGGTTTATTCAGAAGTGTTATCGAGCACTTACCAGCCAACCGAAAAAGACCTTCCAGCGATTGTAGCGCCTGTTTATTCGTCCCTTCGCGGGTTAATGTTAGGCTGGCAGGGTTATTTTGACTTGCAGGAAGAAGCAGCCGACGCCATCGTAACGCCCGTTCGCCCGAATGGCTGGGATGATGGCGGAACCTATCGCCGGATGCACCAGCACACCTGGACTTCGCTGCAATGGCAGCCGGAAAACGCATGGCAAAGCTCATTCCGCAGCATTACCACGGCAAACAGGGTTTTATCTCAAATTGCAGAGGGCGAAATTCCTTTGACCGCAGGCAAAGTAGAAGTGGAAGCTGAGTTGAGAGCTGTCCGCGCATTGGCTTACTATCTTTTGCTGGACAACCACGGGAATGTGCCGATTGTGACTGATTTCAAGGACATTAATTTACCAAAACAAAACACGCGCAAGGAAGTGTATGATTTTGTGGTAAAAGAATTGCTTGAAGTGATGCCTAACCTGAGCGAAAATGCGTCGACGACTTACGGTCAGCTGAACCGTTGGGGTGCGAAAGCACTTTTGGCAAAAATATATTTGAATGCGCAAGTTTACACCGGCACGCCGGAATGGGAAAAGGCCATTGCGCAAGCTGACGATGTGATCAAAAGCGGCAAATATGTGCTGGACGCTAATTATTCGGATGTTTTCACCTGGACCAATTTCAATTCCAAAGAGATCATTTTCGCGATTCCTTACGATGAAATTTACGGAACCGGCAACCAGATCCACATGAAAACGCTCGATCCATTGAGCCGCACCGTGTATCCGATGAATGCAGGTCCGTGGGGTGGAAACTGCGCCGTGCCACAATTTATCGACACCTACGACGCCGAAGACAGCCGCCTCGCCGACACCTGGGTGATGGGTCCGCAAAAGAACGCAACAACCGGAGCAGTCGTCATCACTTATTCCAAAACAGTCCCCAGCATTGAAAAAACGGCTTCGAACGACGGTTACCGCATTGGAAAATACAAAATCAAGCCTAATGCAACCGGCAGTCTGGACAACGATTTCCCATTGCTTCGCTATGCAGATGTGATGATGATCAAAGCCGAAGCACTTTTGCGCACCGGCAAGGCCGCCGAAGCAGCGACCATCGTAACCGAAGTCCGCAAACGCGCATTC
The DNA here is from genome assembly GCF_021502625.1 of Dyadobacter sp. CY351. Taxonomy (NCBI): domain Bacteria; kingdom Pseudomonadati; phylum Bacteroidota; class Cytophagia; order Cytophagales; family Spirosomataceae; genus Dyadobacter; species Dyadobacter sp. CY351. The sequence continues at coordinate 168,215 of NZ_JAKFFU010000001.1, read as the reverse complement.
AAAGCCAACCCTGCAAAAGCAACCGTAACCGCGGCAGATCTGGCAAAAGGCAGTCGCTATAATTACGGTTATCAGGCCACGGACGGCACCATTACCGAGCGCCAGGGCGGAGACGATGTGAAATTCGGACGGTTTTTGGATGAGCTCGGCTGGGAATTCGCAGCAGAAGCGCACCGCCGCCAGGATTTGATACGGTTTGGTATATACGAAACCAAAAAATGGTTCAATCACCGCCCTAACGCCCAGCAACGCGCCCTGTTCCCGATCCCGCAAACAGAGCTGGACAAAAACACAAACCTGAAACAAAACCCAGGCTATTAACAAAAACTTTAAACAAGGTTAGGTAATAAGCTCCTGCTCCCGACTCTGTTGGTGAGCAGGATTTTTTTGTATTCTATGATTATATTTCCATCTTTGTATCAGCCTGTTATGCATGAAGGTCGGCTCCACGCCGTTGAAGGGTATCCTTCTTAGTGCACTTACGGGCTTTTTTATGGGATAAAATTCAGTTTTGTAAGCTTATTTTTCCGACCATAGTAATTTCCTGACTTGCCGTCTTCAAGCCGGTACTTTTCAAAATCATACAAGTCTATTACTAAGCCAATTTGGTCGCTAATGTAATCGTAATAGCGTGTCTCGCCTTTTTCGAAAACACGCTGAACAGCCCAGCAGAAGTAATCAGCAATGTTGAGTAGCGGTTCCGTTGTAGGATGCTGCACATTGAAAACAACTCGGCAATCACTTGATTTGTCAGGAGATTTTGTTTTTGATCGTTCAATTGATTTATCTAGTCCTTTCTGCAAATTGACATGCGTGGTGCATTGTGATCGGTGTGCAATGTTAAGGACAAGATTTTCATACTTGTTCAGTTTGTTTTTAAGTAAATGAGACAATAAGTCGGCATAGAATTCTGCTTCCCTACCATTGTGTTTGTTTTGATAAACACTATATATTTTCCTGGCTACAATTGCTTCAAAACTACAATCGACACTTTTAATAAAATCAAATACTATTTTTCTAACCTCTGGAATGTCATCTTTTGCATGTAAATAAAAGCCGATCTTATCCTTCCTTTTCTGAATGCTGGGGATGCAATCAAAATAAGTATCATCTGCAATCTGGATTTGCAGATCAATGACTTTCTGCCTTATAGCATTAAGTGGCTCGTTTATTTTTAACATTCCAAGGATAAAGCATTTTGAAACGCCATCATTCCCGACAATTGGCGTGTTACCTTTGCCATAGAAAGTAGTATCGCCTGCTTCGTCCAGAAAACGATGATATTGAAAAAGAGGTGAATTCTCGTGTCCCATTAAAATTATAGTGCGTGATAAAAAACACCTCAATTAAGTAAATTATTTCTCATCTTTCAAATCTGAAATAAAAGCAGAGAAAGCCGAATACCAACCGCTGACTGCCGATAGCCACAACATTTATGTTCTCAAAAGAAACCTACATACAACGCCGCCAGACTTTGAAAAAGAAAGTGGGGAGCGGCCTTATTCTTCTGCTCGGCAATGATGAGTCGGGGATGAATTACAAGGATAATGTTTATCCATTTCGCCAGGATAGCACATTTCTGTATTATTTCGGGCTGGATACGGCTTCGATTCATGCGGTTATTGACATTGATAATGATCAGGAAATAATATTTGGCGATGAACTGACGATTGATGACATTGTCTGGACCGGTTACCAGGAACCGCTTGTTGAAAAGGCTGCCAAGATTGGCGTTACGCAAGTGAAACCGCTTTCGGCGCTTTCGGGCTATTTGCGTGATGTTCAGAACCGGAAACAGGAAGTGCATTTTCTGCCTCCTTACCGCGGCGAGCATACATTGCAGTTGCAGGAATGGTTGCAAATTGCCCCTGCCGAAGCAACGCAACGCGCTTCCGTCAAGCTGATCAAAGCCATTGTTTCGATGCGTTCGTACAAATCGGCTGAGGAAATTGCCGAGATCGAAAAAGCCGTCAACACGTCCATTGACATGCACCTGGAATTCATCCGCACCACGCGCCCGGGCATGACGGAAAAAGCCATTGCTGGAAGATTACAAAGCATCGCCATCGCCCAAGGCGGCGACATCTCCTACCCGATCATCCTGACAGTGAACGGAGAAACATTGCACACACACGCCCGCGACCGCATCATCCACGACGGCCAGATGGCATTATGCGACGCCGGAGCCGAAACCGCCATGCATTACTGCGGCGACCTCACGCGCACCATTCCGGCAGGCAAGCAGTTCAGCAGCATTCAAAAAGAAATGTACGAAATCATGCTCCATGCACAGGTTTCAGCGATTGAAGCCTGCAAACCAGGCGTTTTGTTCAAAGACGTCCACGCATTAGCATCCACGAAATTACTGGAAGGCCTCAAATCCGTAGGCATCATCAAAGGCGACCCACAAGAAGCGCTCGCAAACGACGTACACACGCTCTTTTTCCAATGCGGCCTCGGCCACATGATGGGTCTCGACGTCCACGACATGGAAAACCTCGGCGAACAATACGTAGGCTACACCGACGACCTCATCAAAGGCACCACCTTCGGCTGGAAATCCCTCCGCTTGGGCCGCGCCCTCGAACCCGGCTTTGTAATTACTGTGGAGCCAGGGCTTTATTTTATTCCTACATTGATTGATCGCTGGAAGGCTGAGAATAAGCTTTCTCAGTTTATTGACTATGGGAAATTGGATCAATTCAGGGATTTTACCGGGATTAGGGTGGAGGATAATTTGGTGATTACGGAAGGTGGAAATCGGGTGTTGGGGAAGGAATTGGTGAAGGATGTTGGGGGGATTGAGGCGTTGCGGGGGTGATTGTGTTTTGGCATACAAATCAATTTGCCGATCAAGTTGGAGACCAATTTCATTCTGGCAAAAATTTATTAAATTTGATTTATGCAAGTACAAGTTGATATATCATTTGACCAGCTCTTGAGAGCAGTTAAGACATTGCCTGCCGGGCAGTTAAAGCAGCTCAAAGCTGAAATTGAGAAAGAAGGAAGAGAAAAGTCACAAAATAACTTGGAATCTTTGCTTTTGAATGGTCCTACTGCAACCGAAGATGAACTCCAAACGATTGAAAATAACAGAAAAGCAATCAACCAATGGCGGAAAAAACTGTAATGGTTGATACTTCTATTTATCAAAAGCCGCCGCCAGACACAAACTGACGACGGCTTTTTACTTCAACTCCTCTTCCCATAATCCCCAATCTCCTTCAATAACCGCGTAAGCACCTCACTCGTATCTAGCGCAAGCAGCGCATACTTACGACTGAGGTTCCATTCATCTGTTGGACGGAGATAATGTCGGAGCATTTCATTGTGCATCCGTTCGATTTCGATCAGGTCAACATCTTGGTTTAGATAGTTGCTTAGGAGCTCCTCTGCTGCGCTTTGGCGGGATTCTTGGATTTTTGATGTGTGCATCTTACTCTTTATTGGACGTTTTGTGTTGCAAAAAACGGTGCCGCACTTGCCGTTGTCCAACCCGAGTAAGGCAATGGTGTTCAAACCATTACGGTAGTTACGACACCGTTCATTGGTGTACGCAGCATTATAAGTGCCGACGAAAAATGACGACGCATTAACAGCTTACTCGGATAATTGGACGCTGTAAACTTACAGGGTTTGGCGGAAAAACCAAAAGTGAATACAACTTCGAGGAATATTCATGGTAATTCTTAGCTTTGCAAAAATTCAAGAACACACTATAAAATGAATCATAACAAATACATTAGTCGCGCAAACGACTCATTTTTACTCTATCATTTTACTAGTAAAGGCCCAAAAGGCTCAATTCAAAAAAGCGTCATTTATTCTAAAACCGCTGTCGAGAATATCTTCAACCTTGCTTTCGGTGATTATAATCCGATCTCCGATGAGATAAATGATCTTTCAATCAGCAACAATGGAGATAGCGTTAAGGTCTTAGCTACCGTCGCAGCAACACTGTATACATTCACAGAAAAATATCCGGAAGCCTGGATCACTGCTACCGGAAGTACAAAGGCACGAACTCGCTTATACAGAATGGGCATTGCCAATAACTTAGCTGAAATTATTGAGGAATTTGCTATATTTGGTTACAACTGTAAAGGGCATTGGGAACAATTTGTAGTTGGTGAAGATTACGAAGTATTTTTATTAACAAGAAAAGAAACATACACATCATGGAAAGAAGCAAACTGAAAAATTCAAAAGGACTAGTTGTTGTAGTTGATAAAAGCTTAAACAAGCTAGTGGGAAAGGAATACTTCCCAGAAAAGTTAAAAAAGGTCAACGAGATTTTAGCTAAATCGGGGCTTCCCAAATTAGATAAGTGAACTTTTCGGCATGTTCAAATTAATCAAAAAGAATCAAGACACTAAAAAATCCCGATTCCAAAAATCGTTTGGCGCGTTTGTGTCACAGCAATCAGCTGATCAGATAATTACGGAAATCCGTAGCAGCCGACTGTCAACTCGGAAGATAGAGCCATTGGACTAATCTGTTACGATTTGCCGAATTATCATTAACAATGCCCACCCAAACCCACCGCTACTCCGGCCCGCCTACGCGCCTATACTCCTACATGACCCACTTCTCAGTGGAATGTCCTAAGTGCGGCAAAGAAGCAATGGTGATTAATCAAGACAATGAAGCAGGAAAGATCAGAAAATTAGTTTGCAGCAATTGCAGCCTTACGGAGCAGGAAGTTTCTGGGAAAACTTATCAGAATGCTTCCGTTGGTGATCCTATTTTCAACCTTCCCTTATGGCTGCAAGATGAGTTTAAGGGAGATGTGCTTTGGGCTTGTAATCGGGAACATCTTGGGGAGATACGGAATTATGTTGCTTCGAAATTGAGGGAACGGCAGACTCTGACGCATACGACGATGGTTGAGAAGCTGCCGCAATTTATTAAAGCTGCTAAGAACCGGGAGGGAATTTTAAAGCTGATTGATAAATTGTTAAGGAAGTAAACTCTCCGATTTGCCTGCCCTACTCCATCCTTCAAATACTTTTTTCTGCAATTTGGTAGGGTTCTCCATCAGTGTCATGATGAATGTCTTCTCCGTTTTATCACTTCCAGCAACTTGCTTAGGCGCAGTGTCAATGTTCAGTCCAGCATAGCTAAAATATTTCTTGTAATCCGGTTCGGCTGTTGTGTAGATGTAGGTAAAAAGCTCGTCCAGCGGTTTGCCGGCTACTTTTGTAATGGTTTCGCGGAGTTCGTTTTCGGTGAAGCCTCGTTTTTTAGATTTGTAAAAATCTTTGTAAAGTTTGCGCATGACGTCGTCGAGGGACTTTTTGTTTTGGGTTTCGTGGCGAATGGCGAAGTCGAAAAGGAGGCCGACGATGGGGCCTTTGCGGTAAACGGAAATGGTTTGATTGGCTCCTTCTCCGGTTCGGCCGAATGGGCCGTCGGACCAGGTTTGGGCGCTGGCCTGGGCGAGGGATTGGTGCAGGCGGCCGGGTTTGTTTTCTACTTCGGCAATGTGGCTTCTGTATAATTCCAGCATTTTTTCGGTGGTAATGAGACCGGCTTCCTTCATGATAATAGGCTCGTAATAAACCGTTAAGCCTTCCGAAACCCAGAGCATATTAGTGCGGCTTCCATTTTCGTAATCGAATGGCCCGAGTTCTATCGGACGGATCCTTTTCACATTATAATGATGGAAATACTCATGTGTTATGAAACCTAACATGCCGTCCCAGCCACGCGAATTCAATTGATCTCCGCTGAAACTGATCGTGGTGGAATTCAAATGTTCGATGCCGCCCTGCCCCGGGCCGATGGCGATGAATGTGTAATGTTTGTAAGGAATGTCGCCGATCAATGCGGAGGCTTTTTCGACGATCTTCTTGATATCCGCCATGAATTTGATTTTATCAAAATCACCTAATTTGTAGCCAATAAACCTGTGCGGAATGCCTTTCACTTTGAATGAAGGCAGTTCTTCCAGGTTTCCGATCAGGAACGGACTGTCGTACAAAATGTCGAAATCTGGTGCGGAATAGGTGAATTGCTTTTTGGGAAGTGAATCAAGGCCGGTGGCTACGTTTTTCCAATCTTTATAGGGAAAGATCGCGACTTCTGCAGGTGTTTTGATTTTCTGATCTAAATACAAAAACATGCTTGCAGGCGTAATGTATGCGTGTGTGCTGTCGAGAAAGCTGGTGGCGACGAATTTTCGGGTGGCTTTTACGTCGTAATCAATCGTTACGTTGCTCGCATTCTTGTTATAAATGACCCAGCCCGTTTTGCCTGAACGCTTCCATTCAATCGCGTTGCCGTTTGAATCTTTGGCTTTGAACTCGCTTACATTGGCTGCGTAATCCATTAACTGATAGTAGCCGGGCGTCCAATCGGGCATTTTCAGCAGCAGGCTGTCGGACTTTTCGGGCTTATAGTTGAGCGAAACGTGGAATGTTTGGCTGGATGGATTTTCCATAGAAACCACGTATTTCATGGGTTCCTGGGCAAAAACAAGGCTGCTTACTATTGAGAAATAGCAAATTAGAAATTTCATCGGTACATTCTGAGGGTTATCTGCCTACTCCTGAGGCTGTTTTTGCTTTTGGCAATTCTTTTCTTGGAATTTTTTGATCCAGTTGCGCAGTGTTGTAAACGAAACTGGCCACGACCACAGCCATTTGTTTTAAGTCATCCATGACCAGGCGTTCATATGTGTCCACATTGGTATGATGCGTCCGTGAACCGTATTCAATTCCGTCCTGGATAAACTGAAAACCGGGCAATCCTAGTGCGTCGAAGCTTTGATGATCAGTGCCTCCGGTGTTTCTGGATGTAATGGTGGGGCGGTCAATGATGTCGGAGAACGGTGCTAGCCATTTTCCAAAAATTGCGCGCGGGCCTTCACTACCTTGCAGGTAATTCCGCGGATGCGGCCTGTTCCGTTATCAATGTTATAGTAAGCGGAAAGTTTTTCGTGTGCTGGCAAAAGTTTCATTGTTTGGGGATCGCCAAATGTGTTTTTCACATAATTCCGCGAGCCATGCAGCCCCTGCTCCTCGCCAGACCAAAGCGCGATGCAAATGGTTCTTCTCGGCTTCAAACCCGAGGCTTGCAAAATTCTTACGGCTTCCAACATGACCGTGCAACCGGCTGCATTGTCCGTCGCGCCCGTGGCGCTGTGCCACGAATCGAGGTGCCCGCCCAGCATGACTATTTCGTCTTTCAGCTTGGGATCGGTGCCGGGAATTTCGGCGATTACATTGCCCGTGGTAAGTTTTTTGTCAAAAAATGATGTTTGTGATTCGGCCTCTAATGTTACGGGAATGCCGCTTTCGATCAATCGGGCAACCAGTCCGGCGTGCTCGGGGGACATTTCAAATGCCGGGCCGGCTAAGGGTGCGTCGCCTTTGTAAGATGCGCCGTTGCTGGTGAAGAATGTGCCGTGCTTGCCTGCTCTGTGTGCGAGTTCCAGACTGATTTTCTGCGCTTTCATGGTGCTATCGACGCGGCTGCGGAAACTGCGCATGGTGCGCATGCGTTCGGCTTGTTCGGGGGTGAAGTTGCTTTGACCGAATGGCTGCGAATTCGTCATTTTGTCCAAATCCTCCGTCGTGTAACGCACGGCGTCGGGCTTGAATGTCGGGTCGGTGTCGGCGGGGCCTTTTACCAACACAATTTTGCCGGTTAGCTTTCCGTCTGCGTATTTTTTGAGATCTTCTTCATTTTGAATGTTGACGACCACAACCTCACCTGTTATTGGCCCTTTTGTGCCGGAAGTCCAGGCTTTTGGAATGGCTATAAATGGCATATAATAAGGCTTGGTCATGGCCAGATAGCTTTTTTCAACCTGCCAGCCTTTTCCAAATTCACCCCAATCTTCAATGCGTGAATTTTGCAAACCCCACTTTTTCAGCTCGCTTACCGACCATTCAGCCGCTCTTTGAAAACCGGGAGAATTAGTAAGCCGAGGACCAGAAACGTCCGTAAGTTGATGGGCGATTTCTTTCACCTTGGAATTTTCCATCCCTTCCTTCCGGATTTTGGCAAGAGCAGTTTGGTCAATTTCCTGAGCCAGCAACAGCCCTGGACAGAACAGCAGTGAATAAAGTGCAATCTTCATCAGTGTCAAGAATAAGAGTGAATGGGCAACTATGCTTTGATTTCTTTTTTTGCAATAATATAATAAACAGGAATGCCCAGCAGCACAATGATCAATCCTGGCCAGGTGTATTCTGGTTTATAAATGATAAGCAGAATGCAGAATGCGAGGCCCATTATAATGTAAATGATTGGCAGAAATGGATAGCCAAATGCTTTGTAAGGTCTGTCGGCATCGGGTCTCTTTTTTCTTAGAATGAAAATCCCAACGATGGTTAGCATGTAAAATACAACCACCACAAACGAAATCATATCCAGCAGGTTACCATATTTGCCACTCAATGCCCAAAGCGATGCAATAACACATTGAATCCAAAGTCCAAATTCAGGAACCGAGTTCTTGTTCAGCTGCCCAACTTTGCTGAAAAACAGACCATCTTTGGCCATTGAATAGTAAACCCGCGCGCCTGACATGATCAGACCGTTATTACAGCCGAATGTCGAAATCATAATCATTACCGCAATAATGATCGTTCCCGAAGTGCCGAAAATGACATGGGAAGCGGTTACGGCCACGCGATCTTTGTCCGAAGCTGCGATTTCCTGCAAAGACAAAACGCCGGTGTACATGACATTGGTTAGCAAATAAATCACCGTTACAATGATAGTCCCCAATGCAAGGCTTAGGCCAATGTTACGCTGCGGATTCTTGATTTCCCCTGCTATAAAAGTTACATTATTCCACGAATCGCTGCTGAAAATTGAGCCAACCATGGAGGCGGCAATGGCTCCGAAAGCTGCGATCGTGGTGTAGGATGCAATGCTTCCGTCCACATTCAGTTTATGCATATCCCACATGGTCGCCGAGTCCCAGTTGGCTGCCCAGATCTCCGGTTTCATGAACAGAAGGCCGAAAACGATCAAACCCAATAGACTTAAAAGCTTTGTTAATGTGAATGTGGTCTGGATAATTTTGCCGCTGTTGACGCCGCGTGTATTGATGAACGTTAACAGCACAATGACGACAATGGACAGTAACTGGGCGGGCGTTATTTGTAAAAATCCGAGATCGACGGCCACAATGTCCTCGCTGAATTGAGGTAACAAATAAGCTGTAAATTTGGCAAAAGCCACGGCTACGGCGGCAATGGTGGCGGTTTGGATTACGGTGAAAAAACTCCAACCATACAGGAAGCTGATCAGCGGATTATAGGCTTCTTTGAGATAAATATACTGGCCGCCTGCTTTTGGAAACATGGCGCTTAACTCGCCGTAACTCAATGCAGCCGTCAGCGTCATAAAACCGGTGATCAGCCACACAAACATGAGCCAGCCGACGCTCCCGGTGTTGCGCGTGATGTCCGCGCTTACAATGAAAATCCCCGATCCGATCATACTGCCGGCAACGAGCATAGTTGCATCTACGAGACCTAATGAGGGTTTAAATGCGGTTTTTTCCGGGACGGATTCTACTGACATAAAAGATTTTTGGGTTAGAAAAGGCAGGTTTCAAGTCTTAAAGTACGCTTTTATTTGAAACTATAAAATTTCCACCTTGTTTTGAAGTCGCGCGTTACGGGCTGGTTGATCAATGTGGCCCTTACCATCTCAATGGGCATATTATTTTCCTTCATAATGGCGTCGTGGAAATCTTTGTATGTCATTTTTCCGGTGTCGACGAGTTCGTTTTTCAGGCTCAGGATCTGCAAGCCGCCGATGAGATAAGCGACCTGGTAAAGCGGACTGTAACTTCCTTCAAATGACCGGCGCACTTCGCCTTCCGCATTGGCACGTTCGTGACCGACTCTATCCACCAGAAAATCAATGCACTGCTGCGGGCCCCATTTGCCCAAATGATAATTGAGCGAGAAAATAATCCGTGCGCAACGGTGCATCCGCCAGAACAACATCCCTATCCGCTCCTCGGGCGTTTTGGCAAAACCCTTGTCATAAAGCAGCAATTCCCAGTAAAGTGACCAGCCTTCCGTCCAGAACGGCGTCCAGAATTCGCTGCGGTAAGCCTTGTAACGGCTGTTCATATAATATTGCAAATGATGCCCCGGCACGAGTTCGTGATGTACAGTGGCTCTTGAAAAATACGGATTGTTGCCGCGCATGCTCATGAGCTTATCTTCGTGCTGCATGGTGTTGGTGGGATAGGAAATGATAATGTCGCGCCCACCCAGGAAAAATGGGTTAATGAGCTGGCGTTCAGGCGTCATCATTTGCATTCCCCAGGTTTCGTCGGCGATTTCGGGATAATCGATCAGGTTGTTGGCGGTGATGAATGTCTTGGCGTCGTTGTAGAGTTTCAGGATCAGTTCGGGCTGGGTTCCGGCGTTTACGTAGCTGTTTTTGACCTTTTCCTGCGCCTTTTTCCAATCGTTTCCGAAACCCATTTCCTGAGATGCTTTCAGCAGTTCTTTGTCACACCAGGCAAATTCTTTGTTGGCCAAATCGATCAATTCATCCGGCGTGTAACTGATCATTTCCGCGTCCAGCTGGCGAATCAGCTCTTCGCGGCCGATGGGAACGCCCTTAATGCCGCTTTTATCATCTTTTTGGGTTGTGGTTAGCTTGCCTTTGCTTTTGATTGTCTTGGCATAAGCGGTTAATGCGCTATCCAATGCTTCGTAAGGCTCTGGAACCCACCATGAAAACATCGGATCATAACCTTTGTAAAAATCATAAGTGCTCTTTAACCTGGATTTCAATCCAGTTACCGCCTCTTCGCCGCGTTCTGCCAGTGGCATATCAATGCTTTCTGTTTTTTTGAATGCGTCGGAGGCTGTTTTTACTTCTTTTAAAATATCATTCAGCTGACCTGCAACTGCTTGTCCGTCAACGGTTGCGCCGCGTCTCCGGCCTTTTTCCAATGCGTAGATTTTATCCGCAAAAGGAAAATAGGTTTTTACCGCATTGTATTCTTTCTCTTCTTTGGATAATGTCAGCAAATCATCCTCAATGCTTCTTTTTAGCAAGATATAATCCACTTTTCCATAAATGCTCATCGCATTGAAATCGAGCTTGGTGAGCTTATCCAGATAACTTTGATCGACTTCGCGAAGGCGCTTCCGTTGTTCGGGTGAATTCAGGACACTGCTTGGCGCGCCGAAACCGCCTCGTCCGCGCTCCATAGGCGAGTAAAAAGAGCGGATCGCGCGGGTGTCCTGGCCGTATTGAATGATAAGTCCGGCTGTTTCGCTCGTTTGTTCGTAGAGGTTAAATTTGCTTTGGGCAAAAGCTTTTGGAATAAAAATCGCTGTGCTTATCAGGAAAATAAGGCACAAGAAAGTTCTTTGGTTGAAAAGTTTCATCCAGGTCTGATTAAGGTTTAGAAAAAGTCTTTTAAACAAAAAACCCGGACAGTTCCGGGTTAGTTATATCGTTCAGGATTGTAAAGTTTGATGTCGGCCGACAATGCAGATTCGTTGGCCAGTTCCGCCACCATTTTGCCTGTTGCCGGTCCGAGACTGATGCCCATCATGCCATGACCACCTGCGACGATGAGGTTTTTCAGTTTTTTGCTGTAACCCAGATAAGGCAGCCCATCCGGCGAACACGGCCGGAAACCATACCAGATCCGTTCCTTGCCCGGAACAGCCACATTCAGCTCGGGATAATATTGCGGAATGGAGTTTACGATCCCTTCCACGCGGTTCATATTAATGTTGTCATTCACCGCCGCAAGCTCCATTGTGCCGCCGAACCGCACTTGGCCGTTCATCGGCGTAACCGCAACGCGGGCTTCAATCAGCAATGCGGGATGTTCAATTCTATGCTCAGCATTTGGCTCCATGAAGGAGTAACCTTTGCCGGGCATCACAGGAATTGACAAGCCTGCCAACTTCGAAAGCTCGGGAAGCCAGGTTCCGCCGGTCATGATCACGAGGTCGCCTTCCACCATTTTGGTTTCGGTTTGTACGGCTTTTATTTCTCCGTTTTTTATATCAAAACCTTTAACCCTCGCATTCAAAATCAACTCCGCGCCTTGTGCTTTGATGTATTTTAAAAGCTGCGAAAACAATGCGGTTGGATATAAATGTGCGTCGCAATGATAATGCACTGCGCCTATCACGTCCAGCTGAATGTTGGGTTCGATCGCCTGAACTTGCTCCTTAGTAAGCATTTCAATGTCCAAACCGAGCTTTTGACCGTCCTTAGCAACGTGGATTTCTTCTTCTCCGGCTTTCTCGGTTTTGTAAAGCATGAGAATGCCTTTTTCTTCCAGGCCAAAATCAAAACCTTCCTCTTTGGCTAGATCTTCATAAAGCTGCTTGCTCAGCAAATGATAGTCGCGCAAATAAGGCGCGGCGCGTTCCACGTTGGCAGGCGTGGCGCTTTTCATGAATTTCAAACCCCATGAAACCAGCGACCAGTCGAGCGAAGGTTTTACGTAAAACGGACTGCGGCTGTCGAACATCCATTTGATGCCTTTGGAGATCATGCCAGGAGCAGCCAGCGGAATAAAATGACTTGGAACGATCATTCCAGCATTGCCTTGCGAGCAATTATCCGCCAGATCGCCCTTATCGATCAACGTCACTTTCCAGCCACTTTTTAACAAATAGTAAGCCGAAGTCAATCCCATAATCCCGCCGCCGATTATCGTGGCTTTTCCCTTGTTCGTCACATCCATATTGATAAAACTGCCCTAAATAACCTGAAATCCAAATGCGTATGGATCTTCCTCGTCGTCGATGATGATTGTATTGTAACCCGTCACAACTGCCCAGCCTTCAATGCCGGGGATGATCGCGGGCTTGTCTCCTATGGTCACTTCGTCTTCAACGGTTCCGGTGAATTTGGAGCCAATGATGCTTTCGTGAATGAATTTGTCGCCTTTTTTGAGTTTTCCTTTGGCATGCCATTGTGCCATCCGCGCCGAAGTTCCGGTTCCGCAGGGAGATCTGTCAATAGCTTTATCGCCATAGAACACGGCATTGCGGGCAGTGGAAGTTTCGTCCAAAACGGCCCCTGCCCAAAGGAAATGGCTTAATCCGTTGATATGGTCGTTTTCGGGATGGACGAATTTATATTTTTCATTCATCCGCTTGCGGCAAACGCGGCTCCAACTAATCAGCTGATCGGCCGTGTAATGTTCGATTCCTTTGAAGTTTTCCTGCGGATCCACGATGGCGTAAAAGTTGCCGCCGTAAGACACATCCACTTTTAATGTCCCCAGTTCAGGACATTCAACTTCGAGGTTTTCGGCTGCCAAAAATGATTTTATATTGATCAATTTAACAGATTTTACCCTTTTGCCTTCCTGCACATATTCTACCAAAACCAAACCGGCAGGTGTTTCCAGGCGCAACTTACCGGGCACTTTTGGGATTACTAACCCTTCCTGAATGGCAATCGTGACGGTTCCAATGGTCCCGTGGCCGCACATCGGGAGGCAGCCGCTGGTTTCAATGTAAAGCACACCAATGTCATTTTCGGGATCTACGGGCGGATAAAGAATGCTTCCGCTCATCATGTCGTGGCCGCGTGGCTCGAACATTAATCCTTTTCTGATCCAGTCAAATTCTTTCAAAAAGTGAAGCCTGCGCTCCATCATGCTATTGCCCTGCAAAAGCGGGCCGCCACCGGCCACCACCCGAACGGGATTCCCGCAAGTGTGCGCGTCGATGCAGAAAAACGTTTTTCTCATTACAAAGCCTCCTTCGTTAGCTCATTATTAACCGTCCGCCAGATTCCTAACGGGTTGGCATTTTTTAATTCTTCGGGTAAAAATTCATCCGGCCAGTTCTGGAAACTCATCGGCCGCACAAATCGCTTGATCGCGTCCGAGCCAACTGATGTAAACTGACTGTTGCTTGATGACGGAAATGGTCCGCCGTGGTGCATGGATTTGCAAACTTCAACGCCTGTTGGGAAGTTGTTGAACAATATCCGGCCGCATTTGTCGGTTACCAATCCGATCAGTTCTTCATTTTCTGCCAGATCTTCGTTGGTTGCCAGCAATGTGGCTGTTAACTGTCCGTGCAGTTTTCCACCGACAGAGATTACTTCATCAATGTTCTCACATTTGATAATCAATGCGAACGGCCCGAAAACTTCTTCCTGCAATGCATCATTGTTCAGGAATGTTTGCGCGCTTACCGTGGCAACCGTCGCGCCGCCCTGTCCTTCCAAAACTTCCGTTTCGGTTACAGCAAGGATCTCAACGCCGGGTTGCGTGGTTAGTTTTTTGCATCCTTTTTCATAGCTTTCTGCAATGCCTGCGTGCAGCATATGGGAAGGGGCAATTTTTATAATTTCTTCTTCCAATGCATTTTCAAATGTTTCCAATGCAGGACTTTCAATGGCTATCACGATGCCCGGATTGGTGCAAAACTGTCCTACGCCCAATGTTAATGAACCCGCATATTGTTTTGCCAATTCAGCCGCGGAAGCTTCCAATTTATTTGGCAATAAAAACACAGGGTTAACACTGCCCATTTCCGCAAAAACCGGAATTGGATCAGGCCTTTTTGCAGAAATCTCAGCCAATGCAGTCCCGGCGCGGTAAGAACCTGTAAATCCAACGGCCTTAATGATCGGATGGCTTACCAGAAACTGCGATTCTTCGTTCGTTTCGAAATATACATGGGAAAAAGTGCCTTCCGGGAAACCGCTTTTCTTAACGCCTCTCGCGATGGCCTCGGCCATGATCCACGAAGTTTCAGGATGGCCGGGATGGGCTTTCACCACAACCGGACAACCGGCCGCAATGGCGCTGGCCGTGTCACCGCCGGCAGTTGAGAACGCAAATGGGAAATTGCTCGCACCAAAAACAGCAACGGGTCCTAATGCAATGCTCGTTTTACGAATATCAGGCTTAGGAGGCGTTCTTTCAGCGTTCGCTGTGTCAATGCTCGCATCGAGCGGAGCGCCTTTTTCCAATGCATCGGCATAGCTTCTCCATTGAAAAATCGTGCGTGCTTTTTCTCCTGTTAAGCGTGCTTCGGGCAGGTTGGATTCTGCTTTTGCGGTTGCAATGAGTTCCGGACCAATGGCTTCGATCTCGTCTGCAATCGTCCGCATTAATGCCACGCGCTGCTGGATCGAATGTTTTTTTATGATCACAAAAGCCTCAAGAGACTTTTGCAAAATGGCTTCCAGTTGTTCTTTTGAAGTTGTCATGGGCTGGTTAGGATAATTTCTGTTTGTAAAAGTCGCAAAATGAATGCGAATCCAGCTTTAAAGTAAAGCCGGATTGCGCAATGCGACAATGTTATGCAACAGAAACTTCCGAAGACAAATTCAAATAATCAGGCAATGCAGGCTGAGTTGCAATAGCTTGGTCAATGATAGCAAGCACTTTTTCGCGCTCTGCACCTTCCAGAACCAATCTTGGTGCGCGAACGAATTCTGAGCCTATGCCTGCTTTTGTAGCGGCAAGCTTGATGTTTTGAACCAGTTTTGGATGAATGTCCAGTTCAAGCAAAGGAAGATACCAACGGTAAACGGCCAATGCTTCTTTGTATAATCCGGCTTTCACCAAGTTGAAAATCGCAACGGTTTCTTTTGGGAATGCATCCACCAAACCACCTACAACGCCGTCGCAGCCTAGCATTACTTCTTCCATGATCAATGTATCCACACCGCAGAAAACCTTAAAACGGTCGCCGAAACGGTTATAAAGGCGGGTAACATTGCTTACGTCGCGCGTTGATTCTTTGATGGCATGCACATTAGGAACCTTTGCAAGCTCTTCAAACATTGCCAGCGTGACTTCAATTTTGTAATCCACCGGATTGTTGTAGATCATCAATGGCAATGCAGTGCTTTGTGCGATGGTTTTGAAATAAACAACCGTTTCATGGTCGTCTGCTTTGTAACGCATCGGAGGCAACACCATCAGACCGTCTGCACCAGCAGCTTCGGCTTCTTTGGCAAGGCTTACGGCTTCCGCAGTCGATTGCTCGGCAATACACACAACGATCGGGAAATCCTGGGCAACAATGCTTTTTGCATATTTTACCAATTCCACTTTTTCCGCTTTGGTCAATGTGCTTGCTTCGCCCAATGATCCTGAAACGATAGCGCCAGTGACGCCAGCTTCAATCTGCACTTCCAGATTTTTACGGAAAAGATCAAAATCAATGCTGTCGTCTGATTTGAAAGGCGTTAGCAACGCCGGAAATACACCCTGCCAGGATTCCTTGTTCATATATTGATTGTGTTAACTATGAAAGATCTGATTTTTTGTCAAAGTTAATTGTTGGTTACCCGCCAAACATTTCAGGTATTAATCAATAATATACGAATTTTAACATAAAACCGAATCCGGCTTCAAGGTTTGTTTTCTACAAATACGACTTGCGCACGATCGGCTTTTCTCATCTTTTTCAGGAAGTCGATCCAGGCTGGAAAATCCTTGGCATTGTAGCGTCCGCCGTTCATAACGACCTTCCGGGAGCACAGGAGCTTGCTGTTTTCCAAAACCGTTTTGGATTCATAAGTCCCAAAAACCGAATTAATCTGAAAAGAAGGCAATGTGGTTTCCAGTTTGTAATTCGCCGGAATGACGTAAGACACCGTGTCAGAATCGGTAAAGTCGTAGACAGAGCCGGGCAGATAAAAGTCCGTAGTCCGCTCCGAAATTGCGGGCAATTCAAACCCGCGGCTTAGTAAAGTGGGTTTGATAAAAAGTCTTGATCCTGTTTTGGTGGCGCAGTTGCGCACATTCAGTGATAATTTCTCGGTAATGGTCGGTTCTGTTTCCCGGCCTTCGAGAAGCTCGAAACGCTGCAAATCCAGACTTGGTAAATTGATCTGGTTCATTAACCATTTCTTCTGCTCTTCTTTACTGCCATTGTGAAAAACACTGTTGCGTGATTCCTGCTGCAAGCCTGCATATAATGTATGCACTTCCACTTGTCCGTTCCCGCCTTCGTCCAGGTTCACATTCGCGCGACTTTTCCGTGTGTTTTGGTGTGATTTATAAACAGGCGTTTGCACCAGTTTTCCGCCTTCGGGCGTGACGAGCAATGCATAGCGGCTGCCTGTGAATGTGCCCATGAAGTTGGGCGTCGTGGTCTGGCTGGTGCATTCGAGCCACATCGTGTCTTTTGCGACTATGGCGCAGGCGATGACGTGGTTGAACTGGCTGCTTGGGAAGTCAGGTTTCATCATGGCTTCACTGCCTGCTTTGATTAAGGCAACATAAGCAGGAATTCCCGCCTGGCGCAATGCAGCGACGGTAAAATTGCTCAGCGCTTTGCAATCGCCATAACCTTTGTTGGCAACAGTCATGGCATCAATGGTTTGCCAGCCGCCGATTCCCAGCTGAATGCTGACATAACGCGAGCGGGTTTGCATCCATTTGTATAGTTTTTCAACTTTTTCGCGATCTGTTTTTGCATCCTTAATGACAGATTTTATTTCAGTAATCGTCGCAGGCGGAAGCACGTCACGGCCCGCATTCAATGTGTGATAAAATTTACCAAAATCTGCCCAGGTGTTGAAATTTCCCTGATAATCCTGCACTTCAAAATCGGAAGGGGCGGCCAGCACGAGCGGCATATGGTCGATCATGGGAAGCGGGTAGAAATCGGTTGTTTTGGAAACGGGTTGGTTTCTGACAACCCAGGTGTAAATGTCCGATCCGCCTTCCTCTTTGGTTTTCATCACCGGATTTACACCATTATATTCTTTGTAACGAAACTTAAAATCGGCTGGCGTTTTGATGGTGAACTGCGCGCGCTCAACGGCTGTCTTTTCATCAGAAAGAGGCATCCAGCGCGGATAGAACATCATATTTTTCTCCTTAGTCTCGTAATTGAATTCAATCGTGTACGGATAAGCATAGCTCTTTTTACCAAAATCGGCCAGCTTGACCCTTGCGTCGGTGATATTGTCTCCACCGCCGCCATAACCATAGTCCGTAATGTCTGCGTTTTTGAGCTTTTTCTGGACTTTCCCGCCTGCATCGTAAAGGATGCCGCTGATATCGGTGATCTTGGTAAATTTATCATAACCCACAAGAAGCTGGCCATACTCATTTTCGCCCTTTTCATTCAGAATCGTAACAACTGTGCGCTTCTTGTGCCGCGCTTCGGCTTTTGAAATAATCTCAAAAAAATCTTCATCCAACCGCACAACCGCATTGGCACCGGCATTGAGTTCCGCACTTATTTTCGTGACGTCGAATTCATCTTGCGCCCGAACCTGACATAGCATTGTGCAAGCTAAAAATAGAATAGAGAATAAAAATCGCATCTTGGAGGGTTAGTTAGCCTTTTTCTTGATTACCAAAGGTTGCGCATGTTTTTGGACCACGCGCTCGAAGAACTCTTTCACGTCGTGGTATTCTTCGGCATGAAAATTCGTTTTGGAAAGTACAATGACGCTGCTCACCTGGATCATATCACCTGACTGCCGAACCTGGTAAACAAATTTTCCCGCTTTTTCGGGAAGGCTTACGATTTCTGCCTTTGGCATTTCTTCCAGCACATAACCTGCCGGAAGCTTATAATTACCAATGAACGATTCCGACATTCCGCTGGTAAAATCGAGCGGATAGATCCGTTCTTTCGATTTCAACGGATTGCTTTCCCAGCGACCGGCCAGAATTGGATTGAAGTAAAACAAGTCAGGTGAAGCATTCTCGTCTTCCAGTTCAAAATCGCAGGCGACATTGACTGCTGCTTTCAAATCTTCGTTTTTATTCTTCACAGCAATGTTGCTGATCTTCCACTCCGGCGACCGCTTTTTGAGCACTTCGTGATAAATGTCGTCAGCTTCTTTTACATATTTGTCACGCCAGCGCAATGCTTCATAACCTGCATAGGAAATGCTGTAATTGCCCTTAATGCTGCCATCTTCAGGTAAAATGTTTGCATTTACCATTTCCAGTTTGGTCTGTGAGTCCAGCGGTTTTATATCCAGGAACCGCCCCGGTCCTTTTTTCGGAATAAGCCTGCCATAACCGTTCAATGTGTGCTCAGGCAAGAGGCCGAGTTTGGCATAAGGCTGTGTGGCGTCCAAAAAGTATTCTTTCCCGGCAACCTCAACGTGGCTGATCACATAATTGCAGCTTTCCAGAAGCGGAATTTCTTTCAAAAAGCGGCCATTGGAACGTGTGCTGAGAATGACCGGATCTGCATTAAGATCCAGCTCGCGAAGGAGTGAGGTCAGAATCAGATTCACCTCAGTTGCATTGCCGGCTTTGTTTTCATATGCTTTCCTGACGCCATCTCTTGAACCCAGAAAGGACGAACCGTCCCATTTCATGTGGCTTTGCAGATGCCGGTAAGCCAGCTCCATTTTTTCCTCCGGCGTCTTGGCGGTTTGCATAATTTCGTCACGCTTTGCTTTCAAGAATGACGATTTGCGCAACTCTACACCAAACCAGCTTGCTTCGTTCAATGTCTTTTCAACATCGTCCCAGGTATTTGAAAAATGCTTCGACATTTCACCGGGGACCTGAATGACGGAAAGCTCGAAATTCACCTTTGACAGATAATCGCTTTCGGTCGTTATAAAAGGTTCGTTGACAAATGCAGGTGCATCTTTCACGACAAAACGATAGGCAACGCCGCGCCCGTTAAGCCTGGACGAGCCTACATGCACATCCGTAGGCTCCTGTTCGCTGATATACAGGGGCAGGTAACCGCTCATGGTTGTTTTATATTCCAGAAAGAACGGGATCGTAATGCGGAACTCACTCCACTTGCTCGGCACAGATGCCTGAAAAGACCAGGGACTGGGCTTATCGCGGACGGTCAATGGCGTTGTGCGCCTGTAAGAATATTCAATCACGGAACCCTTCCGTGCATTGGCGAGATTAAATTTGTAAGTATAATATTTGCCCGTGGCCTTTTCCCGCTTGATCGACTTCCGGTCCATGGCCGTTCGTACAAGCTGTCCGTTCTCCATATTATAAGTGAAGCCCTGAATGTCGTCCATCAATTCCTGATTTTCGGGCCCGCTGCCCTCGTAAGTAGTGATCGCAACGGAAGCTCTGTCAAGGGCTGACTCTTTGAGGATTTTGATCCTTATCCAGGATTCCATCACCATCACCAGTCCGCGGATGTCGTCGTAGCGATAGGTAACTTCACCAAAATCATAGAGGTAAACCGCAGTAGCAGAGCTATCACCAGGAAATGCCGCCATTTCCACATCAGCACGATCCACAACCCCAAACTTCGGTTTGAAATCATCCTGGGCAGCAACATTAAAAGATAGGAAAGTGAGCATGGATAGGACGCAAACCTTCCACAAGACAACGCAGGACAGTCTGCACTGAAGTAAAAAATGAGTCATGCAACGAATAGAGAAAGAGGTAGAATTAATATGCATAATTGCAGCATTAATTTGATTTTAGCAAAAAATTTGTAACTGTTCGTAGATTTTTTTTCACTCAAATCGGCCCAAATGCGAAAACAGATTTTAATGCCTATTTTTGCACCAAAATGAAGCTTTGCTTTGTTCAATAATTACCTATTCCTGCTAACCCGGAACATTAACATTTAACATTATTATGTCATCTTTCGAAAATGGAAGTCCACTTCGCGTACTCGTAGTCGGTTGTGGCAATATGGGCGCTTCCCATGCATTTGCGTATCATTCGCTGGACGGTTTTGAAATCTGCGGAATCGTTTCAACCGGCAAAAGCAAAGAGGTTTTGAATGAAAAACTCGGCGGCGGTTATGCCCTTTTCAGCGATTATGAAACGGCATTGAAGGAAACCAAACCAGATGCGGTCTGCATTTCGACTTACCCGGATACGCATGAGGATTTTGCTGTAAAAGCATTGGAGCACGGCGCGCATGTTTTCATTGAAAAACCACTTGCTGACACCGTTGCTGGTGCTAAGCGCGTGGTAGAAGCTGCGAAAACGGCTGGCAAAAAAGTGGTTGTAGGCTACATTCTCCGCGTGCATCCTTCCTGGGAGCGGTTTGTTGCCGAAGCGCAAAACCTGGGCAAGCCGCTCGTAATGCGTATGAACCTGAATCAGCAAAGCCACGGTTACATGTGGGGCGTTCACCGGAATTTGATGAAAAGCCTGAGCCCGATCGTGGATTGCGGCGTACATTATATAGATGTAATGTGCCAGATGACACGTTCGAAACCTTTGCGTGTGAATGCGATCGGTGCGCGGTTAACAGAAGATATTCCTGCTGGAAACTATAATTATGGTCAGCTTCAAATTTGGTTTGAGGACGGTTCTGTGGGCTGGTATGAAGCTGGCTGGGGACCGATGATCAGTGAAACTGCATTCTTCGTGAAAGACGTAATCGGACCGAAAGGCAGTGTTTCTATCGTTGCAAAAGATGCGGGCGGCACTGGAAAATCTTCTTCCGTGGAAGCACATACGAAGACGGAGTCCATTCGCGTACACCATGCGGATTTGAATGATAAAGATGAATTTACAAGAGAAGATTCCTGGATCAACCTCGAAGACGAGCCGGATCACCAGGAGCTTTGCAACCGCGAGCAGCGTTATTTCCTGAATGCGATCAAAGACGATTTCGACCTGACTGATCACCTACAAGACGCAGTAACGAGCTTGCAAATCGCCTTCGCTTGTGACGAGTCTGTGAAGACCGGCCGCACGGTAGACCTGGTTTAAAACACATTATCTTAAATATAGCCCTGTTGGTTTTCGGTGACTTATCCGAAAATTAACAGGGCTATATTTTTAGTAAACATGCGGTTAACTAATTGATTCCGAGCAAAAATTGATCAAATATGAGTGAATTTATGCAAACGTTTGCACAGATAATTTAATTTTTTCTCTGCTGGTCATTCGAAATTTATTGTTATTTATTATAATATTGCAACGTCTTTTTAAGACTTTTAAAAATCTCAACCGACCCTTGATAATCGTATTGCATCTTTTTTCACTTTGAAGATCACGCAAATTCCTGGCATAACTTACTTGTCTGGCACCTCTCACAAATAAATTTTCGTTGCACCCATTAATGGCAACCAGAAATTTCTGAACAGTAAACACCCAAAAAACCGAACATAGACAGGAGCCAAAAGTTTGCGCTTTTAAAAATTGAACGAATTAAATAAATACCATAACTTTTAAAACATAACACAAATAATTTTCCTCACCTTAAATAACTTATTAATGACGCAGAAAACATCCGATTGCCAGAATTCACTATGAAACAGTTAATTACCATTTGCCAACATTGCATGAAAAACGTTTAACCAATACTAACCTACATGAAAAATACCGATACCTATCAATGGTTGTTCCGAATGCGGAATATCCGGAATGCATTATTTCTAATACCCGCTCTTTCAGGTCCCTTCGTGGCATCAGCCAACATGAACATCGCTTCGGGAACTGCTGCTCACGCTAAGATTGATAAAACATTAAAAGGAAAAGTTACCGATAAGGAAAACGGGGAAGGCTTACCTGGCGTGAACGTTGTTATAAAAGGTTCCAGCACAGGTACAACCACCGACGGAAGCGGTAATTACACATTGCAAGTGCCAGAAACCGGTGCAACGCTTGTGTTCAGCTTTGTAGGTTATACAGGCCAGGAAGTGGAAGTGGGAAACCGCACTACGCTTGACCTTGCTTTGGAGTCAGATTCAAAAGCACTTAGTGAAGTAGTCGTTATCGGTTACGGTACCGCTAAAAAATCAGATTTAACCGGTTCGGTAGGTTCGGTTAAGGAAGATCAATTGAAAGAGCGTCCTGCTCCATCTTTGAACCAGGCTCTTCAGGGTAAGGTTTCGGGTGTACAGGTGAACGTGAACTCAGGACGCCCGGGTGGTCGTGCTAACGTGCGTATCCGTGGATTTAGCTCCATCAACTCTTCAAACAACCCATTATATGTGGTGGATGGTGTAATGCTTCCGCAAGGAAACCAAAACCAGCAAAGCCAGGCCATCGACTTCATCAACCCTAACGACATCGTGTCTGTTGAGGTTTTGAAGGATGCATCTTCAACAGCCATTTATGGTGCAAGAGGTGCGAATGGTGTTATTTTGGTTACGACTAAAAAAGGAAAATCAGGTGAAGGTGTGATTACTTACAACCTGGACCTGAGCGTTCCGACAGCGGGACCAAAAAGAGCAAAAGTTTTGAACGCGAAGGAATATCTTGCGGTTGAAGACCTTGCTTACGCAAACATTGCGAAATATGACCCTGCGGGATGGGCTGCCGGAAAATATGCTCCGCAAAACCCGAAAGTGCGTCGTGCTGAATTGAATGCTAAACATCCTGATATCTTCACAGTGGATGGCAGCGGTAATTTCATACCAAACTATGATACCGACTGGTTCAAAGAAGCTACGCAACACAAGGTTTCTCAAAACCACCAATTGGGTTTCAGCGGCGGTAACAACAAAACAACTTACTCTTTGTCACTAAACTATCGTGATGATCAGGGTTTGATCAAAACATCTTACCTGAAACGTTATTCAACTCGTTTCAGCATTGATGACCAGGTTAAAAAATGGTTGAGAATCGGTGCTACATTGAGCTACAACAACCAGGCTGAAAACCTTGTCGATATCAATGATGCTGTTCCACGTCAGATGGTGGAGGATTTTCCTTTCCTTCCTGTTAAATACCCAGACGGAACTTATGCAAACAACCGTGATTATCCACAGGCAGAAGGTGCATTCAGCTCGGTACACCGTCTGATGGGCCGTAAATACAACCAGAACACACAAACTACATTGGGTAGCTTGTACTCGAACATTACCCTGGCTCCTGGCCTGGAAATGCGTTCTGTACTGGGTGTGAACATCCTGACTCAGGAATTCAACGAATCACAAACACGTACACTGGCAATCGGTGAATCTGGTACAGCTGGTAAAGCAAGCAGAAAAGAGACGTTCTGGTCATTTGAAAATTATTTGACCTACAACAAAACTTTCAATGGTATCCACGCAATCAATGCACTTTTGGGTATCTCGTGGCAGGAAACGAACCTGACTTCAACAGGAGCAAGCGTTCGTAACTTCTCAACGGATTACTTCGGTTTCAACAACCTTGGAGCAGGTGCTACATTGCCGGGTGTTGGTTCGGGTGCTGCACGTTTTGCGTTCAACTCTTACTTTGGACGTGTGAACTATACATTGAAAGAGAAATATCTGTTGACGGTAACAGGTCGTATCGATGGGTCATCTAAATTCGGTGATAACCACAAATACGCTGTGTTCCCATCTGCTGCTTTGGCATGGAAAGTGTCTGACGAAGAGTTCCTGAAAGGAAATACATTGATTTCCAACCTGAAAATCAGAACAAGCTACGGTTTGACTGGTAACTCCGAAATTCCTTCTTATTCTTCATTGTCATTGCTTAGCTCAAACTATGCAACCATCTACAACGATGCAAGATTTAACGGAACGGGTATCAACAGACTTGCTAACCCTGATTTGAAATGGGAGAAAACAGCACAAACGGATGCGGGTCTTGAAATTAGCTTCCTGAAAGGCAGAATCTCTGTTGAAGCGGATTACTATTACAGAAAAACCACTGACATGCTTTTGGATGCTCCGGTTCCACGCACCAGCGGATACGCAGTTATCAGAAAGAACATTGGTTCAATGGAAAACAAAGGAGTTGAACTTGCTTTGAATACGACTAACATCGAAAGAGCAAACTTCTCATGGAACACGAACTTCAATATCTCATTCAACAGAAGCAAAGTATTGTCACTGGCAACACCTTCTGACATCTTCGGAGTGGGTGGTCCTGGTATTACAAACCAAACGAGCATTATCCGTATCGGAGAGCCTGTTGGTGCATTCTGGGGACTTACACGTCTGGGCGTTTGGAGCGAGGCTGAAAGAGACGAGGCTGCTAAATTTACCAGCTATCGTAACAACCTTAAAATGTTGCCTGGTGACATCAAATACAAAGATTTCAACGGTGATGGCGCTATCACAGATGCGGACCGCAGAATCATTGGAAATGGTAGCCCAAAAGGCTGGGGAACTTTGGCGAACTCAGTTCGTTACGGAAACTTTGACCTGACATTTGACATGCAGTTCTCTTACGGAAATGACCTGATGGACATGAACCTGCACGCTAGCGAAGACCGCGTTTCTATCGCAAACAGCTACGCTACTGTATTGGGTGCATGGACTCCTCAAAACCAAAATTCACAAATCGCCGAGATTCGTGAAACACGTGCGGGTTACGTAACAAACGTAGATACACGCTGGATCTTTGACGGTTCATTCCTTCGTGGCAGAAACTTGCTTTTGGGTTACAGCTTCCCATCGGATATGGTCAGCAAAATCAAATTGAGCAAACTGAGAATTTACGTTTCAGCTCAAAACTTCTTCTTGCTTACTAAATACCCACATGGTGACCCTGAGCAAACGCCAATCCGTGGTGGAGATGCTGACAACGTATTTTCACAAGGTATGATCTGGCATAGCTATCCAAAACCAACCACTTACATGGCTGGTCTGCAGATCGCATTTTAATGAACAGGTTAAGTTATTTTAAAAACAGATATTCATTATGAAGTTATATAATTTGAAAAACCTAGGGACAGCACTTCTTTTCGGCGCTATTTTGCTGGGACCGACGAGCTGTTCAGACTTCCTTGACGAACAGGATCCGTCCAACCTAACACCGGAAAGTTTTTACACAATCCCTGATCACGCGGAAGCTGCCGTTGCAGCAACCTATGCTGGTCTTAGATTTTATGGAGACGGAGCTGGTATTTTCTCTGCAAACTGGCAATTGCTGGAAGCAGTAACAGGAACTGCAACCACTGAAACGGGACAAAATTCCGATTTGAACAACCTGTACTCGTTGACTTACGATGGTAACACAGCGCATATCAACAACTGGTGGAACGGATTATACCGCCTTATTGCTAATGCAAACCTTGCTATCGAGAAAATCCCGACCATTCCTTTTTTAGCTCCTGCGACACCTGCACAGCAAACAAAACTGCTTGGTGAAGCACGTTTTCTTAGAGCATGGGCTTACTTCAATGCAGTTCGTCTTTGGGGAGATGTTCCTTTGGTGACAAAACCACAAACGGCAACATCAGAAGATTTCTTTGCGAAGAGAGCTCCGCAGGAAGAAGTTTATAAACTGATCGTAGAAGACCTGATTGCAGCAGAATCTGCCGGACTTCCTGTTTTCGAAACAAGCGGCCGTGCTACACAAATGTCGGTGAAAGCATTGCTTTCAAAGGTTTATCTGACAATGGCTGGTTTCCCGTTGGGCAAAGGTGCTTCGCACTACAAACTTGCGGCTGACAAAGCTTTTGAAGTAATTACTTATTCAAAAGCAAACCCAAATGTTGTAAACCTGTTTCCTACTTACAAGGAAATTCATACCGAATCGCAGAAAAACAGATTGGAGCATTTGTTCCAGATCCAGTATAATGCATTGGTTGCATCATTCCCATTGAATGACTATCTGCCTAACTTCAAGGCTGTAACTTTTGCAGGTCCTGGTGGAACAGGAAGCACTATTCCAACGCTTTCATTCTATAACTCATACGAAAAAGGCGACTTGCGTACAGTTGATCAGGAAGGCTGGTTCTATACAACGTATTATACCAATGGCGACGGAGCGAAATTTGATCTTGGTGCACCTTATGTATTCAAGCATTTCAATCAAACTGCGCTTGGTGCTCCTGGTGTTACTGCCACCAAGAACAACAACCTGAATGTGAACCTGATCCGCTACGCAGAAGTGTTGCTGATTTATGCAGAAGCACAAAATGAAGTAGGCGGTCCAACTGCCGAAGCTTATGCGGCTTACAAAAGAATCCGTGACCGTGCTAAGTTGACAACCCCTGCAATCGGAACATTCACACAGGCCACCTTCCGCGAAGCGGTTTGGAGAGAGCGCTGGTATGAATTCGCTTACGAAGGCATTACCTGGTTTGACATGGTTCGTCTGCGCAAAGTGTTTAACGAGAAAACAAAAGGATTTGACAATTTCGTTGGTCACCTTAACCTGAATGTTGGAGCTGGTGTTGCTTTACAGGAAAAACACCTGCTGTTCCCATTGGGAATCCAGGAAATGAAAAACAACCCTGGCCTGACACCTCAAAACCCAGGTTACGGTCAATAGTTAGCGTAATGTTTGAAGAGCCGGTCCGGATTTGGACCGGCTCTTTTTTTATGCCAAAACCATAAGTGCCTCAACGTAATTTAAGCTAAATTGAAGCCGAAACAGATGTGAAAAGCAGGCTAATGATGAGAACGATACGAACATACTGTGCACCTTTCTGCAAAAGATATACAGCGGTGTTGTTTTTTCAGTGCATTGGATTCTTCCTGATGCTTTCCATATCTGCCAACGGACAGATCATCTTAACAGCTCCTGCCAATAACCAGATCGTCCAGCGCAACCTTTCGGGTTTTGCCTCGATAGCGATTACGGCGTATGCTTACCGGCCTTATACAAGCATTGAAGGTCGTTTGGTCCCGATCAAAGGAAATGTACATCGGGAGAAAGTCTGGGATTTTGATGAAGAGCAAGTTCGGCAGGGATTTCTGACGGCTTCGGTTCAGGCTGAAACGGGCTGGTATCAGCTGAAAATTTCGGCTGTGACCGAAAATGGGGATATTGATTCTATTTCCGTAGATCGTGTTGGTGTAGGTGAGGTTTTCCTTGTGGCAGGAAATTCCAATGCAATGGGTTTACCCGGACTTGGTGCTAAAAGTGCTTCCGACCAGGTTGTTTCCTTCAATGCAGTCAATAAGCAGTTGAATGCAGAAAACATCACCGTTGCGCCAAACGAGCCTATGCGAAAGCCGACTTTTGAGATTTTAAAAAAAGACAATTTCATTTTCCCTTCCGGAGAAACGGCCTGGTACTGGGGAGAATTGGGTGATTCTATTTCAAAAAGATTCAAAACACCGGTGCTCTTTTTGAATGCTGCATGGGCCGCGGCAAATTCCGACAGTTACCGTGATGCGGCAACCGGGAAAGATGCGTTTAATCCTTATGTTGGAAAAAACTGGCCAAACAGACAGCCTTACTCGAACATTGTCAACACCATCCGCCATCTGAACTCATGGCTCGGAATGCGTGCAGTGCTTTGGTCACACGGAGAGAATGATGCGCAACTGAAATTCACCGAACAGAATTACTTTAACAACATCCAGACGTTAATTACAAATGCCCGCGCCGATGCGGGTTACAATGTGCCCTGGGTTATTGCCAGAAATTCGGCGAGCAACATTATTAAGGATCCGTATTTACCCGTTATCAATGCACAGAAAAGACTTTCCACGCTAAAAAACTTCAACACATTTCCTGGCCCAAACCTCGACACCATTCAAATTCCCAGGCCCGTTTCCGAGCATTTCGAGAATGTGCCGGGCGGCATTCAGGGCCTGACATTAGCAGCATCTGCCTGGAACAGGGCATTAACCGATTCGCTGTTCAAAAAGATCGTCCCTATACAACCTACAAATTCCATTCATACGGGCGTTGTGCCTTCTACGGCGTTACCGGGTGCGTCTTTTTATTTGGGCTATAACATTCATGGGGATCATACAAGCCCACTTTCCTTACGCGCAGAATTGTTTGATGAAGGTGGGAAATTTGTAGATACAGTTGGCATAGGGAGCGTAAATCCAATGCTGGTTAAGCTTCCCGCCAATCTGGCTAATGGAAATTACAGCATCCGCCTGGCAGGAACCACGCCGAATCTCGCTGGCAGCACTTCAACATTATTCTATGTAAACAATGCTTACAGGTACGTACAGGTCGTCAACACGATCAGTGCTGTAAAAATGAATCAGGTCATCAACCTCAAATGGTTAGTGGCCGCAAATCCTGGTATGCAAAGGATGGTTCTGGAAAAAACAACGAACGGCGACATCTACACCGATTTACAGCAATACAATGTGCCTGACAATGGAACAGGATCGGGTGTATACGCTTTTACCGACACCAACACGGATTCAAAGATCATTTTTTACAGGGTAAGAATGGAATATACGGATGGCAGAACCTCCTATTCGCCCGTCGTGACCATTCTGGAACCCGGCGCATTGCCACGACTTGTTGCATTTCCGAATCCGGTTACCAGGCAGGCATTTTACCTGGAAACAGACGACATTGACCCCATCCCGCAACTTTCGCTGTATGATGTTGGCGGACGCGCGCATCCTTTGTTTGTCTCGGATCGGGAGATTATTGGTTTGCTCGCCGTTCGCACACTATATCCATTGCCCGCGGGCATTTACATATTGCACATTAAAAGCGGGACAGGAACCCACGTTCAGAGAATGGTTTTTGTTGATTAAGAGAATGAATATCAGTAGCTTCCAACGGTTCTTATAGCAATGGTGTCAATCAGTCATAACCTAACTCCGAGCATTATGAAAAACGCTGTACTGATCTTTGCTATCCTTTTGCTTTTCGGCTCCTGCAAAAACGATTCATCGGAAGTGATTCCCGAAGGCCGGGTGCTTTCAGATATTACATTAAAAGACTATTTCATCACCAGCATTGCTTTTGACAAAAAAGGCAACGCATGGCTTGGAACGCTCAGTCAGGGCTTGATCAAGTTTGATGGCAAAGCAGCCAAAGTCTTTGACTCTTCCAATTCTGCGATGAGTAATGCGGCCATAATGGACATTGAAGTAGATAAAGCCGGTCACATCTGGATTGGCAGCAATGACTTGATGGAATACGACGGAGCAAAATTTATCAGATATGAATCGAAGCAGTTTGGCCTTCCTGCTAATCACGTCCGGTCTGTTGCTATTGATGCGAATGACAACATCTGGTTTTCTTGCAGCAGTTTTCAGTCAGGGGGATTGGTTAAATACGACGGATCTACATTTATAACCTTCACTCCGGCTAATTCCAAATTGCCAGGAAATTTGATACAAGGCATCACTATTGACCAGTCGAACCAGGTCTGGGTAGCGTTTAATGATGGCTTCGACGAAGGTTCGCTCGCCAAAATAGGCCTGGATGATATCATTTCTGTTGTCGGATCAAAGGAGTTAGGATTCAAACCCTATAATTTCGGAAACATTGTGATCAACAAAAACAATGAATTGGTCGCGTCCATTGATTATGGTTTGTCAAGTTTAATGGTCACCGGCAGGCCGCAGATCTTCAAGTTCAATGGCAGCAAGTCTCAAATTGTAAGCTTGCCTGATGAACAATCGGTAATCTACAATACCCAATCCATTTACTCGGATAAAAACGGAAACCTTTGGGCATCCTTTTCCAACGCGGACAAGGAATATGGCATTTTCAATGGTAAGGAATGGATGTTTAAAAAGTTAGGTTCCAGCGGCATTTTCACATTTGCTGAAAGTCCTGCCGGAGAAATGTGGCTGGGAACGGGCGACGGTCTTTATATTTTGAAATAAAGGATATTAAGGAGAACACCGAGCAACAAAAAAAGCAAGCACTTTCGTACTTGCCTTTGATATCAATATCAGAAAGATTAATCTTCAAACAATCGCCCTAACCCACCAATCACCGACCCGCTTTCCTTATTAGCATTTGGGCCGCCAACGGACAAGCGCTGGATCAGTTTAGAAATAGGCATCGACTGGATCCAGCAACGGCCCGTGCCCCGTAATGTGGCCAGGAACATACCTTCGCCACCGAAAACCATGGACTTCAAGCCGCCGGAACGTTGAATATCGAAGCTTAGTGATTGCTCGAATGCGACCACGCAGCCTGTATCTACGCGCAAAGTTTCGTTATTTAAATTCCGCTCTATCACCACGCCGCCTGCGTGCACGAACGCCATTCCGTCTCCTTTGATTTTTTGTAAAATAAACCCTTCACCACCAAATAAGCCTGAGCCGAAACGCTGGTTAAAATGGATTTTCATGCTTGTGCCCATGGCAGCGCACAGGAAACCGTCTTTCTGAACGATGAGCTCGTTGCCGTAGATTTTGGAAAGATCAATGGGCATCACGGTCCCCGGGTAAGGGGCTGCAAATGCTACTTTTTTCTTGCCATATCCCCGGTTTGTAAAGTGCGTCATGAAAAGCGATTCGCCCGTGATCAGGCGCGTTCCGGCCTGGAAGATCTTGCCCATAATGCTCTGGTTCGCTTCCGATCCATCGCCCATTTTGGTCTGGAATTCAATGCCATCTTCCATGAAAAGCATGGCACCGGCTTCCGCGATCACGGTTTCGTTAGGGTCCAGCTCAATTTCTACGACCTGGATATCGTCGCCAATAATTTTGTAATCGATTTCGTGAGAGATCATTTGTGCGTAAAAGGTTTAATTTGATAGTAAGCTGAACTGCAATGACCACTTGCTACTCTTCTTCTTCCTCCTCTTCCTCGCTTGTTTTCTTCTTTTTGCGGGTTTTCCGGCCGGGAATATCTTCCCGGTCGCGGAGCTTTTTGTCGTCCACATTTTTATTCAAAAATTCGTTGATACGGTCCATATCGAAGCTGGTCGTAATCTCGCCAAATGAATTGATCTGAATGTCGAATCCGTCCAGGTCCTTATGTACACGGGGTTTTTCGGCAGCTGGTTTGGTCGTATCGGTTGGTTTTTTCTTAGCCATGTGTCTGAAAATTCGCCGCAAAGCGGTCATTTCGAATGATTACTAAATTAAGGAGCCCTTTTACGGAACCCAAGTCAATTTGATCCAACGGTCATATCACAATTATGCCAGGCGAATTTGGGCTGGTAAGCGGGTTAAGGCATTATCCAGACGTTTTACGACTTCGTCTTTTCCCAAAATTTCCATGGTCACCATCAGGTCAGGTCCGTGGCCTTCACCCGTGAGCGCCAGGCGGAGCGCCTGCATAATTTTACCCATTTTTATACCAAGGGATTCCATCGTTGCCGACAGGCTTTCTTTAATGTTATGCGCCGTAAATTCACCGTCAAAAGCGATCAGAGCATCTTTAAATCCTGAAATTGCATTCACTGCCTGCTCATCCCATTTTTTCAAAACCAATTCCTGATCGTAAGTTTCAGGCGTATGGAATAAAAAGCTGGATTCGCTCACAATCTCCTTCACGAAATGCACGCGGTCTTTCAGCAAGAAGACGATTTGCGCAATTTGATGATCGTCAACATGGATCTGCTGAGCAGCAAAAAGCGGTTTTGCCTGCTCGATAAGCGTTGCATCATCCAGGTTTTTAAGATATTGCTGGTTGAACCAGTTTGCTTTTTGAATGTCAAATCTTGCCCCGGCCTTATGCACGCGCTCAAAACTGAATGCGGCAATTAGCTCCTCCATGTTGAAAAGCTCCTGCTCGGTTCCTGCATTCCAGCCTAGTAAGGCAAGGAAATTGGCCGTTGCGTCAGCGAAGTAACCTTCTTCACGGAAACCTTTGGCCTTGTCACCTGTGTTCGGATCGGTCCATTCGAGGGGGAAGATCGGGAAACCGCCCAGATCCGCATCACGCTTGGATAACTTGCCATTTCCGTCTGGTTTCAGCAAAAGCGGAAGGTGCGCAAACTGCGGCATGGTGCTTTCCCAACCTAAATATCTGTAAAGCAAAACGTGCAACGGCGCCGATGGGAGCCATTCTTCACCGCGGATCACGTGCGTAATGCCCATCAAATGGTCGTCCACAATGTTGGCCAAATGATAGGTCGGCATACCGTCGGATTTCAAAAGCACTTTATCGTCGATCTGTGACGAATGCACCACGACCCATCCGCGGATCAGGTCATTGAAACGAATATCTTCCTTCGGGCTGATCTTCATCCGGATCACATACGCTTCACCGTTTTCCAGTCTGGATTTCGTTTCTTCCGCCGATAATGTCAGCGAATTGGTCATTTCCATCCTCGTGATCGCATTGTATTGTGCCGCGGCAACTTTGGCAACTTCGAGGCGTTTGCGCATCGCGTCCAGTTCGTCGGCTGTGTCAAAAGCATAGTAAGCCTTTCCCTCAGCAACAAGCCTTTCGGCATATTCGCGATACATTTCTTTTCTTTCCGACTGGCGGTAAGGCGCGTGCGGACCGCCTTGCTGCGGGCCTTCGTCGATGGTGACGCCTAGCCATTCCAATGCTTCCAAAATATATTCTTCCGCGCCGGGAACGTAGCGGTTCTGGTCTGTATCTTCAATGCGAAGCAACATTTGGCCACCCTGCTGGCGTGCAAACAGATAGTTGTACAAGGCAGTGCGGACGCCGCCTGCGTGCAGCGGGCCGGTCGGGCTGGGGGCAAATCTTACCCGGACAGGTTTATTATTCATTATCTTAATCTAAAATTTACTGGATGATTCTGCCTCCTATTCGACGGCAATAACGGATATTTCAACATTCACGTCTTTTGGCAGACGCGCAACCTGCACGGTTTCACGGGCAGGCGGTTCTTTGGTAAAAAAGCTGCCATAAACCTCATTTACGGCCGCAAAGTCGTTCATATCTTTCAGGAAAATAGTTGATTTCACCACATTCTGGAAACCTAACTTGGCTGCGCCGAGAATGTGGCCAATGTTCTGCATCACGATTCCTGCCTCGGCCTTAATATCACCCGACTGGGCAAGCTCGGCGGCAATTTGTCCTGAGACGTAAAGGGTTCCGTTTATTTTGACGGCCTGGCTGTAAGGTCCGATCGGAGCAGGCGCTTTCTCTGAAAATATGATCTCTTTTGGCATAAGTTGAATGGATTTATGCCGTAAAAATACCAAAAATATGGGAGTAAGCCCGACTTATGTTACCTGAAAAAGCGCTTTCAATTCGGTGGCATCCGCAGGATTCATGCGACCGGCCAGGACGAGGCGCAACTGGCGTCGGCGAAGTGCGCTCAAATACAAATCATGTTCTTCGGGCGTTTCAGGTTCGAGCGGCGGCACTTCGATAGGGCGGCCGTTTTGGTCCACAGCAACGAATGTGTAAAAAGCGCGGTTTGTGCTCACACGGTGCCCGGCAGGAATATCCTCGGCCCAAACTTCCAGAAAAACTTCCATAGAAGAGTTAAATGCGCGGGTTACTTTGGCCTGCATGGTCACAATGTTACCCAGCTTAATCGGCTCAGTAAAAGACACATTATCCACCGAAGCGGTTACTACAATGCGGTTGGAATGCTTCTGCGCGGCAATGGCGGCGCAAATGTCCATCCAATGCAAAAGCCGGCCTCCCATCAGATTATTCAATGTATTCGTATCATTGGGAAGCACCATTTCGGTCATGGTAACCTCCGACTGATGAGGGTGTTTAGGCTTTAACATATGTAACAATGGATGATTTATTAAAATTTGGGACAACGGGTTTTCCTGCGCTCCTTGGCCTGCATTCTGTTGCCAATGGAATAAGTGCCGCGCACCTGTAAGAATAAATAACTGTCTTTGTTTTTGGCACTTCCGCGGTTCCAGCCCGGTTGACGCGGATCTAGGCCGATTTCCGGCGAGCGGTCGGATAATCTTCTGGCTAAGTCGCTGGGTAACTGATCGGGATTGGGATAAACTGTGCTGACGTCGTCGAGATAATCGGAATTAACGAAGTTGTTGCAAAGCTCCAAGCCGAGGCTCAACCGCTCCGTCGTTTTGATAGAAACACCGATTCCGGCTGTGAAAACCAATGGTAAGCGCTTGTATTTTACGCCCTCGGTAGTGAGCGGCGCGAGATTCACCCACTCGCCGTCAATTTTGGCTTTTGGATTTAGTAATGTAAAACCTAAGCCGCCGAAAAGATAAGGATTAACCCGCGGCTGGCTGTTAAAGGAGAACAGCTCCGCCTGTATGCCCAGGTTAATGTCTGGGTTGAATGTCTTGAACGATAAATTATTCTGAGCGTTTTTGGAATA
Source organism: Dyadobacter sp. CY351 (assembly GCF_021502625.1). Lineage (NCBI taxonomy): Bacteria > Pseudomonadati > Bacteroidota > Cytophagia > Cytophagales > Spirosomataceae > Dyadobacter > Dyadobacter sp. CY351. The sequence goes on along the minus strand of NZ_JAKFFU010000001.1, from coordinate 133,491 downwards.
TTTCTGATCGGCTGAAACCTTATAAAACCTCAGTTCTCCGCGCGCGCTGACGTGCTCGGTCAGCCTGTAAAGCCCTCCAACTGAAATGGACGGCCCCAATCCCAAATGCTTCATGTTTACACCGTCCGACAAATCTCCCATGTAATATGCAACGCCTGCACCCGCCGTTACGCTCATAACACCAAATGGATTGATGTATTTGCCGGAGCGGTTCTGCGCGGCGGCTTCCTGTGCGGTCAGGAATGAAAAGACCAGGATTAACGCATTTAAAACAGCATATTTCAGGTAAAGCTCACTTCTCATTTTACTCAGGTAAAAGTTTTTGATCGTTGATTGCAGAGAAGGTAAAGTCCGTAAATATATTACTCTTAACCAAATTTGTTGCTTTTTTCACTGATCTTGCAAAAACAAAAGGCCGGACAAAGCCGGTCTTTTGTTCAAATGATATCGAAGTATTTATACTAATCTCTTTTTACCGAACTCGCGCCGGAAGAGCTGGAATGAATGTCTTTCGCCGATCCGGAATAACGGATGCTGCTCGCGCCACTCGCATCTGCATGCACCGCGTTGCTGGCCATAACGGCCGCGCTACTGGCTCCGGATGCATCAATATTCACCGTTCTGGCAGCAAAATCACGGCCTTTGAACGACGAAGCGCCCGAAACTTCTCCGCTTAAAACATCACCTTTTCCAACCAGGACAAGGGAAGAAGCACCGGATAAATCGAACGTTAACTTCGGCGCCGACATCTCCATATTGACTTGTGACGCACCGGAAACCTCTACATCCATATTTCCTACACCCGTAAAAGGAGCCACATGAGCCTTACAAGCACCTGAAAAATCGACCGCTTCCAAAGCAGGCATTGTAATGCTTACATTGACCGTTTTCCTGTTTTTATTCCAATTATTGCCTTTGTAACCCAAATGAAGCACATCCCCTTTCACCGTTGCTTCCAGATCTTGCAGATCCTCGGAGCGGCCAGTGGTGGAAATACTGTATTTGCTTCCTTGTTTTAGCTCAATCCGGAATGCACTGCCCATAGAAACCTTATCAAAACCGGATAAGTTGAAATTTCGTGTTTCCTGTGCGCTGGCGGTCACTGTTAAAAAGAGCATAAATAATGCTGCAACTGAAAATAAAGGGATCTTTTTCATGGTATAAACTAATTAGATGACTTTTCGAAAAGATGTGCAGTCAAGATCAAAAGTTGCATCGGGTCAACTATTCCTGAACATTAATCTTGCTGGCGCCACTCGTGTGACGTCTGATACTTGGGATTCTTCCCAACTCCACTTTGGAAGCGCCGGAAGCGTCCACATCGGCAGTCTGAATGTTCAGTCCCACGGCATCCAGCTTGCAGGCGCCGGATGCATCCAGATTTACCGTCCGCGCAGATCCTTTTAATGTTGCTTTGGAAGCGCCTGAAATACTCACTTCCAATTGATCCGCCTCAACATTAATTTCCGATTTCGAAGCGCCGGATATGTCCACTGCCAATTTGCCCAGACCTGTAAAGCCGCTTACCAAAGTTTTGTTAGCGCCTGAAAGAGACAGATTTTCGATCTTCGGCATCGTGATCACCAGGCCGATCCTTTTCCATTTATCAGAATCAAAAAGACTGAATTCCTTGTTTCTGGTGACACGTAATGTGCCGTTTTCCACATACACTTTAAGGTCATCCACGTCTGCCGGTTCTTCGCTGTCTGCTGTCACATTGTACTCATTTCCCTGACGGATAATGATCGAATAAGCGCCGCCTATGTCTATTTTATTAAAATCCCCTACTGGAAACTGCTTGCTGTAATTGCCACGCTCGCCGAGTTCAAGATCGCTGTTGTCCTCATAATCAAATGAGTAGCCGGCATTCTCATTATTCTCTTCCGTATCGCTTTTCAGGAACTTAGCAGGCAAATTCACACAAATTAAACCTGAATCCTGACGCATTTCCCATTTCAATGTGTTGAAATCAACTTCATCGTTATCAAGGTCATAGCGGTCTGTCGTTTTCTGATCCCAGCGATTCATGGTAAAGTAGAAATCGCGCTGCATTACAAATGGTTTGTTAAATGGAATATGCAGCGCAAGATCGATCCGCTGATCCCGAAACGGGCCATGTCCTGCCAATATGGGGCCTTCTTTAAAAATAAACACAGAATCCTTCACATCTATATCATACGCCAACTCGCTTGCATTCTTCTCCGCGTCCTGGCGGCTGCGCCCCCTTGCATATAATGTTTTATCCAACCTGATACTGTCCGAAGTTGCCGTGTATCCAACCAGACGGATACCAACATCCACATTTTCCTCATCATTAATATAGTTGTAATCAAGTGTGAGCGTTCCGGAGGGTGCTGGATAAGATACGGATTGAACCACTTCACCTCTTTTTGCAAAATTTCTTTGGTAAGAAATTCCACCAATCGTGGCCCCGATAATTCCAACAATCCAAAGGCCGAGCAATGTCAGCCAAACTGAGCCTCCGACAATTCTTTTGTTAGAAATAAGCGTCAGACCTAGTAAAAGGAACGTAACCAATGGAATGGCTGACACAAGAAATCCCGACAGAATCAGAACGCTTGGTAATTCTTGAAAAATCAGGAAGGGAAGCGGCAAATTGTCAAATGCTGCGGAACTTGTCACGCCCAAAGCTACACCGCCAGCAATGATTAGCCCTAATAGCCCCATCACGGCCGTTGCCACCAGGAATGCACCGATCAGAATCCGGATAATTGGCCCCAATCCTTTCAACATCCTTCCCAATGCACCGATTACCAATGCGATTGCACGAAAGGGAAAAAGGAAAATCTTTGTTACGATATGTTCCTCACCTGTTTTTTCGTCGAGGTTTAAGCCATGTTTAATGTTGGATTCAATGTTGGACAAAGTGATAGGCTCGCCCTGCATTTCCATTTTCTCGGTTAGTGTATTCGCAACCGGGGCAATGACCCAAAGAATGATATAAACCAGCACACCAGTTCCGAAAAGCAGGATCGACAATACCCAAAGAAACCGCACAACGCCCAGATCCACACCAAAATAAGATGCTACACCCGCTGCAACACCACCCACCACTTTGCGGTCCGGATCGCGGTAGAACTTTTTGATTTTTGTATCTTCTTCCAATGTTGTAGAACCTGGAAAAGCAACCCACATCGCAATGTAAACCAGCACCATAAAGCCAGAAAACGGCCCGAATTCATCTTCCATATTCAGATTCATCATTCCCGAACCTGCCGGTAAGCCAATGACAAAAAACAAAAATGCAAGCCTTACCCAAAGCGGATCAATCGTAAAGTAATGTGCAAGTCCGGCCGCAACACCGCCCAAAAGCTTACGTTTCAAATCGCGGTAAAGTTTTTTCGGGGCAGCGAATGGCGCTGGTTCTGTTTTAGGGGCGCTATATGACGATGATGAGGAAGATGAAGCGGATGAATACGTTTCTTCCCTTGGTGCATAACCTTTTGAAGCGGCAGATTCCAATGGATCGGCAAGGATGTCTTCCGCTTGTTCGATGGCTTCGAAATCAGCAACCGTTCCCATGGCAGCGATCAGCTCGTCTACGTCGGAAAGGGAGATAACCTGCTTAGCTTCTGCTTTTTGTTTGTTCAAAAACCGCTCTGCGATCCTTCCTTCAATGTCAGATAAAATCTCTTTGCTGTCTGCAAAAGACGAGAAGTATTTCTGGATGGAAGAAAGGTAGCCTTTCAGTTTTTCATACCCATCTTCCTCGATATGGAAGATGATGCCGCCTATATTTATGCTGATTGTCTTTTTCATGATTGTAATAATCGAATGTCTCTAAATGATCAGTTAGGTTCGGGAAGATTGGAAGAGGCCGTTTTGCTCAATTCCTCTGTGCGGTGAATAACAGTTTGCACAGACTCCGCCAGTTCAAACCAGGTGGCTTGCATTGCATCCAGGAATATTTTCCCCTCATCAGTCAAAACATAATATTTTCTTGGCGGGCCCGAAGAGGACTCCACCCATTTATAATCCAGCCAGCCAGAATTTTTTAACCTGGTAAGAAGCGGATAAAGCGTGCCTTCCACAACCATAATGCGTGCGGAAGTCAGCTCATCCAACATATCCGAAGCGTATACTTCGCCCCGGGATATGATGTGCAGGATGCAGAATTCCAAAATTCCCTTCCGCATCTGCACTTGGGCATTTTCAATATTCATGTGGTTTCATGTGTTAATTATATGTAACAGTTCATGGCTAACAGATAGGATTGGCCTTCTGATTTAACAAAGGTATACACAGGTACTTTGTGATGCAAGGTACCATGTTAAAAAGATTTAGCTGATGGGATGAATGGTCATTTTGAATGCTGACCGGCGCAAAATATATTTAATATTTCTGGCCTTATTATTCTAGAATATATTTTATAAATAATTGAATTCAAATCTAACTGCATTGGCAACACAAACTCAGCTTTATATCATCGCCGCCATGAGCGAAAACCGGGTCATCGGAAAGAACAACAGCTTACCCTGGCACCTGCCGGATGAGTGGAAACATTTTCGGAAAGTGACGGATGGGAAAGCTTTTATAACGGGCCGTAAAAGTTTTGAAGCCCCTGATGCACTGCATTCGACTTATAAAAACGTGATCCTGTCTTCCAGCCAGCCAGATACAAGTACGCCTGATAAGGTGTATGCAAAAGATATTTCTTCTGCACTGGCGTTACTTTCTGGCGAAGACGCCGTATTTGTATTGGGCGGGGCTTCGGTTTTTTTGGAAATGCTGCCGCTCGCGCAAAAACTATATCTAACCATTGTACACGCACAGGTTGAGGGCGACGCATTTTTTCCGGTTGTGAACCAAGATGATTGGGATCTGATCAGTTCTGAATTTCATGAAAAAGACGAGCAGCATGCTTATTCCTTTTCGATGAATATTTACGAAAGAAAAAACACCGGTTAAGGACGTACGCAGCCTGTTCATCTGTTTTCAGTATGAACAAATTTTTCGAACACACGATATTTCTTTTGTTCTGGATAGTGCAGCCGGCATCACTATTAGCTCAAAAACCGTTCGGCAACGAATGGATCGTTGCTTCTCAGACTTATCTGCGCATTCCGGTTGTCGAAAACGGTTTTTACAAAATTATCAGTGCAGAGCTTTTGCAAGCCGGCTTTCCTCTGGATAGCAGCCAGTCCGCCTCATTTCAAATGTTCCGGCGCGGAAAAGAAGTTCCTATTCAAATAAGCACCGACGAGCAGAATAATATTGAGATCATTTTTCGAGGACAAAGGAACGATGGCGCATTGGATAGTGCGCTTTACATTAAACCCAATTCTATTCCCCATCCACACTACAGCCTCTATTCCGACACCAGCGCATTTTTCTTAACACATAATGCTGTCGGCATTCCGGGTAAGCGAGTGAATTTTAATGTTCCAACGCAGGATTCGGTTGATTATCGCCTTGCAGAAGTGGAGAAACTCTTCGTATCCCATTATGCGCCCGGAAAGTTTTATCCGCCGGAAAGCGGTTTTAATGATGGCTCAGCGCTTTCTGGCTATGACTTGGGTGAAGGCTGGACAGGCCCTGAGATCAAAAACGATGTTGCCTATTCCTTTTCATTCAATATTAACAATGCCTGTCTGGACAAATTCTCAAAAGCTGAAATCGAGCTGGTTCTGGTTGGAAGATCGGCTGGCAACCATGCTTGTGCACTTTGGTCGTCTGATCAGTCAGGTTTGAAGAGAAAAATCAGCACATTCAATTTTACAGATTTTGAATCGATAACATGTAAAGCATTTCTGGATTCAGCGGACGTTACGAGTAAAAGTGAATTTATGCTCACGTTGGTCCCAGCCGAAAATGAGGGCTCTTTTTCTTTGTCTTATGCTAAGCTGCACTATCCGCAAAGGATCTTAAATGAGGATTTCGCACCAATCAAACCAACGAACATTCTCAAACCGCGGCTGGTCAAATTTACAGACATTGACCCACAAAGATTTAACTATTTAATCATTACACATCCGGCGGTTCGGATCTCCGCTGCCCATGCTGATCCTGTTGAGGCTTACGCTGCTTATCGCGCTTCTAAGCAGGGCGGCGGTTTCAAACCGCTGATTTTGCATAGCGAGGACATTTATGATCAGTTTAATTACGGTGAGCCAGGGCCGGCGGGGATCAGGAATTTGATTTCCTGGATCGCAGAAGCCGGAAATTTGAAATTCGTGTTCTTAATCGGCCGATCTGTTGACCCGCAAACCGTGAGAAAATCCATTGATGCGCGGACATTGGACATGGTTCCTAATGCTGGCTGGCCGGGATCGGACATTGCGCTGGTGATGGGAACGGACTCTGCATCCGGCTTGAACCCGATTGTGCCTATTGGACGGCTGAATGCATTGAACTCACAACATGTCTATGATTATTTGCTGAAAGTTAAGGCCGTAGAATCGGAACCGCCAACCGCAAAGTGGCGAAAAAATATTCTTCATCTGAGCGGAGGACGAACCACTGGTGAGATCGCCGTTTTCTTGAATTATGTAAAATCTTTTGAGCGAAAGTTAGCACATTCAACATTAGCAGCCCATTTTGAAACAGTATCAAAGCAGACCACCGATCCGGTTGAAAAGATTCCGGCGCACATTCCCGTTAACAAGGGTGTCGGACTGATTACATTGTTCGGGCATTCGAGCCTGGACGTGACCGACATTGATATCGGGTTAGCCAGTGATTCCGAAGCCAACATTGACAATCATCCACGTTATCCGGCGATCATTGTCAATGGCTGTGCGGCGGGAAGCATTTTCTACTCTACCAAAACGCTGAGCAGCGACTGGATCCTTACGCCGAACAAAGGCGCTGTGCTGTTTTTGGCACACACATTCAATGGCTTATCAACTGATTTAAAACAATATACAGATAGCTTTTACGAAGTTCTGGGCGATTCTAATTTTACTCATCAGGCATTTGGTATCATACAAAATGAAGCCATCCGCAGGAATTTAATTAAACAAAAAAACATAACGGCCCTCATCACTGCCCAGCAAATGGTTCTTCACGGCGATCCTGCGATCCGTATTTTTCCAAAAGATTCAACATTAGTTACTGACACAACAACAGCTACCTTACCGGACTTTACAGCCATACATGTTTCACCAAACCCTTCCTATGAATGGTTCAGGTTTTCTGTCGAATTCGGACCACTGCCATCTCCCGAAAAAGTGAGTTTGCTCGTTTATGATTTGTGGGGAAGAAAAGTGGACGAAATGTTGTTTTCAGCACATTATGGAGAAAACGAATGGTTTTGGCATCCCAAAAACCTGCCGTCCGGCGTTTATATATACAAACTGAAATTGGATCTTGGAAACAGAACAATTTCACCGGCAGCCCAAAACGCCCTGCAAGGAAAATTGATTTGGCTCCATTAACCGCAGTCATCCTTTTCTTTCCGTAAAAACTTCTTATTTTTGTTGATTATAAAAATGACTTATCCACTTGAAAGAATACGGTAGTAACGTACAAAAACTTGCTGATCACATCGTTAAGATGGAAGATCGGACAAAACGCAACCTTTATGCGCACATTCTGGTTGAGCTCATGCGTCAGATCCATCCGAACATGAGGGATAACCAGGATTACACCAATAAACTGTGGGATGACCTGTACATTATTTCCGGATTTGAATTGGACGTTGACAGTCCATTTCCCCCGCCTTCACCCGAAGCATTAGGTAAAAAACCTTTGACAGTTGGCTATAACCAGCAAAATCTGATGTATCGCCATTACGGCCGAAACATTGACCTGCTGCTTGAAAAAGCCATAAATACGGAGAGTAAAGAAGATAAACTGGCTTTTGTCTCGTATATTTTCCGCCTCATGCGCTCCTTTTTCAACACCTGGAATAAGGACAATCCGGAAGATCACGTTTTATTGGGCCAGCTGGAACAACTTAGCAAAGGCCAGCTAAAAGAAGAAATCGACTATATCCGTGCTAACGGGCCTATTGAGGCAGCACCGAAAGATCGCAATAATAGCAGCCAGGAGCGCAACCGCGGAAACAGCCATCAAGGCCAGGGCAACGGCGCCGGAGGCTTCAAAGCCCAGTCGGGCCACAATGCGGAACGGCAGGGAGGGAACAACAACCAGGGCAACTCCAACCGAAACAGGCCCAATAACAAGTTCTCGGGCCGGAACAACAGCGGTAACAACAACAATAATAACAACCGGAATAACCGTAAAAAACCTGGAATCTAACATCCAGGTTTCATTTTATCCAGTCAATTGCCCCACATTCAAATATGGCTTCATTTAAAATAACCGGAGATAGACGGCTTAAAGGATCTATTGTTCCCCAAGGCGCAAAAAACGAGGCATTGCAGATTATTTGCGCAGTGCTTTTGACCAAAGAACCGGTAACAATTCATAACATTCCTAACATTCGGGATGTAAATCAGCTTATCAATCTCCTTGCAGACCTGGGTGTCCGTCAAACAAGACTGAGTGAGTCGTCGATTCGCTTTGAAGCAGCTGATATCAATCTAGATCACCTGGAATCGGAATCTTATAAGCAAAAAGCAGCCGCCTTACGCGGATCGGTTATGTTGCTTGGCCCTATGCTGGCACGTTTCCGCAAAGGCAGAATTCCGCGCCCGGGCGGCGATAAAATAGGCCGTCGCAGGTTAGATACGCACTTTTTAGGTTTTGAAAAATTAGGTGCGCAGTTCAGTTACGACGAAGAAGATGGTGGTTTTTATAAAGTTGATGCTACTAACCTGAAAGGCGCTTACATGCTGCTGGACGAAGCGTCTGTTACCGGAACAGCCAATGTTCTGATGGCAGCCGTGATGGCCGAAGGCACGACTACAATTTATAATGCAGCCTGCGAGCCTTATTTACAGCAATTATGTAAAATGCTGAACAGAATGGGCGCCAAAATTTCAGGAATTGCTTCCAATCTGCTTGTTGTAGAAGGCGTTAGCCAGCTCAGCGGAACAGAACATACAATGCTTCCTGATATGATTGAAATTGGCAGCTTTATTGGGTTAGCTGCTATGACACAATCTGAAATAACGATCAAAGATTGCCAGATCGCGCAATTGGGCATCATTCCCGATGTTTTTCAAAGACTCGGGATCAAAATGGAATTCCAGGGAGACGATATTTTCATTCCCGCACAGGAACATTACCGCATTGAAAACTTTCTGGATGGCTCAACCATGTCCGTTGCCGATGCACCATGGCCAGGTTTTACACCGGATTTGCTGAGCATTATCCTGGTAACAGCCACACAGGCACAAGGAACCGTGCTCATCCATCAGAAGATGTTTGAAAGCCGTCTGTTTTTCGTAGATAAATTAATTGAAATGGGCGCGCAAATCATCCTCTGCGACCCGCACCGTGCAACAGTAATCGGACACAACCGCGAAACACAACTCCGCGGCATCCGCATGACCTCGCCCGACATCCGCGCCGGAGTAGCGCTGCTCATCGCAGCACTATCCGCAAAAGGCATCAGCATTATCGATAACATCGAGCAAATCGACCGTGGTTATCAGAATATTGATGGTAGGTTGAATGCTATTGGCGCTGAGATCATTAGGTTGTAAGGCTCTTGTCCTGTCAGCCTGAGCGGAGACGAAGGCGCGCTACTCCTTGGTAACGCGCCTTCGACTCCGCTCAGGCTGACAGAGCTATTAACGGCTCAGGCTGAAAGGCTCCTTTGCCAGGCGGCCGACCGCTGGGCCCTGCTACAACACCCTACTTCTTCCCGTAACTACACTTACTATTATCTGCCTTCACATAGTAAGACTTATAATTAACCGCCTTTGGGTCCATACAGCCTTTCAAATCCAGGATTTCAACCTTCCGGAATTCCACAGGATGACTTTCGCTTTGTAGTGAGATGGAACCGTGATCCAGTAATTTTCCGGCAATCATCAGCGACGGATCATGGCCGCTTACATTGCCTCCGCCAATCTGCGGTTTGTTGTATTCCAAAACCATTTCTCCATTCGCAAAATGCTGGATCAGCGAATCGCCCAGTACGAGCACTTCTGCTTTTACCCATTGATCGCCATTGTAGGTTTGTGATTTGGAATTCACGCAATGTTGTGTAATTAGTTTTCCATTCATAACTACATTGGTTCCTGGCGTGCAAAGGTTGCAGGTTGTGCGGGTTTTGTCATTTCCACCCAACAGCTGCACTTCAATGGAGGCCGGGAAATCCTGGTCTTTTCCCATCGTTGCAGCCGGCTGGCCGTGCACCATGATTCCACTGTTGCGCCATGCCCAGCCTTCGCCTTTGGGCGCCTGCTCGCCTACGAAGCGATATTCCACGGAAATACGATAGTATGAAAAGTCTCCTTTATAGAAAATGTGACCATATTTTTGCTTGAAGTCATCATACTTGTCATAACGCACAACCATTTTGCCATCTTCCACCCGGAATGTGTTCAGGTAGTTGTCGTTCAGTTCATATCCACGTATTTTAATGTCCCAGCCGTCGAGGTTCTTGCCGTTGAAAAGCTGCTTCCACTCCTGTTTATCGGCATTTTTCTGACCGAAAACGATGAAGCTTATCATGCTGAAAAGTAATGTAAGTTGTAATTTCATGGATCAAGGATTAATGAGACCACAAAGTAAACAGACGATTGTTACAAATCCGGGGCATCCAAAAAATTCTTTCCTCCGTATTTATAATAAGCCTTTACCCGTTTGGCATACTATTCTTGCAATTGTAAATCATGAGCTTAAAAACAAAAGAAAAGATCACAATATTTTGGTTTCGCCGGGATTTAAGGCTGCATGATAATGCAGGTTTATACTATGCATTGCGTGGAGAATATCCTGTAGTCCCCTTATTTATATTTGACAAAACAATCCTGGATGATCTTGAAAATAAGCAAGATAAGCGCCTAATGTTCATTCATCAGACGGTTCTAGAATTGCAAAAACAATTGCGTGATCTTGGCTCTGACATTCTGGTATTTTATGGTCATCCAACCGATGTCTGGAAAGAACTAAGTGAAAAATATGACATTGCTGAGGCCGTTACCAACACAGATTATGAGCCTTACGCCACCGAGCGAGACACAGCAGTCAACAAAATTCTTCAAGCAAAAAATGCGCAGCTGAAAGCGTACAAGGATCAGGTTATTTTTGAAAAAAAAGAGATCCTAACCGGCCAAAACACGCCATACACCGTTTTCACGCCTTATAGCCGCATGTGGAGGCAGAAATGCAATGACTTTTATTTGTCTTCTTACCCTAACAAAAAGTATTTCAAAAATTTTTTACAATGGAAAGGCCACGCAATTCCAAAGCTGGAAGAAATGGGCTTTCAGCCCACGGACACAGATTTCCCATCTAGCCAAATCCCAGCCGAATTGCTCGAAAACTATGAAAAAGGAAGGGATTTCCCTGCCATGGAGGCCACAAGCCGAATCGGCATACATTTAAGATTTGGGACAGTGAGCATTCGCCAGCTGGCGCGATTTGCCAAAGACCATAGTAGCCTTTATCTCAACGAACTGATCTGGCGGGAATTCTATCAGCAAATTCTCTATAATTTCCCGCACGTAGGAAAAGGCAAAGCGTTCCGGGCTGCATATGATGACATTAACTGGGGTTACGATAAAGAGGCTTTCCAGAAATGGTGTGATGGTAAGACGGGTTATCCTCTGGTGGATGCGGGTATGCGGCAGATGAATGCCATTGGCTTCATGCATAACCGCGTCAGAATGGTTACAGCAAGCTTTCTTGCCAAACATTTACTGTTGAACTGGCGCTTGGGGGAAGCTTATTTCGCAGAAAAACTGCTGGATTACGATCTGGCAGCAAACAATGGCGGATGGCAATGGGCGGTTGGCTCAGGCACAGATGCGGCCCCTTACTTCCGGATTTTCAACCCGGAAGCACAGGCAAAAAAGTTTGATCCGGATGGAGAATATATTAAAAAATGGGTCCCGGAATTCGGCACTGATGCATATCCGGAACCCATGGTAGACCACAAAATGGCGCGGGAAAGATGTCTCAAGGCCTATAAAAAGGCATTGGACAAGTCTTAATCACCTTCCGCCGGCAATTACAGTAAGCATATCCTCAGGTTTCAGATACTGCGTTGCCATAGCAAGCACATCTTCGCTTGTGGTTGCGTGGATCTGGTCAATGTAATGTTTGAAAAAATCAGTTGGCAATCCGTCGAGAAGCAGGATTTTTTGACGGTCAGCTACTTCAAACGCGGTGTTCAAAGATCCGGCGAATTCTCCTGCCATAAAATTCTTTACAGTTTGCAACTCCTCCTCGCCTACCGGCTCGGTTTGCAGTTTATATATCTCTTTCTTGATTTCGTCAATGGTTTGTTGGGTAAATTCCTTTTTCACATCCGTCCCGATCATATAGTAACCTTCTTTGCGCAATGTTACCAGATGCGAAGAAATGCCGTACGTCAAACCTTTTTCTTCCCTTATGTTTTTCATTAACCTGGACCCGAAATAACCACCTAGTATTTCATTGGCTACCAGCATTTTAAAATAATCAGCATGATGACGGTTGAACAGCTTCCTTCCCATCCGGATGGATGACTGCACGCTCTCAGGCTTCTCTACAAGCACTTCTGTATCGATATAATGAGATTGTAAAAAAAAATTTAATGGCGCAACCGATGCCTCAGTCTGGCTTTTCCCGAGCTGCTCGTTGACCACTTTTATATCCTCCTCGCCAACCTGACCAGCTAGAACGACCGTAAATTTTCCGTTTTTGATGAAGTGATGATAATGCTCTTTGACCGTTTCGATTGAAAGTGCAGAAATCGTTTCTTCTTCCTGGCTCTGGCCATAAGGATGATTGCTGCCAAACAGCTTTGCACGGAATGCAGTCGTTGCCAGGTAAGCATTTTTTTCCTTATTAACCCGCAGATTTTGAATATTGATATTTCGAAGGTCTTCAAACTCTTTTTCTGGGAAAACGGCTTCATGGATCAGCTCGCTTACCAGGGGCAAAACCTCCGGTAAAAACCGCGAAAGTGCATAAACGACGATTCCTATACGGTCGGCAGTATGCGTCATTTCCGTAAATGCGCCGATCCGGTCAAAAGCCTCGCTGATTTCAGCAGATGCTTTCGAACGCGTTCCCTCCGAAAGCATTTTGATCGCAAAGAATGATGCACCGATTTCACTTTCATACCAATTCCCCGCTTCAAAAATCACTTCAAGCCTGATCACCGGCTGATCTCCGATATTGATTACATGCAGAGAAGTCCCGTTATCAAGTGTATAAGTTTGCGGATCTGGTAGGTTTACAGCATTTATAACTCTGAATTCGGGGGCGATAGTACGGTCAATGGTCATGTGAAATGGTTGAGTAATAAAAAACGAATGACGTTACAATTACGCCATTCGTTCTGAAAAAACTAAATTCTGAATTCTGTTAGTTCTCTGTATCGCTTACGTCCAGTTTCTCCGACTTGTTAAGGCCAAGTGAAAGTGTGATTCTAAGTGTCTGAGCCAACGGGCTTCCTTGTGTAACTGGGAAAAGATAAGCAAAATCAACTGAATATCTGTCCATAAAATGAGCTCCTGCGCCTGCTGTGAAATATTTCAGGTCGCCTTTGTTCTTATGTTCTGAGTTATAACCGGCGCGAAGTGCGAAGATGTTATTATACCAATATTCAGCACCAACTGCCAATCCGATCTCCTGCAATTCTTCTTTAAACCCATCAGGAGCATCCGAGAATGATCCGAACACGCCATTAAGCAGCGGACGGGAATTGATGTTGGTTCCGTCCGGAGTTGGCACCATTAGTTTTCTTGCGTCAGCAACGAAATTAAAACGGTTGCGTCCGTCTGCTGAGAAAGAAATTCCACCACCCAGTTTAAGATTAGTAGGGATAAAGTTCTCTGTATCAGTCCCTGCACCATAATTCACTTTACCACCCAGGTTGGAAAGCACCGCCCCAAGCGACCATGTGAAGTCACCGCCTGTATCTTCGTTTCTCATTTGCTTGCGGTAATACGCGCTGATATCACCCGCTGCTACACGAGCAGGATTCAGTGAAATTTGGTCAATAACCGCTTTTCCTGCAAGGTTTGAAGAAATGTATTTCAGTGTTAAGCCCAGCGAGAAATTTTTACCTAGCTGGCGTGCGTAAGTTCCGCTGATTGCAAGTTCTCTCGAAGTAAAATATCCGTTTTGAGCACCAGTAGAAGTTCTCAAATCCAGCTCGCCATTGTTGAAATAGTTAACCGAAAGTGCAACAGCCTGCTTGTCACCCAATTTCTTATATCCTGTGAGGTAACCCAGCCACATATCGTCTACAAGGTTCCTGAGCCAAGGTGTATATGATGCAGAAACACCTATGTCTTTCGTATTGTAAGGAAGCTTGGCGGCATTCCAGTAAGTAGCATTGGCATCGGGACTAAGTGCGACCCCGGCTTCCCCCATCGCAGCGCTTCTCGCGTCCGGGGCAAATGTTAAGAATGAAAGCGGGGAATGAGGAATCCTTTGTGTGCTTGATGGTGTGGTTTGGGCCAAAATTGCACCCGTTGATAGAATAAATAGAGAAGATAAACTAACAAAAAATAGTCTCATAGAAATTGGATTTGCGATAGGAAGTGCTTTGAATCGGCTTCTTTAAAGGGTCAAAAATACAATGAAAGATAGTTATTACTAAAAAAATGATAAGTTTTATTAAACTAAGGAGAACGCACCAACTTACCGGACCGCTGGTCGCTGGAATTATCTTTTAAGGACCTGATGCTTAACTGGTAAATAAGAGAAGTAAGCTTCGGTATCCAATATCCTGATTGAGCAGCGTCAAATGTTTCTTTAACGGTTGACTCAATGTTGAAATATTGTCTGCGGAAATGTCCCAGAGACTGCCCATTGTTTGATAATATATTAAAAACTATTTCGACATCATCATTTTCCCTGTTATGTGTCAGCTCAAATGACAAATCTTTTTCAAATGGGTTTGGATATACTTTCAGCGTGTTGAGTTTGATGCCCTTGAATGCACCTATCTGAAAACCGAACGCAATTTCAGAGAAGTTAGTATAAGTATCCCAGACTTTTACTCTAATTACATATTTACCGGTTGGTAAGTTTTCAAACGGATAATTGATGACGCCCTTGCGGTAATCACCCGTATCTGCTGTGTAGTATTCGTTCAGGTTAACCGACATCGTGTCATTGACAACCATCGTGATATCATGCCCGATCCCCGCATTGGAAATACTGATCCCATTTTCGTCGCTGGCAGAAATGTATAAGTTGCCCGACGGCTCAATAACGTCGCCATCCCTGAACGACGGATCGTTCACATAGGCCGTAAGTTGCGGCGTTGTGTTGTCGATTTCGGGGATAGCGCTGCCGCCAATGGTAACACTCAGCTGTGCACTGGCGTCACCAAGACTGGCTGACTGAACAGCATAGACGTTGACCCTGCCTATTCCCGTACGGTAATCGATATCCTTTGGCATGACAAACTCACAAATAAATTCCCCTCCTATCACCTTTACACTGCCATCGAACAATTTGCTGCGAAACTCTGAATAAGTTTCCGGCTTGCCTTCATTACCCAGCGTTTTGAATGTGGTTTGCTTATCATATATTACAATGCGTGCAATGCCTTCGAACTTGCTGTCCTTTAATGTTGTAACTGCGTCAAATACCTGCCCTTTCAGCTTCACTTTTTGCAATGCGCGCAATGTATCCGGCTTTTCTGCCCATCGGATTGCTTTCTGAGCCCGGGCGAGCTTCATCGACGGATCCGCAAGCAACGTAAAATTCCGGTTCAGACTTCCTACCAGCGCTTTGTTTTTGGTTTCTTTGAAAAGATCGCCTAACCTCCGGCTCGGATCTTTGTTAACCAAAGCTTCATAAAATGCTTTGCTAAGCGTGAAATTGGTGCTGGAATAAACTGGCCGCGTCGTGCTGATGGCACCAATGGCTGCGCCTCTCGGACTTAAAACCATCAATTCTGCGCCCGAAACCAGCCCGGGATCATCGTAACGACCAAAATCGCAAGTCGCTGTAAAAAGCAGTGGCAAATTATCTATCCCGCGCGCCGATTGCATATCTGCCAGCGTCAAGACCTGTTCCTCCGCCCAGCCGCTCACGCCCCCGTGACCCGTGTAGTTCAGGATTAATGTGCCCTCGTTGATCTTTTTGTTGATCACCTGATTTACCGCTGGCGCCTTTTGTCCTTCTGCACCTGTATTTTGTGGAAATGCATCAATGAACACCCGTGAAGGCATAAAATCGTTTTGAAGCAATGTCGCCAGCTCGTCCGCGTGACGCTGGTGAATGTTACCATCGCCATCGTCTGCAACAAACTGTATGGTGTTCCGCCAACTCCCAAAACCACGGCCGGACGAACCATAGCGGATCAATTTGTCCACACTGAGCTCCGCCTCAGCCAATGTTTTGACCGGAAGTCTTCCTACCCCGATGTCAATCGTATGATCACCAGAAGCTGATTCCAGCCATGCGCCCTCGCCATCCTTCATGAAACCAAAATAGTCATCGGAAGAATACGTGTAAACCGGATTTAAAGACTCTCTGCTTTCGTAAACCGGCACCCAAAGCCGCTGCTGTGACTCCGATTGATTTTGTAAAAGATTTTTGTAATCAAATGTTGCATCACCGAACAACAGCAGATATTTCAGCTTCTCAGGCTTCTTATCATAAAGGTGTTTTACAAAGTCCCTTATCGCGGTCAAATCGGGCTTTCCTCCTCCAAATTCATTGTAAATCTCGTCCGTAGTCACAACCAGTGTTTCCAGCTCATCATTACTTTCGCGGAATGCGGCCAGCCTTTCAGCAGCTTGCCTGAATGCCGGGGGTGTAACAATCAGGAAGTCTGGCGTAGCATTGGTGATAATGTTCTGCGGATCAATTTTTTGCAAAAAGACCGGCTCAATCGCCTGGCTTGCAAGAAAGCCTATATATTGTCTGCTACGCTTCCCGCCTCTTGTTGTAAATGAATATGTGCTGTTCTGGATATTTTGGTTCACGACCGATGGAACCTGCGGATTGGTCACATCCCAGAGCTGCCATTCTGGAATTGCATTTGCGAATTCATAGGTAACCGTGTCAGCAATTTCCGGTAAAAATCTGTAAACCTGCTGATTATCGTAGCGGCGCAATTGTCGTTTCACATGCAACGCCATGTAATTTAAATATCCTTGTGCGGAATTCTGCCCGTTTCGCTCGTAGGTTACAGCGATGTTGAACGCCTCAGTTGGCGCATTATCCGCATTTACTGTAAATGTTGCATCGGACCGTAGTGCTTTGATGTCATAAGTACCGGCGCTGACGGTTCCAATGGCAGACTCTCCTACTTGCTTGCCATTCAGCTGCCAGAGAAATTTGGTGGCGATCTGTGCTGCACCAATCGCAGAAGTACGCAGCTGTATTTTCGACGCCGGAACAATGCCGGGAATGTTCGCAGGGAAGGCAAGCGGCGTATTATTCAAATATTCGCCCCACCATTCCCTGCCTGATTTAAGCAAGTTGTATTTTTCAGTTTCATGAAACCAATAGTCATCAAACTGATTAATCACTTTGCCATTCAAAGAAGCAAGTGCCGCCAAAGGCTTCACCCTGAGGCCATTTTGCTGTCCATAGGTCAGGAAATAATAGTTGGAATCGGTGTATGTGTTAATCTGATGCTTCAACTCTGCCTTTGCAGAATCGTATAAGATTTCGTGCGGGCTTTCGACAAAGAAATATACGGCGTCGTTGCCATCAAACTTGCCATCGGCCTCCCCTGCAACCCAAACCGCACTTTCCAGTAATGCGTTGGATTTTAATGCATCATTAGCCTGCGGCAGCATTCCTGCTTGCTGGCTGTAAATCTGGATTTGTCTGGGATCAATTTCTGATGCATTAATGCCAAGCTTTTTGAAAAAAGCTGCGTCCAGACGGTGAATGCCCGTTTCTGTAACTGCCAACTTGAACCAGTTACCGCTTGAAAGTATAGATTTTTCCTGTGCTTTTGAAGAAAAAGAAATGAGTAATCCCAAACAGCAGAGTACTGAATGGATCAGGCGATCACGCACATTAACATGCTTCAACCAATGCATGGGCTGGAATGGTGTAAAGACGCTGGGAAGCTTTGTCCGTGCAAAGCACACGTGTCCTCCTGAGCGATCCACGGACGAATAACCTGTTCTGAAACACGAAATTACTTCCTTCATGAAGCTGAAACAATGCTATCCTTGATGCATTCAGCTCCTGAATGTCGTATTTGCGGATTGCATTATACAGAATCAGGTCACCGCCTGTTGACGCCTTCGGGTTCTTAGCATAACGTATTAATGCATCAAGAATATCTGCCGGAAAATGATTTTCGTTCAGGACAGGCTGCAACAATTTACTAAACTCCTGCTTCCATTCCACTCCATGCGGCGCAACACGCTTTCTCAGCCGTACTTTATAATTCAAATGCACCACGCAATGTGCCACTTCGTGTAGATACGTGATCAGAAAGTTGTAGGGATTGAGATTAACATTAACCGTTATTCTGGGAGTGCAGCGCGGACGAACTGTAAAATCGCCCAATCTGGTGCGGCGGGGCCGGGAGAGAAAGAAATCAAACTTATAAACCTGGTGTAACTCCTCGCAATATGCGATTGCCGCCTGGGGAACATGGAGGCCGAAGGATATGTTTTTCATTCCTTAAATAAAAAAAGAAAAGCGCTATTTTCATAGCGCTTTTCACGAATTTCGACTTGTACGTCTAATTACTTAACTGAATCAGCAGCAACTGAATCTGTTGCCATTGTATCAACCATTGCAGTATCAACAGCAGGAGTTTCAACAGTTACAGCAGTAGTATCAGCAGATTCGTCAGCTGGTTTGCTAGTACAAGCAGCGAAAGTTACCATCCCGGCAACGAACGCAAGTGCAAATATTTTTTTCATTTCTTGGGTGTAATTAAGGTTCGATACAAATGTAGCAGGATTAAATCGAATGTTCCTAACGTTTGCTATTGTATTTTTCCAAGAACTTAAAATTTCCTTAGAAAACACCCAAATCCCTTTATTTTGTACAATAAAATCTCCTATTGTTTCCTTAAACGCTTTCTGTTTTCCTATTGAAAGCCTTTACGCAGGCTGCAACTTCGGGAAGCAGGTCCGGGTTTTGTTCTATTCCGTTACCGACTACAATTACGTCGGCTCCCGCGCCCAGTGCGGCATCCGCTTTTTCATACGAATCGATGCCGCCGCCTACGATGATGGGTGTGTCCACGGTTTCACGGACAGCTCTGATGGTTTCGGATGTAACCGGGAATTGTGCGCCGCTGCCGGCGTCCAGGAACATGAGTTTGAGGCCCAAAAATTCCCCCGCTAATGCTGTACAAGCTACAATGCCAGGCTTGTCCCTTGGTAAAGGTGTCGTATTACTGATATATGAAACGGTTGTGAGCTTTCCGCTTTCGATTAATAGATAACCAGTAGGCAAAACTTCAATTCCGCTTCTCTTCAACAACGGCGCCGCTATAACATGCTGACCAATAAGAAGTTCCGGGTTACGGCCTGAAATCAGGGAAAGGAATAGGACCGCGTCGGCGGAAGGATCAATGTGAAGGCTGCTTCCGGGGAAAAGGATAGCAGGAATGTTCGTGTGCTGGTGTATAGCGGCAATAAGCTGGTCAATCGCGTAATTGGTAATGAGGCTGCCTCCTACGAAAAAAAAGTCAACGCCATGCTCAACCGCGAATTCCAGGAATTTCGGAAATGTTGAAAAATTAATTTTGTCAGGATCCAAGAGAACAGCAAACGATTTCCTTTTCTCTATTTTTCTTGCTGAAAGGAGGTCTGCGATTTTATGATTCGCTGTTTTCATTCGATTTTTCTATCATCTGCAATTAAATGTTTAAGCTTCTGGCGCGCCCACCCTACTGCCAACGTCCAGGCTAAACTTTGAACGGCTGCTCCAACCGCAAATTTGCTTTTCTGTTTAGCCTCTCCTGCCTTGAATGCCTGAGCTCGCTCATATGCCTCAGCCTCTTCCTCTGCCGCCCTTTCGTCTTTCTTATTTTTTGGTAAAATTGCATTCATTACAACATATGTGGTTGCCACCACACCGCCGATGATCAATGCTTTCTTTCCATATTCAGTAGCGTTCGTTTTCAAACCGCTCCACTGTAATTCAAGCTTGTCCTTATATAAATCCGCATCGAGCAGTAGGTCTTGCTTATCCTTATCCGTATCAGATGAGAATGGTTTGGTGATCTTTACGGAAGAATCTATTGAAGCACTCATTTCATTTTTAGTTTAATGATGAACCTGAGAAATTTTCAAAAGGAACCCAAAAATAGCAATTTGAGTGAATTTTTCCCCAAAATACTATTTCAAAAGTGTTAATCCTCTTTTATTTTGACAAAACGAACGATAGTTCCACGGATAAACTGAATCAGCTTTTCTTTGAAGACAATCCAGATTACCAGTTTTAAAATGAACACGCCCAACAGAATCAGATAGCCTAGGTAATCGCTGTCGAGCCATTTGTTCAGGAACGTCCCAAGTAGAATTACCATCAATATAAGCACTGTAAGCGCGATACAAAGCAGAATGGCGCCATAAAGCCCCATTACAACCGCACGTTCGATCTTGTCCCTTGTTTCGATTTTAAAAAGATCGATACGGGTCTCGAAGTACTTAAAAAGCGTGTCCTTAATTTCCTCTAGTTGACTAAGCATAAGCAGTAGTTTTCAATCATGTGTATCAATTTAAGGCTCTTACGGAGCTGGACTTGACACTAATCCAAAAACATACCAAGAATACCTGAAATGATAGAAACGACGAAACCGAAAAGCAGTGCGGGAATGAACCCGTCTATAGAAAACCCGGAAACAAGATAGGTGGCAAGGTAAATGATGAAAACGTTCACAACAAAATAGAATAGTCCCAATGTCATGATCGTGATCGGCAGTGCGAGAATCTGCAATACGGGTTTCAAAAATGTGTTTAAAATCCCCAGCACAATAGCCACAATAATGGCGGTGGTTGTGCTCGCTACAACAACTCCCGGAATTAACTTGGCAGCAAGTAAAATTGCTAATGTACTGATTAACAGACGTATTATTAATTTCATAAGCAGGTTATTTTTATTGATGACGGCTACGAAGTACGCTAATTACCTCATCTAAGTCAATGTTTTTCTGCTCCAAAAGGACGAGCAGGTGAAAAAGCAAATCGGATACTTCATTTTTGAAAAGATCCGCATCGTCGTCCTTGGATTCAATCACAACTTCCACGGCCTCTTCTCCCACCTTCTGCGCTATTTTATTGATCCCCTTACGAAACAGGCTGCTGGTGTAGGACTCGTCAAGGGGGTTTAATTTTCTTTCCCGGATCACTTCCTTTTGCAGGTAATTGAGAAAAGATGCTTCCCCGATTCGGGTATCCTGACTATTTTTTTCCCCAAAGCATGTATCTGCTCCGGTGTGGCAGGTTGGGCCAGCGGGAGTCGCCTTGATAAGAATGGTATCCCCATCGCAATCAGCGGCTATCTCGTTCACAAAAAGGAAGTTGCCGGAAGTTTCACCCTTCGTCCAGAGCCTCTGCTTGCTGCGGCTGAAAAACGTCACGGTCCCCAGTTCCTTCGTTCTTTCAAGTGCTTCCTGGCTCATGTAACCGAGCATCAGCACTTTGTTGGTGTTGATATCCTGAATAATAGCCGGTATAAGCCCGTCCGGGGATTTATTAAAGTCAATAGTTGAAAAAGTCTCGCTCATTGTAGTTTAGTCATTTGGACAAAGTTGCATTCTTTCCGGCTATTTTAAAGAATGTTGCCGGTAATAGTTGACAAACCTCCCGCCTCAGCGCGTCATACGCATAGGCAGGTTTTTATCATGGAGGTATTTTTTCAGATCCGGAATATCAATCTCCCGAAAGTGGAAAATGCTTGCCGCCAGGCCCGCATCGGCTTTTCCGGCAGTAAAAACATCGTAAAAGTGCTCCATATTTCCCGCCCCACCGGAAGCGATCACCGGAATGTTCGCATTTCCGCTGATGGTTGCCGTAAGCTCCAAAGCGAAACCAGCCTTGGTTCCGTCGGTGTCCATCGAAGTCAGTAAAATTTCGCCGGCACCACGGTCTTCCACTTCTTTTGCCCAGGGAATGGTCCGGAGTTCGGTTGGCTTGCGCCCGCCATGCGTGTGGACAATGTGCTCCTGCCCGTTTTCCGTTTCAATGTAACGCGTGTCAATCGCAACCACAATGCACTGGCTTCCAAATTCCAGCGAAAGCTCGTTGATGAGATCCGGATTTTTTACCGCCGCCGAATTGATCGAAACCTTATCCGCACCCGCATGCAGCAATGCAGAAACGTCCGCAATAGAGGAAATCCCTCCGCCTACCGTAAATGGAATGTTAATGGTGTGCGCCACTTTCCGCACAAGATCAATGAATGTGGAACGGCCGTCAACCGTGGCCGTAATGTCCAGGTAAACCAGCTCGTCCGCGCCGTGGGCCGCGTATAATGCTCCTAATTCCACCGCGTCGCCCGCGTCGCGAAGATTGACGAAATTAACGCCCTTCACTGTTCGCCCGTCCTTTACATCCAGACAGGGAATGATTCGTTTTGTTAGCATATTTTTAATTCAAAAAACGCTGTAACTCGCTCAGCTTGATCCGGTTTTCGTAAATCGCTTTCCCGATGATCACACCGTAAATGTTCATTTCTGCCAGCTTTTCCACATCTGCCAACCCACTTATTCCGCCGCTAGCGATGATTTTCAGGTCGGGACATTTGTCCTGCAAATTTTTATATAGGTCAAACGACGGTCCTTGCAGCAAACCATCCTTCGCTACATCCGTGCTGATCGTGTATTTAACACCTTTATCAACATAATTCTCCACAAAATCGTAAACCCAGATCTCCGTCCCCTCTTCCCAGCCGCTTACTGCCACTTTCTCTTTCTTCGCATCGGCTCCGAGAATGATCTTTTCGCCCCCGTAAACAGAAAGCCAGTTCAAAAAAAGCTCAGGATTCTTAACTGCAATGCTACCGCCGGTAGCTTGTTTTGCGCCACTTTCGAACACTGCTTTCAAATCCTCGTCCGACTGAACGCCTCCGCCAAAATCAACGTGCAACGAAGTTTTTGAAGCAATTTTTTCCAAAACTTTCCAGTTCACAACTTTTTTCGCTTTCGCTCCGTCCAGATCCACCAGGTGTAAACGTTTCAGTCCGGCATCCTGAAATTGCATCGCTACTTCGAGCGGGTTTTCATTGTAAATGGTTTTTTGTCCGTAGTCGCCCTGGGTAAGGCGCACGCATTTTCCTTCGATCAGGTCAATGGCTGGTATTATTTCAATCATTTCAAAGGGTTTAAACAATGTCTAAAAAGTTTTTCAGGATCTGCTGCCCCGCGTCGCCGCTGATTTCGCAGTGAAATTGCGCTGCATAAAAGTTGTCCCTATGCAGCATAGCACTGAACGGAAGCACATATTCGCAGCTGGCAACTGTGTACTCGCAAACCGGCGCGGCATAACTATGCACGAAGTAAACATAAGCATTGTCGGGCAAACCCGTGGTAAGCGGAGTTTTATAACCCGTAATGTTGTTCCAGCCCATATGCGGCACCTTTAAGTCCGGTGTTGCAGGGAACCGTTTTACGTCCACATCGAAGATCCCCATGCATTCCGTGTTATTTTCCTCCGAAAACCGGCACATCAGCTGCATGCCGATACAAGTTCCGAAAAAAGGCTGCTTCAATGTCGGGATGACTTTATCCAAGCCCACTTTGCGCAAGTAGTTCATCGTTGTGCTGGCCTCGCCCACACCTGGGAAAATGACCTTATCCGCCGACCGGATTTCTTCAACATCGTCGGTGTACAGGTAACTTGCGCCAATGCGGTCGAGGGCGTACATGACCGACTGCACATTGCCTGCATTGTATTTAATAATGACTGTTTTCATCCAATGTGATTTGAGGCAAAACAAAAAAAGCCCGATTTTGAAAATCGGGCTTCTGGGATACTATGTATTCAACCTTATTACAACACTACTTGCAAAAACACATCACCCAAGACGTCCGAAAGCCAGATGGCCTTGATGAAAATGATGATTTGTTTCAGCTTTAAACATGCACAAATGTAAGTAATATTTGCTAAAAGCAGAAAGCATACGAACAAATATTACATTAAAATTTGCTTAGAAAATTCTTGTACATTGCGATTACAAAACGGCTTTGTACGATCATGCGCATTATCATTTCACAACTATTTTTCTTTCTAATTACCTTGACCACCGTTACATCCCAGGCACAGTCTGACGAGCTGCCGAACCGGCTTTTTAAAGTGCACGACACTTACCGCGAGACCACATTAACACAGCGCCGATTTAAACAAAAAGACATTCTTCCGCTCATCGCCAAGCGCCAGGGTAACCCACTCTATAAGATCGAAACTGTCGGCCAGTCGTTTGAAGGCAGGACGTTACAAATGATCAAAGTCGGCACGGGCAAGAAAAAAGTGCTCCTATGGACTCAAATGCATGGCGATGAGCCTACTGCAACAATGGCGAGCTTTGACATATTTAATTTTTTGGAAGGCAAAAACGATGGTTTCGACGATTTCCGGAAAGAGTTGCTCGAAAAAACAACATTGTATTTTGTCCCCATGCTCAACCCCGACGGCGCCGAACGTTACCAGCGCCGCACCATGCAGGGCATCGACATGAACCGGGATGCCGCTTCCCGGCAAACGCCCGAAGCAGTGGTGCTGAAAGGTTTGGTGGATCAACTGAAACCCGATTACGGCTTCAACCTCCACGATCAGAGCCCACGCTATTCGGCTGGCAGAAGCGCCAAGGTTGCGACCATTTCTTTCCTGGCGACTTCCTATGATTACGAGCTGAATATCAACCCCGTCCGCGAGCGTTCCATGCAGCTGATCGTGGGCATGAATAAGGTTTTGCAAAAATACATTCCGGGTCAGGTTGCACGGTATTCCGACGATCATGAACCTCGTGGCTTTGGTGATAATGTTCAGAAATGGGGAACCACATTGGTCCTGATCGAATCCGGTGGTTATGTGGGCGATCCAGAAAAACAATATATAAGGAAGCTCAATTTCATGGCGATCCTTTCGGCATTGGACAAAATCGCTGACAATTCCCTTACCAAAGAAAAACGCGACGATTATTACAAAATCCCTGAAAACGGAAGATGGGTTTATGATCTCGTGGTGCGCAATGCAACAGTTAAGCAATCCGGGAAGTCGTTTCTGGCGGATCTGGGCATTAACAGGAATGAAGTAAGCTATTCCAATGCAACCAAATTCTTTTATTACAGCAAAATCGAGGACTTCGGCGACCTGCATCCGCAATTCGGCAGTGAAGAAATTGATGCAAAAGGATTAACCATTGAAAAAGGCAAGGTATATCCCACGACATATAAGAATGTAAGCGAGGTCAGTAAACTCAATGCATTAAGTCTGCTCAAACAAGGTTACACCTACGTCCGTCTTGCATCCGACAGCAACACCCGCGCCCTCGGTCTTTACTTTACAACAACGCCATTGCATGTCCTCAGAAGCGGGCAAGCTGCTCCTTCCGGAACGCCTGGATTAGGCAATACAGCAACATTTATCCTCAAAAAAGGCGCCGTAGTGAAGTATGCGGTCATCAATGGCTTCGTTTACGACCTGGAAGACTTTGAAGCCGGAAAAGGAAACGGGATTATTGAGTAAGTGCTTGATTTTAAACGAAAAACCACATTCCGAAATAACTGAGCCATAACATGGGGGTAACATTGAGGTAATATTGGCAGTCTACTTTTGTATCAGAAAATAATTCTGACACAAGACATGAACTTAAAAATTACCTCTCTCTTATTTTTCCTCTTCACTACCACGTTGGTATACGCTCAAACGGGTTCGATTAAGGGGAACATTGTTGATTACAAGACCAAAGAAGCTGTCATCGGAGCCAGCGTTGTTTTAAAAGGTTCCACTCCACCCATCGGAACAGCAACAGATGTTGAAGGAAATTTCGACATTCAGAATATCCCCACAGGAAAGCAAACGGTTATCGTAAGCTACGTTTCTTACAAGCCGAAAGAAATTGCAATTGAAGTTTATCCAAATCAGGCGGTCCTCATCAACACAACCATTGAGGAAGATGTGGCGAACCTGGAAGAGGTTAAGATCGTAGGACAACGTCAATCCTTCACCGACGTTTCCGTTATCACCGAAATCAAGCAGGCCGAGCAAATCGCCGTTGGTATTTCTGCCCAGCAGATCCAGAAATCCCAGGATCGTGACGCTTCACAAGTGGTTCGCCGCGTGCCGGGTGTTTCTATTCAGGACGACCGCTTCGTAATTATCCGCGGTTTGAACGAGCGTTACAACACCGTAATGTTGAATGATGCGATCACGCCTTCAACCGAGGTTGACGTTAAATCTTTCTCATTTGACCTGATTCCAAGCACAGCCATTGACCGGATGATGATCTACAAATCCGGTGCACCTGAATTGCCAGGTGAATTTGCAGGTGGAATTATCAAAATTTATACAAAAACAATCCCCGACGACAACGGATTTACATTCAGCTTAACGGGCGGTTACCGCGGAAACACAACATTCCAAAATGTGCTTGATTACAAAGGCTCATCATTGGACTGGACTGGTTTCGGTGCACCGGACAGAGCACTTCCAAACGGTTTCCCTTCGACAAAAAGATTGCAAAACGAAAACGGGCCTTCGGACGCAACATTGAACGCATTCCGCAACCTGCCGGAGTTTTATGATCTGAAATCAAAATCAGTAACGCCTGACCTTCGCGCTTCACTGGGTTACAACCACAAGTTCGAGCTTGGGAACATGAAGTTGACCACATTCAATAATGTCAACTATTCATCTACACACCAGTTTTTACCAACAACACAATTCCGTTATCTGAGCTTTAATACTGAAAAACAGAAATCAGACATTCAAAGCTCGTATCAGGATGAATTGTATCAAAACAATGTCCGCCTGGGCGTGATGTCTAACTGGGCATTGATCATTAATCCGAATCACAAGATCGAATTCAGAAACCTGTTCAACCAGCTTTCTAATAAAGAGACCAACTTCCGTCAGGGTTACAATACAGACAATGATGTTGAAGTGCAGAACTACGCATTCCGTTACGAGTCCAAAAGCATTTACTCTGGCCAGTTAGGCGGAACGCACGAGCTGGGCGCACATACAACATTGAAATGGCTGGGCGCATTGGGAACGACCATCCGCAGCGAACCGGATTATCGCCGCTTTATTTCAACCCGTCCGATAGGTTCAACCGGCCCTTTCCAGGTGGAACTTGTTCCGGGAAGCAACGCCAGCTTAACAAGAGGAGCGAGATTTTATTCTGAACTAACCGAATACACGAGCTCTTTCCGCGCCGATCTTGAACACCGTTTCGAACGCAGCGCTTACGAAGATGACGAAAGTATGCAGATCAAACTTCGTGCAGGTGCTTACGGTGAAATGAAGGACAGAGCATTCAAAGCAAGATGGTTCAATTTGACCAACTCAGGCAATGCTTCACAAGAATTGCTAAGCCAGGCACCAGCTCAGCTTTTTGATTCACAAAACATTGGAAGAGATCAGCTTTACTACGCAGAAAGAACCAACACAGATGATAAGTATACCGCCCAAAACACATTAATGGCAGGTTATGTGGGTTCTTACATTCCTTTTACTAAAAAATTCAATGTGTCTGTTGGTCTGCGTATCGAGAACAACATTCAGAAACTGCAAAGCAGACAGCGTGGTAGCGGCGAACGTATCCGCGTGAACAACCCGATTTTCCGCTTCCTGCCTTCGGCTAACCTGGCTTACAACTTCACTGAAAAATCGCTGGTAAGATTGGCTTACTCGGTTTCTGTAAATCGCCCTGAGTTCCGCGAACTGGCGCCATTTACTTACTATGACTTTAACTTCGATGTGTCCCGCGTTGGTAACCCGAATTTGAAAACGCCTTCGATCCAGAACGTCGACCTGCGTTACGAGTTCTATCCAAAAGAAGGCGAAATGATTTCGGTTGCGGCATTCTACAAGCACTTTGTTAACCCGATCGAAACACGTATCCGCTACGCAGGTTCAGGCGTCTCATTCTATGTGGATAATGCAAAATCGGCTTACACTTATGGTGCTGAAATTGAGCTGCGCAAATCCCTTAAAAACCTGACTGTTTCTCCATTCGTAGACAACCTGAGCGTTTTGCTAAATGCATCTGTGATCAATAGCAATGTGTTAACAGGCTTCGCAGGACAAGAAAATGACCGCCAGCTTCAAGGACAATCGCCTTACCTGATCAATGCAGGAGTTTATTACAACGATGTGAACCGCGGCTGGCAGGTGAATGCACTTTACAATGTCGTAGGACGCCGGATCTTCCTTGTGGGTGACCGCGATTTACAGCCAACCGTTTATGAAATGGCAAGAAACGTGATCGATTTAAACATTGTGAAGGCTTTGGGAGAACATCTTGAAATCAAATTGGGAATCCAGGATCTGCTTAACCAGCGCTTCCGCCTGATCCAGGATAGCAACCAGGATCAAAAAATCACCAGCGTGGATGAGTCGTACCAGAGTTACCGCAGAGGCAGCTACTCAACCATCGGAATCAATTACAAATTTTAATAACCACAAGTCGTAAACCGGCTCTTTTTATCACCAGAGTACTTTAAAACAGAAAAACAAACAATTGAATTTATGAAAAACACAGGTAAACTTTTGAGCTTGCTGATGTTAGGGCTTACAATGTTCGGGTCTTTCTCTTGCACGAACGATGACGAAGAAGATGACGATGATATCATTGTAACGCCGGTAGGAGAAATGAAAACCATCTCAGGCAGAATTACCGCCAACACCACGTGGTCTGCTTCCAACCAATATCTGCTTTCAGGATTTGTTTATGTTGAATCCGGCGTAACATTGAATATCGAGCCAGGAACCATTATCAAAGGGGACGGAGTTCAAAAAGGCTCTCTGATCGTTTTGCCAGGCGCGAAAATCGTAGCAGTAGGAACACCTGACAAGCCTATCATCTTTACTTCAAACAAACCAGCCGGACAGCGTAAAGCAGGTGACTGGGGTGGATTGATCATCCTTGGAAAAGCGCCGGTTAACAAGCCAGACGCGGTAATTGAAGGAGAAAACCAGTCTAAATTTGGCGGAACAGACGCAGCTGACAATTCAGGACAGCTTAAATATGTACGTATCGAGTTCGCTGGTATCGCTTACGAAACAGATAAAGAGATCAATGGTCTTACATTCGGTGGCGTGGGTTCAGGAACAGAGGTTGATTATGTGCAGGTTTCTTACTCAGGCGACGATTCTTACGAATGGTTTGGTGGAGCTGTTAATGCAAAACATTTGATCGCTTACCGCGGTCTGGACGATGATTTCGATACAGACAATGGATTTTCAGGAAACATTCAATACGGTTTTATCCTTCGTGACCCGGCGGTAGCGGATCAGGCTGGTGATTCAAATGGCTTTGAGTCTGACAATGACGCTGCGGGCTCGCCCGCAACGCCTCAGACTTCGGCTAAATTTGCCAATGTTACGATCGCTATGGCAAGCGGAACGCCTAACGCGAAATTTGCTTCTGCTATGCGTATCAGAAGAAACTCTGCGATCTCGGTTTATAACACATTGGTGACTGGTGAATGGCCACGTTCCGCAGTAAGGATTCAGGATGAAACCACAATCGCCAACTTTACAACCGGAAAAATCAAAATGGACGGAAATACAGTGGCTATAACTGGAACTCCGAAAGAAGGTGTGATCGAAGGCACTACATTGGCGCTTTTCGCTCCTGCTGCTAGCAAAAACAAAGTGGCTGCTGTTGCTGATCTTAAACTGTCAACTGGTTACAACTCAATCACTGCTAAGCCAGGTCTTTTGCCAACGACAGGTTCTGCTTTATTGACCGGCGGCGCAACATTGCCAGCAGGATTCGAAGCAAACACAGTCGTTGGTGCATTCGGAACAACCGACTGGACTGACAAATGGGCTAACTGGGATCCACAGAATGCCAACTACGAAATTCAGAAATAATAGTCTTATATAATTGGTGTCAGAATTTCGAAAGGCCGGGGGCAGATGCTTCCGGTCTTTTTTTTGTGCCCGATGTTTTGGTAAAGGTCGCTAAGGCACTCGTAATTAGCTTTCATCTTGTAATAATGAGACGAATAGAATATATTCGAATTCGCTTTTTTGTCTTGACAAGTATTTTTTCAAATACGAATACATTTTAATACGATTTAATGTCCGAATTCCAGGCTTACCTACAACTAGGTTTCACCCACATTACCGATTCCCTTGGCTACGACCATATCCTTTTCATTATGGCGCTTTGTACAGTATACACGCTCATCGACTGGAAAAAAGTGATCGTTTTGGTTACTGCTTTTACTATCGGCCATTCCATTACGCTCGCGCTTTCCACATTGGGTTTTGTGAATGTGAACCCGGACTGGATTGAGCTGCTCATTCCGGTTACCATTGTTATTACGGCCGTCCTTAATTTCTTTTATGTTGTTCCAAAAGCGTCTTTCAGCCAGCATGAGAAAGCTTCAAAGGTTCGTTATCCGCTCGCATTGTTTTTTGGATTGATCCACGGATTGGGCTTTTCCAATTATCTGAGGTCATTACTAGGAAAAGAAGCAGACATTGTGAGTCCGTTGCTGGGCTTTAATGTTGGACTGGAACTGGGTCAACTGATCATCGTTTTTGTCATTTTGTCCATTGCATTTTTCATGATCGAGATCCTTCGTGTCCAGCGCCTGAGCTGGATCCATATTTTATCCGGCATTATCGTCGGCATGTCGCTTTCACTGATCATTAATAACGAATTCCTGCACAGCCTTTTAGCCTAAATAACCTGCATTATTCTCAATAACCAACTAATATGAAAAGAGCACTTCTCCCGTTACTGATTTTGCTTATTACGGTTTCTGCCATGGCGCAGCAACTTCCTCCAAATCCCAATTACAAAGCGAACGATCGTTTTGAACAATTGGGCACAATGCTTCCAACACCGAATTCAACCCGGGCAGCATCTGGTGCGCCGGGACGTGAATACTGGCAGAACCGCGCTGATTATGACATTAAAGTGGAACTGGATGATGATAAAAGAAAAATCATCGGCTCTGAAACCATTACATTCTTCAACAACTCCCCGGACGACCTGAAATACATCTGGCTGCAACTTGACCAAAATCTTTTCAAAAAAGACGGAATCGGTGCCACTTCCAGAACAGGCTCGGTAAGTGAAAAAGGAATGTCAACAGCGCAGCTGGCAGCATTAAACAACGGCCGCGGCTCATCCCTTGACCCGAATGTTGAATATGGTTATAAAATAGGTTCAGTAAAGGACAAAGCGGGAAAAGTATTGCCTTACACGATCAACGGAACCATGATGCGCATTGATTTGCCGATGACATTGAAGTCCGGCACAAGCTATGTTTTTGGTGTGGACTGGACTTATAATGTTACCGAATATTACGGACGCAGCGGTTACGAGTTTTTCCCGAAAGACGGCAATGCTAACTATTTCATCGCCCACTGGTTCCCACGCCTGGCGCCTTACGACGACATTAATGGCTGGAACCACAAGCAATTTTTAGGACAAGGTGAGTTTGCATTGATCTTTGGAAATTATAAAGTGGCCATCACCGCTCCCGCCGATCACGTGGTGGCAGCCAGCGGCGAATGCCAAAATTATGCACAAGTGCTTACGGCAACCCAAAAGCAACGTTTGAAACAAGCTGAAACTTCCAAAACGCCCGTTTTGATCGTTACCCAAGCCGAAGCAGAAAAAGCAGAAAAACGCGAAAATAAGAATCCAGGCAAGAAAACGTGGATTTACAAAGCAGATAATGTACGTGATTTTGCATTTGCCAGCAGCCGCAAATTCATCTGGGATGCCATGCAAACCGATGTTTACAAAAGCGGCCGCAAGATCTGGTGCATGTCTATTTATCCAAAAGAAGGGAATCCGCTTTGGGAGCAATATTCGACCCGTGCCGTTGCGCACACATTGAAATCTTACGGCGCGCGCACATTTGAATATCCTTACCCAGTTGCAATCTCATGCCATGGCGTTGCAGGAGGCGGGATGGAATATCCGATGATCAGCTTCAACGGCGGCCGTCCTGAGGAAGATGGGACTTACAGCGAGGCTGTAAAATATGGCATGATCGGGGTGATTATCCATGAAGTAGGGCACAACTTCTTTCCTATGATCGTGAATTCCGATGAACGTCAATGGGCTTGGATGGACGAAGGCTTGAATACATTCTGCCAATATCTGGCTGAGAAAGAGTGGGATTACAACTTCCCTACCCGCCGCGGTGAGCCTAACCAGATCACAGATTATATGTCGTCTGACAAGTCTGTGCTGACGCCTATTATGGCCTCCGCAGAAAACGTAATAGGCTTGGGACCAAATGCTTACGCGAAACCAGCAACTGCGCTGAACATTCTCCGCGAAACCGTTATGGGCCGTGAATTGTTCGACCATGCATTCAAAGAATATGCAACAAGATGGAGATTTAAAAGTCCATCCCCAGCCGACTTTTTCCGCACCATGGAAGATGCCTCAGGCGTGGATCTGGACTGGTTCTGGAAAGGCTGGTTTTATGGAACCGAAGCTGTGGATCAGGACCTTGTAAGCGTGGATTGGTTTAGCATTGATACCCAGAATCCGGAAATTGAAAAGGAAATCGCGCGTAAAGAAGCCGCGCGTAAGCAGCAGACAATGAGTAAAATGCAGGATGCCAAAACCAAAGGCGAAACCGTTGTTGCACAGGATTCCACCATGGCCGACTTCTACAACCGCTATGATCCATTCAAGGTTACGGAAGCGGACAAACAGAAATACAACCAATATCTGGCGACACTTTCGGACAATGAAAAGGCGCTGATCCAGGAAAACAGCAATTTTTACACCCTTTCTATCAAAAACAAAGGCGGATTGCCCATGCCGGTGATCGTGAAAATGGGTTTTGAGGACGGCACTGATTCTGTGGCCGTATTCCCCGCAGAAATCTGGCGCTTCAACGACGCAAAGATTAATAAGGTGATTTCCACCAAAAAGAAAGTCGTGCAATGGACATTGGACCCATACCAGCAAATCGCAGATATTGATACAGAAAACAACGCCTTCCCGCGCGTAGCTGCGCCCACAAGGTTCCAGATCTTCAAGCAGCAGCAACTCAAAAAGACGCCTAACCCCATGCAAATGCAAGGAACTGGCGCCGGAAAAGTCACCACCGATCCGAAGAATTAAAGCTTTTTTAATAAAAAAACGAA
The DNA here is from genome assembly GCF_021502625.1 of Dyadobacter sp. CY351. Taxonomy (NCBI): domain Bacteria; kingdom Pseudomonadati; phylum Bacteroidota; class Cytophagia; order Cytophagales; family Spirosomataceae; genus Dyadobacter; species Dyadobacter sp. CY351. The sequence goes on along the minus strand of NZ_JAKFFU010000001.1, from coordinate 100,207 downwards.
ACCTCCCCGAGCCTTGTTTCGGGGAGGTTTTTTTATGTTATTTCAAAATGGATTCTATGTAATTTCAAAATAGAAGTTATGTAATTTCAAAATTCAATTCATAAACGTTTATAATTCAATAGATTAGCATGAACATCGTAATTCTTGACGGCTATACCCTTAATCCTGGTGACCTGGACTGGGCACCGATCCATAAGCTGGGGCATGTCGATATTTATGACCGCTCTGGTGAAGAGGAAATTATCGGACGGGCGAAGGAAGCGGAGGCGCTTTTGGTAAATAAAGTCGTGCTGACAGAAGCGATCCTGGATCAACTGCCGAAATTGAAATACATTGGTGTAATGGCGACGGGGTATAATAATATCGATATCAATGCGGCCAGAAAACACAACATTACAGTTACCAATGTGAAGGCATATGGCCCTGCTTCCGTGGCGCAGCAGACATTTGCATTGCTCCTGGCGGTTGTGAACCATGCCGAGCTGCATAGTCAGAGTGTGTTTGCAGGTGATTGGGTGGCCTCACCGGATTTTTGTTATTGGAAAACACCGTTAACCGAACTGGCAGGAAAAACAATGGGATTGATCGGCTTGGGAGACATTGGATCACAGGTTGCGAAAATTGCGCTGGCATTCGGGATGAATGTGATTGCATATAGGAAGCATCCCACGCCAACGGAAGGAGTTGAAATGGTTTCGCTGGAAGAAGTTTTTAAAAAAAGTGATGTAGTAAGCCTGCATTGCCCTTTAACCGACGAAACCAAAGAGATCGTCAACAGAGAGCGGCTCGCCCGCATGAAGCGTAATGCTATCATTCTCAACACCGGGCGCGGCCCGCTTATCCAGGAGCATGACCTTGCAGAAGCACTAAAAAACGGCATCATTGCCGGAGCCGGACTCGACGTATTGTCAACAGAACCACCAAAAGCCGACAATCCCCTCCTATCCGCCCCCAACTGCATCATCACCCCTCACGTTGCCTGGGCCACATTCGAAGCCAGAAAGCGACTCCTCCAAATGGTCGCCAACAACCTCGAAAGCTACATGCACGAAGAACCGGAGAATGTGGTTTCGTAAAACCATTTAGAGGAACATTTGTTACCCGAAATGTTTATATTTGATTATAAAACTAAAAGATTATGCTTACCGCAGTTGAAGGGATTTATGAAAACGGACAGATCATCCTGAAAGAGAAACCGGCCGTTAAACAGCGTGTCAAAGTTTTTGTAACTTTTACAGATGAGGTCGCGGAAGAAGAAAAAAAATCAATGGCGCGCCCTTCTACGCAATTGAGAGGTGCCTGGAAAGATGCCGACAAAAGAGAAATCCAAAGCTACTTCGACAATATCAGGAATGAATGGGAAAGAGATATCTGATTGACACGAATGTTGTTACAAAATATTTAACCGAAGAACTTTCCGAGAATGGTCTTGATCTGATCGATTCGATAATAGATGCAGGCGACGCCCAAATCTCCGTTATATCCCGGATTGAATTATTAGGCTTTGCCCCAAAAAGCGATCATCTCGCCCAGTTTATAAAGCAGTTCCTACAAATTTCCAATGAATTTGGCATTGCCGAGGATATCGTGCAAAAGACGATTGAAATACGAAAAGCTTATAGGATCAAAATTCCCGATGCAATCATTGCTGCGACCGCATTAACAAGCGACCTGATCCTGCTTTCGGATAATGATTCGGATTTCGGAAAAGTGTCTGGGTTAAAATACATTAACCCAAGAAAATACACTTAGTAACCCTACTTCCGAGTCTTCTTTCCCTTACCCCAGTTCTTTTTCATCTTGGTATAGGACTTCTTGCTGACTGTTTTTTTGCTTTTGGGGCGGGAGGTTCCTTTTTTCTTTCGGGCGTTGATGTTGTTGACAAGGGAGTTTTTAACGCCTAGTTTGTTCTTTTTCTTGCCGCTGGTCTTCGCTTTTGTGCCGCCTTTTTTCTTTGCTTTCTTAGCCATAATCGATGCCGTGTTAAGTGTTTCGGCAAGACGTTAAATATCCGTGCCCGCTCGACGGGAAACAAAAAAGCCCCGGATCTTTGCAGATCCGGGGCTTCCTTCTATATAATCCTTACGCTGCCAGGGATTCACCCGCAAGCATTTCATGGATTTCACGCATTCTTCTTCTTGCAATGGGCACCTTCCGTCCGCAGCTTAGCAACAGCGTGTCAGGTTCGATTTGTGCCGTAATGTACATTGGATTAACAATGTATGATTTGTGGATCCGGATAAAATCGACATTCAAAATCTCCACCACTACTTTCAGCGTTTTGGACACCAGGTATTTCTTGCCCTGACGCGTATGAATGTAAGTGTAGTTCCCTTCCCCTTCCAGAAACGTGATCTCTTGTGCAGAAACCCACAAGATCTTGCCGTGCATGTGCACTGCAATGAGGTGAGCATTGTCAACGTCGGCGGGTTCGGCTGTCCAGGAGAATGGATTCATTAAAGTTGTTTTCATGGCTTAATAGATAAAAGTTAAATTGATTTTAGGGTAATGCCCTGGCTATTAGAATGACACAAAATTCGCTCGCAATTGTTGCGGTGGGAAACAGATATTATCCGTACTGTAAGATTTGGTATCTGTATTACACTTTTTGATGGATGATCTGTATGTATCGCCATTTTCACCAATAGTTTACCTGAATGTCGCATGTAAGCAGTTTGGAAGGAGATTAGTGACATTTCAGCACTTTTTTTATACAATTGACAGCCGTTCCGTTTCTGCCGGATTCCCCGCGTTCCTATTTTTGCTGTTCTTGTTTTTACTATGATGCGAATCCGGTTCAGGTATTTCGATAAGTATTTTGATACGCTTCGAAAAAACCGTCTAAACTTCTTCATTCTTGTATTGGTGATCCCCTGGCTGGTTCCGGTGGTAGGTTACCTGATGTGGGGAAGCATTTACTTTTCGGACCTGCGGGTTTTCCTTGGCGGGAGCTTTATTAACCTTATACTCTGCCTGATAGCCAATCACATCAATCAGATCATCGCTATTATCATTGCCAAAATATATCCCGACACACACCAGTCCGTTTTCCGCGTGGTGTTCTGGTTTGTGCTTTATTCGATTGTTAATGTTTGTATTCTGATGGCGGTGCTGCTGGCCTATGATCAGATTCATTTATTTGGCTTTTCGATCCAGCGTGAACGGGCCATGTGGTCTGTATTCCTGCTTCTTGCGGCTTCGCTGATCGGTGCAGGGCTTACGGAACTGGCTTATACATTCATGCAGTGGAAAACCAACCAGGACGAATTGCAGCAGATGGAACAGCGGCAATTGCTCTCCGAGCTGGAAGTAGTTAAACAGCAGGTTAACCCGCATTTTTTATTCAATTGCCTTAATTCCCTGTCTGTACTGATCTCAGAATCGCCTGCTACGGCTGAGACATTCGTGGACGAGATGTCCAAAGTTTACCGCTATCTGCTGAGTGTCAACGGCCCCGACCGTGAAACAAGCATGGTTACGCTCGACGCCGAGCTGCGTTACATCCGCTCGTACATTTACTTACTGGAGACGCGTTTTGAAAACGGCATAAGCATTTCCATTCAAGCCGCTGATCTGTATCTGAATGGTCAAATGGCGCCATTAACATTGCAAACATTGATCGATAATGCGATCCGGCACAACATTGTTTCCGCCGACCATCCGCTGCGGATTGCTATCCGGACCACCGCCACCGGCCAGCTGGAAGTGGTCAATAATTTGCAAAAAAGGACCGTGCGCACGCCATTCAGCAATGCCGGTCTGGCCACATTGATATCACGCTATAAAATGCTTTTCAACCAGGCCGGAACCATTCAGATCAAGGAAGAAGGATCAGAATTCACAGTGCTTTTGCCCCTGATCTATACATGATAAAACATTACAGATTTCAGCACATTGGCCAGTTGATATGGCTGAGCCTCTTTGGCAGGTGGATGTTTGTCCTGCTTGTGCCCTGGTTTGTGCCCACGATCAGTTATTTGCTCATCGGTGATCCTTATTTTGCTAACATTCCGAATTTTATTTTGGGTACATTAATGGTCTTGTCCATGACCATTCTGGCATTTATTCCGCATGATTGGGCGGCGCAATATATTGCTCAGAAATATCCATCCATCCATTCGTCACTGAAAAGAGCAGTATACACCGCGCTCTCATTTTGCGTCCTTACGGGCGTCTATGTGACGGCATATGGCTTATTCATCATTCATTTCCGGCCGTTAAATGCACAATTGGATTTCGGGAAAATGATAAATGTGTATTTGTTTGAAATGCTGGCAATCCTGCTTTTGACCTGTTTGTACGAAGTAAATTATTCGCTGCGGAAATGGAAAGAGATCAAGATCAATAAAGAAGCCATCAAAAAGGCCGGATTACAGGGACAGCTCCAAAGTCTGAAAAGCCAGGTTAACCCGCATTTCTTGTTTAATAGTTTGAATACACTTTCGGCACTCATCCATGACGAGCCTGCCCGGGCCGAGCAGTTTGTGGATGAAATGGCGAAGGTTTACCGTTATCTGCTGCAAACCAACCAGCACGAGCTCACGACGCTGGCCACCGAAATCCGTTTTATCAAATCCTATTATCACCTCCTGCGGACCAGATACGATACGGGCCTGGAACTCGTCATTAATGTGAGTGAAAGCGCTTTAAACAAATACATTCCGCCTTTAACATTGCAATTACTGGTTGAGAATGCCGTAAAGCACAATACGATTCTGGAAAAAAATCCGCTTCTGATAGCCATTACTTCGATCGACAATGACCAGCTGGAAGTGCGTAATAATCTTTTGGAAAAATCAACCCGCGTAAAATCAACCCGGCTGGGGCTTGCCAATATTGAGGCTAAATACAGGCTGCTATCCGACAGGCAGCCCGTGATCGACCTGAGCACCGACCACTTTGTCGTACTGTTGCCCTTGCTTATGCAAAACCCTGATAACCAATGAATATCTTAATTGTTGAAGACGAGAAGCTTGCCGTGCGCAAACTCACAAAACTGCTGGAAGAGACCGCTCCAGAGTTTGTAATCAAAGGCATTACACCCAGCATTGAAGCCACGGTGGAATGGATTTCGGAAAACCGCGAAACCGGCAGCGCCGAGCCAGACATTATTTTTCTGGACATTGAGCTGGCAGATGGGCAAAGCTTTGAGATATTTAACCGCATAGAAATCAGGAGCACCGTGATTTTCACAACGTCCTATGACGAATATGCATTGCAGGCATTCAAGGTCAACAGCATTGATTATCTGCTGAAACCCGTGCAGCAGGAAGATCTGCAACGCAGCATCAGGAAGTTCTACGACCTCACCGGAAACCAGCGGAAACCAGAAATGCCAACATTGCCTGCTAACCTCGAAAACATCCTCAAAAACCTACAATTACAACAGCCAGCCGCGGATTACCGCAAACGTTTTCTGGTGAAGCAGGGTGTAAGGATGATGTCGGTCGAGATTTCGGAAATCGCTTACTTTTATATTGAAGACGGGGTTAGTTTCTTCAAAAACCAGCAGGGCCAGAAGTTCGTCGTGGATTATCGCATGGATGAATTGGAGCTGTTTCTGGATCCCGACCGCTTTTTCCGCATCAACCGCGGCCTCATCGTCACGCACCAATCCGTAACCCAGATCCAGCCCTACTACAACAACCGCCTGGCCCTGACATTAAAACCAACCTTCGAAAAAGAATCCATCGTAAGCCGCGAAAAAACGAACGATTTTAAGAAATGGATGGGGAAGTAAGGTGGTTATCTAAGCTGGATATAATTGTTTTTGAACCGGACCTTAAAATGGAGTTCTGCCTGCAACGCGCGAAAAACCTTTAATATCGTGTCAATGGTCGCACTGTTGCTGCTGCTTTCAATTTTGGATATTTGGGCTTTTTGAACACCAACCAACTTGCCCAATTGTTCCTGGGTCAGGTTTTGTTCCTGACGTGCAGCCTTTATCATTCGTCCTAAAACATCCATACTCAGCTCATACTCATACGCCTCCCGCTCTGCACTGCCGACCTCTCCAACATATTTGTCCTTCATTTCGGCAAGCGTGTAAGACTTTATTGTCGGCTTTTCCATGTTTTTTTAAGATTTTCCCTGAAAATATCTGGCCCTGATTCTTTTAGCTTTATCAATTTCGCTGCCTGAAACTTTGTTTGTTTTTTTGATGAAACCATTAGTTGCGACAACCAAAGTATTTCTACCATCGGTTTTATCCCAAAACGCAAGCAGTCTGACGCACTCACCGCTATAATTCGTCCTGAATTCCCAAATGTCATCCCTTAACTTCTTGAACAGTCTGGGATCATTGGTTTTTTCGGCGAGGTCAACATTATAAATCACCTTCCTGGCCACTTTGGGAGAAAGCGTTGCAAGGAATTTTTCTGCTTCCTCTAAAAATAGTGTGTGAAAATATTGCACTTTAAATGCTTTTCACAAACTTAAACAAAGTTTCTAAATTTAGAAACTTTCAGGAGCTTCTAAATCCGTTCCAGCATCACAAGTAACCTTCCGATGATAAATTTTGATACATTGTTTCTCGTTTTACTGACAATTTCAGAACTTAGTGAGAAAAGTGGCTATGCGATATCGTTTACTTAAGTTTGTTTCTTTTGCCCTGCTGTTCTTTATGGACAGCTGCATTGAGCCGTTCTCTCCGCCTGAGGTCAATTCTGTTGAAAATCATTTGGTTGTGGATGGATTTCTGAATGTAGGGAAAGACACTAGCCGGATAGAACTTAGGAGGACGCAAAATGTAAATCAAACGGCCGGCCCGACGATCGAATCCAATGCAACTGTTTCGGTCGAATCGGAATCGGGAGAAGTGAATGCGTTTACTGAGTCACGTGCGGGCTTGTATGAGCTTCCACCCCGGCCATTTAATACCGCCGACAAATACCGGATCCGGATCAAGACGCAGGATGGAAATGAATATTTATCTGATTACGTGACGGTTAGCGTTACACCTGCCATCGACAGCCTGACAACCAAGTTTGACAGCTTCCAGGATGCAATGATATTTTTTGTAAACGCCCACGATGCGCAGGGAAAGACACAGTTTTACCGCTGGAAATTTGAAGAAACCTGGGAATATCGCGCCGCCTACCAAACGGGCATCGAAGTGATTGACAAGAAATATGTTTCCCGGACCAAAGACATTAATCAATGTTGGGGAAATATGCGCTCCGGAAGCATTCTGCTAGGGACAACGGTGAAACTTTCCAGTGACATTATCAAAGATCTGCCACTTTTCAAAGTCCCTGTTTCGACTAATAAACTTTACATTAAATACAGCGTACTGGTGCGGCAATATGGCCTTTCCAGGCCTGCGTTCGAATACTGGACGGCACTTTCCAAAACCACGCAGGGAACAGGAAATCTTTTTGACCCCCAACCTTCGCAGGTTACCGGCAATATCAAAAACACCAAGGACGGAAAAGAACTCGTGTTTGGCTATTTCAGCGCATCAACCGAAGAAACAAAAAGGCTTACGATCACACCAAAGCTTGGAAGGTTCCCGACCTGCATGATGCCCGATACATTTGACGTAGTATGCAACCCCATGAGCAGCAGGCAATGCGGACTCGAAACCACCTCATTATTAATGTCATACACAGGCCTGAGGGGAGAATTCCTCCTGGGCGCCCCGCCCAGCTGCACCGACTGCCGGGAGCAGGGCGGGACATTGGAAAAACCCAAATTCTGGTAACCGCTGCACTGGAAAGGATAAGGTAAATGAGGAGATAGCATTGACAAAAAAGCCGATCTGCTTTATATTTGCGCTTTCACCACAAACTGATATTCATGTAAAAGCAATTTCTTTCACAAAAAATAACCGGGGCCAATTCAATCGGCTCTTGATTTATTCACTTTTTAAAGAAAGAAATTATGCTTTTTCTCCAAGGTGTCGCGTATGCGCACCCTAACAGGGATTTATTGCTTTCCAATATTAATCTCTCTATCAATGGACACGAAAAAATTGCCCTGATCGGCAATAATGGCTCGGGAAAATCCACGCTGCTGAAAATGCTTGCGGGCCAACTGCTCCCTTCCGAAGGACTTGTCAAAACTGAATCCGAACCCTATTATGTTCCGCAGATCTTCGGTCAGTTCAATGATCATTCCGTTGCGAAAGCGCTGGGTGTTGAGGAAAAAATCAATGCTTTAAGGGCCATTCTGGATGGAAATGTCACCGAAGAAAATCTCGCGTTGCTAAACGATGACTGGGCCATTGAGGAGCGTTGTTGCGAAGCATTTGCACATTGGCAGCTGGGTGCATTGGATCTCATGCAAAAAATGGAAACGCTCAGCGGCGGGCAAAAAACCAAGGTTTTTCTGGCCGGAATCATGGTTAACCAGCCGGAAATAGTGCTTCTGGACGAGCCCAGCAATCATTTGGATGCTGCGGGCAGGGCTATTCTTTCTGATTATATCAAAACAACATCAAACACCCTTGTGGTGGTAAGCCATGACCGCACGCTGCTTAATCTGCTTCAAGCCGTGTACGAATTATCCAAACACGGCCTAACTGTGTATGGCGGCAATTATGATTTTTATGCAGAACAAAAAAGCATTGAAAAAGAAGCATTAAACCATGATTTGAAAAGTAAGGAAAAAGCATTGCGTAAAGCCAGAGAAACCGAAAGGGAATCTCTGGAACGGCAGCAAAAGCTGGATTCGCGGGGCAAAAAATTGCAGGAAAAAGCAGGGCTGCCCAGGATTTCCATGAACACATTGAAGAATAACGCTGAGAAAAGCACTTCGAAAATGAAAGACGTGCATGCAGGAAAAGTGGATGCCATCGCCCAGGAACTGAGCCAGTTGCGTACCGAAGCGGTGGATGTGGATAGAATGAAAATCGGTTTTGATGATTCCAGCCTCCATAAAGGCAAAATACTGGTGTCGGCGGAGCACATTCAGGCCGGATATGACGACAAGTTGCTGTGGAAAGAACCACTCAGCATGCAGATCACCAGCGGCGAACGCATTGCCATCAAAGGCCATAACGGGTCAGGCAAGACAACATTGATCAACCTCATGCTGGGAAATCTGGAACCACGCTCCGGGAACATCTACCGTGCTGTTGATCAGTGTATTTACATTGATCAGGACTATTCTTTAATTCATAATCATCTAAGCATTTATGAACAGGCGCAGCGCTACAATTCCGGGCATTTGCAGGAACATGAGGTAAAAATTCGGCTTAACCGGTTTTTATTCACGAAAAATGAATGGGAAAAGCGATGCGAAAACCTTAGCGGAGGAGAAAAAATGCGCCTCATTCTCTGCTGCCTGACGATCAGCAACCAATCGCCGGACATGATTATTCTTGACGAGCCAACAAATAATCTGGACATAAAGAACATTGAAATCCTGACCACAGCAGTGAATGAGTATCGCGGCACATTGCTCGTCATCTCGCACGACGCTTATTTTCTATCCCAAATCAACATTGAAAGGACAATTGAGCTGACATGAAAACCTCGCGCAACGGCCGTGATCAGGCCGTTGCGTTTTTCAGATATAAGCTGGTAATGGATCCTTCTGCACTCAATAAATCGACAGGCGTGCCTTCGAAAACGACTTTTCCGCCTTTTGTGCCACCATCCGGGCCCATATCAATGATCCAGTCCGCATTCTTGATCACATCCAGATTATGCTCGATGACGATCATGGTGTTTCCGGCGTCTACAAGGCGGTTCATGATGGAAAGCAAATGCGTTATATCCGACATATGCAGCCCCGTCGTAGGCTCGTCAAGGACGTAAATACTGCCTTTTTTATGCAATTCACTCGCCAGCTTGATACGCTGACATTCCCCGCCGGACAATGTGCTGAGCGGCTGGCCGAGCGTGAGATAATCAAGCCCTACATCGCTCATGGCCTGTAACTTATGCAAAATGTCTTTTTGTGTAAAATAATCCAATGCTTGTAAAACGGTCATTTCCAGGATATCGGAAATGGACTTTCCATCGAGCTTATAAGCCAGGACTTCCTCCTTGAAACGCTTCCCTTCGCAAATTTCGCAAGGTGTTTTGATCCCGTCCATGAAGGCCAGATCGGTGTAAATCACGCCCAGCCCCTGGCAATTGGGGCAAGCGCCCTGCGAATTGAAGCTGAACAGCGACGCGCTTACGCCATTTTCCTTTGCAAACGCCTTGCGCACATCGTCCATGACGCCCGTATATGTGGCAGGGTTCGAGCGCGTGGATGTCCCCACGGCCGACTGGTCAATGACGATCGCCTTCGGATGTTGTTTTAAAAACACATGATTAATGAGTGAGCTTTTGCCCGAACCAGCCACGCCCGTAACCACTGTCAGCACGCCGCCTGGAATGTCCACACTTACATTATGCAGGTTATTAACCTTTGCATTTTTCACAGAAAGCTTACCCGAAGCTTTGCGGGATTTTTCTTTGAGCGGCAACGATTGCTTGATATGGCGACCAGTAAGCGTATCCGCCTTGACAAGCTCAGCATAGGTTCCCTCAAAAACAATGTTTCCGCCCTTGCTTCCCGCGTGCGGGCCTACATCTACGATATGATCAGCCACTTTAATCACATCCGGATCATGCTCAACCACAATCACCGTATTTCCTTTGTCGCGCAACTTTCCGAGCAGTTCGTTCAACCTATGAACATCGCGCGGATGCAAACCCACACTCGGCTCATCGAAAATATACATCACATCGATTAAGCTGCTGCTCAGATGCTTAACCATCTTCACCCGTTGCGATTCTCCTCCCGACAATGTGGTCGTTTCCCGGTCCAGGCTCAGATATTCCAGGCCAATGTCCACCAAATGCTGCAACCTTTCGGATAATGTAGCCACCATCGATGCGGCCAGCGGATCTTTGACTTTACTGATCAATGACACCAGTTCCGACACTTCCATCGCCGACATTTCGGCTATATTCCTGCCATCAATTTTACAGTTCAATGCAGCCTGGCTCAGCCGCGCGCCGTGGCAGGATGGACAGGGTTTGAGGGCAATGTAAGGCGCAACACTCTTTTGCGTCCGCTCCGATAATGTCTTAATGTCTCTTTTGATATATGACTTTTCAAATTTCTCGATCACACCCAAGTAAGTCGCATTCATCGTTCCGCCTCCGACCTGCAACTTGTATTTCAGGTCCTTACCATAGAGCAGCAGCTTCATTTCCTCATCCGTGAAATCTGAAAGCTTTTTATCATTGTCAAAAAACCCCGAACTCGCGTAACTGCTTTTTTCCCAGGTCGCAAACACCGGAACCTGCACGGCGCCTTCGTTCAGGGACTTGGACATGTCCAGAAACGAGTCTGCCACAACGCCCATTTTTTTTCCTATCCCATTACATTCCGGGCACATTCCCTGCGGATCGTTGAACGAAAACGCATTGGAATTCCCGATATGCGGCTTCCCGATCCTAGAAAACAGCAATCGTAACACCGGAAAAATGTCCGTAATCGTGCCCAATGTTGAATGAGAATTCCCACCTAACCTCCTCTGGTCGACCACAATGGCCATGCTGAGATTTTCAATCGCATCGGCGTGTGGCTGGGCGTATTTGGGAAGAAAATTCCGGATAAACATGCTGAAATTCTCATTCAGCTGGCGTTGCGCCTCCGTGGCGATCGTATCAAACACGATGGACGACTTTCCCGATCCCGACACGCCTGTGAAGATGGTGATCTTGCGTTTTGGAATGCGCAGTGAAACGTTTTTCAGATTGTTTTCACGCGCACCCCGGATTTCAATAAATTCCTGATACATGGCTTTTTGTTTATGATTCATGGCTTGCCACAGAACAAGGTAATTCTGTGCTATTCTTCCGCTCAAATGAGCTATTTATCCGCCGGCATGTACGCCAACTTTGTGTCATCAAAATAAACATTAAAAACACAAAAAAATAAGATCATGTCAAAAACCATTTTTATTACCGGTGCATCCAGAGGATTTGGAAAATTATGGGCAGAAGCACTCCTGAAACGTGGAGATAAAGTTGCCGCCAGCGCTCGCAACATTGCGGCCCTGGACGATTTGGTTGCCACTTACGGCGACAACATTCTGCCCGTTCAGCTCGATGTCAACGACAGAAATGCAGTAAACAAAGCCGTAGTACAGGTTAAAGAGCATTTCGGAAGCATTGATATCCTGATCAATAATGCGGGATATGGGGTGTTTGGGACAGTGGAAGAAACCACGGAAGAGCAGGCACGGGCGCAAATGGAAACCAACTTCTTTGGTTTGCTGTGGGTTACACAAGCCGTGCTTCCGGTTATGAGAGCGCAAAAATCAGGTCATATTATCCAGGTTTCAAGCTTTTTGGGACTAACAACATTGCCTATGCTGGGCTTGTATAATGCATCCAAATTCGCAGTGGAAGGCCTAAGCGAAACCATTGCCAGCGAAGTGGCCCATCTCGGAATTAAATTCACACTCATTGAACCCAACGGATATGCAACAGAATGGGCTGGAAATTCCGCAGTTCAGACCACATCGGACATTGCGGATTATGCGCCCGTACGCGCTGCATTTGCCGAATCAGGCGAGAATCCCGATGGCTGGGGAAAGCCAGAAGCGACCGTGGATGCTATTCTGAAAGTGATAGACAGTGAAAACCCTCCGCTGAGATTATTGTTGGGAAAAGTGGCCTATCATGGTATGAACCAGGTGTATACAGAACGCCTAAAAGACATTCAGGCCTGGAAGGACGTCAGCATTGCGGCGCACGGACATTGAGTAAGCCGAATTATAAAAACAGCTAAATTGTTAACTCTGAACAATTCGTTTTTAGCAATACAAATGAAACATTATAAAACGATAAGCGAGATCCATAAGGGCAATGGCTGGGCGCCACCGGAAAATCCGCTGTTCAGCATCAATGCTTGTAACAATGCCTGCACGCTCGGCAACCGCGAGTTCACCAGCGATGCTTACATGATCGGTTTCAAGAAGTTAAAGTCCGGCATAATTCGCTATGGCAGAACAGAATACGACCACAGCGAAGGCTCGATGATGTTTGTTAAACCCCGGCAGATCATTGAAATAAAGGACATTGAATTTGAAGAAAAGGGATTTATGATCCTCATTCACGAAGATTTCCTGGCCGGCCACGAACTCCACCACGCCATTCAGAAATACGGTTATTTTGACTACGAAGTCAATGAAGCACTGCACCTTTCCCCAAAAGAAGAAACGGTGATCTGGGAACTTCACGACAAAGTAAAAGCCGAATATCAAAATAACCCCGATGAATACAGCCGGGAGATCATCCTGAGCCACATTGCCTCGATTTTGATGTATGCGCAGCGGTTTTATAAAAGGCAGTTCCTTAACCGAACCGACATGTCAGGCAAAACCGTCACCAGGTTCAACGATGCGCTGGGGGCTTATTATGGCCAGGGATATTTGCAAACAAAGGGGTTACCCAGTGTAAATTCAATCGCGGAGCAGCTCAATGTTTCCTCGCGTTACCTCAGTGACCTGCTCCGTCAGGAAACAGGCAAAACCGCCATGGACCTCATTCATATATCATTGATTTCGGAAGCAAAAAACATGTTAAGAGAAGGCAGTCAGGGCGTTGCAGAAATTGCGTACGGACTCGGGTTTGAAAACAGCTCCTACTTCACGCGGTTATTCAAAAAGCAAACCGGCATGAAACCGCTGGAATTCAAGAAGATGAGTTTGAATTAGATAATTAAGCATAAATAAAAAGAAAAGGCCTGGAAGTTGATATATGTCTCAACTTCCAGGCCTTAGTTATATCGGATAGTGTGTCTAATGCTGCATTCCGCCTTATGAAAGGCGAACCGAATAAAGCGGCTTCATAATCCTTGGTCGCTTCCCCGACTTCTGCATGGCAGCCGAGCCGCTTTCACGCTGAAAAGGATTAGTGTTTTCAAATATGTTTTGATCTTCAAATAGTTCCTGATTTTTTGCTGATGATTTCATGTTTTTAAGCTTGTTGATGAATGTATTAAGAGTAAATAAAAATCTGTGCCAGAAGTTTAAATGTAAAAAGCCAGGTACCCGTGATGAGGTTAGCCTGACTTAGTTTGTCTTTGCGTACACCAATTCATATTAGATAGATAGTGTGATTCTAGGCTGGTATTTTGATAAAATCAAGCCGCTCACAATGTAAAGGGGTGCATTTCCTACCCCTTCGCAAACCGCTCCAACGCCTCAGGAACATTACTCAAAAAATTAACCCTTCCACCGCGGTTACTTTCCCTAATAAAATCCTGAATGCTCTTTCCGGAATATTTGTCAAAGTCGCCGATGATAGCCAGGCGCATTCGGTAGTTGGAGAATTTTTGAAGGATTTCTCCGGCGATGCCGGTTTTTAGGTCGAAGAAGGAGGATGTGATGTTTGCTTCGTGAAGGATAATGCTGTCAAAGCCTTGGTAATAAAGGTTTCCAAGCAAGTCCAGCCCATCTTCGGCTGTTTCGATAATCAGCTTGTCAGAAGTGACTTCTGCGATCTGGACTTCGCCCGCAGTATGGGATATAATGTTCATTGTAATGTAAGATGAAGTAATTGGGTCAAGCAAATTTTCTTCTTTTTGACCCAATTAACAAAACGTTTACACATTCACCCGAGCCTGTTTGTAAGGGCAACGTCCTAAAACACCACCTTCACCTGCGCTGCGTTGTACGCAGCGAAACATCCCAACCCGCCATTAACATTAGAATATAGCGGTGCGGGTTCGGCGAAGGGGGTGTCGGAGTTGCTTTTGACTTCTAGTGAGCGTTGGTATTTGTGATAGTTTGTGTCCAGGTTGAGGACTTCAATGATAATTTCGGGAATTTTGATTTTGGGATAAACTGTTACCTTTTTGCCATTCGCCAGAATGTTCTCGCTTGGACGTGGAAGTGTAATTTTAGCCAAAGGCGAATTCATTATCGCTCCATCCAGATTATGGTCAATGAAATATTCATTCTTGCCCTTTTGCCAGTCCCAGTGGAAATAAAAATGATTCGAGATCCGGGATTCTTTTACTTGCTGATCCTTGACAAATCCTATTGAATATTCGATATCAAATCCGGCGCTCAGTTTATAATAATTGGTGTCGGAAGGAATGTCCTGCCAGTTCATCTGCAATGTCAGGATGGTGTCCTTCGTGGTGATGTCGTCAACCACTACTGTATCCAATTTATACGATTTGATCACCGGCGTCTTGCCCGGGACTGAACATTGTGCAGTAACATTCCGGCTTTTGTCTGAGACGGTTAAATAATAGGTTTTTGAACCGCTGATGGGAAATTTTGACTGCGGAATACTGTAAAGCTTCTTCTCAGCATTAAACGGAATCAAAATCTCATTCACACCATCCGACAGCCGGACGGTGGCGTTTTCCACGCGGCTGCCAGTCGATTCGGTGTCTGTAAATAAAGGGATCGACTCTGTTACGACCACATTGATAAAAGGCAATTGCGGTGAAATGATGGAGCTAACGACCAGTTTGGATTCTGCCTGCGGTAACTCGGAGCGCGGAATGTCGGTCATCGGTGTTTCGCAAGCGCCGCATATGATGGATAACAGCGCAATGCTGCATATGAATTTCAATGTCTTCATGGCTCAAAATTTAAAGTTGTAACTGAATGAGGGCACCACGGGGAACAGAGAGTATTTTTTCAAAACCGTTTTCCATTCGCCGTCACTCATTTTTTCCTCAGAACGATCATAGAAAAATGGATTTTTGCGGTTGTAGGCGTTGTAAACGCTGAACTCCCATGTCCGTTCGTGGCGTTTCTTTTTCTTATGAAATTGAATGGCAAGGTCCAAACGGTGAAATGCCTCTGCGCGGAAACTGTTTTTAGCAGGAAACTCTGATGCCGCATATCGTCTGTCGTTGCTGTTTTGATTCAGATATAGGTCATTCAAAGCCTTGTCCGATGGATCATATCGTGTGAAGAAATTATCACTCATTGGATAGTAGATCGCAGACGGAACGGTGAGCGCATTTCCGGTTCCGTAAACCCAGCTTGCAGACATGGTAATGCGCTTATTCAGCTCATAAATCCCGACCACAGAAACGTCATGCCTTCGATCGTAACGTGGATGGAATGTCTGGCCGTTGTTCAATTCGGGGAATTTCCAGTAAATCCAGGACAATGTATAACCTATCCAGCCGGAGAACTTTCCGCTTTTTTTCTGGATCAAAAACTCAGAGCCATACGACCAGCCTTTCCCGGACGTGACATTGTCCTGCCAGCTTACATCATTGGCATTTTCTCCGTTAACACCCAGGAAGCTGGCCCCTTCCTGGTAACTCAGGATCCGTTTCATATCCTTATAAAAACCTTCCAATGTAATGGTTAAGCCTTTATTTTGAAGATCCTTTGCCACTCCGAACGCCACCTGGCTCGATTGCTGCGGAGCAATGCGGTCTGTGCTGGTCACCCATAAGTCGGTGGGCAAACCTAAGCCTGTGTTGGAAAGCAAATGCACATACTGGTTCATGCGCGCATAGGAGGCTTTGGCAGAAAAGTCAGGGGCAAGCTTTAATGCTGCCGAAAAGCGGGGCTCAGGGTTCAGATATGTTTTTTTATCCGCCTTAAAATAGCTCATGCGAAAGCCCAGGTTCATTTTTAAAGCATCGAACGGTTGCCAGGTGTCTTCAACATAAGCTCCGCCTTCCAGGGAATACATTGGCTTTTCTAGCGGGTCAATTGTCCCCTCGGCATCCGTGCCCGACATAGCCAATGCCGACGGCGTGGATTTATGGCGTGTGGCCTGAACGCCAAATTTGATCGCGTGCGATGCATTGGGATAAAAATCAAAATCGCTTTTGAAACTCAGATCCTGGATCCGGGAATCATACCGCAATCTCGACTCTGTCGTAGCATTGCTTTCATCGACAATGGGTTCTCGGATATAGCTTGTCGTGGTGAAGTTGAAATTGGTAAAAACCAATGCAGTATTTGCAAAAAGTTTTCGGTTAAATACGTGGTTCCAACGCATGGTAGCTGTTGTATTGCCCCAATTCAACCCCGCTTTCATCTTGAACGATCCACTCTCTTCCTTGACGTAGAATTTGTCCTGCCCCAGATAACCACTCACATAAAGCTTGTCTTTGGCTCCGAGGTCGTAATTGATTTTCGCATTGAGGTCATAGAAATAGTAGCCTGGGCGAAACCCTTTCTGTTCTTTTTTCTTTTGCATAACATTCAGTACAGGCGCAGCCAGAACATCAATGTAAGTCCTTCTTCCGGAAACCAGGAACGAGGATTTGCCTTTCTTTATAGGCCCTTCCAATGTCAATCTGGATGAAATTAACCCGATCCCGCCTTCTCCGTGCAGCTTTTCCTTATTCCCTTCCTTCATATCCATTTCCACCACCGAGGACAGTCGCCCGCCATAGCGAGCGGGGAATCCGCCTTTTGTCAACTCTACACGCTTGATGGCATCGCTGTTGAACACCGAAAAGAAGCCGAACAAGTGGCTTGCATTGTAAACCACGGCATCATCCAGGATGATCAGATTTTGATCCGGGCCGCCACCGCGCACATACAATCCGGTCTGGCCTTCGGTGCCTTTCTGAACGCCGGGCATAAGTTGCAAACCCTTTAAAACGTCCTTTTCTCCAAGTAATGAGGGTATTTTCTTAATCTGGTCGATTGGAATTTCGACCACACTCATCTGAGCCGAACCGCTGACATTGTCGTCCTGCTTACGTGCCGAAATAGTGACTTCATCCAGTTGACGGATCGAAGACAACGCCAGACTTAACTCAACATCTGTTCGTGCTGAAATAGTCTTGGTTATTGTCTCATAACCTACCAGAGAACAAGTAATTGTAACCGAATCCGACGCAGGGATTGTAAGTGAATAGAACCCATAATTATTGGTTGCAGCTCCGGTGGCTGAGCGGGTAATGTACACATTAGCACCCGTCAGTAATTCCTGGCTTCCCTTCTCTTTTACAAAACCGCTTATGGTTATACGTTTCTGCCCGAATACATGCATGGATGCAAGGCATAGGGCGATTATGATGTTTATTTTCATAAAAATTTAAGCTTTTTGCATTCAGGGACACAGCACTTTTCAAGTCCGGGCAATCCGGATCCGTTGCTCCGGATTGCCCGAACATGACATTATTGGCCCGCTTGAATGCGTGGTGAAAAAATGACGATTAACTGGTTCGCGTTGTTTGCAATGCGTTAATCAGGAAAATCAGACTCTGGAAGTTTAAATATGCGTGTCAATCATTTTGAAAGGAACTTCTTCCTCAGTGCTGGTGCCGTCTTCAAAGAATACCAATATCCGCAACAATACATCCGTTGATTGATTTGCATCATATTCAATAGATTCTTTAATATTGATTCGCTTTTCACCTTTGCAATCGCACTTGATCTCTTTGTTGAAAATCTTACGTCTTTCAGAGTCCAGCAGCATTACATAATAACTCATTACCGACTTATCTTTCGGTTCAATGATCGCCTCGACATCGAAAGCGGTAATGTCCTTGACATCCTCATCGCGCGTCGGAGAGACCACAGTAATCAAAGGTGAGTTTGCCGTAATGTCCTTCTGCTTACAAGCGCCCAGCATAGTTGTCAAGGCTGCTATGACGAAAATCATTCTGTTCGTTTTCATGTCTTTTCAAGTTTTGTGAAAGGATAAATGAATTTGGCTTAGTTCTGGTGAAGTGCTTTTTCACCTTCTATTTTTTTACATCCACCAGTTTGAATGGGATCTCTTCCCGGATGTTGCTGCCATCACTAAGTACGGCATCTACATGGAGGAGCAGTTCAGACGTTTTCTTAATGTCGTATTTGAACGACGCTTCAACCTGGACTTCGTCTTTGTCCTTACAATCACATTCTGTCTTTTTGTTATATATCTCTTTTTTCTCATTATCGATAAGATAGATATAGTAACTAACGACGGACTTTTCCTGAGGCTTGATTACTGCCTTGACGACGATCTCCTCGGTGTCATTAATCTCCTGCTTCCAGCTCGGAGAGGTCACCGTGATATATGAAGAATCGGCTCTCGGAACTTCCTTTTCCTTACATGCTGATAGTGCAGCCAAAGCAGATAAAACTATCATTGATCTGTTCGTCTTCATGTTTGATTTTAATTTAAGTGAAAAAATGATAATTAAACTTTCAAACCCACCATCGAAACCCATGCCCTGAGCCGCGATTTACGCAATAGGGTTTCCTTCCGGCAGGGATGAATGATTGAACGGTAAAGTGTTTGTGTAAACCTTGGTTTGAAAATGTTCCAAGGCTGGGAACTGGGGATATTGTTCGCAAATCAGCTTTTAAAAGGAGGCTATTCTCCTTTGGAAAGGTTGTGAGCCCCTCCCCCCTGGCGTGATAATTTACACACTCCTTTCTCACACTCACAAAATAACAAATGCCCAGAAAGAACCCTGAACATGCGCGGATTGAGGATTATGGATTGATTGGAAACTTGAAAACTGTTGCCCTTGTATCCGTGGAAGGCTCTATCGATTTCATGTGTTACCCCGCCTTCGATTCCCCAACTGTTTTTGCCAAATTACTGGATAATAAAAGTGGCGGCAGCTTTGGTATTTATCCGCAAATGGATGGTTACAACACCAAGCAGCTCTACCTCCCTGCAACGGCAGTGCTGCTTACCCGCTTTTTCTCGGAATACGGGATCGCGGAAGTGACTGATTATATGCCGGTTAACGACCAGATGGACAAGTCAAATGCAATCGTTCGGCAGGTGAAAACAGTTCGTGGCAACATTACTTTTCAGGCGAAATGTGAGCCTGCTTTTGATTACGCAGGCGCTTCGCATACTTGCGAAATGCATGATGAAGGTGTTTATTTCAAAGCAAATGATAAAGACGGGACGATCATGCGCCTGATAGCGGACGTTCCGTTACAGATCAGGAAAAATGCAGGTTACGCGGAATTTACGCTTGAACAGGGAAACACGGCTTATCTGGTGCTGGAATGTGGCAAAACGCAGGTGGAGGATGAAAATCCAATTGATGTTTATAAAAAAGATACTTACCAGGATACGGTTGATTTCTGGCGGAACTGGTCCAAAAAATCTACTTATAAAGGTCGCTGGACGGGTGCTGTGAACCGTTCGGCTATTACGCTCAAACTGCTCACTTCCCGCGAGCAGGGTTCCATGGTGGCTGCCCCGACGTTCAGCTTGCCGGAAGTGATCGGCGGCGGGCGAAATTGGGATTACCGCTTTATGTGGATCAGGGACGCGGCATTTACAATGTACGCATTCCTCCGGCTGGGTTATACCGATGAGGCCACGGCTTTTCTGGAATGGATTCACGACCGTGCCCAGGAAGACAAGCTTTATCTCATGTATACGATCGATGGCGGCCATGATATGGAAGAAAAGGAGCTGGAACACCTGAGCGGCTATCAAAACTCAAAACCCGTAAGAATCGGCAACGGGGCGCAGGACCAGTATCAGCTGGATATTTACGGCGAACTGATCGACACCATCTACATTTATAACAAACAGCATACTGCGATCACATTTGAATTTTGGGAAACTATTGTGAAGCAGGTTAATGTGGTTACCAAGCAGTGGAAAACGGCCGATCACGGAATCTGGGAGATCAGGAACACCGAAAAACATTTCCTGCACAGCAGGCTTATGTGCTGGGTAGCGATGGACCGCGCAATAAAGATCGGCCAGCACCGCTCATTCCCTTTCCCGGAACAGGAGTGGAAAAAAGTGCGTGACGACATTTATACAGACATTTATGAAAATTTCTGGAATGATGAAATCGGTGCCTGGGTGCAGCATAAGGGCGCAAAAACAGTGGACGCCAGCGTGTTACTCATGTCGCTGATGCATTTTATCTCACCATACGAGCCGCGCTGGCTGTCTACATTAAAGGTCGTGGAAGAACAGCTGGGTGTTGACGTACTTCTATATCGATACAAAAACGGCGAAACATCATTCGACGGCCTTGAAGGTGAAGAAGGCACATTCAATATGTGCTCCTTCTGGTATATTGAATCCCTGGCCAAAAGCGGGGAAGTCGCAAAAGCGCTTGATAGTTTTGAAAAAATGATAGGTTATGCCAATCACCTGGGACTGTTTAGCGAACAAATCGGCCACAAGGCGGAGCACCTGGGCAACTTCCCACAAGCATTCACGCACCTGGCCTTAATCAGTGCGGCATTGGAGATTGATAAGAAGTTGGATAGGTGAGTCAGCGTTTGTGCATTGCGAATAAATTATCATCATTAGAACAAAAACTTGTATTTCAGTAAGAAATATCTTTACTTCATGCCGTATGTCACCGTTTGCCTATTCCTCTATCTTTTATGAAAAAGTTGCTTTACGTGTTCGTCATGTCGGTTTGCCTGCTTATAGGCTGTAAGAAGGATTCCCGGGTTTTGGAAATTGCACCACAACCTGGTCCGACTGCCGAAGGAAAAATGATAGCAGCGACTGAGCTGTTGAAGGGGCTCAGGGTTAAAGGGTCCGAAAAAATCACTTTTGATTCACTGCATAATGCTTACCTGGTAAGTTTTCCGCAGACATATAATGCTTCACAGGCTGAGGTTACGTTTTCTATGAAACCAGGGGTTCAGTTGAAGTATGAGACGAACGACCTGACAACGGACAGCGTTATCAACTATAATTTTCAACGTACGTCCCCGCTGTATTTAACTTTGCAGGATCTGGCGGACAACGATTTCTCTTATCCGTATATTTATTTTAATTTTTCCGGAACCCCTGATATTGAGTTACTTCAAAAAGAAATTGCCGTTAATGCGGATGCGATCAAGCTGCCTTTTAAATTCAATGTTAAGGAAGGAAGTTCGCCTGCTGCGCCCGATTTCAATGGCCCCTTTGTTAAAGTTACTGATAAAAAAACCGGCCTTTCGGAGGAAGCAACCTTTTATGTGGAAGACCCGAGCATTTATCTGGCAAATACACTGGAACTAACGACCAACGCCCCGCTGACTTTTGAAATCAAATTCTTCAATCAAAACCCTGTTGTTTTCGAGGGGATCCGATTTAAACGCGCCTTGCCAACCGTCCGTGCTTTTACTTATTTTCCATTCCAATACACACGCCAGGATACCATTAAGGCAATGGGCGGTTTCTTTTTACCGACTGAAAAATACACGATGACCATCTCCGGCGTTTCCCTGCCAGCCCCGGTTACGCTGCCTGTCCGTATGCATGACGTACACACATTAATGCGCGACAAAATCCCCGCTAATTTGCCGGATGGCTCTTACCTGCTCTCTTTCTATGAGAAAGACCAATTGCTGGGAAAGGGGGCCGTTCATCTGGGCAAGGCGGATGAAAAATCTCTCGAATCCATTTGGAAAGGCGATCTGAATCAAAGTCTTGACAGGAATGTGGAGCAGCTTTCTTTTAGCAAGGGCGACGTTTTCTACGCCAAGCCTTCACCGTTGATGTTCACATATCCCCGGGTTAATTTTGATGTAAACCACCTTCCGCGTCTTCGCCTCAAATCTTCCGAAAAGACAATCGACCTCGTTCCCGAACTGGCGGTATACAACTGGGGGGCTGCCGGTGTCAATTTTGCGGTTGGGAAATACACGATCCCTGCAAATCTGCCCTCCGGCACATATACTGTAACTGGCATTTATCCGGACAAAACAGTTTCAAAACCCTATTGGTCCAGTATTAAAGTCAAATGACGCAGAGGGCAGACTCAAATCAGCTTGTCCGGCGTGATAGGCAGCTCCCGGATTCGTTTTCCGGTTGCATTGAAGACTGCATTCGCAATTGCGGGCGCTACGCCTATGATTGCAATCTCGCCTAGTCCTTTACTCCCCACGGGATCAGCCAGTAAGTCGGGTTTGTTTACAAAATACACATCAATGTCAGGCACATCGGCATGAACCGGCATGTGGTAATCCGCCAGGTCTTTGGTGACGTATCGTCCATAACGGTGGTCCATTACCGCATCTTCTGTCAATGCCATTCCAATGCCACCCGTAGCGCCGCCGATCATCTGGCTTGCCGCGGTTTTGGGGCTTACGATGGTGCCCGCATCTGCGCAGCAAACGATTTTTTTCACGCGCACCTGGCCTGTGAACGGATGCACGTGGACTTTGGCAAAGTGCATGGAAAATGCATACATTGAATATTTAGTGCGGTTTTCGTCGGGTTTGGACTCGTTGGTGGTTTCTATTTTTTCAATGTTATTTTGTTTAAATAAATCGGCGAGCGTCGTTTTTGCAGACTTGCCACCGAGCTGCAATTCATTTTTATCAAACATCAGATCATCAGCCTTTGCAGAAGTGAATGCTGCATTTCCCTTGGCCGCTGCCATGGTTATGAGCTGTTCTTTTAGTGCATTACAGGCAGCAAGCACTGCCGGCCCCACGCTATTCACAGTCGAAGAACCTCCCTGCAATCCTGCATTCGGAAATTCGGAACTTCCGAGGTGAAATGTTATTTTTTCGGTTGGAATGCCCGTAGCATTTGATGCGATCTGCACCATTGCCGTTCCGGTACCCGGGCCGATATCGGTAATTGCGCAGTGCATAATGAGGTTGCCTTCCTTGTTCAGCTCTGCATGTACGGTGGCCGGACTGCGGTTTGCGCCAAATGTGCCCGTGCCCATTCCATAGCCTACAAGCCATTCTCCCTCACGCACTTCGCCTGGTT
This sequence comes from Dyadobacter sp. CY351, assembly GCF_021502625.1. NCBI lineage: Bacteria > Pseudomonadati > Bacteroidota > Cytophagia > Cytophagales > Spirosomataceae > Dyadobacter > Dyadobacter sp. CY351. The sequence goes on along the minus strand of NZ_JAKFFU010000001.1, from coordinate 76,610 downwards.
TCAGTTTCCGCTTTTCCCACCCAATGCGCTTTTTACCTTCTTCATAACATTCCCGCATATATTTGGTAGACCACGGCATTTTCTTGTCCGGATCGGACTCCGTATAGTTCGCAAGCCTAAAATCGATCGGGTCCATTCCGATGGAGTGCGCCATTTCGTCCATGGCAGATTCCAACCCAAAAGCACCCGTCGCTTCACCCGGCCCACGCATCCAGATGGGTGTAGCAAGGTTGAGTGGTAAGATCCGGTAGCGCGTGCTTATGCTGGGCGAAGCATACATCATTCGCGTTTGCTGCAAGGTGGATTCTGTGAATTCTTCGTAGCTCGACGTCTGCCCGATGGATTCGTGGTTGATAGCAACCAGTTTCCCTTCTTTGGTCGCGCCCATTTGTATTTTCTGCCAGGTGCGCGGGCGGTAACCCACCATCGTGAACATTTGCTCACGTGTCAAAACCAGCTTTACAGGCCTCTTCACCTGTTTGGCTGCAATAATAGCAGCCGTTTCGTGCGGCCAGTTATGCAATCCATTCCCGAATGCGCCGCCTACGAATGTGGTAATGCATTTCACATTTTCTTCGGGCAAATCCCACTCTTTGGCAAAATTTTTCTGCGTCATTTTTGTGCCCTGCACTTTGTCGTAAACCGTCAGCTTATTGTCGGCTTCCCAATGTGCAATGATCGCCTGCAACTCCATCGGATTATGCATTTCCGTAGGCAACACATATTCCGCCTCTATTTTTACAGCGGCATTTTGGAATGCGTCTTTCTGTCCCCGGTCGTAATCCGCAGTCGGTGATTTTGGGTTTTTCTTGGCAGATTCAGGCAGCTTTGCATTTTTGGCGTTTGCTTCCAGGTCGGTCTGGTGTTGCTCCTTATTGTACTGGACCTTAACCAGCGACGCGGCATGCTGCGCCTTTTCCAGGCTCACTGCAACCACCGCTACAATGGGCTGATCATTGGAATAAATCTTATTGTCAAAAAACACGCGCAGTGGCTGGCCATTGGTCGACGGCTCCGAGGGATGCTCGCCTTTGGGCTGGTAACCCGGCACTTTGATCGCATTCAAATGCGAAATCACCGCCAGCACACCCGGGGCGCGCTCGGCGGCTTTTGAATCAATGCTTTTAATGGTGCCTTTGGCGATCCGGCTTCCAACCAGCACGGCGTACGCCATATCAGGCAATGGATATTCGGCTGAGTATTTGGCTCCGCCGGTCACTTTCAGGCGCCCGTCCACCCGGTCGAGTGGCTTATATTCTTTTTTATCGAAAAATGCTTCGTTCATGATCTTGGAATTCAGGGTTAGGATTACACCAGGTTAGCAGCATTTTTCAATGCTTCTACAATCACATTCGGGCCGAGTTTCAGCTTGAATGCATTGTATTTAAAAGCCTTCGCACCTTGCATGGCGATTTCGGCAGCCTGCCTGAAAGTCTCTTCAGTGGCTGGTTTGCCGAGCAACGCTTTTTCTGCCTCTTTCAAACGCCACGGCTTATGCGCCACACCGCCCATTGCGAGCCTTGCTTCCTTAATCACCTTTCCATCCAAATTCAAAGCCGCCGCAACCGACACCAATGCAAAAGCATAAGAAGCACGGTCGCGGACCTTCATATAATGGCTGTTTTTACCAAATGCATTATCCGGAATTTCAACTGAAACGATCATTTCGTTGTTCTGAAGTGTGTTATCTTTTTCGGGCTGGTTGCCTGGAAGCCGGTGGAATTCTTCAAACGGGATCCGTCTTTCTCCTTTCGGGCCTGCTACCAGCACGGTCGCATCCAATGCTACCAGCGCTACGCACATGTCGCTCGGATGCACGGCAATGCATTGTTCACTCGTCCCGAAAACGGCGTGCATACGGTTCAATCCTTCTAATGCGCCGCAGCCTGAACCGGGCTCGCGTTTATTGCAGGGCAGTGCTGTGTCATAAAAATAGTGGCAGCGCGTTCGCTGCATCATATTTCCGCCAACAGTGGCCATATTCCTGATCTGCGGCGATGCGCCAGCATTTAGTGCTTGTGATAGCAGGGGATGTTTTTCAATGATCAGTTTGTGTTCAGCCACGCGGCTGTTTAGTGCCAGGGCGCCGATGCTGATCTTGCCATTCTGCTGTTGTATATCTTTGAGGGGAATCTGGTTAATGTCCACCAGCTTGGTTGGTGCGGTAATGTTCCGCTTCATCAGATCCACCAGGTTCGTACCTCCCGCGATGAACTTCGCATTGCTGCTGTTGGCCAACGCATTCACAGCTGCTTTCGTGGTTGCCGCGCGTTCGTATTGAAATTGTATCATGATTTCTGCCCCCCGTTTTTAACTTCCTGAATCGCCTTCACAATGTTGGGATAAGCTCCGCAACGGCAGATATTCCCGCTCATGAATTCCCTGATGTCTTCTTCGTTATTCGCGTGCCCTTCGTTAATACAGGCCACTGCCGACATGATCTGTCCCGGCGTGCAGTAACCGCATTGGAAACCGTCGTGCTTGATAAAAGCTTGCTGCATCGGGTGCAGCTGTTCGCCCTTTGCCAATCCTTCAATGGTTGTAACTTCCTGGCCTTCATGCATAATGGCCAGGCTCAGACACGATAGCACGCGCTCCCCGTTCACATGGACCGTACAAGCGCCACATTGGCCATAGTCACAACCTTTTTTGGTTCCGGTCAAATTCAGCTGTTCACGGAGCACGTCCAGCAGTGTGGAGCGTGGTTCCAGGTTAAGCTGTTGTTTTACACCATTCACCTTGAAACTCACAGGCGTAGTTTCCAACGCCAGGCTGATCTTTTCTCCTAAATCATGCTTTGCTGCTTTCGCAACTGTTGCGGGTGCAACAGCAATGGCGGTGAGGATGGAAGTTGTTTTAAGAAAGTCGCGCCGGGAATCGCTGCTATGCAGCTTTTCCGGCTTTTCTGATGCGTTGTCTTGGTTCATGGTGAATGTTGATTGGTGCAATACTTACTTCTTGATGGAAGCCAGGTCAATAACGAAACGATATTTCACGTCGCCTTTGATCATGCGTTCATAAGCTTCATTAATTTCCTGAATGTCGATCATTTCAATGTCTGCGACAATGTTATGCTCGCCGCAGAAATCCAGCATTTCCTGTGTTTCTGCAATACCACCGATCATGGATCCGGCAAAGCTTTTACGTCCCTGGATCAGGCTGAAAGCTGCAACCGGCAGCGGATTTTCAGGCGCTCCTACCAATGCAAGCGAACCATCCACGCGAAGCAAACTAATGAATGCGTTAATATCGTGCTCCGCCGAAACAGCGTCGAGAATGAAGTTCAGCTTGCCTGTGTAAGCAGCCATTTGATCTTTGTCCTTTGATAAAACAACTTCATCGGCTCCCAGTCGTTTCGCCTCCGCAAATTTTGATTCGGAAGTCGTGAATGCAACCACATGCGCGCCCATTGCTTTGGCAATCTTGATCCCCATATGGCCTAAACCGCCGATCCCTACGATCCCAACCTTCTGACCAGGCCCCACATTCCAATGTCTTAATGGAGAATATGTTGTAATCCCGGCACATAATAATGGCGCTGTTGCCGCCAGATCAAGGTTTTCGGGAATGCGTAAAACGTAATTTTCATCCACCACAACACTTTCAGAATAGCCGCCAAAGGTGGGTGTGTCCAGATATTTATCCGGCGAATTGTAAGTGCCCGTCATGCCTGGTTCGCAATATTGTTCCAGACCTTCCTGACAATACTGGCACTCGCGACAAGAATCTACAATGCAGCCTACACCCACCGTATCGCCTACTTTGAATTTGCTCACATGATCACCTACACTAATGATTTTACCAACAATCTCATGGCCCGGAACGCAAGGATAAATTGTGCCGCGCCATTCGTTTCTGGCCGTATGAATGTCGGAATGGCAAACTCCGCAATATTGAATTTCGATCTGAACGTCGTGCGGCGTAGGAACTCTGCGGCTGATGTCCATTGCATTTAAAGGTGCCTGTGCTGCTGTGGTGCCGTATGCTTTGATATTTGTTGTGTCTGTCATGATATTTGATACTTGTAGTTAAATCTGTTTTACAACTTTTGCAGGAATGCCTGCGACAACCGTGTTCGCAGGAACATCGCGGCTTACCACCGCGCCTGCTGCCACTACTGCATTTTCCCCTATCGTTACACCGGGCAGAATCGTTGCTCCTGCCCCGATCCAAGCATTTCGTTTGATAATGACTGGTTTGGGGATCAATGTCGTGCGGTCATCGGGATCAAGCGGATGATTTTCGGAAGTAAGGTTAACCCGCGGGCCGATCTGCACATTATCTTCAATGGTTATCCCACCAATGTCCAGGAACGAGCAGGCGTGATTGATAAAAACGTTTTTACCCAGCTTAACAGACTTTCCGAAATTGGTGTAGAAAGGAGGAAAAATCGTCGTTGATGCGTCGATTTCCGTGCCTATTATTTCACTCAATTGCGTTCGGACCTGATCCAATTCTGTTGCGGTCGCATTCATTTGCACACATAACCGGATTGTCCGGGCAACTACTTCCGCGAATTTCCCATATTCAGGATCATCTTTCCGAAGCAGTTCACCGGCCTGTAACCGCGTGAAAATGTCTTTTTCTGTACTCATTGACTGTTATTTCAATTTTTTAAAGATTTCCGGCATCGTCTGCGAATCGATTGCATTCATATCTATCAATTTCAATGCCTTCACCATTTTCAATGTTGTTGTTTTGTAATGCTGGAAATGTGGGGTTTTCAAATGCGATTGGTACGCTGCGCTGTCGGCATAGATCTCCACGATCCGGATCTGGTTGGGCTGCTCTTTGATATACATTGGAAAAATAGCCACCACACCCGGCTCCTTTTTGACAGACGCTGCGGCTTCTTCCTTCAAAATCGCATTATACTCCGCCAGAAATTCCGGCACGATCTCGATTTCAGAAATTCGCACCATCGGCTGGTTTTGAGCAACCTGTGCACTTACTACGGTTGCGCTCAGCATGAGAACGAGAAGCGGGATAAATTTATAAAGGCCCATGATAATGATTTTGGTGTTTGAAGTTGTTATTACAAAGCTCGCGAATACTGCCTGCGCTATTTTATACAGGTTACTGGAATATTTACCACTTTTACTGATTACGTCTGTAAGATAGAATCGGTTTTGCGGCAGGTGTTATATTTGATCTGGAAAATTCTCAGATTATGGAGCAGGTAGAAAGAATAGATACGGTAAAGCAATATAACAACTGGATCGGTGTGGAGACGCTGCATCCGCTGGTGAGTGTGATCAATTTCAGTGAGATACCGACCGTGCAGCACTTCCGGCGCTATATGGGCATTTACGCCGTGTTTTTCAAGAATATCAAATGTGGCGACATGATCTATGGTTGCCAGCCTTATGATTATGAGGACGGAACGTTGGTTTTCATATCGCCCGGACAAGTTTACGGGATCGATAGCAAAGGAGTTGCAACCAAACCGTCCGGTTATGCACTGGTTTTCCACCCCGACCTTATCGCCGGAACGCATTTGGGAAGGGTTATTAAGGATTATTCCTTCTTTTCCTATGAGGTGAATGAAGCATTGCATTTATCAAAAAAAGAGAAGGAAACGATTGTGGATTGTTTGGAAAAGATCAATGTTGAAATAGACCAGAATATTGACAAGCATAGCAAAACCCTCATTGTTTCTAACATTGAGCTGTTCCTCAATTACTGCATGCGCTTTTATGATCGTCAGTTTATCACAAGAAGCAATGTTAATAAGGATATCCTGGTGCGGTTTGAGCAATTATTGAATGATTATTTCAAATCAGGAAAATCGCAGACGTCCGGCTTGCCAAGCGTGGCTTACTGCGCCGAGGAGCTGAATTTGTCTCCTAACTATTTTGGTGATTTAATTAAAAAAGAGACCGGCCATACTGCGTTGGAATTTATTCAGTCCAGGTTAATTGATGAGGCCAAAGTTAAGATGTTTGAAGGCAGTCAATCACTGAGTGAAATTGCTTACCAGCTCGGGTTTAAATATCAGCAGCATTTTACAAGGCTTTTCAAGCAAAAGACCGGTGTTACGCCAAATGAATACCGGAATCTGAACTAAAATTATCGCCATTCACTCGGCCATTCTTCTGGCTGGCCCGCAGCACTGCGGAAACCTACATTGAATATATTCAGAGTGTTGTATTGAAATGATACTTCGTTTTGAGCTTTATGTACAACCTTCGAAAATCTGGGATTTGATAGGACAAATCACCATCCCATCACGAATTGATGATACGGCTAAAATTTGCACCTTTCTGGCTGTTATGTCCGAATAAGGTCAAAATATAGTCAGTAGTCGTCAAAAACCGTATTTTGTTTAGCATTATTTAAGCTTAAAATTGTATTGTAATTTGATGCACTGCATAATGCGGCGCATGTCTTTACGTATATTACGTATCGTTAGAACGCCAGAAAGAAAACCTTCATTGGTTTGGGCTATGCTATGTCCATTACGGTCATTAAAACAGAGAAAGGATTGGTGCGCCTCGAAAAAAATAGGATTTAAATTATTTAAAATATCATAAAACAACAACAAATACATCTATATCAGTAACAATTAACTAAACCGGTAACATTATGATTACAAATAGACTTACTCCTCTCGCGGGGTTTGGCAGACCGCTTTGTGCCATGCTGATCGCGGGATCCATCTTTACCGGCCAGGTGAGGGCGGCTATACACCCGCCAACCACGGCTGGTATGGAGCTTCCGGTAAAGGCAGAAAAAGTACTGAAGGGAAAAGTGCTGGACAACAACAATGCAGCATTGCCCGGCGTAAGTGTCGTGGTTAAAGGAACTTCTACCGGAACCATTACGGATCCCGACGGAAATTTTGAATTGAGAGCAGAAGATCAGGCTGCCACGCTTGTCTTTTCGTTTATTGGTTATGTTACCCAGGAAGTCGCCATTGGCAGTCGGTCGAATTTCGATGTTGTGCTGGCTGTTGACAGCAAGGAACTTACGGAAGTGGTTGTGGTTGGATACGGAAGTCAGCGTAAAGCAGACATTACCAGCTCAGTAGTGCGTGTTACGCAAGAGAATTTTGTAAAAACCCCTGCCGTGGATGCGGGACAGCTTTTGCAGGGAAAAGTAGCCGGTCTTACCATTTCAGCCCCAAGCGGTGACCCCACCCAGGGCTCTCAGATCCTGCTTCGGGGAAATACAACATTGCTGGGTGCTAACTCAAATCCCCTTGTGCTTATTGATGGTGTTCCCGGCGACCTTAAAACCGTAGCGCCTGAGGATATTGAGTCAATAGACGTTCTTAAGGACGGTTCTGCGGCTGCGATCTATGGAACGCGGGGCACCAATGGCGTAATCATTGTCACTACAAAAAGAGCCAGCGGCAATTATAACAGCACGGTTGAGTACAACACCTCTTTCAGCACACAAACAGTTGCCCGGAAGCTTGACCTCCTCACAGCAGCGGATTACCGTGCGCACATTGAGCAGGGCATCCGCGAGCCGTCGTGGGACCTGGGTGCGGATACAGATTGGATGAAAGAAATTTCTAAAAAAGCATTGAGCCAGGTCCATAATCTTACGTTCAGAGGCGGAAGCCACCGTACCAACTATCTTGTGAACCTTAACTACCGATATCTGGACGGTATTTTTATAAAATCTGAAAACAAAACCTTTAATGGACGCGCCGATGTAAACCATACCATGTTGAATGATAAACTCAACATTAATCTCGGTTTCATCAACTCATACAACAGCTATCCGACCACCGGCGATGGGGTAAGTTTCAACGGATATACCTATCGCCAGGCAATTATCCAGAATCCTACTGCACCATTGCGGAACCCGGACGGAACCTGGTTTCAGCAAACGGGGATCTTTAATTATGATAACCCTGTGGCACGGTTGCAGGAAAGTGATGGGAAAAACAACTCCCAGAATACCAGGATAACATCCAATATCAGCTACAGTCCCATTGAAGACCTTAAACTGTCGGCCCTGTTTTCCTACAATCAATACAATCAGAACCGTGGGTATTCAGAAACGAAGAGCCATGTATCTGCACTGCGGGACGGGCGTAATGGTTACGCCTCGATTGGTTCGGTGCGGTCGGTGGATAAGCTTATGGAGCTTACCGCACAATATTCCAAAAGCCTGAACCGTCACAAGTTCTCCCTGCTGGGCGGTTACAGCTATCAGGACAACTCGTTCTCGGATTCTTTCATGCAGAACTGGGATTTCCCGACTGATAAGTTTTCCTATAATAATATCGGCATCGGAGACGCATTGAAAACCGGACTTGCGCCGATTGGCAGCTCCAAAAGGGAAACCAACCTGATCGGCTTTTTTGCAAGGGCCACTTACAACTTCGACGACCGTTACCTGTTGCTGGCAAGTATCAGACACGAAGGTGCGAGCCAGCTATATGGCGCGAAAAACCCTTGGGGAACATTCCCGGCCGTTTCGCTGGGATGGCGTATCAGCAACGAAGCATTCATGAAAGGCCAGACGATCTTCGACGACCTGAAACTCAGGGCCGGCTATGGTGTTACGGGAACGCAGCCTAATAACCTGTTCCTCGGCGTGGCGATCCTGAATTATCAGAAGTTCTTTTACAGCAATGGCAAGTGGGTGCAGACATTGGTTCCTGCCCAAAACCCGAATCCCGACCTGAGATGGGAGGAAAAGCATGAATCGAATATAGGTCTTGACTTTGCCATCCTCAAAAACAGGATCAATGGTAGCATTGATTTTTATAACAGGAAGATCAAAGGGCTTTTGTATGATTTCCAGGTGCCCAGCCCGCCCAACTTGTACACATCTACCCGCGCTAATGTGGGCGTGATGGAAAACCGGGGACTGGAACTGCTGGTGAACTTCGTGCCGGTGCAAACCAACAATTTTACCTGGAATTCAAGTGTAAACTATTCGACCAATACCAACAAGCTGGTGAGTCTTTCAAACGACATTTATAAGACGACCAACGACTTTTTTACCACGGGTGCAACCGGCGACCCGGTTCAGACTTTTACGCACATTGTGCGGATTGGCGACCAGGTGGGGGATTTTTATGGCTTCAAGGTGGTGGACATATCCGAAGACGGTAAGTGGATTTACGAAGGCCGCGACGGTCAGCCGCAAAATTACGATGAGTTCCAGCATGCATTTGAGGACAAACGCGTGCTTGGAAACGGTTTGCCTAAGTTCTATCTCAACTTCAACAATAACCTGCGTTACAAAAATCTGGACCTGGGCGTAACCATGCGTGGAGCATTCAAATACCAGATCCTGAATTACCAGCGGATGTTCTTTGAAAGCACTGGCCTTCAACAGTATAACAACCTGAAATCGTCCTATGACAAGGTTTTTGACAAAGCTGTACTCAGCCCAACCATGCCACAGGAATTCAACAGTTACTACATTGAAGACGGGGATTTCTGGAAAATCGACAACATCACGATTGGTTACAACATCCCGAAGCTGAAAACAAAACACATTAAGGCCATCCGGGTTTACGGCTCTACGCTTAACACATTCACCTTTACCAAATACAAAGGCGTAGACCCCGAGGTGGACAGGCTGGGACTATCTCCTGGAAATGACAGCCGCGATAAATATCCAATGACCAGGACATTCACACTGGGGCTAAACTTGTCATTGTAAAAACTCTAAACTTGATTATGAAAAATATACACTTTGGTTTAAAAAGTAAAATTGCTGTTGTAGCGCTGTTGCTGGGCAGCTCGTGTACTGATCTGAAAGACGAAAGCTTCGACCGTATTATAGCCAACCAGTTCACACCAGCTTCCGGTGACGTGGCCTCGCTGGTGGGCGCTGCCTATACCAATTGGCGCGATGTGATGCAGCAATGGAATGGGCTTTTCCGCACCCAGGAGATATCGGGGGATCAGCTTGTTATCCCTTCCCGCCCGAATGGCTGGGTGGATGGCGGCGTTTACCGCAGGATCCACGATCACAAATGGACCGCCGACGACGAGATTGCGATCAATAACTGGAACAGGTCTTATGCTGGGATTGCCAATTGTAACCGGCTTATTTTCCAGATCGAATCGGGAAGTATTCCGTTTACAGAAGGGAAAGAGGCGGTAATTGCCGAGCTGAAAGTCCTTCGTGCATCCTATTACTATGTGCTTTGCGACCTGTTCGGAAATGTGCCGATTATCACGCAATTTGATGTGCCCGCTGGTTTTATTCCAAAGCAAAGCACACGGAAAGAGGTTTTCGATTTTATTGTCAAAGATATTCAGGATAATCTGCCGCTGCTATCAGAAAAGAACGATCCGACAACCTACGGACGTTTTAATAAATGGGGCGCACATACGCTTCTTGCCAAAATGTATCTCAATGCCGAAGTTTACACAGGCGCACCTGCCTGGGAAAAGTGTATCGAGCAATGCAACCTGGTGATCAACTCCAAGGCCGGATATGCATTGGAAGCGACCCAGAAAGAGGTGTTTAAAACAAATAATGAATCTTCTAAGGAGATCATTTTTGCTATACCTTTTGATATAAAATACGTAACCGACTGGAACGGATTTTCTATTCACATGGAAACATTGCAGCCAGCCAATCAGGCCACTTACAACCTGCTGAACACGCCCTGGGGTGGAATTTGCGCCATTCCGCAGTTTATTGATTCGTTCGACAAGGACGACGAGCGCCTGGTAAGCAACTGGATACAAGGTCCGCAGTATTCGGCAGGCGGAACACCGCTAACGAGTACGCTGGGGGCATACGCGGGCAAACCGTTGAGCTACATTAATCAGCTGCCCGGCGTAGATCAGTCGGAAGAGGTCCATGGTTTCAGGCTTGGGAAATTTGAAATTGAAAAAGGAACCACGGTAAACCTGAGCAACGACTGGCCCTTGCTGCGCTATGCAGATGTATTACTGATGAAAGCAGAATCGTTGCTGAGAAGCGGAAAAGCCGCAGAAGCAGCAACCATAGTGACGACTGTAAGAGCACGTAATTTTAAAGCAAATCCTGCGAAGGCCGTTGTTACTGCTGCGGATCTTCAAAAAGGAAGCACTTATGCTTACGGGTTGAAAAACCACAATACAACTACGAACGAGGGTGGAGCGGATATCAAATTTGGCCGTTTCCTCGATGAATTGGGATGGGAATTTGCACAGGAAGGGCGACGTCGGCAAGATCTGATCCGTTTTGGTGTGTTTACAACCAAATCCTGGTTATCCCACGTGCCCAACGGCGCCTACCGAACGCTGCTTCCAATCCCGAGGCCGGAGCTTAACAAAAATGCAAACTTGAAGCAGAACAACGGATACTGATCCTATCTGCTCATTGTCAGCACATGACCGACCGGTCGCCTTTTCTGGCGACCGGTCGTTTGCTTTAGCAAAGCGCCTTTGCAAGGAAAATCACAGCAAAAAATGTTTCAATCTTCTTTATATGTAACCTTTATTTAATTATATTAAGGATCAAATCATATCATTGTAACAATGGGCACGCTGCTGGTATTTCTGATCGTCTTTATTCCGATGGGTTGGGTATTCTGGCGACTGCTGCGATTCACGCGCAATACAATCGGCACGAACTCTCCGCTCAAAGTGCAACGGATTTACCAGACTACATTCCGCTCGTTCTTTGTCAGATTGGAATCCGTGTTTGTATTGATTTGCCTTTTTATGGGCTTCGTAATTCTAAAAGCTTCGCTCTTCGCAACCTTTTCAGGGCCGGACCCCATGATTGGACGGACGATTCTCATCATCTCTGGCTTTGCCCTTCTTTGTATGGGGATGTTCACTTTAGTGATTGACTTAAATCACTGGCCTTATGCCCGCGGCGTCGTGATTACGACATTACCGGATGAACATGAACTTGATATACAACTCCCCGACACAACCTTACGCATCAAAGAAGGCGACATTCGCAAAATCACGATGTATCATAACGAAGGCAAATTGCAACACGGATTTGCACAATTCCAGCTTACCAACGGCAACAGCTTTCTGCTCCCCTTTAAAACAGAAGGCATATGGGTCATCAATGAATATTTCAAAGGCATACCAATGGAATACCACATACAGCATGTCCCGCTGATCCGCACAACTTTCAAAAGCGAGGCAACCTATGAATGAGGTTCTGATCGTTGAAAACCGGCGATACGGATGGATAGTCCCTTTCGTCACGTTTCTTCTGGGCATTTGCCTCCTCGTGATAACCTACATGATGTACACCAGTGCAAAATGGGAAGATGAAATGTCGGCCCATTTACCAGTTGTCTGCATGAAAATCACTTACGGCTCAAAGGGCTTAGGAACCGTTAAATATCCCGATCGCATTTACGCAGAATATCTGGGCAAAACCTACAATTTCTCGATGGGAAGAAAGTACTACCGAAGCCTATCAGGCGTAGATACCATCGCAGTCCACTTCGACCCGGCAAGCGGCAAAGCATTCCTGCCAACAACATCCGCACGAGTCAAACATTACACCGGCCTCTACATCCTGTTCGCGGCTGGCGGTTTGTTGCTGATAGGTGGAGGCGTGTCGGAGTTTGTTAAGATTTTCAAGAAGCGGGTTTGAGGGGGGGGGGTTGAGAAAGATGTTCCGGTACTTGAAACGGCAGAGAATATCAGTTTAGAAATTCTTTCGGGACAGGATTTCTCTTCAGAAATGCCTTCATTTCCTCCGCTTTACGATCGAAAGTTGACTTTTCAGAATTGTTAAAATCGTCATAATGGGATGGCGAGGTAGGTTGCACAGATGGTATAGCCGAAGAATTTTTCATAAGAAGTAACCTAGTGGACGTATTGGGATATACTGAGCCTTTTGTACCAGTTATTGCCAAATGCCTCAAACCTTTCAGGCTCTTCTCTTTGGCTGTCTTTGAATGTTGGTTAGCCATATTTTGTTTTTTTATATTCGACTAGTGTTCGGACCTTTTCAAATTTAACAAAAAAGCATCGTAGTTGGTGCCTAGCTCAAAAGGAACCCACGATCCGTCCCAATCTGGCCAACTACCCATTATTTTTCCATCCACTTTATCCGCTTTAAACCCATAGATATTACAATACGCGATTAACTCATGATAATATGCATTGATACCCATCTGATATTTGCGGGTCCTCAACGCCAACTCTCCGGGCAAAACCGATCCTGTAGCTGCAATATTAGCGCGCGGATTGCTCCTCAAAAATTCCAGGGCCTTTTGCCCAACCGTTGCCAGTATACGATCTGTGTCACCATTTCTGATTGTAACTTTATCATCAATGTCACCTTTCAGGGTGTTCCAAACTCCAAAACCGACATTATAGAATCTTGTTTCAGCATCCATCAGTGTAATCCGAATCCGCAATTCAACTGCGCCTAACTCTCCAACACTAAAAAAGCAAAACTCCTGACCTCCAATTTGATGTGTTGGATATGGGATAATGTCCATATAAATGTGTGTTACCAATAAGGCACAAATCTATGTAAAAATCTGTGCAGTTGGCTTTCGCTTGCTTGGGTCAGCGTGTCTATAATTTTATCGGACGTAGGATTTGGCGATACTTGATTTTTCTATACATAGGAACGCTTCACAAGTTATTTCTGTATGCGTTTCGGCTCGAAGATGATCCGGGCCATAAAGCTCATGCCGTCGTTCCGGAAGTTGGTGGGAATGCCCGTTACGAGTCCTAATGCCAGATTCGATGCCAGAACCAATTTCATCTGTGGCCGAATTACTGTGTGGCGGCTCGTGGCCGAAGACTCGTCATTTATCTCAAGCCCAACAAAGTTTCCGCTCGGAAGCACGTAATGCATACTGGCATTTACCTGATAAAACAGCTCGCTTTTTGCCTCCTCCGGCGTAAATTCCCATTCGGGACCTGTATAAATCATGGTGTTGATCCGGCTTCCCCACTTTTTGGCAACAATAAGAAACGGGCTGACGGAATTACCTTTCAGCATGCCCCGGCCATGATTCATGGAATAAAAAGAATGGGTGCGAAATTCATGCATATAACCCGCAGCCATTGACATCTGCTGCTTTTCGGAAACCAGGAAAGTATATTGAGCGGCCAGTTTCAACCCTTCAACGCGGTTTCGAGGAAGCGCCGCCCCTTCCTGTGCCTGGGCCGACCTGTAAAACGAAAACGGCAGCTCTACTTCCAGACCAAGCCTGTTCACGGGTGAAAATTCGTATTCAACAAAAGAATGGTTGACCGTATAATCCTTGTGTCCTTCAACGCCATATCCGACGTTCCATTCTTTCTCTCCTTTTCTGGCGCCCAGATCACGGATAAGATCCATGTAAAGCGGCTCGGCGTGGCGGATTTTTAACGGTTTTGGTTTTTGAACTGTATCAACCTGCGCCGTGGCAGACAGCATTGTAACAGCAAACAGGATCGTTGTGATGATGAAGTTTTTCATGTTTTCATTGTTTTTGATACAATGATACGGGCCAATGTTGGAGGAAATTGGGAATCAGGAGGTTTTTGCTATATCCGTAAAAAAGCCAGGCAATCCTTTGCAGATTGCCTGGCTTTTCGTTTCGAGAACAGCGAATCAGATTCTACTTTTTCAATTCCCCGATCCGCTGGAAAAAGAACATTAGTTCTTTAAATGAAGTAAAAACGTCCGTCGCGCGAAGGCTGTGCCCAAGCTCCGGCTGCGCATGCATGTAGCCTGAATAAATGTCCCAAAGATCATTCATCCAGCTGGCAGCGCTGCTCTGACTGAGCAACTCCGCAACTTCCCGGCCGTACGCCAGGTGCATCGAATCCAGGGATTCGTTGGGGTTTTGTTGTGTTTGCATTTTGGTAATATTTTAGGATTTAAAAAAAGTGGTGCCCTGCATTAGGTGTCCTAAAGCCATTACCGGCTTTCGGGGGACTTTCGCCGCACCCACACCATCGCAGGGCATTTCTTGCAAATTTCTTCATAATCGGTAATTGTTTATAGGAGGTCGAAGGTTCGAAAGAAATTTGGAGAAATGCAAGAACCCATCCAATTACATATGGAAGTCGCACCTAACGAGCCTTAAAATTTACCGATTGATAAATGATAGCTAAAAACATTGCCGAAGAATAAATAGATATGGTTTTTTAACCAAAAGATGAAACTTAGGGCCTCGAAGAATTTCGCATTAATTATTAAGCATTAATACTTTTATCGCCCTCCCTTATGCACAAAAAAGACATAAAACTTAATCTACTGAGCCATTCCGAAGCGAAGGTTCGATTACTCAGTGAATACTTAAAGCGTTACATTAACATTATTAGTAATGATGGGTTTACTGAAAAAATCAACATATATGATCTATTCTGCGGACAAGGCCTTTATGAAGATAACAAAGAAGGGAGTCCGATTGTAATACTTCGCCAAGTTCAAGATACTTACAAGTTACTCGTTGAACGTAAAACGGATAAAATCCCAAGTATAGATTGCCAGTTTAACGACAAAGACAAGGACAAGATTGATATCCTAAGAAATGCCATAATCGCACTATCACTGCATAATCCAAGCTCTGGAAATCTTATTTTAACATCACAAGATTATAAAGAGGAAGTTACAAGACTTGCTAGAACATTTAAAAGGACCCGAAATGAAAAGCACTTTGTTTTTATTGATCCTTATGGATACAAGGATATAAGATCAGAACATTTGAAATCTTTAATGGACTGTGGCAAGAAATGCGAGATTCTTTTATGGCTCCCAGTTCAACACATGTACAGATTTTCAGAAAATGGAACTCCCGAAGCACTCTTGGATTTCATTGAAGAGCTTACGCAATACAAGGAATGGGTGCCGAACGACAATGTATGGAAGTTTGTCAATCAGCTAAGGGAAGGATTTCAAAAATCCCTGGGCGAAAAGTATTTCGTTGATCATTTTTCAATCAAAAAGGATGAGAAGACCGTTTTCTGCCTTTATTTTTTTACAAGCCATATCAGAGGATTTGAAGAAATGCTGGAAGCAAAGTGGGAGATTGATACTGAGAATGGACGAGGCTGGGAATTTTCAGGAAACGTTCCATCCTTGTTTTATGAGTATAGAACGAACGCATTAGAGCAAAAATTAAAGGCTTATCTTGCAACAAAGAGGTGCTTTAATAATGATATCTATGAATTCACTTTAAGGCAGGGATATCTACCAAAGCATACAAACGAAATTTTCGAAAGCTGGCAGACGAATGGTCTACTTGACGTTTATTTATCTGAGGGAGTGAAGGCAAGGAAGGGAGCTTTTTATGTCAAGTACTATAAGGCTGGTGACGCTAACAACAATAAAGTATACTTCAAACTGAAATAAGATGGCGCAATCAAGCATTGAGTGGACGGAGATGACCTGGAATCCTACAACTGGGTGCACGAAGATCTCTACTGGTTGTAAATTTTGCTATGCAGAAATCATGTCCAAGAGATTGCAGGCAATGGGGATTGAAAAGTATAAGGATAATTTTGAAGTCCGAACACATCAAGATTCTTTGTTGATTCCATACACCTGGAAACATTCGAAAGTTGTATTTGTAAATTCAATGAGTGACCTCTTTCACAAAGACATTCCATTTGACTTCATCAAGAAAGTATTTGAAGTAATGAATGATAATCCGCAGCACGTTTTCCAGGTTTTGACCAAAAGAGCCGAGCGATTATTTGAAGTTCATAAGGAGCTTAGATGGAGTCACAACATTTGGATGGGCGTCTCTGTTGAAAATGAAAGTGTTATGAGTAGAATTGATTTCTTGCGTGAGACAAAAGCAAAAGTTAAATTTCTCTCCTGTGAACCGTTGTTAGGTTCACTACCCAATTTAAATCTTGCCGGAATTGACTGGGTTATTGTGGGGGGCGAAAGTGGGCATAGGCCCAGGCCCATGAATACAGACTGGGTTTTGGAAATTCAAGAACTGTGCAAGGATAGTGAAGTTGCATTTTTCTTCAAGCAGTGGGGCGGCAAAAACAAAAAGGAAAATGGAAGGCTTTTAAACGGCAAAACGTACGATGAAATGCCCGAAGTATTGCTGCAAGAAAGCGCTTAAAGAATACCCCGGATGGTGATAGAAAGATTTCCAAAAAATTGACCCGCCAGTATGCATTCACAAAAAAATCATTTCTTCATAGCCAGGCTTTTCTTAATCCTGCTCAGCGTTTCCGGGGCGATGCCCAGGTAGGAGGCGATCAGGTTTTGGGGGACGCGTTCGATCATTTTGGGGTTTGATTCTGCCAGTTTTACGTATTTTTCTTCGGCCGAATGCGTGATGGAGCTCATTAACCGCCGCTCCTTGGTGACGATGCTGTTTTGGTATAGGATGCGGAAATAGCGGTCCATGACCGGGACGGTTAGCGTTAACGCTTCATAATTTTCCCGGGAGATCAGCAGCAATTCCGAATCTTCAATGGCATCAATGTTGAATACGGCCTGCTCGCCCGACAAAAAGCTGTTGAAATCGGATAACCACCACCCTTCCCAGCCAAAAACGCTCATGTGTTCGTCGCCCTTGTCATCCACATTGTAAGTTCTTAGCAGTCCTTTTGCTATAAAAGTCAAATGCTTGCAAACATCGCCTTCCTGCAATAAATACTGGCGTTTTCTCAGTTTTTTGGGAATGAAAAAGGTCTTGATGGCCTCCTTATCAAGGTCCGAAAGCGAAACCTTTTCCTGAATGTGCTGAAAAAGTACTTCAATCATAGCTAATCACATTTACACCGGCAAAGATAGGAATGCTTGATTTAGATCAACTGCATTACTTGACGCAGGTCAATGTGCATCGCCTTGGCATGCGGTAATTTTGTAACATTAAATCAAGTGTTGAAAATCCCAAGCAAATGACAAATATTGCACTAGTAGTAGGCGCAACCGGCATCACCGGAAGCAACCTCGCAGAAAAACTGATTGAAAAAGGCTGGATCACTTATGGCCTTTCCCGTCATCCGAACACAGAAATCTCCGGCTTAAAACCTATCGCCGCTGACTTGCTCAATCCGACTGATCTGACAGCAAAACTGGCGGATGTGGCGCCTACCCACGTTTTCTTTACAAGCTGGATGCGCAATGATACGGAAGCTGAAAATATCCGCGTCAACAGCGCGATGGTCCGGAATTTACTAGACAGCCTTTCTGCACGAAAGTCGGTCCGGCATGTTGCGCTGGTTACTGGGCTTAAACATTATCTGGGGCCGTTTGAGGCTTATGCAAAAGCTGGCACATTGCCCGAAACGCCCGTCCGGGAAGAACACCCCAGGCTGAATCTGGAAAACTTTTACTATGCCCAGGAAGACGAAGTTTATGCTGGCGCTGAGCGTGATGGTTTTACCTGGAGCATTCACAGACCGCATTCTGTGGTGGGCAAAGCAGTTGGTAATCTCATGAATATGGGCACCACGCTGGCCATTTACGCAAGCATTTGTAAAGAGACCGGCAGGCCATTTCAATTTCCCGGCTCAGCCGAGCAATGGAACGGGTTATCCGATGTCACAGATGCAAAACTGCTGGCTGAACACATGATCTGGGCCGCCACCACCGAAGCGGCTCACAATGAAGCATTTAATGTTGCGAATGGCGACCTCTTCCGCTGGAAATGGCTTTGGAAACAAATAGCAGACTGGTTTGCCATTGAGTCAGCCGGATTTGGCGGGCAAATTCGCCCTTTGGAGCAAGAAATGGCAAACGACGCCCCGGCCTGGCAGCAGATTGCTTCCAAATACAATTTGAAAGAACCCGATATTAATCGTCTGGCCTCCGCCTGGCATACGGATCTCGATTTGGGCCGCCCTTTGGAGGTTATGACGGACATGTCCAAAAGCCGAAAACTGGGCTTTACGGGCTATCAGGATACGCGTGACTCGTTTTTTGATTTGTTCAAAAGGCTGAGAGCGGAGAACTTGATTCCTTGATAGCTGGAACTAACATTAGTATTGCAAAATGGCCGGACGGAAAAATTCCCACCCGGCCATTCTAATGCTCCTGACAACAATCAAGCGCCAGTTAATATTATCCCTGAATGAACGTCAGGATATCCTTATTAATGGTTTCGGCTTCCGTTGTCGGCATCCCATGTGGAAAACCTGGATACGTGATCAGTTTACCGTTTTTCAACAATTTAGCGGCTTTTAGTGCAGTGATCTCATAAGGCACGATCTGGTCGTCTTCACCATGCAGCACCAATACGGGCACATCAACGGTTTGCAGATCTTCGGTAAAATCAGTTGCAGAAAACGCCTTAATGCATTCATAATGAGCTAGAATGCTTCCCATCATACCCTGGCGCCACCAGTTGTCTCGAATGCCCTGCTTTTCAACAGCACCTGCACGATTATATCCGTAAAATGCCTCCGAGAAATCCTTGAAATACTGCGGTCTCTGTGTAGCAGTCATCTCGCGGATTTCATCAAAAACTTCCATCGGCACACCATCCGGATTTGTTTCTGATTGCACCATAAGCGGGGTTACGGCACTTACCAGCACGGCTTTGGCAACCCTGCCAGCGCCATGTTTATTCACATAGCGTATCACTTCACCCCCACCCGTTGAGTGACCGACATGTATAGCGTCTCTAAGGTCCAGATGTGCAACAAGTTCGGCTACATCCGCAGCGTAAGTATTCATTTCATGGCCTTCAAAAGTTTGGGAAGAACGTCCGTGTCCGCGACGATCGTGCGCAATGACGCGGAAGCCTTTTTGAAGAAAAAACATCATTTGATTATCCCAGTCATCGCTGGAAAGTGGCCATCCGTGGTGAAATACGATAGGTTGTCCAGTGCCCCAGTCCTTGTAAAATAGCGTAGCCCCGTCCCTTAGCTGCAATGTGCTCATGATTATATTTATTGAGAGTGAAAATTGATGCGACAATTACGTAACAATCGGATCACTTTTCAAGCAACGCGCGTGAATGTTGTGTTAATTTGGTTCATTAAACTACTTTCAGCTTCCTTCTCGTATTGATCTTCGTTTTGATCCACTCAGGATAATGCGTTGCATCCTCGGCTGCATATACGTGAAGTTGTTGGGACGGATCTGGTTTCAGCAGCGCCGCCTGGGATGTGCCGAGGATCCTTGCGGCCGTTTGCACACCCGAATAACTTGCTCCCGCAACCCCGTTGGCCAGAATGCTCGCGCCGCACAAATACAGATTTTCAATTTCACTTTGCGCTTTAAATGCAAATGCTCCTATCTGCCAGAAACTTTTTTCGGTGCCATACACACAGCCGTCCGTGGAACCAATGTAATGCTTGTTGGTAAGCGGCGTGCCCATTTCTTTCTGGACAATGGTTTGGCTGATCCCCGGCAGCACCTTTTCGAGGCTTTTGATCATTTTCATGCTCAGCCGTTCTTTAAAATCCAGGTATGCCTGGGAATGTATTCCGGTTTCCCCATCAAACTGACTGAAAGCGTGCTTGTTTATAAGCGTAATCACTTCCAGCGTATGGTGAATGCCGTCAAAACTCGTCGGATCTTTTAATGTACTGGAACTGATAAAAAGGGCTGGAAAGGCGTTTTCTGAGGCAATATCTGCATCTTCATCCTGACCATACGATTCTTCCGCCGCTTCATCTGGCACCAGCCAGACATTTCCTGAGTCCAAACCCGCTTTGCGGAGATCCATATCAACCGTCAAAAACAGGATCAGCGAGGTGCAGGAATATTTGGTATTTTTTAATTGATTCAAAAGCTGCTTGCTGAGGTTTTGCTCACCTATCAGACTTTTATAAGTCGTTCCCGGATCCGCATTGGAAATAACCCTTTTTGCATAAATAAGCGCACCTTTTTCTAGTTCGACACCCACCGCACGCTTCACTTTCTCACCTCGTATCAAAATGCGCTTCACCTTCTGCCCCGTCCTGCATTGACCGCCGTGTTTTTTAATCACATTGGCCATCGCCTTCACGATCGCCGCACCGCCGCCCATCGGATAAAAGCCGCCTTTTGCATAGTGTGCCATCACAGCAGCGTGGTAGGGAAAGCTGGCTTGGGCAGGCGGAAGGCCGTGGTTACCCCACTGGATATTCAATATTTTTTTCAAAAGCGGGTCCTTGATATGCCAGTCAATAACCCGTTTTACGCTGAATAGGCCATATTTTCCAAGATGTCGCGTGCGCCAGGGAATGGTCAGGTGATCACGGAAACCATTCATTTCTGAGATCAGGTCCAGCTGGCTGCTGACATTTTTAACCGCGGTAAGATACTTTTTAATCCCCTTTTTTTCTGCGGGAAATTGTATGGAAAGCGCTTCGCAAAGTGCGTCGAAATGGGCTGGAATATCAACGCGTTTTTCACCGATCCAGCAATGTTCATAGGCAGCCGGGTTCATTTCAAAAAAGGTGAGTTCATTGGCAATTCCCAAACCTTCGTACAACATTCGGGTAGACTGCCCTTCGCCCAGCTGACCTATATAATGCACCCCGGGAGAAAAACGCTGGCTGCCGATCCGGAAGCTGTGGCACCAGCCGCCGAACACGTTATGCTGTTCCAAAATGAGCACCGTTTGCCCCTCACGCAGCAGGCAAATCGCCGCCGAAAGCGCACCCATACCCGAGCCGATAATGACATTATCGAATTCATACATTAAATCCTGCGGTTCAGACGACACAATATGGGCTGGCTATTTAAGAAACTGGGAGTGATTGGAATGAATATAAAAATATTGTTCCTTGGCAAATGCAGAAAAATGAATGTTATTAAATTCTCAATTAATCTATCCTCCCCGCCTGCTTTGCGCCTAACCAGCCGCTATTGCAACACTTCTGACGGAGTCCTGCCGAATTCTTTTTTAAATACAAATGAAAAATGAGACAGGTCTTCAAAGCCAACTTCCAGATAGACTTCACTGGGTCTGTGTTTTTGCTGGCTGATTTGAAAATAGGCTTCGTCGAGCCGTTTCTTTTTAAGCCAATTTCCGGGGTTTGTGCCGAAAACCTTTTGAAAATCCCTTTTAAATGAGGACAAGCTTCTGCCAGTAAGAAAGGCGAAACGTTCCAGGCTAATATTAAAGCGGAAGTTGCGGTTCATATATGCTTCGAGGTCAATCTTGGCAGGAATTGCGAAGTTGAAAAACACATTAGCCATCGCAGGATCAGACTTTAAAATGATCATCAGCAGCTCTTCGCGTTTTATATCCGCAAAAGTTTCGTCAATCTCCAAATCTCCGGAGTAGTAAGGTTCCAGCGACTGGATATAGTTTTTAATCAGTTTGTTATCTTGTATAAAAAGAAAAGAATCATTGTTGCTGTCAGCCTGGGCTTGAACCGGATGCCGCTCCAAAAACTTCCTTAGGAATGGCTCATCCAATGTGATAATGATCTTTTCAAATTCGTCCTTATCCTTATATTTTGTATAGCGCACCAAATGGTTTTTCCTGGCGATGCAGTAATCCCCGGGAACCATCTGATAATGCTTGTGACCGTCAAAAGCCTTTATTGAACCTTTCAGTAAATACAGAAAGAAATGTTCTGATATAAATTGCTCCGGCGAAATTTCCGGCCCCAAATGACAGGATTGCAGGTTATTAACTTTCACTTGTCACATTTGATTTTATGAATCCAAATTTACTCATTTATACAAACTGTCAACACTTTCCAGAATAGCGGATTGTCTGCTTTTCGGATCCCAACCTAATATTTCCACTGCTTTCCTGTTCGACATTTGAATATAAAATGCTTCATCCGTCTGCTGCATATCAGCAATATCCGCGGCCAGTTCAGGCCGTTCGGTTTTGATCAGTTGCGCCACATCGTAGACGCTCATTACGCCCTCAGATGTAGCCAGAAAGCGCTGTCCGTTTGCTTTGGGATGCAGCATTGCTTTTATATGGATGTCGGCAACATCACGTACATCAACAACGCCGAATGTAAATGCCGGGCTTTCGGTTGTAGTGCCGCCGATGATCCCCTTCACGATCGTGTCCAGCGAAGCCGACGAAATATCTCCCAAAACCGGCCCGAAAATCCCAACCGGATTGATAACAGTAAGCTCCATGCTACCACCTTCTGTTTTTATAAAATCCCACGCCGCTTTTTCTGCAATGGTTTTAGATTTAATGTATGCCATGATCGGCGCATGCTCATCCGTCCAGTCTGTTTCGGTGAATACGTGATCCTTTGCATTATTACTGTAACCAATGGCAGCAAACGACGAGGTAAGCACAACGCGCTTAACACCTGCATTGCTCGCTGATTTCAAAACACGCAGCGCACCGTCACGAGCAGGAATAATGAGCTCGTTCTCATCTTTGGGCGCCTGGGCTGGAAATGGCGATGCAATGTGCAGCACATATTCGCAGTCCCTTACCGCTTCCTCCCAGCCTTCATCTGACGTCAGCTCAGCCTGATGGAAGGAAAGATCAGTAAAATCGTCAATTCCGCCATCTTTCAATGCATCAATTATTTTGTCTTTTTTAGACAAAGAACGGAGCGTGGTTTTCACCTGATAGCCTTGTTGTAACAGTTGCAAGATCGTATGGATGGCTACGAATCCGGTTCCGCCTGTAACTAATATGATACGTTTCATTTCGATTGGTTTTAAAAGTGAAATTTGATTTGGGTTGTTGCCTGGCGTGGCCACGCCATACATTTTCGGATTTTCAAGTCCTCATGTTGTCTTTGTTTTTCCAATACAAATTTCAGCAATCGCAGATCAGGCTGCTTTGTTGTGAAGTTCAATTTTTCTTTGTTGTTGGGGTCATCCGAAAACTTCCCGCCGGATTTATATAAATTGTCTTTTTTAACCAAATTACGCCAAGCACGGCACCCACTACGACCGCAGTAGCAGCCGTAGTAATCAGCAAAAATCCGATGCCCTACTTAATTAAATTATATCGATGAAATTGATAATTTATCCCTTTCAATGGCTGACCAGTCTATTTTTAGTTGTCGCTTTTCAGGCACATTCTCAGAATTTACAGGCGTATACACCTACATCAAGTGAGGTGTTGACGATTCACTCCAAGCTTTTAAACGAAGACCGAAAGGTGTATGTGCATTGCCCTAAAGCAGACTCCGCGGATAGAAACAACCATTTTCCAGTCATATACGTAATGGACGGCGACAATCATTTTGAATTGCTTGTTCAGTATGTCGATTATCTGAGTAGGCCCGACGTTTCGGCAATGCCGAAGACAATTGTCATTGGCATCCCAAATACAAAACGAACCAGAGACCTTACCCCAACCAACAGCTTACTTAACTTTGAGGAAAAACCAGACAGTAGTTCGTATACAAGCAGCGGCGGGAACGAAAAATTTTTACAATTCATCGAGAATGAATTGATCCCAATGATTGACAAAAATTATAAAACAACACCCTACAAAATATTTGCAGGGCATTCCTTTGGAGGCCTTTCAGCACTTAATTGTCTGCTGACTCATCCGGATCTGTTTGATGCGTATATTGCCGTAAGCCCATCTCTTTGGTGGGACAGGAAGTACATGTTAAGAATGACTGATGAAAAATTAAAAAGTGGTTCAGCCCTAGACAAAATATTTTTTTACAGTGACGGAAACGAAGGGGGGCCTAATTCGTTTTTCCATAAACATCTGTTGAAGCTGGATGCAACAATTGCTAAGAAAAAGCTAAAAGGATTCAAGTATCTCTACAAACATTACCCCACTGAAACCCACATGACCGAACCCGTTGTGGCTTATTACGATGCCCTGCGTTTCATTTTTGAAGACTGGGAAAAGCGTCGCTAGGGATCATTACTTTAAAAATCTTACAGCTAAATCCATTGCGAGTTTTATTGCAACAAAAAAGACTTAGCAGAATTTGCTAAGTCTTTGATTTTCATGTGGTCACGTAGGGATTCGAACCGCCCAGCGGCCCGGCCCAAACCTCCTAATCCGTAGTAGCGTCCTAAAAGCAACAAAAAAGCGCCAATCTCGCGAAAGGCGCCTTGGGTTGTGGTCACGTAGGGTCTGTGAATCACCTTATTATATATCTTAAAATCAGCCCTTTACATTTTTACAAAATCTAAATGATGCACATTTGATACACGCAATAAATTAGAAATTCTGAATATATAAAGCAATCGACTGATTATTAGAGCATTAGAATGATACTTTTTTTTGAATTTTTGCACAAATTTGCTTCACATATTAAAATTATCCAGTTATTGTATCTATCTAATATGCTTTTCCACGACCTTAGGCAATTAGATAGTAAGCTAAACTTGATATGCCCGAAAAGGAACTCGAAGAGCGTGAAAAAAAAATTGTAAAGACTTTCTTCGGAGTCGGTCTAATAATATTTGTTTTGACATTAGTGAACTTCGCAATTCATGGAAGATTGTCGTTTTTTGGTGACATTGATCATGACTATTTGAGCGCATTTGGCAGCTTTTTAGGAAGTACTGTTGGGCTTTTGGTGAGTACTGCGGCTACATATCTTGTCTGGATGACATTGAAGGCTCAGCGTGAAGATATTGCAGGGGTAAAAGCAATGGCACAGAAGCAGATAGATCTAAGCCTTAAACCAGATCTCTATATTTTAGATGAAGAAGTAGTTGGTCATGTTTCTTTGGCTTCTAATGGAAGGTACTATCCATGGACAATCCTGTCAGTACCATCAAATAGCGACAAAGATCTTCCACAAGTGAGCCTGGTTAATATCGGGATAGGTGCAGCTAAAAAAATTACTTACAAATGGGATTTCGATCTCACTCGAATAGCAGCATACATAAATACGGCTGACGGAGGCATTGCTATCAACTTACGAGCACGTAACGCCCTTCAAATAACTCTTAGTGAAACAGTAGGAGGAGTGTTTATTTCCACGCCTTATCTATCAGAAAATCAGCTTGATATTATTGTTCCTTATCGGATAGGAGATTCTTATAAAAGAATCCCAATCCCCTACCCTTATTTGCTGTCTTTCTATCTAACCGTCTATTTGATGCTCGAAAGTGCTGAGAAAAAAACACTCTCGGAAGATCATCTTTTAGAAAACTTCCCCCAGTGCATTCTTAGTATTTCATATATGGATGCATTAAATAATACACATAAAAAACAATTTACTTTGGTGCTCAAAGAAGCAATTGGATCTATGGTGAAAACTTCCGGCGCAAATCCTGCTTTTTCAGGAAAAATTGGGTTTGTCGAACAACTTGATTCTCCGGAGATTTAGCATTACTTCCCAAAAGCTAATGCTGAAAACTTCTTCAAAACAAATCTGTCTACTTTCTTACATTCGCCTCCCTTTGCCGATAAGGCCATAGAAGAAGCCTTTCCGATTCAGAATATGGCGCTAGGCGCCTATAAAGCTCTCTGTGCCTATCACTAAACCATGGTGGCGTGAACTGGACAT
The DNA here is from genome assembly GCF_021502625.1 of Dyadobacter sp. CY351. Taxonomy (NCBI): domain Bacteria; kingdom Pseudomonadati; phylum Bacteroidota; class Cytophagia; order Cytophagales; family Spirosomataceae; genus Dyadobacter; species Dyadobacter sp. CY351. The sequence continues at coordinate 50,382 of NZ_JAKFFU010000001.1, read as the reverse complement.
AGCCAAGCAAAGCGAAAAATACCATTCTAAACTGTTCGTTGTTAAGCCGCTGAACTATCTCATCAAACCCGACACCTTTGCTAACAAGGGTATCAAATTTTATTGAAAAGCTGACCTCAACCCACTTTTCGAAAACACCATAAAAGTCCTCGGTATGTTCAACGCACAAGTTGTGCATTTCGACAGCTCTTTCTCCAATTGATTTAGTTGCCTGATTTCTGAGCATCCAAAGATCTTCTGCCATGAAATCAGACATATTAACGTCCATAGCGTCTACTATACTAATTAGCTGGTCGAGAGTCATTTTGCTGCCTCGCTTTTCCAGCCTGGCATAATAGGAAGGATCGAGGTTTAATTTATTGGCAATATCTATTTGCCTAAATCCCCGTATCTCTCGGATAGTTTTAATTCGTTGGGTAATGTCCATAGGCCAAAGTTAGCCGACCGATTCATCTAAAAAAAGGACTTATATGTAAAATATAATGGACTTATTGTTTGGTAAAATGAACTATATAGTCCATTTTTGTCGAAACTAATTCTCAAAAGTATGGACACTACTAAGAATTCATTCTCAGCTCTACAAAGAGCAATAGCCCGTTACGAATCAAACGAGGCGTTACAATTTCGACCCACAAAAGTCTTTTACGACAATGTCGGGATTAATCGGATAAGGTTTTGGCAACTAGCTAAGGGGCAAAAAGAGATGCTTGTTTCGGAGGCAAGGCGGCTTTCAACTTATTTCAGAGTTCCGCTTGAAGAATTTCTAAAAAAAGAAAGCCCGGAAACTACTAGTAATAGTCCCGGGCAAAATGCAATGGCTTAATCCTTTCAAAATTAAACTACTACAATCAATGGCAAAGCTAAGAATTTCGAACCTCTCTTATAACATCACCCAGGCAGGAAAACATATACAGAATGGTGGACGGTCTACTCGGTCTACATTCGTTGTTTCGTTTGGGCTAAGGCAAGTGGAAAAGATGCCAATTGACAAGCTTGGCTACGTTTACATGTGGCTTAGGTTTGGCCGCAATAGACTTGCTTTCAGTACAGGTGTCAAAGCATCCCCACGTAATTTCGATCAGAAATCTGCGATTATCAATGGAAATCCAGAAGGGACTATGTCTTTAACTGCATTGAAGCATAAAGCTGAGGCATACGCATCTCAGCTGCAACTTGCTTCTCTCCCTGTCGACTTACAATTGATTAAGGCATCAACGCTAGGTAGTTATATTGAGAACATACCGGGCCTGCTGGAATGCATGAAACAGTTCAATGAAAAGGTAATATTGGAACTATTTCACTCGGGAGATCTGGAAAAAGGCTCTTACGACAAATTGCAGGTATGGCAACGGCATTGTATAAGGTGGATATCAAACAAGTTTGGGACTAATCCGCGTATAGAGGATATCGTTCCCGCTGATGCCATTCAATTTCTATTATGGCTTAAAAATAAATATTCACTTTCTCACAATGTAGCTTGCAGAATTGTTACACACCTTAGAAGAATCCTGAACTATGCAGTTGAAAATGAATGGATTACAAGAAATCCATTCATGAATTATAGAAAAAAACTTGAAAGAAAAAAGAGGGATTTTCTTTCAGAGGACGAAATTGGCTTGCTGCAAAGCGCAACATTTGCTAGTGACGCTTTACACTTGTCCTGTGACTTATTTCTATTTCAAATCTATACTGGCCTGGGTTACAGGGAATTGTTAGACCTTAAACCGAACCACATCTCAACTGTTGATGGAAAATTTTGTATTCTAATTCCGCGTCAGAAAACTAACGTTCTCCAAGTATGTCCGTTGGTCCCGGCAGCACTTGCACTGCTGGCTAAGTACAAGGGTTACTCAGTTTGCAGGGAATATGGCGTCTGTTTTCCTGTCAGAACAAATCAAAAATACAATCAACACTTAAAGCAAGTTGCCTTAGTTCTGGGTATTAGAAAGAGATTGACAACTCACATTGCAAGACATACAGCCGCCACCCATTACTTGAAAGCAGGTGTCCCGGCATTGTCTGTTTCGGCAATGTTGGCACATTCCAATGTCCAAATGACATTGGATCATTACGCGCACATACAGCCCGAAATGGTTGTAAGAGATTTTTCAAGGTTTTTAGGTGATGGTAGTCTAGAAGCTATGACAAAACCGCTTAAAGCCGTATAAACCAGCTATTCAAATAATCGACAATCTGTAAATTTTAACATTTTACTGTAATCACAAAAACCAATATAACCATGGCTAGAATTAAAGACGTTACGAAAGAATGCTTTAAAGCTCTTTACAGCTTCATTGAGACTGAATTTTTTGATAATAGGGAAATGATGGAAGAATTATCACGTAGGGCTTTTAATGCAGAACGAAACGTGATGCTAGAACTAATCAAGCGAGAAGCGGTCGAAAAAGTGCTTACAGAGCGAGTGATTTTATACTCGACTGACGATGTATCAGATGAACTTACAGGTAGTGCTTAACTGATAAACCAAGCGGATTGTACGCAATAAAATAATTAGAAAATTCCCCGGCCTTAAAACGGGGAATTTTCTTAACCAATAGTTTCAAACCTAATTTTAAATGTACGTGGCAAAACGTAACAACAGCGTAAAGATATGAATACCAACAATTTGAACCAAAAGATAAAACAGCCGGAAGAAGGAAAAAGCAATAAAGTAAATGCGATAAGAAAAACTCTGAGATCGCTATATGAATTTCGGTATAACATAGTTACTAAGGAAACGGAATGTCGTGATCTTAAAGGAGATAAGTTCCACACAGTAGATGACAGATTAAAAGCCGATATCCGATTAGATTTACAAGACATAGCAGGCGAGACGGGATTTAAAGGAATACTTGATGATTTACTGAACTCATCGAGATTTGCTATTGACTTTAATCCATTTGAAGATTATTTCGAAAATCTTGATACCTGGCAACCTGGTGATCGAGACTACATTGACGAGCTGTGTAGCTATATTATTGTCAAGGATAAATCAAAGCAACATTGGTTTAACAGAATGCTTCGGAAGCACCTTATTCGTACCGTCGCGTGTGCTCTCAGGAGGATCGAATTTAACAAGCAATGCTTTGTCTTGCTAGGTGGTCAGAATGCCGGTAAAAGTTACTTCATTCGTTTTTTATGTCCACCAGTTTTAGAGAAACAGGGTTACTACAAAGAAAATCCGCCTTTGGATCATAAGGACAGCAATTTAGCTTTAAGCCAAAATTTCATCATAAATATCGATGAGTTACGTGATTTAAATAAAGCTGACGCTAACAAAATCAAGTCACTTTTTTCGCAAGCAGATGCTAAGGTTCGCCCTCATTATGGAACAAAGGATGTTGTCCAGATACGTAGAGCAAGTTTTTTTGGGACAACAAATGACAAAGAATTTCTTTCAGATCCAACAGGGAATGTCCGTTGGATAATCACAGAGATCGACACTATCAATCATGACAACGGTGGTTCGCTTGGATATAAACAGAATGTTGACATTGACAACGTATGGTCACAGGTTTACGCATTGGTCAAAGCAGGAGAAAAAGGCGAGTTAACGAAAGATGAAATGGATCAGGTAGAGCGCCATAACAAAGATTTCCAAAAATCCACCCCGGAGACTGATTTAATCCAAAAGTACTTCGAGCCGTCAGATCCGACAGATAGAGGCGCGCTGGTTGTGACTCCGACCGATATTGAATCCGCTCTCAGCGATATTGTGAGTGGTAAAGTCCGGTTAACTAATGTTAGCATTGGCCGAGCTCTTACCAGTCTTGGTTACAAAAAATACTCTACCAGGCTAAACTCGAATTATCCTGTTTCAAAATATTTCATTCGCCTTAAAAATGATGATCATTTCAAATATTTCGATGTTTCCCATAACAACTTTGATACAACAGAGCTTAAGAGAGCTGTCTTTCAATAGTTTATGTGTAGTAAAGATTAATATTACTCTCATTACTACAAGGTTACTACATACTTAATACAAGTAGGAAATTGGCTGATTGTAGGCAGGTCGTAGTAAGTATTTTGCCGCTAAAAGAAAAGGAATTAAAGCGTTGTAAATGAGGATATTATAATGGTTTGTAGTAATGTATTAAGGTAATCGAGCTAAAAGAATAATTATTCATTTTCAATACCACTGATCGAGGATCACAAATATGAAAAGCCCAAACAAATTTAATGATGAGCAACTAGCGAAAGCACGAAATACACCCATTGCGGACTACTTGAAATCGAGGAATTTTGAACCAGTCGGTCTAGTTGGTGGCGAACTGTTATATCTATCCCCGCTCCGAAATGAAAGTACACCGTCATTCTCTGTAAATGTGAATAAAAATAGTTATACCGATTTTGGAGGAACTGACGATATGAGAGGTGATTCCATCCGGCTAGTTCGCCAAATTGATAAATGCAGCTTCATTGATGCAGTCAAAATATTAACTGGAAGTGATTTTCCAACCTCCAATCCCTTTTCTTTTAGCGGCAAATACAATTCAGACGACCATCAGCGCAAAATAAATATCACCTCTGCTCACGGTCTTCGACATAAGGCCTTGATTAAATATGTTACAAGCCGCGGAATTCTGATAGAGCATGCTTTTCGGTATCTGAGCGAGGTTCATTATGAAATTGAGGGCAAACATTATTTCGCTGTTGGGTTCAAAAATGACAACTCTGGCTTCGATCTAAGGAACGGACTAGGCTTTAAGGGGAAAACGGAAAATGGCATAACCACAATTGACCGGGGGACAAGAGACATTAGCATATTCGAGGGTTTCTTTGATTTTCTGTCTGCACTTCGGTACTTTCAAAAGGTGCAGCCCTCACTCACAACGATCATTCTGAATACGACAAACAACCTAAAACAAGTGTCACCATATATTGGTGAGCACAGTGTCGTGAACTGTTTCCTGGATAATGACAATGCAGGACTTAGGGCTGTTGAAAAACTAAACGAGCAAGGTTTTTCAGTGCGAAACCAATCTGCATTGTTATACCCAAATCACAAAGATTTTAACGAGTTTCTTATTGATACATTCAATAAAAAGCAATAAACGCGTTTTTTGAGCGATTCAATGCAGATTATTGAGCTTTTTTGACCGATAATTCAACCGAAAATAGAGCGATATGGCACCGATAATCAAACCGATAATGGCGCGATTATTATCCGGTTTTTAACGAAATACAGTCACAATGAAGGCAGATAAAACAGATCATAAAACTGACCTTCGGAAAGTAGTCCAATTTATGGGCTACTCTTTTTTGTGCGTGCTTGACCCGGCTTCTACCTGCCCCCGATGATCACACTAATTCCCTGATTGCAAATACTAAAATCCAGTTGAGCATTATCGACATTGTGTAGAAATAGAATGCAAAAAAATATGACACAACATTTTGATAATCAATAGATTATGCCGATATTTACCTTGGTAATTTCAGCTATAATCTATCATTTTCATGGCATACAGCACATTAAAAACGAATTCAATACCATTTACTCCTGCGTTATTTCAAAGACAGGAGGCAGCATACGACCCAAAGGCAACGGATAGAAAGTCATGGCTAAAAAATCAAATTATCAATGTGGAGTTTGGTATATACCAATACAAGGCCACTCTTGATGGACTAGCCTTTGAAGCTGCCCGCCTTGACGGTAAGAGCGATACGGCTGAATGGATGCAAACGGTTGGCATCCTCATTGTAGGCTTAGATATAAAGGGATCAGGTGAAGGTGATGGCGAAAAGATAGCCAAATATTCCAAAGCTGCCGGTGCCGCCATGATTGCAGCAGGCATTGTCATCAATATTTTTGAGAAACGTAAGGATGATAAAAGGTTGAAGCAGATGCGTGATGAAGCCGTTAAGCTAAGTGCCGATTTGCAGCTTTTGGAGGGGTATCGACAACGATACGAGAATGAGGCAATTAAAATGACAATACTGCCAATATTATTGTTTAGTACTGCGGCGTATATATTTTCCGAAAATTACTAATTCAATAAATACACCCACCTTATCTATTGAGATCCATTTCTCGCATAAGTGAAAAGTCAAATTCAAAATAAAGCTCAAAACATAAAAGGGAATAAATCATGATAGTAAATAAGTTAAGGCTATTATATTGTGCTTGCGGAATACAAACCCCTAACTATCACTATTTTCAATTGCCAGTACTACAACCACTTGTTCGGTTCGTCTCCCAAAATTTCAAATAATTTATCATCAATGATGTACTCACTAAATAAATCCCGTAATCTGCTCGTTTTATTCAGACTTTGTATTAGCACCCTCTTAAATCGCTCATCGGCAATGTTCCCATATCTTCTCTCGAAATCTATCTTATTTTGTCTAGGCTTGTGAAATCTCAAGATATAGATGAGAATTAAAACCTGTCCCTCATCCGATACTCCCTTACTTATTAGTTCATTTAATAAGTCTGAATCGAAAACCTTCCGGCCGAAGTAAAAGGATTTGTTAACAACGAAGATTCGACTAACCAGTTCATTAAAGCTAATACCCATTTTCTTAACTTCCTGCAAATTTTGCTCTATACTCGTAAAATTATCACTATCAAATAGGCTGTTAACTATGTAGGTAAAAATAGACACGTACAATGATTGCATAAATACGCTTGGTGACGATTCATAAGCCTGCTTCACACCAAATAATTTAATGTATCTGCCAGCATTTACTATCCAGCTATTTTCTTCTCTGCCACCTAGCAAAAAAATATAATATTTAAAAAGTCGCTCATCCTTTATCATCAGATCTTGAATCGCGACAAGATCTTCCGCTTGGCCAAAATACTTCTTTCTTACTTCCAAGTCCAAGATGTCACTTAATAACTCTATTTTCAATGTAAAAAATAGTATTCTTTCCGACTCGCTAGCCAGAGCCGCAGATATTTTCCTTAAAGAGCCATCTAATATATCCTTATTAATTCCAGCTGTCACCATCTTGTGAAGTTTTTCAAATTCTGGATAAGTTCTATCTTGTGGTATTAAGCCGCGGGCATCAGGATTTGCTTCTGCTATTAAATATGAAATTGTCCTCACAAATATATTATCCTTTAAGGTAGTACTTATATTTTGTAAAGACGGTAGCACGGCGAGCAAGAAATTCAACGATTGATCGCCGTTACCCAATTGTAAAGCGGCTATGTCGTCAACTATCTCATTATCTGCTTGATCTTTGTCAATTAGATTAAGAAGCAATTCTAGAACGATATGCCAAAATGGATTCCCGATATATCGAGTAATCAATTCATCACGTTCTTGTTTTTTATGTTTCTTCTCTATGTTGGTGTAGATGTAATATGCCGTATAATATTCAAGGAAGGTTTTGTGAGTAAAATTGTTGTCAAAATAAATAGATCGTTTAGACGCATAAGTCATAAATTTTTCCGCCGAAACTTCCACAGTATATTCATCAACAAGCCTGAGCTTATTCTGTAAAGAGTTTCCGACTATGTTTTTCGCCCTGTCATAAGTAATCCTGATCTTCGTATCGGTACTTAGTTCGCAGTATTGCCAAAAGGCCAAATCAGCAAACACTGTCTCCTTTCGCTTTAAAATCTCCAAATCTAAATCAATTGTTAACTCTTTGCTTGAATCCCATTTATCTACCAATGTACTAGTACAACTCTTATAAATTTCCAATTTTGACTCTGGCAATTTGAGGTTATTCCTATATAATATTACAATAAGCGAAAGCAAAAGGGGATTACTCAGTAACTCACTATCCAAACCATCCTTCTTGCTTATAAAATCTGAAATTTCTTCATTCCTTGTGATCTCATTATCTTCCTCAACCATGTACCACTTTTCTAGATATGACCTAATTTGGTAGTCGTCAAATTTATCGATAAACACTTCAGAGAATAATTCGTTATCAAACGCAGCCTCTTCGTATCCTTCGATTCTTGACGAGGTAATCGACCTTGTTTCTGGATAATTACGGACAAAGTTTTCAATATCATTTCTAACGCTATTTTTATCAGTCGCATCGAATATCTCATCTAGCCCGTCGAACAAAAACAAGGTCTTCTTATTACGAACAATCTTTTCAATAACACTCTCTAACATACTGCTAACCGCATATTCAGTGTCTAGCACATTTATAAGGTAGCTTAAAATATTTCCCCCATTCTCTTTCTTAAAAGCCAGATACTTGCGCAATTCAATTCGGAATGGCAGGGCATCAAAAATAGATTTAGAATTAAATTCAAGAATATCTTTACTGATAATTGCACAAATTATGTATTTAATTAGGAATGATTTACCACTACCAGGGCTACCCAGCACAACTAAATTTCTATCAACAGAAAATATATCTTCACAACTTAATCTATCATCATTTTCAAGAAGGCTCTCTCGAACTTCTTCACTTATGTTTTTAGTATGATTTTCTGATATTCTAAAATTTGGTTTTACAAATATTTGTTTGAGCTTTTTCCTTCTACCTTTTTTTATTTCCATGTCGACGCCCAAGCCTATGAGAGTAACTTGTGAAAGATTATTTTCGGCATTTTGCAAGTATCTTTCTATGAAGTCATCCTCGTTAAACTTTTCTGTAAAGCGATCTTCCAAAATTTTTCTGATTTCAACCAATTCACCTTTTGATATTGTGGTAATCTCAACCAATGTTTTAATTTCATTTGATATTCCGAGACAGGTCAGATATATCTCCTTGTTGGAAAGTATTAATTGAAAATCCTCCTCCCGAAGCAGATTACTTTTAAGAGTTAGAATGAATTCCGAAACAAAGCCAAGCGGTAGTGTTTGAACATCAAAATGCTCATTGATGACATCTGGATTAGCATTGGCATCAAGAAATAGTAAGTTAACTAATTCCGAAAAAACTTCCTCCTTTTTAAAAAAATGCGCAATACTACCACCTAGTACCTTGGGGTATTTTTTTTGTATTTCTTTGGAAGTTCGCTTAACTACTTTATAAAATTTATCTTTTCGATCAATTTCTATCAATTTGTCCGCAACTATATCAAATCCCTTATCACCTATTTTGATTGCAAGCCATGATCCGAATGCTATGAAGGACGTAGTTATTAATGGCATAATTCCTGATTATTAAAATGATATTGTACCTGCTTTTGATTCAACATAACAGTTGAATATCCACTCCATGCATAAAGTCAGTATTGTACTCAGTTTTCTCCAGTCTTTTCATTTAAGTTCGGAGTACTGCTATTTCTAAGGGAAGCCTTCAAAATATAACTTAGCTGATTCGAATGGAGATATTAGCCGGAGGCTCGTCAATGATTACAACTAAAAGAACTAAAGAATAGAATATACTTTTGTTGTGTAAGCAAGATTTAAACACGACAAAAGCCGCAAAACATGTAGTTATGCGGCTTTTTTTACTTTCCTGTGGTCACGTAGGGATTCGAACCCCAAACCTCCTGATCCGTAGTCAGGTGCTCTATCCAATTGAGCTACGCAACCAATTCCTTAATTGGAGTGCAAAGATAGAAAATGGAGGCGCTTGGAGCAATAGTAGATTGCAAAAAATGCTGAAAAAAAATTTGCAGAATTTTATTTACCCTGAAAATCAGGCTTTTTCTTTTGCAAAAATGAAGAAATTCCTTCCTGGGCGTCGTGGGTTTTGAATAATCTTTCCTGGTTTTCGAGCTCGTGTTGTTGCATTTGAGCCAGATTGGAATGAAAAGATTCGTTCATGACGAGCTTCATGGCGCCGATGGCTTGCGTGGGTGCATCACGGTAGTAAGCAGCGGTCCTCTCGATTTCTGCGTCCAGCTCGTCTGCGGGCACGCATCTGCTGATGAGGCCGATGCTGGCGGCTTCCGGGGCGTAGACTTTTCTGCCGGTGGATGCAATGTCGAAAGCGCGGGCGGCGCCGACCAAGCGAGGCAGGAAGAAGGTAGCGCCGGCGTCGGGCATGAGGCCGATTTGAACAAATAATAAGCTTAAATAAGTGTCTTCACGCGCAATGACGACGTCACAGGCCAGCGCGAGTGAGCACCCCGCTCCTACTGCCAGACCGTTGAGCCTGCAAATCACGGGCTTTGGAATATTCCGGATGGCCTGGATCATAGGGTTATAATATTCCCGCAAAATCTCACCGGCACCCTGCCCTGAGCCTGCGGTTTCTTTCAAATCTGCGCCGGAACAAAATGCCTTGTCGCCCTCGCCGGTGATGATGACGGCGCGAACGGATTCGTCGCTTTCGGCTGCTTTAACGGCAATGGTAATTTCGTTGATCAATGCAGGGCTTAGTGCATGGTAAACCTGCGGCCGGTTCAGCGTGATCCTGACGATGCCACGTGCGTTTTCGAAAATAATGTGCTGGTACATGGCTGTGAAGTGTTTTTTCTCAAAAGAAAAAATAGACGGTGAGGCTACTCACAAAAACACCGCAAATAACGCCGACCAGAATTTGTGCGGGTGTGTGTGCATTCAAATGCAGCCTCGCACTGAGCAGCCAGCCGGCGATCAGGACTGTAAATATCAGTGGAATAAGCAGTTGCGCTTCGTCGTGGCGGATGAGCAGGCCGGTAAGCATGCCTAGGGAACCACCTATGCCGGTTGCGTGGGCGCTGATTTTCCAAAACAGACTAACAACAGTAACAATAAGCAACGAAATCGTGGCCGCACCAAGAATGATCGCAATTTGTGGGGCGAGTTCGGCGATGGGTTGCAATTTCCAGCCAAAAAGATAAGTGGCAATGCCATAGATAATGATACAGGCCAGATAAGGCAGCCTGCGCTCTGCAAGGTCATCGACGTGCATAGTGCTGATAATGCCCATTTTTTGGAAATAATAAACGACCAATGCAGGCGCAATGAATGTGTTCAGAAACAAAAGCAACAACAAGCTGCCCAATGCCGGCAGCTCAAAAGCACTCACGCCGACCAGATCAGGGGTAATGATAAATAAGAGGGCGAACAAATAAGTAGTGAGGATCAGCGGGTGAAATACTACAGATAATATGAGTGCGATTCGATTATTCAAGGCAGAGTGTCTTTAATCCGGATGTAACTGACAAAATTACGCTGAAAACCAGTCTGCACAAGAGTCAGTTCCCGCAGAAAAGTAAGTTAGGCGCGCGGAATAGGTTTTCGTAGGGTAATTTGTAATTTTGCGCCTCATTCGGAAAGCCGGATTCACAAGCATTCAGTAAATATAAGATTGAACCAAAAAGAAAATGGGACCGCTGCAGATTAAAAACATTTTACAGACTTCTCCTGAAAACCAGTCCGTTACAGTAAAAGGATGGGTCAGGACAAAACGTGAGAGCAAAAACGCGATTTTCATTGCGTTGAATGACGGTTCCACCATTCATAATATTCAGGCTGTGGCTGAGCCCGGCCAGTTTTCTGCTGAACTGCTGAGCACGGTTACCACCGGTTCTTGCCTTAAAATCACTGGTCAACTTGTTGAATCACAAGGCTCTGGTCAGGCTGTCGAGGTGAAGATCGACGACATTCTGGTTTACGGAACGGCTGATCCGGAGTCTTTTCCTTTGCAGCCTAAAAAGCATTCACTCGAATTTTTACGCGAAATAGCGCATTTGCGCCCCCGTACCAACACTTTCAGCGCGATCCTGCGCATTCGCCATGCATTGGCTTTTGCGGTGCATCAATATTTCAATGATGGTGGATTTTTCTATCTGCACACGCCCGTTATTACGGCTTCAGATGCGGAAGGAGCGGGTGAAATGTTCCGGGTTACGACATTGGATCTCAATAAGTTGCCAAGAACAGAAGAAGGCGCAATCAATTTTAAAGAGGATTTCTTTGGAAGAGAGGCTAACCTGACGGTTTCGGGCCAGCTTGAAGGCGAGCTGGGAGCGATGGCGCTTTCCAAAATTTATACATTCGGGCCAACATTCCGTGCCGAAAACTCTAATACGACGCGGCATTTGGCGGAATTCTGGATGATTGAGCCTGAAATGGCATTTTTCGAGCTGGAAGATAATATGAACCTGGCAGAGGATTTTGTCAAAAAAGTGATCACTTATGCATTGATCCACTGCAAAGACGATCTGAATTTCTTGCAAAACAGGCTTGCAGAAGAAGATAAGAACAAGCCGCAAAACGAGCGCTCGATCCCGCTCCTTGAAAAACTGAGTTTCGTGGTGGATAATCCTTTCGAGCGCCTTACTTACACGGAGGCCATTGAAATTTTATTAAAATCAAAACCACATAAAGAAAAGAAATTCCAATATCCAGTCGGCTGGGGAATCGACCTTTCCAGCGAGCATGAGCGTTATTTGGTGGAAAAACATTTCAAAAAACCGGTTATTCTTACCAACTATCCGAAGGAGATCAAATCGTTTTATATGAAACTGGACGAGGATGGTAAAACGGTTCGTGCGATGGACGTTTTGTTCCCCGGCATCGGCGAAATCATCGGCGGAAGTCAGCGTGAAGAGGATTATGACAAGCTGCTGGGTCGCGTGAAAGAAGTAGGCATTGATCCCGAAAACCTGTGGTGGTATCTCGAAACACGTAAATTCGGAACCGCACCGCATTCCGGTTTCGGACTTGGATTCGAACGTTTGGTGCTGTTTGTGACAGGTATGAGCAACATTCGGGACGTGATTCCATTCCCACGTTATCCAAAAAGCGCAGAATTTTAATAGAAACTAAAAGATTGGCATACGAGCTATCATACTTCAATGCATATATCATTACCGGCAAATAATTGATATCCACCGAAAAAATAGCAGTGTAGTAACCTTTTTTGAAAGCTACGTCTAAATGGGCAATAGAAATATTTGTTCATTTAAACGTAGCTTTTTTCATGCAGTTACCCGACAGATTTAAGAAATGTGCCTGGAATATTGTGTCCGGGCTTTTTCTCGCCCTCCCCTCTTTTTCTCAAATCCCTGAACCTCCCAAAACTGTCCAAAGCCCTAATAATTCACACTTGGGGATATTCGGTGATTTTGAAGTGTCCCTTTTTACAGGAAAACCAGAAATAACGGTTTCGCTTCAAACCTTGGAAAGCGGTCCCGTTTCACTTCCGCTTGCACTGATCTACGATGCCTCAGGAGTCCGTCCGGATATACACCCAGGCTGGACAGGCATGAACTGGGGCTTATCCACCCATTATGCCGTGATACGTACAGTCAAAGATGCGCCTGACGAAGGTCTTCCGAGCTCTCCTTCCGAGCCTGGCTACTTACACGCGCCGGTAAGAAATGCGTTGAATTTTGGCGCAGCGGATTGGGCCGCAACAGCAAAACTTGAAAACCTGGGATTTAATGCACCCTCATTTGACATGGAACCCGATGAGTTCAGTTTTAACGCGCCCGGGCTCAGCGGAAAATTTGTGATGGGTCATGACGGCCAGTGGAAAGTTTTTTGTGACCAGGCAGTAAAAGTTGAGTTGATTAGTTCCATTTTGACCGACATTCCTTTCAAACCGCCTTACTGGACAGGTAATTTGTGGAATCAGATCAATAATGGCAAATACAATCCCACAATGCAGGGCTTTTACATTACAGATGAAAGTGGGGCAAAGTATGAATTTGGCGGCTCAACGGCCAATATGGAGTTCAGCATTGATTTCTTTAATCAGGGAAAAGCAAACTGGATTTGCAATTCCTGGCACCTTAAATCCATAACCCGACACACAGGCCAATCTATCAATTTCAGTTACGAGCGAGGCAGTTTTGTTGCGCAAATGTACTTTTCTATTTTCAATAAAGCTGCCAGTGTAAATGGTGGCGGTTTTTTTGGCTGTGGTAACTGGTCTTCACTTATAAATGAATACGGTGCCTATAATGGCAAGCTTATCTCTCCTATTTATCTCAAAGAAATTGTTTCTGACAACTTCAAAGTCAAATTTATTTCCAGCGAAAGTACCGAGCTGCGCTACACAGATGACGTTTTTACAACTTATGTCAATAAGCTCGTGAATGCTGGCGGCAGCAAGCTCGATTTTCTCACTTTTTTGCACAATTGCTATTATCCTGTTTATAATCAAAGTCTTTGTAACAATCCGGCAGAGTCCCTGACGCAGCTTTTGGCCAAGTTGAAATGGCGGAAGCTGGACAAAATTCAGATCGCAAACGGCGGTGGAAGCATTGTGAAGGAATTTGAATTGACCTATAATAATGTAGCGACTGAGCGGTTAATGCTTCAAAAAGTTCAGGAAAAATCAGGCTACAATGCAAGCAAGCTCCCCGCTTATGAATTTTTCTACTTTTCTGCGCAAGGGCTTTCCCTACCCGGTTATTGCAAATCGCACACAGATCATTGGGGATTCTATAATGGTAAAGCGATCGACGTCGCCAATGATTTCAATGCAGTTGCTAGCTATGGAAATACGCATCGCACGCCAGCTGTAAACAAGAATATTTACAGGTTGGGCTCGCTTACCCAGATCAAATTCCCGACAAGTGGCATTACGAAGTTCTGGTTCGAACCGCACACCTATGCAAAAGAAGTGAAACTGAAACGCTGGGAAGGTGTGGATGCTTTTGCAACAAATCAAGTGGCTGGTGGTCTGCGTATTAAAGAGATTCACAGCTATGATCCCGCCTCCGCAAATCCTCCTGTGAAAAAGAAGTATTACTATCTGTCAGGTTTCGATCCGGCGAATGCTGATACCACATCGTTGCTTTCCAGTGGAGTGCTAGGCGGGAAAACTCAGTACTATTGGCCAAATTACATGCCCAAACCGGATGCGCCCAATGCAACTGTATCCGAGCAAATTTTTTCAACACAATCTGTACTACCAGCCACAGAAAACAGCCTAGGTGCCCATATTGGCTATACGAACGTCATCGAATGGGCTTCTACGGACGGCTGGAACGTGCATACTTACAGCAATTTCGAGAACGGATATGCGGATTCCGCTCCAACCGGTTTTATCCAACCAGGATCAACACCTTACCAACCTTACAACAGCAACGCATTCAAAAGAGGCAAGCTGCTTGCACTTGAAACTTACACTAAGAATGGCACTCCTGTTGCGAAAACGACCTATCAATATGAGGCTGTGGGCAACATTGCAGACTATTCTGCGAGATCAGTAAAAACCGCACTGACGACGCTATGCAATACCCGGACCTATTGCTACGAGGGAACGGCCTATTTTATCAATATGCAGAAATTTCTGCCTGTTCAGCATGTAAGCGTTACCTACGATCAGGACAGCCCTTTACAGAATGTTGTGTCTGCAACACGGTCCTATCAATACTGGCCGAACGGGCAGTTGCATATCCAGGGCCAGCCAGACAGTAAGGGAAAAGAAATTAAAACAGCGTTTACCTACCCTTCCAACCAGAACGATGCAATCAGCATTGCAATGACTGCGAAAAACCTCATTGGAGCACCAACTTCCGTGTTTAAATACACCGGCCCTGAATTGGCACCCGTGGGATTAACCCTTAGAAATGTCAAATTTGACTTGTTCAATGGATTTTATTTACCCAAAAAAGTAGAAAGCGGTATTGGGACGGCAAAACCAATGTCGATGACAACCGACCTGGAATTTCTTACCTATGACAGCAGGGGCAACTTGCAGACATACAAGGAGCGCAATGGATCGATAACCAAACTTGAATATTATGGCCCGGCTGAATTAGGAAAGGTGGATTTACTAAAAACACGAACTGTTGCAGAAGGCTCCGCATTAGCGCAATCGACAGCATATAATCATAAACCTCTTATTGGAATCGAAAGCAGCACTGACGCAAATGCAAAGTCGCTTTTTTATGAATACGATGATTTTAACCGGCTAAAAAGCGTCCGCACCGGCAACGCGGGCGGCACTGTGCGAAAGTCTTACTGCTACAACTATTCAGGACAGGTCGTTGAATGTGCGGCGCTGGCCCCCAAAGGCAGCATTGCGGCAAGTGGCCTCGTACTTTTGGCCGAGCAAGCCTTGCCAGTGACCCTGGTAGAGTTCCTTGCTTCTAAACAAGAAAAGAAAACCATCCTAAAATGGTCCACTACGAGTGAAACCAATAGTGAACGATTTGACATCCAACGCAGCCAGAATGGAAAAAACTGGTTCACAATCGGATGGCAGCAAGCAATGGGAACGAGCGACTCTTTGAAAACCTATCTCTTCACAGATGCCAGTCCGCTGCAAGGCGAGAATCTATACAGGTTGAAAATGGTGGACAATGACAGCACTTTTTCTTACAGCCGCCTCCAAAGCGTCGTTTTTGACACGGCTATTAACATCGCGCTTTATCCGAACCCTATCACCGTTGGTGAAAATTTAAATGTGCTGACTGACGACCTGGGTAAGATTGCAAACATCCGCATTTTCGACACTTCCGGCACATTAATGCATGAATCGGCACCGGCCAGGGCCATCAACATTTCCAAACTCCCGTCCGGCCTTTACATGGTCCAGATCACCTGCACAGATGGAAGCATTTCCACCCATCGCGTCATGAAACAGTGACCATTCAAAAACAACACTATAAATTCTTAAAACAAGCACATGAATCATTATTTAAAATACATGCTCCTGGCATTTCTCTTGTCAGGACCAGTAAAAGCACAGCAAACAAATAGTCGTAATTATGTCATTTCTCGCATCTACAAGCAATCCGGAGCTGATATAAACGATGTAAGCAAGGTGGCTACAGAAGTGCAATACTTGGATGGTCTTGGTCGCCCGCTTCAAAATATTCTCGTAGGACAGAGCCCGTTAGGTAAAGATTTGGTTTACACCAATGAGTTTGATGCGGCAGGCAGGCAGCCCAGGCAATATCTACCCTATGTTTCTGTTGGAAATGGTGCTTACCAAAGCAATGCCCCAGCAGATGCTGCGGCCTGGTACAATGCCAATTCTGCCGGGTTACAAGCTGCCGATCTGGCCAGACCTTACCAGGAAACACTTTACGAAACCTCACCTGCGAGCCGCATCACCAACCAGCGTGCGCCGGGCAATAAAAGCGTCAGCTCGGTGGTCAGGCTCAAAACCAACGCCACCAACCAGATCAATCGCTATGATTATGACCCTGTTGCCAATACAATCGTACAAGTGGGCCAGTATGCAGCCGGGGCATTGACCTACATCAACAACACGGATGAACAGGGTAATGTAACCAATGAATTCACTGACCTGCTCGGGCAGACGATCTGTCGGCAAGTTATAGCAGCGGCCGGAAACACATTGTCCACCTACTATGTTTACGATGATCTGAAATTGCTAAGGGCAGTACTACAGCCTGGTTTCCAGGATGTAGCATCATTAACCGATTATGCATTTACGTATGACTACGATGAACGCGGAAGAATGGTCGTCAGGAAAGTCCCTGGTTCGGGCATGACCGAATTCGCTTATGACCAGTATGACAGGCTGGTTATGTCAAGGGACGCCAATCAGAAAATCCGCAATGTTTGGGCATTTATTAAATATGATGCGCAGAACAGACCAATCCTCATCGGTGAAATTGCCTCAGCGCTAGCCAGAACCGACTGGTCGGTTGTAGTTGATGCAAACACACAGCATCACGAAGATCGCAACAACGGTATAAATGCAGGTTATACGCTTGATAAAACGGCGCCTAAAAATGCGACGGAAGCCAATTTGCGAAACATTACCTTTTATGATGATTACGCCTTTTCAAAAGCCGCCAACCTATCTTATAACGCTGCTTATTACCCATCTGCCAATCTAAGTGTAAAATCGCAAGTCACCGGAAGCCGGACTAGGATGCTGCCGGGCAGCGGAGCGGCAGGAGGCTGGCTTACAACCGTTACCTATTATGATGCGGAATATCGCCCGATCCAGGCCACGCGTGAACTTTCCGATTTGGGAGCGGGAGGCATCGAAAGGGTTTCGTCTCAATACAAGTATGATCTCGCTCCTATAATTTCCGAGCAGAAAACAGAGCAACTATTGGCAGGCAATGTTACCCACTCGCATCTGGCCACTTACTCCTACGACCATTCAGACCGGCTTCTGAGCGTTAAAGAGAAGATTATCAGCGGCGCAAATACCAAAGAAGCTTACACGCTGGCACAGCGCTACAATACATTGGGCCAGCTGCAAAGTAAATGGCTGCATTCCGAAGATGGCACGAAATTCAGGCTTCGGACAAATTATACCCATAATATCCGCGGCTGGCTGACAGAAGGAAAAACAGCCTACAAAAAGGACGTAAATGGACCGGACCTTCCCTACTACGGCTTCAACCTCGCCTATAATAATGGTGCAAATTACACCAATGGCAACATCAGTCAGATGCAATGGCTGGGCAAAGACGAAGCCAATTTCAGCAAAGGGCTCACATTCAGCTATGACGGTGCCAACAGGTTTTTAGGATCCAGCGGACTTAACGCTTATCCGGATACAGAAAAGAGCATTACCTATGACAAAAACGGCAACATTAAGACGCTTGTAAGGGCAGGAGCCGCCGTCGATAACCTGACTTACACTTACCTCGGCAATCGGCTTTCGTCAGTCACAGACGGCTCCGGCAACAACCTGGGCGTCAAAAACGGCGTCAGTAATTATGCCTATGATGACAATGGCAACATCACCGGCGACGGCAACCGCGGCGCGACGCTTACCTACAATTATCTGAACCTGCCCAAAACCATCAAAATCGCAGCTAACACATTCACATACGATTACGATGCAAACGGAAGCAAACACAAATACGCGGGGGACACATTGATCCTGAAATACGCCGGAAACTTTGAATACAGGCAAGTAGCAGCCGTAAATAAGCTCTACAGAGTAGCCCTATCAGAAGGCCAATCCGTATTCCGGGACAACAAGCTGGCATTTGAATATAGTTTGAAGGATCATTTGGGTAATGTTCGGGTTGTGTTTGACGAAGAAGGACAAGTTTTGCAAAAAACGGATTATTATGCGTTTGGGTTGAGTATTGACAGAAATAACCCGGTTCAGACACCTGCTGTGAGGAATGGAGTGAATCGTTATCTTTACAATAATAAGGAGTTGCAGGTGGGTAGCGGGTATCTGGATTACGGCGCGAGGATGTATATGCCAGAGATTGGGCGTTGGGGAGTTGTGGATCCGATGAGCGAAATTTATGAGGGTGGGTCTCCATATAATTATGTTTTCGACAACCCGATAAATTGGACTGATCCAGATGGCCGCTGCCCTACTTGTCCGCAAGGCGACGAAGCAAAAAAGACCTATGCGGAAGGTGCTATCGTAACAAATCAATATGGCTCTTGGACTTGGACGGGTAGCGACTGGCAAACCAACTCTGCTACATCGGTTCCCTCTGGTTCGCAGGCTATGGCGCCGGTGTCAGGTTTTACAGGTTGGGCCGACCAGATTTGGAACGGCAACCGTACTTATGGCGATGGCAGGCAAGTAAGCAGTGATGGCATCCTACTCAATAGGATGACTCCGAGAATGGGAACCCCGCCCGATGGCGGTTTTGGAAAGGTTGTATCTATTAAGAGCTTCAAGGATGCAATCTCCAAAGTCATCCACTGGGGAAAACAAGGTAAGCACATCTTGGGACACAACAATCTTAAACCAGGCGCAAGTATTTTACAGGAGAATGCGCAAGATTTATTAGACGCCTTTCACGAAGGAAGAGTTGTTACTTCCCAAGTAGTCAATGAGACCAAGACGAGAGTTGACTTTGGTAAAGTAATTGGAAGCTTTGTAAAAGATGGAGTTTCATTGCCTACTACAAAGGGAATGATCATCAATAGTAAAACGGGTGTTCATATTGTGCCAGCGGCACCTAATTAAAAAAAAGATGACAAAAAACATTGATTTTCGAAGAGAAGTATTGATTTCGATACAACGGGCTCTTTTAGGGGAGATCTATCCATCTATTCGTGGCATTGCGGTTGGTTATGAAGGTGATGTAAAATTTAAAATAATATATTATTTAGATCGTGAGCCGTCGGAAGAAGACTATGAGAATATTAGTGACGTTGCAGGACAAGTTTTGGCAGACATTAACTTCTCTAAAGTTGAAGAATTATGCATTTATACAAAGGAGCCTTTCTCAAAGCTGGACTGCATGGAAGCTTGGGTATACATAAGGAGGGAACTTTAATGGATAATTTTGATAAAGGAGTCTGGAACAGACTCTACTACGAAGGGCAGCATATTGCTGCTGAATTGCAGCCCAGGCTACCAGGTTGCAGGCGGCGGTGGGCTGCAATATACAAAGCAGGGCCTACCCACCCCTTATCCCCCTGGGGAGAAGCTACATACAAATATTCAGTATTGGCTTTTGAGCTAAGCGAGGATTTGGTAGATGAATATTTTTCTGAAGAAGACAAGCAAAATCAAGTGCAGATTTTTGCTGGTTCGGAAGCTGATTTAATAGGTATTTTACGTGAGCAGGCAATAGACCCTTCTTTGTTCACGTACCCTTGGAAGTGTGATTACCCACTGTAATAGCAAAACGCCCCTGATCATCCGGGGGCGTTTGTTGTAATTATGCCTATGACGACAATGGCAACATCACCAGCGACGGCAATCGTGGCGCGACGCTTATCTACAATTATCTGAACCTGCCCAAAACCATCAAAATCGCAGCTAAAACATTCACATACGATTACGATGCAAACGGAAGCAAACACAAATACGCAGGGGACACATTGATCCTGAAATACGCCGGAAACTTCGAATACAGGCAAATAGCAGCCTTAAATAAGCTCTACAGAGTAGCCCTATCAGAAGGCCAATCCGTATTCCGGGACAACAAGCTGGCATTTGAATATAGTTTGAAGGATCATTTGGGTAATGTTCGGGTTGTGTTTGACGAAGAAGGACAGGTTCTACAGAAGACGGATTATTATGCGTTTGGGTTAGAGATCGACAGAAATAGTCCGATTCAAACACCTGCCGCACGTAATGCCGTTAACCGGTACAACTTCCTGGGTAAGGAAACACAGGCAGCAACAGGGTATATTGATTTGCAGGCTCGTTTCTATGATCCTTTAATTGGACGGTTCATGCAGGTGGATCCTGTAAGTGAATTGCAGGAAAGTCAATCTGTTTATCAATACGGCTGGAATAATCCTATCTTGCGGAGCGACCCTAATGGTACTTACCCAGACGGGCCTGGTGATGACCCTTTCCTGATCGCAAGACTGGCAGCTACCGCGTTCTTTGATACCAAACATGCGATCATTAATACCGGGGCAAGGTGGTTTAGATCCGATATCCGGGCAGGCTATAAAGTGGATGGCAACGGAAATCAGACCTTTGAAACCCAGATCAGCAGGCAAGCCGTTGACAACTCCCTATCAGGACAGGTAAGAGAAGCAGTAAATGCGGTCGGTGATGTGGCTTTGTTAGCTACTGCGGGTTCAAGCCCGGCCAATCCTGGGAATTTGCTTTCCAAGACCAGTGTAGAATCTCAGGTTGTAAAAGCGGGAAAAGAAGTTGCATCGGAGATTACAGCGTATAAGAGACCTAGCGGTTCAGTAACCAATGCTCAACGAGCATCAGTACAAGGTAAACCATGCGTAGATTGCGGAACTACTGGAACTAAAATGGTAGCAGATCACAAACGTCCTCTTGTTAAAGAACACTATGAGACGGGTACAATTGACAAGAAAAATATGCGAAGTGTAGATGCTGTACAACCACAATGCCCTACATGTTCAGCAAAACAGGGTGCTGAAATGTCAAGGTATTCACGAGAACAAAAGAAGAAAAATGGATTGGACTAAGATAATAAACCAGCAAAAAGGTATCTGTGAGAAGTATGAGTCTGCTTTTTTAGAATCCCCTTTACATCTTAAAGTGGGTATCTCCCAAAATGTAAAAGATGGAATTCTTCCCATAAATGGATTGAGAATAAACCCTGAGGGTAACACAACAGGGTGGTATATTTGGGCAGGAGAAGAATTATCTCAGGATGATGATTTTTTTGTTCCGCTCCATATCGAACATATTGAAAACTGGGTGCCCAATATATCGAAATACTTAGGACTGGGGCCAGGATGGCGCTTTATGGTAGCTAATGACTTTGAAGATGTTTGGTTTGATGAAAGTATTTTAGAACCTAAACAGACTGATAACTAATAACAAAACAGGCTCCGGAACCGGAGCCTGTTTTGTTATACAGCATATTGCCTTTTTGGGTTGAGTATTGACAGGAATAACCCGGTTCAGACACCAGCGGTGAGAAATGGAGTGAATCGTTATCTTTACAACAATAAGGAGTTGCAAGTGGGTAGCGGGTATCTGGATTACGGCGCGAGGATGTATATGCCAGAGATTGGGCGTTGGGGATTTGTGGATCCTTTGGCGGAGAAGCGGGAATGGCTTTCACCATACAACTACGTGCAGAATAATCCTATTCTGAGGGTTGATCCGAATGGGGCGTTTGATTTTGTGCAAAAACAGGATGGTAGTATTTATTGGGGCAAAAACGCAAACTCCCAGGCTACAACCAAGCAAGGCGAAACTTATTTGGGAAAATCATTGAGCTTTGTATTCAACAGCTATATCAATAGTACGTTTGATGGACCTGGTGGTAGCGCTCCGGTAGGTGATAAATTAACGTCAACTGTAACATTAGCTGGAAGCGAAAATGCATACGGAGAATTAACAGGTCTTACCGCTACAAAGTCTGTAAAAGTTGGAGAAACACCGTTGGGTACGGCAAACGACTATTTTCCAGGCTTAGGTAATGATCAAAATAAAATTGGATTTCGTGGTACTAATCTAAATTTCGAACAGCATGCAAGTGTTTCTCCGATCGAAGCATTTGGCTTGGGTGTAATGGGCTATGATATTGTAAACGTTGCCCAAAAACTTCAATTAAATTTATCAGGAAATAATCTTTCTGTTACCGCTGCTACCGATGTTTTTCCTTCTGCCACGTTATCTGTTAATGGCAAGCAGTTGTTTCAATATAATCAGCCTTCATTTAAGGGGACTCATGGCTATGAGAGAAGAACGGTTTCTGGCGATAACGGCACAGGAGGAAGTATTGTTACTGAATCTATTCCTCTGAAACCTACCCCATCATTCCATACCAGATATAAAAAATAGCCATGGCAAAGCCTTCAATACTTAATATTTTGTCTTTTTGGTTAGTCAAGTATGTGGCATTCTATATACTCCTGATGTTCAAGAATGACAATTATGCACTGCTGAGAGTGGATGAGATTCAAAATGGGGACGACCTGTTTTATTACCTGTGGCTATTTTTATTCTTGCCTGTGGTATGCATGTTGATTTTTTCTGTTCCGCTATATCTTTCCCTTAGGGTAAAAAAATGGGCTTACTTGGCACTTATAATAACTGCGATTTTGATAGCCGAATACTTTTTATATACGTGGTTGGCATCTCAAACCAATTTGATAAATGGGGTGTATAATGGAATTTTTAGCCTTTTGTTTTTGCTTCTCTTTTTCTTTAGGCGTGCGGGCAATCTACATCAGGAAATTACATAACCCATAGCAAAGCCCCAGATGATCTGGGGTTCTGCTGTTTTATAGCGCAGCAATATTTTTAAGCTTAGCCGCCTTTATCAGGTTGTCTATTATAAAGAAGATTTTGTTTTATCTGAGAGTTTTTCAATGCCATGCGGGCGTTGGAGGTTTTTTATCTGGATACAAAAAAGAGCATTACCTACAACAAAAATGACAACATTACGAACCTTATAAGGGCTGGCGCCGCTGTCGATAAGCTGACTTACACTTACCTCGGCAATCGGCTTTCGTCAGTCACCGACGGCTCTGGTAACAACCTGATTGTCAAGAATGGCGGCAAGCAATTACAGCAAGCAATCCAACAGCGAAAAAAATACCCACTTCCCCGCGTGACCTTTTCAAAATTTACCGTATCAATAAAGTAAATACTGTAAATCTTAAATTTCACGCACTTGAAAACGGACTTCAATTCTTTTCGAAACAGCATCATTTTGACCTGGTCAATGATGCTGTTTTTTGTTTCAAACGGCGCTTCCCAGGAAGCATTCAAAATCAAATGGTCGATGGATTACACCCAGGGCGGCGTTTCCAATCATGCCAACTTCGTGCCTGTTGACGCCGTGCTGGCGGGTGGCGGGAACACCAATGCGCTCAATGGCGGTTACGGGCTTGGCGGCGCGATGGTCGCGGCTTATGTAGTGCGGCCCTGGCCTAATTCCTTTTCGGCTGGCCGCTATATGGAGTTTGCATTCACTGCCAAATCATTTAAATACAATATTAACAGCATTTCCCTGAGGTTAAGGCGCTCGCCCGACGGGCCAAAACAATTCAAGATCCGAACGAGCATGGATGGCTTCTCCTCCGACCTTACGGCTTCTACATTGGTTAATCCGAGCCAATTCTACACATTTACGGTCCCTGCGGGGTTTAATAACCTTTCGGAGAACACATTTACCTTCCGGGTTTACAGTTACGGTCCAACGAGCATTTACGGCACATTATGGTTCGATGAGATCATTGTGAACGGAGATGTGCTGGCAATTGTCCTGCCGGTTTATCTCACATTTTTCAGAGCAACTGCGAAGGAAGGTAAAGCGCTACTTTCCTGGGAAACGACCTGGGAAAAGAACAGCAAGGAATTCCGCATCGAGCGCAGCAACGACTTTAACACATTCACAGAAATCGCACGGCTGGCTGCAAGTGGCGAGACGCAGGGCAGGACGCGTTACGAATTTTTGGATGAAATGCCTGCCGCCGGAACCAACCATTACAGGCTTTGCATGACGGACACGGATGGCAACATTGTATATTCGGCTCAGGCGGATGTTAATGTTCAATCAGAAACCGCCTCCTTTTATGTTGCTCCTAACCCAGCCTCTGCCTTGAAGATCTGCGTTTTTGGGCAAAACATAGATCCCGAATCATTAGCACTCACTAGTTTCGCTGGTTTACGTATAGTCACCAAACATGAAATTAATATGCTGGGATCCGTTGATTTAATTCCGGCTCAGGCACTTTCGCCGGGTTTGTATTTATTATGCTATCAAAAAAATGGCATTAAAGAACATGCGAAAGTATTAGTTCCGTAAAATATTGTGCGCTTAATTTGTGTTGCTTAAGTATAAAAATTGCCTGCGATTCATCGTTAGGAAAGCGACGTTCTGATGAAAATAAATGGCTTGAAGCCTATGTTGAAAAAAGTGCAGCCGAAAGTGTGGTGGGCGGCATTAGCTGTCCTGGTTATCCTCGTCATTTCGTGGGGATTGGTGCGGAAAAAGAAGTCGGGGCCGGAAGAAATTTTGGTCGATGGCAAGATGGTCTCCAAACTGGACCCTGTTCCTGTAAAAAATCCGGATGCAGCCACAGCGGCAAAAATTGCCAAAATTGAAGATATTTTCAGGCGTAAAAAAAGGGCTGGTTTCAATGGTAATGTGCTCATTGTTCAGAAAGGGCAAGTGCTTTACCAGGATTCCTTTGGTTTTGCCCATTTAAAAAAGAAGGATACATTGACCAGCGATTCGAGGTTTCAGCTTGCCTCGCTTTCGAAGCCTTTTACGGCCATTGCCGTCCTTAAACTTGTGCAGGAAGGACGTGTTAGCCTGGATGATTCGGTGCAGCGGTTTTTTCCTGATTTCCCTTATCACGGCGTGAAGTTGGATATGCTTCTAAGCCACCGCAGCGGACTTCCCAATTACATTTATTCTTTTGATGATAGCGTGCGCCATGGCAAAAAGTATCCTGATAATCTGGATATTATGGACTGGTATGCCAAAGTCGTCCCTACTCCTACGCCTTACAACCGCCCGGGAAGGTCATTTAATTATTGCAACACAAACTATTGCGTGCTGGCCGCCATTGTTGAAAAAGTATCGGGTGAAAATTTCGGCACTTATCTGTATGACCAGATTTTTGCGCCCCTCGGCATGATGAACACATTCCTGGTAACCGACACGTCCAGTGCGGCTGTGCAATTCAGGACGGATGGACACCAGTTCGGGCGCAAACTGGAAAAGGATTATTACGACGATGTGGTCGGAGATAAAGGGCTGTATTCGACAACGGGTGACATTTATAGATTTTATAATGGGCTGACCCAAGGTTTGTTATTGGATAAAAAACTCCTTGAAGAAGCATTCAAACCTCGCAGTTTCGAGCGCGCCGGCATCCGGAATTATGGTTATGGCTTCCGTATGCATACGAAAGAGGACAACACACCGCGCTTCATTTACCATGGCGGCTGGTGGAAAGGTTATAACACCATGCTGTGGGTTTGCCCGGAAGACGAGGCGGTGATCATTGTGCTTGGCAACTCCTACAACCGCTCCACTTACGACCTCAAAGAATTGCTCGAAGTGATCCATGGACCGGGCAAAGTGGAGGAGATTGAGAAAGACATCTAGCATTGTTTGAATTCGGCCGCGAATTCAGGATATTTGCCGAAACAAACGAATTCCCGCATCTATGCCCGATTCTGCATACTTTTTACCTGCTTGTCTGCTGTTGGGATTGCCATTTACGGGTTTTCTTTTGCTCTGGCTCGCTGGAAAAAGTTTTAATAAAGCAGCAGGTTTCGCGGGAGCCTTCATAACTGCTGCCGGACTGATAATCAGTTTGTTATACGCAGATCCGCAATCATTACACATCGTCAGTTTTCACTGGCTCACAATTGGCAGCACTTCCATTGACATTCCACTTCGTTTTGATGCACTAACCTGCATCATGCTCGTGATCGTGCACTTTGTCGCGTTGCTTGTGCAGCTATATTCCACGGCCTACCTCCATGGCGACAATAACCTACATCGCTATTTCGCATTCATTCAGCTCTTTCTGTTTTCCATGATCGGCATTGTGCTTTCGGGCAGTTTGCTGGTAATGTATATTTTCTGGGAATTGGTGGGGCTTTCTTCTTATCTGCTCATCGGTTTTTGGTATTTCAAACCCAGGGCTGTTTGGGCTGCGCAAAAGGCGTTTGTGCTTAACCGGATCGGTGACGCAGCATTCCTGACGGGCATTTTAATGCTGTTTTACTATATTGGTTCTACCGACTTTGAGGTGCTCTCCCTCAAAATTGACTCGCTAAACCCTGGAATCCTGACCGCCATCGGCCTTTGCCTTTTCGGCGGCTGCATGGGAAAATCGGCGCAATTTCCGCTTTCGGGTTGGCTACCGGATGCAATGGAAGGTCCTACGCCTGTTTCCGCTCTTATCCACGCGGCCACAATGGTTGCTGCGGGGATTTTTTTATTGGCAAGAATCTCCTTTCTGCTCACATTCGATGCAAAGCTGGTTATCACGATCATTGGCACCATAACCATGCTTATCGGGGCTGTTAAGGCCACTCAGGTTTGGGATATCAAGCGCGTTTTGGCTTATTCCACGATGTCACAACTAGGATTAATGGTCATTGCAGTGGGTTTCGGGAGCTGGCAAACTGCCCTGTTCCATCTGGCCACGCATGCATTTTTCAAGGCTGGATTATTCCTTTCAGCCGGTTCGGTCATTCACGCCGTAACACCGGCCGACCTTGGTTCTGATTTTGATTTGCAGGATATGCGCACAATGGGCGGCTTGCGCAAAGCATTACCGGTTACATTCATTTGTTTTTCGGTATGTGCCGCAGCATTGGCCGGTTTGCCGTTTTTTTCAGGTTTTTTATCCAAAGACGCGATCATTACCGAAGGTTTTTTGTGGGCAGGAGAATTGGGCGCACTGTTTTATATTTTCCCCATTGTTGTCATCCTTTCAGCCGGCCTGACAGCCTATTATATGACAAGGCAGATCTGGCTGGTATTTTTTGGTCAGAACAGATTTGATGCCACACGCATTTACCCGCATGAATCGCCAGCCATTATGTGGCTTCCGATGGCGGTTTTGGCAGTTCTGTCCGTTTTCATCTGGTTCTCCTGGAATCCTTTTGACGCAGCTGGCTGGTTTTTATCATTCATAGGACAACACGCAGAAGCGCATTTAGTCTGGGTGCCGGTTGTGGCCAGTTTGACAACTTTAGTTTCCATTTTCTTGGCTTACAGAGAAATTAAATCAGAAAACCCATTCAGTATCAATACGCTAAATGCTGTTAATGCTCCGAATGCGCTGCAAAAACTGGTTTGGCTAAGGGACTATTCCAACACCCAATATTTCATTATTCCCTTTGCATTCATTACCAAACATTTGAAAATATTCGAAAAGCGGGTCATCGACTCGTTTGTTGACCGGCTCGCCAAAGTAAGCGTTGTCCTGGGTCACCTCATCGGCTGGTTCGATCGGTTTTTTGTGGATGGCGGGGTGAATCTGCTGGTCTTTTCGATTAAATCCGGCGGGCAGGCAGTCCGTAATTTACAAAATGGCAAGATCCAGTCTTATTTCATTGTGACTGCCATGGGCGTGTTTTTATTGATATTGTGGTTGGTAATCCTGTAAAACAACGCACCGGCCATGATTTTTAACTTAATGCTGAATGATTGATCAT
Source organism: Dyadobacter sp. CY351 (assembly GCF_021502625.1). Taxonomy (NCBI): domain Bacteria; kingdom Pseudomonadati; phylum Bacteroidota; class Cytophagia; order Cytophagales; family Spirosomataceae; genus Dyadobacter; species Dyadobacter sp. CY351. The sequence continues at coordinate 22,065 of NZ_JAKFFU010000001.1, read as the reverse complement.
ATACTGACATTACTAATTGCCATTCCATTGCTGGGCGCAGCCGCTGTGGCTGTATGGCCGGCCAAAAAACCTGAAAACTTCCGGATCATCGCATTGATTGCGCTGGCTTTGGAAGTCATCATTTCGGTGCTGTTATATATTTCTTTTGACAATCAAAACCCGGGACACCAGCTCAGCGAAGTTACCGACTGGATCACCTTGCCGATCGGCGCATTGGGTGTGGTTTCGATCGATTATGCGCTTGCCGTGGACGGCATCAGCTTTCCGCTTGTGCTGCTGGCCGTGATCGTGCTTTTTGTAGGGGTGATCAGTTCGTGGAATGTTATTCAGAAATCCAGGGCATATTTCGCATTGTATTTATTGCTTACAGGCAGCGTAATCGGCTGTTTTCTGGCGCAGGACTTCTTCCTTTTTTACCTGTTTTTCGAATTCATGCTGCTGCCGATGTATTTTCTCATTGGCTTATGGGGCGGTCCGAGGCGTGAATATGCTGCATTGAAATTCTTTATTTACACATTCTTCGGATCATTACTCATTCTGATTGTAATGATCGCGCTGTACTTGTCGGTGATCGATCCGTTGGAAACGGCCAGAGTCGTGGGCATTTTAGGCCTGGAAGATCCCATTCATCCCGACCTTATTTTACAGGTGCAGCAATGGCTTATCGACGGCAAAATCGCGCCTGAGCAGCTCGTCCACACTTTCCGGTTCGCCTATCTCGCCGATCCCAACAACTACATTCCCGGCTCACTGCTCAGCACCGCTTCCGAATATCTGATCGGCAACATTCCATTGCGTCTGCTCGCATTCTGGTTCCTGTTCATTGGATTTGCGGTGAAATTGCCTGTCGTTCCCGTCCACACCTGGCTGCCCGATGCCCACGTGGAAGCACCAACGCCTATTTCGGTCGTGCTGGCTGGGATTCTTTTGAAAATCGGCGGTTACGGTTTTATCCGGATCGTGGATGGATTCTTCCCGTTCGAGGCGCAGTATAGTGCCGTTCCGTTGGCCATATTAGGCATGATTTCCATCATTTACGGTGGATTCAATGCGTTAGGACAAACCGATTTGAAGAAAATGATCGCCTATTCCTCGGTCTCTCACATGGGATTTGTATTACTCGGCATTGCCGCATTCACGGCCGAGGGCATTAATGGCGCCATTTACCAGATGGTCAGTCACGGCGTTCTTTCCGCAATGCTCTTTATCCTTACCGGCGTGGTTTACGACCGCACCCACGACCGCCGCATCGACCATTACCGCGGCCTCATCGCCGTCATGCCGCAGTACACCATTATCACCGGCATCGCGTTTTTTGCATCATTGGGACTTCCCGGATTCTCAGGTTTCGTAGGAGAACTTTTCACATTAATGGGCGCCTTCCAGTCCGATGCATTGCCAGTCTGGATTCCTGCACTATCGACATTAGGCATTGTACTAGCAGCAGCATATTTCCTCTGGACCTACCAACGCATGTTCTTCGGCGCATTCTGGTACAAAAACGGCAGCCTCCACGTCCTCTCCGACCTAACAAAAAGGGAAACAGCGATGCTGCTTCCCCTGGTTGTGTTGACTATTTTGTTGGGTTTACTTCCCGGAATCTTGTTCGATATGACCGGGCCTACTGTGGAGGCTTGGCTGGATGGGTTGCGTTAAGCAAATCCTTAAAACCATAATATTTTGGGATTCAAATCCCTAAAAACTATAATAATTAAGGATTCAAATCCCTAAAAACCATAATAATTAAGGATTTGCGTGTTATTTCCCGAAAATCTGATCCAAGCTGAACCTCCCCTTCTTGGCCAGAGCCTGCAATGTTTGTTGTTGCTCGGGGGTGAGGACTTCTATGATTTCTTGTCTTTTTTCTTCGGCTAGTCGTTTGTGATCGCGGCGTTTCGCTTCGTCGTTTCTGGACAGTTTGCGGTCCATGCGGGCGTAGCGGCGGTCGATTTTCTTTAATTGTTTTTGCTGGCGTTTGCTGAGATTGAGCTCTTCGGCGAAGCGGTCGAGGTTCTTTTCGAGGCGACGGTTGTTGAGTTTGCTGTTGGTAACGGGCTCTTCGCTGCGGTAAGCTTCATCATTATCGTTGCCATTTCCGGTGTTGGAAGTGGCACAGCCGGTGAAAAACAGCGTTACGGCCACAAGGCCCAGCATTAATAATTTTTTCATGGGGTGAATGAATGGGTTGAAAATATTGATGCTTATAACGCAAGGCCGGAGCATTGATATATAATCCTGCACAAGACTTATATGTATTTTCAAATAAATGTAGTTTTGCCCGAAAGTATAAATAGTATTTTTTGCAATCTTTACAGTAAGTACCAGTATATTTTATTCCAAACTATGCCCTTTTTACCAAATTTTATTTCTCCTTACCCTTCTTTATCAAATGAAAGATAGTCCTGCGCCGCAGAGGTTGTTATCCCTGGATACATTGCGTGGTTTTGACATGTTTTGGATCTCAGGAGGCGAAGAAATCTTCGCAGTGCTCGCAAAAGTAACCGGCTGGTCCTGGGCGATTTTTATGGCGCATCAATTCACCCACCCCGACTGGAACGGTTTCCGCGCCTACGACCTGATCTTTCCTACATTTCTGTTCATGGCAGGTGTTTCCGCCCCATTTTCCCTGGGCAGCCGACTGGAAAAAGGCGTCCCGCCTTCGGAACTGATCAAAAAAGTTGTTCAGCGCGGACTGACACTGGTTTTACTGGGCGTCATTTACAACAATGGTTTATTTCAAACCGAATGGGAAAACATGCGGTACCCAAGCGTCCTGGCGCGGATCGGGCTTGCGGGAATGTTTGCTCAGATCATTTATTTATACACCGAAAAAAGGACGCGCTGGATCTGGTTCGCAGCTATTTTGATTGGTTACTATCTGTTTATGAAATTTTATCCGGTTCCGGGCTGCGGCGCGGGCTTGCTCACTATTGAATGCAATCCGGCCAGCTACATTGATAAAATGATCATTCCGGGACGGTTACACTTGACGATACACGATCCTGAGGGCCTGGTTTCTACCATTCCGGCCATTGCAACGGGGTTAATGGGAATTTTTGCGGGTGAGCTTTTGCGGACAAGTGAAGAAATTATTTCAAAAAACACGAAAGTCGTTTACCTGGTTTTTGCGGGCATTATCAGCCTGCTCGTATGCGTCGTTTGGGATTACTTTTTCCCGATTAACAAGAATCTGTGGACGAGTTCGTTCGTGCTTTGCGCCGGCGGGTTCAGTACATTGCTGCTGGCCTTGTTTTACTGGATCGTGGACGTGCTGAATTACCGTAAATGGACATTGTTTTTTGTCGTAATCGGGATGAATTCGATCGTGATTTACATGGTAGGAAGCTTTATCAACTTCAATTACACAGCCCAGGCACTTTTTGGCGGCATACTCAGTTACTTCCCCCACACCATCGAAGCCGTAGGAGAAGTCATCGCCTATATCATGGTTCAATGGGCATTTATGTATCTTTTGTTCCGGAATAAGCTATTTTTGAAGGTATAAGAATTAATTTTGAATGAGTGAATGACTGAATGAGCGAATAAAATCACATTCAGTCATTCACTCATTCACTCATTCAACATTAAAAAATGTCCATCCAAGTCACCAACCTAACCAAACTCTACGGGACGCAGCGTGCGATTGATGGGATCTCTTTTAGTTTGAAGAAAGGAGAGATCGTTGGGTTCCTGGGACCTAACGGGGCGGGGAAATCGACGACGATGAAGATATTGACGGGCTACCTGAAAGCTTCGGAAGGATCGGCGAAAGTGTCTGATTATGACGTGTCTGAGGAGCCGATGCCAGCGCGCAGGACAATAGGATATTTGCCAGAGCACAACCCGCTTTACCTTGATATGTATGTAAGCGAGTTCCTGCTATTTTCAGGAAAATTGTATGGCATGAAATCCGCGGAATTACGGACGCGGGTGGACGAGGTTATTGCCTTGTGCGGCCTCGAAGCAGAGAAGCGCAAGAAGATCGGGCAGCTTTCCAAAGGTTACCGGCAACGTGTGGGACTTGCGCAGTCATTTTTGCATAATCCATCCGTGCTGATCCTCGACGAACCAACTACGGGCCTGGATCCCAATCAGATACAGGAAATCCGCGAAGTGATCCGTAATGCCGGGAAGGACAAAACGGTGCTTTTTTCAACCCACATTATGCAGGAAGTTGAAGCATTATGTGATCGCGTGATCATTATTAATAAAGGAAAAGTGGTGAGCGACAGCACATTAGATGAGCTTCGAAAAACGGGCGATTCGCTCGAAGAAATTTTCAGGAGCCTGACGCACTAATGTTTGCTTTGACGTGAAATCGAAAGTCAGAATCCGCACGCATTAAATATTAGAATTGCATTAAAACAACTTTTTTTCGGATTTATTCCGACCGCAATTTGTTATTACTGTAACCTTTGATAAATTCATTTGAGCAGTGCAAAATTCAGGTAACCTAACATTCCCTCTTTAAAATCAGTAGTTCGGAGTATGAAAAATTGGTTGTTAAGCCGGTTTCGTTTAGTTGTAAGTGTGGTCGTTCTGGTCATTTTAACCTCAATGGTTTCCGTTGCCTGGAAGCGCATACGCGTTTTTACAGAACCCGTTACCGCATTGCCGGAAACTGTGAAGCAACCTGCGAAAAAAGCCAGGAAAAGGCTTGACCCGGTGCTCGTTCTGCCTGAAAACGAGTGGGTTGACAGCACATTAAACTCTTTGACGATTGAACAGAAAATCGGCCAGCTTTTCATGGTGGCCACATTCTCGAATCGCGACGAATCACATTATAAATACATTGACAGGCTGATCAGCGACTTCCATATCGGTGGACTGATCTTCTTCCAGGGCGGCCCGGTAGGACAAGCGCAGCTCACAAACCGCTATCAATCGCATTCCAACATTCCGTTATTTATCGGCATCGACGGTGAATGGGGCCTGGGTATGCGCCTCGACAGCACGATTTCTTTTCCAAAACAAATGGTGCTTGGCTCGATCCAGGACGACGAACTCGTTTACAGAATGGGGAGCGACATTGCCCGTCAATGCAGCCGTTTGGGCATACAGATCAATTTTGCGCCTGTTTCGGACATTAACAGCAATCCAGGCAACCCTGTGATCGGCATTCGTTCCTTTGGCGAGGACCGCGATAATGTGACGCGCAAGGCGATTGCTTATATGAAAGGTTTGCAGCACAACAAGATCATTGCCACCGCCAAGCATTTCCCCGGCCACGGCGATACGGATGCGGATTCGCATTTTACATTGCCCGTTCTCACGCATTCCATAGACCAGCTTACCGAAACGGATCTTTATCCTTACCGCGCGATGATCGCGGACAGTCTGATGGGCGTTTTGAATGGTCATTTGTTCATTCCCGCATTGGACAGCACCCCAAATCTGGCCAGCTCGCTGTCTGAAAAAGTAGTTACCGGTCTTTTGCGCAAGGATCTGGGCTTCCGCGGGTTGGTTTTTACGGACGCCATGAACATGCGCGGTGTTTTGAAAACCGGGAAGGCCGCGGAAGTGAATCTAAAAGCATTGATCGCCGGAAACGACATTCTCCTTTATCCAGAAAGCATTGCCGAAACCGTTGCCAAGATTAAAGACGCCATTGATTCCAAAAGGATCAGCGAAAAGATCATTGACGATAAGGTAAAACGCATTTTGCAGGCTAAATACTGGTCAGGATTGAGCCAGTACAAGCCCATTGACACCAATAATCTTTACGCCGACCTGAACACCGAAAAGAGCAAAGAACTCTATCGCGAACTGTGCGAGGCGTCGGTAACAGTTGTTAAAAATAACAATGATCTGCTGCCGATCGGATCGGTAATGGATGATAAAATGGCTTCTGTAAGCATCGGGGATGGAAGCAGCGTGGCGTTCCAGAAAATGCTTTCAACTTACAAACCGATGCGTTCCTACACATTCTACGAAGGACCGACTTCACAGGCGCAGATCGCTGAAATGATTGGTTATTTGTCCAATTATAACACAGTAATCGTAGATGTGCACGGCATAACGTCCAATCCCAAAAGCAATTACGGCGTTACGACGGGGATGGTGGATTTTGTAAATCAATTGAAATTACAAAACAAAAAAGTGATCCTATGCTTGTTCGGGACGCCTTACAGCATTCAGTTTTTCCCTGAAACCGATGCGTTGATCTGCGCAAGCCAGGATGGGAAGGATCAGCAGGAAATTGTGCCGCAAATCATTTTCGGCGCCTTAAAATCACAGGGCCGCCTTCCTGTTTCTGTACTTTCATACAAAGCCGGAAGCGGCGTGACCACGACTACCATCAACCGGATCGCCTTCGGAACGCCTGAAAGCGTGGGTATGGACGGCAGTTCACTGAAACGGATCGATGAGCTGGCAACAGCGGCTGTAAATGATCACGTTTTTCCGGGTTGTGAGGTTTTGGTGTCAAGAAAAGGAAAGATCATTTATGACAAACAATTCGGCGCCCTAAGTTACCGCACACCAGACCGTGTGACTTCGGAGACCATTTACGACCTTGCCTCACTGACCAAAGTTTCGGCTACATTGCAGGCTGTTATGCTGCTTTACGACCGCAAACAAATTGATCTGGACCAAAAAGCATCCACTTATTTGCCTGAATTGATGGGCACTAACAAGCAGAATTTCACGGTCAGGGATTTGCTTTTGCACAGATCGGGCCTGGTTTCGTTTTATCCGCCGCTTTGGGACAGGACTAAAACCAGTGCAGGCGGCCTGCTTCCCGAATATTATAGTTCCAAAGCGGATACATCCTATTATCTGCAAGTTGCCCCAAAGCTTTTTGCCAAAGGCGCAATGCGTGATTCGGTTTGGAAATGGGTGGTGGAATCGCCGATGAACAATCGCAAAGACAGGTCGGGAAGTTATGGTTATCTGTACAGCGATCTTGGCTTCCTTACATTGCAGAAGATCGTTGAAAAAGTGACCGGTCAGCCGCTCGACATTTTTGTTTCGGCCAACATTTACGAACCGTTGGGCCTGGCTTATCTGGGTTTCAATCCGCTGCGCCGTTTTTCTGAAAAACAAATTGCGCCTACCGAGCAGGATTACCGTTTTCGTAACCAGCTTTTACAGGGAACTGTGCACGACCAGATGTCGGCCATTGTGGGCGGCGTTGCGGGACATGCGGGACTTTTCGGCACGGCGCGTGACCTTGCTATTTTGTTCCAGATGAACCTTTGGAAGGGAAATTATGCGGGACGCAGATATTTCGAGAATGCGACCGTTCCACTTTTTTCGAGGGTTTATGACGAATCCCACCACCGCGGCCTGGGCTGGGACAAAGCACCGAATGATGGAAACAGTTCTTACGTATCTCCACAGGCGTCTGTGAATTCATTCGGTCATACGGGCTTTACGGGAACTATGGTCTGGATCGATCCGGAAGAAGATCTGGTATTTATTTTTCTCTCCAACCGCGTCAATCCAGACCCTGAAAACACGGCTATTACTACGCAGCGCACGCGTCGGAAAATCCAGGATGTAGTCTATAGTTCACTTATTGAAAGGAAAAGCGAGCTTCCTTAATCGAGTCGAAAGTGTATTTGAAAAATATCTCTAACTTTACCAGACAAACAGGTTAGCGGAAAGATATTAAGACAGATACATGAACAGAACATTTATTAAAAAGAGTATTTTTACAATTCTGGCTGCGGTTTTATGCGTAGCAAATTCATTTGGCCAGACAATCAAAACGGATGCTGTAGACCCAGTTGAGGTCTGTGCCGGCGGGACCGTTTCGGTCAAGTTTACTGCAAAAGACATTCTTTTAGCTCCTACAAATTACACCGCTCAATTATCTGACGCTTCCGGCTCGTTTGCCGCGCCCATAGATCTGGGCTCGTCCGCTACTTCCCCGATTTCGGTAACCATTCCAAACGGAACCGCTAGTGGTGACGGATATAAAATACGCGTCATAGGTTTCGTATTACTGGTGCCAGCCATAGCAACTTCTGAAAGCGCTTCAATCAAAATAAATGCGATTCCGGCAAAGCCAACCGTAACATCACCCGTGGCTTACGAAGTGGGCGACAAATCCGTAGCATTAATCGCAACCGGCACAGGCCTGAAATGGTACGACACCGTAACCAGCGCCGCCGGATCAGCAACCATCCCAGTCCCCGATACCAAAGCCGAAGGAACCCAAAACTATTTCGTAAGCCAAACCGTAAGCGGCTGCGAAAGTGACCGGGCCCAAATCGTTGTTAATGTTACAAAAACGGCATGTACACCGCCTGCTAAGCCAGTTGTGACCGATAGAAATTTCACTATCGGAGATCCGGAAGAAGCGCTCACCGCCACTGGAACTGGCCTGAAATGGTATGCCGCGGCAACAGGCGGTTCACCTTTGGCTTCTGCCCCAAAACCTTCTACCGCCACAGCCGGAAAAACCAGTTATTTCGTAAGTCAAACTGTCAACGAATGCGAAAGTGAGCGTGCCGAAATTGTAGTTACGGTAAGTGCTTGTACGCCACCAGCGAAGCCAGGAGTTGCTAATAAATCATACACAATAGGCGATCCTGAGGAGGTTTTGACTGCAACAGGAACCGCTTTAAAATGGTATACAGCCGCATCAGGCGGTTCACCATTGGCTTCCGCACCGAAACCATCTACCAAAACTGCCGGAACAACAAGTTATTTCGTAAGTCAAACTGTTGGCGGCTGCGAAAGTGAAAGAGCCGAGATTGTTGTGACAGTAAGTGCTTGTACGCCACCTACAAAGCCAGGAGTTGCTAACAAAACATACACAATAGGCGATCCGGAGGAAGTTTTGACTGCAACAGGAACGGCTTTGAAATGGTATACAGCTGCATCAGGCGGTTCACCATTGGCTTCCGCACCGAAACCATCTACTAAAACTGCCGGAACAACGAGTTATTTCGTAAGTCAAACTGTTGGCGGCTGCGAAAGTGAGAGAGCCGAGATTGTTGTGACAGTAAGTGCTTGCACACCACCAGCGAAGCCAGCAGTTGCTAACAAAACATACACGATTGGCGATCCGGAGGAAGTTTTGACTGCAACAGGAACCGCTTTAAAATGGTATACAGCCGCATCTGGCGGTTCACCACTGGCTTCCGCTCCAAAACCATCTACCAAAACAGCCGGAAAAACAAGCTACTTTGTAAGTCAGACTGTTGGCGGCTGCGAAAGTGAACGCGCCGAGATTGTCGTAACCGTAAGTGCTTGTACACCACCTCCAAAGCCAGTAGTTTTAGATAAAACTTACACAGTTGGAGACCCCGAAGAAGTACTCACTGCAACAGGAACGAACTTAAAGTGGTACGCACTTGCTAACGGTGGATCCCCATTAGCTTCGGCCCCTAAGCCCTCGACCGCTACTGTTGGAACAAGCATTTATTTTGTTACTCAGACAGTTGGTGGATGCGAAAGCGAAAGAGCCAGTATCACAGTTATCGTAAAAGCATGTTCTCCTCCTGCTAAGCCGACAGTCTCTGCTATTGACCCGGTTTGTATGAACGCAACAGTTCCATCATCCCTATTATCAAGCGCTGTTGCTCAGAAAACTGGTTTAAAATGGTACGAAAGTGCGACGGGTGGCGTTGGTTCAACGACCGTTCCTTCACCGACCACTTCAACTGCCGGAACCAAGACATATTATGTTACACAAACTGTTAAAACTTGTGAAAGTGAAAGGGCAGCTGTAAGTTTTGAAGTTAGGGCTCTCCCTAGCAAACCAACTGTCGAAACCGTTGAATACTGCAAAGACGTAACGACCGCAGTAGCATTGACGGCCACAGGCACTGGCGTAATAAAATGGTATGCTGCTGAAACAGGCGGAAATCCATTGGCAGCGGCTCCAAAACCATCGACTACCACGGTGGGAACAGTTTCTTACTTTGTAAGCCAGACCGTTGCAAGTGCAGGCCTTTCGTGCGAAAGTCCCCGTGCAGAACTGAAAGTTGTTACCAATGCGCTGCCAGCTGCTTTGCCAACCGTTTCAGTAGCGGTATGCCAGGAGCGGTCAGACAAAACCTATACGCTTGAACCGCAACCATCCAACGGAAATACAGTGAATTGGTATACTGCCCTGACGGGTGGAACTGCTTCTAAAACGGCTCCTTCTGTAAACCTTAAAAATGCCGGTGAAACGACATTTTATGCCACTCAGGTTTCAGCAAAAGGTTGTGAAAGTCCATCACCAAGAATTGCCCAGAAAATCCGCGTAAAACCACTTCCAGGCCTACCAACAATTGCCAACCAAACCGTTGAAATCTGCCAGTTTGTTGTCGCGCAGCCGCTAACTGCTACGCCTGTAAAGGATGGAATTTTGAAATGGTACGGAACCAATGCAACAGGCGGCGACGCCAGCGATGCGGCTCCGATCCCTTCCACGGCTGAAGGCGGTACGACCTCTTATTTTGTTGGCCAATCCCTGGAAGGCTGCATCAGCGACCGTGCGAAAATTGATGTGAAAATCAATACAACACCAAAACCACAAACTACCACGCAACTGGCTTACTGCCAGAATGAAGTGGCTCCAAGACTGGATGCAACGGGCTCCATCCTGAAATGGTATCGCAATTTAAATGATACTGATTTTCAAGGCGTTCCGTTTACGCCGTTTACAGAAAAAGTACAGGATTATTCTTTCTATGTAACACAAACCGGCACAAACGGCTGCGAAAGCCCGAAAGAAGAGATCAAGATTCATATCAAAGCATTGCCATCGGCAACGATCTCGGGCAACACTACAATTGATCTGGGACAGACCGCCACGATCAGGGTCAAATTTACAGGCGACGGCCCATGGATGTATGCACTTTCAGACGGCAAAACCGACACAACTGATCAGATTAACCACGAGATTATGGTTAAGCCGGTCACGACTACGACTTATTTGCTAACCGAAGTTGCCAACGCTTGTGGTAAAGGTTTGCCGATCGGAAGCGCATTGGTAACGGTAAAAGTCCCTACCATTAATTCAGGGAATCCGTCGGTGGCAGAAGCTTGTGCAGGAAAAACGTTCAGTGTTCCATTCCAGCAGTCAGGCGATTTCCCTTCCGAAAACACATTTAAAGTACAGATCGCGACGGAGAATACAGATGCCAAATTTATCAGCATTCCATCCGTTGCCTCGTCCAATATCATTACTGCCACATTCCCGGATACGACGCTGGCAGGAAGCTATTACGTTCGCGTGGTGAGCTCCGGCAAGAACCCCGACTTTACCGTTAAAGGCAGCGTAAGCGCGATCACCATTACGGCAAGTCCGCTTCCGGTTGCTACAATTACCGGCACCCAAACGATCCTGATGGGCGATAAAGCGGATATGAAAATTGAAACCACAGGAAAAGCACCGTGGACGTTTACATTAAGCAATGGCACAAAAGACTCGCTGATCACTGCATCCGTTACTCCCTATACATTCAAACTAGCGCCAAAAGCTACGACCATTTACACTATTTCGAAGGTGACCAATGGCTGTGGAACCGGCAAAGGGGCTGGCAGCGCAAGAGTTCAGGTTGACCCGATCCTGGGCGTTGAGCCGCCTGCGTCTGCTGATTGGGTGAAGGTTTATCCAACGCTTGTGACAACACAATGCACCGTGGAAATTGACGGCATTATTGCGCCAAGAGAAGCCCGCGCTGAGGTTATTGACCTTACCGGCCGCTCCCGCGCAGTGAAAAACATCAACCAGAAAGTAACAGACGTAGACTTCTCCTCCTACCCTTCCGGACTTTACCTGCTGAGGATTACGAACGGAAACAAGAGCACCGTCTGGCGCGTTATGAAGCCATAATTAGGACACAAGAAGCTACAAACGGGACATTTATTGCTTGGCAATGAATGTCCCGTTTTCATTCATAAACGAAACCATACATTGAACATTCAGGCAGACATTCTTGACAATTACTTCATGACTGAAGCCATGCGGCAAGCTGAAAAAGCGTACGAAGAAGGTGAAATTCCCGTCGGCGCGGTCGTTGTGATTGGCGAGCGGATTATTGGGAAGGGTTATAACCAAACCGAAAAATTACATGACGTAACTGCTCACGCAGAGATGATTGCGATCACCGCCGCGTCAGATAATCTGGGATCTAAATATCTTCAGGATTGCACATTGTACGTAACACTCGAACCTTGTGTCATGTGCGCCGGCGCGCTCTATTGGACGCAAATGAACCGCGTGGTGTTTGGTGCTGCCGATGAAAAGCGTGGATTTTCGAGGCTCGGCAAGGCAATTTTGCACCCCAAAACGACGCTCACAACCGGAATTTTGGCAACCGAATCGCAGGAACTGCTACTCAAATTTTTTAAGAGATTAAGAACATAAAGCCTTTTTCTGCTGTTAGCCTAGTGATACAGCATATTTTTTAAACATTAAACTACACTGAAAATGGCGTTTACACTAGATCCCTTACCTTACGCAAACAATGCATTGGAACCACATTTCGACGCATTGACCATGGAGATACATCACGACCGTCACCATCAGGCATATGTTACCAATTTGAATGCAGCGGTAGCTGGCACTGAGCTGGAAGGCAAAAGCATAGAAGAAATCGTTGCAAACATCAGCAAAGCACCGGCACCGGTTCGTAACAATGGCGGTGGTCACTGGAACCACGCATTTTTCTGGAAATCCCTTTCTCCAAACGGAGGCGGCGAACCAACAGGCGAACTGGGCAAAGCGATCACTGCGAAGTTCGGATCATTCCAGGCTTTCAAAGACGAATTCAAAAAAGCAGCCACAGGCCGTTTTGGTTCAGGCTGGGCATGGTTGATTAAATCCGGCGACGGCGTAGCTATCACTTCTACCCCAAACCAGGACAACCCATTGATGGACATTGCGGAAGCAAAAGGAACGCCGATCATCGGTTTGGACGTGTGGGAACACGCATATTACCTGAAATATCAAAACAAGCGCCCGGATTACATCGACGCATATTGGAACGTAGTAGACTGGAAAGCTGCTGACGCTCTTTACGTTGGCGCGTAATCAGGGTTGAAAATATAGATTTAGGTTTGAAGGTTGAAAAAAAAGTGCACCATTCGCCTTGCAACCTTCAAACCTTTTCCTAATTTTGTGTCCTCGAAAGGGGTTTTCCCCTCAGAACGGAGGTTGTAGCTCAGTCGGTTAGAGCGCTAGATTGTGGTTCTAGAGGTCGCGGGTTCGAGACCCGTCTCCCTCCCTTGAAATAAGTTCAAAGTCAAACAAAATGCCTGTAAATCAGTGATTTGCGGGCATTTTTGTTTTTCAGATTACATCAAAAAATGCAAAAATTCCCATGTTTTCCAGCGTCATTCGTGTAGTTCAACGCTTGACGAAAAAAGACGCTGGAAAATGCCCGTAAGTTTCTGATTGACAACCTGTTTACGCCGTAAACATCTTGTTTGGAAAGGCCGGTAACGCGATATTTAACCACTTAAATGTTAGCGTCATGTTAGAGAAAACTTTCGGCCTGTTTTTCTATTTGAAACACGCCAAGTACCAAAAGGAGGGTTTACGTTATGTTTACCTCAGAATTACGGTGGACGGCAAGTCTGTTGAAATGTCCACAAAACAGCTTTGGAGCCCTACCCGATGGAATGCAGATGCGGGTAGAGCCACCGGCCAAAAAGAAGACACCCGCACGCTCAATGCCTATCTGGACATGCTGAGCTCAAAAGTATTTCAAGCGAAGAAGATTCTGATCGAGGATGACAAGGAATTAACAGCCGAAGCATTGAAGAATGTTCTGCTTGGTAAGAGCAATGAGACTCGCACGATCCTTGAAGTCTTTCAGCACCATAATGAGCAAATGGAAGCACTGGTCGGCCAAGAATTCGCTCCACTCACCTTGAAGCGCTATAAGACCGCCAAGGAGCATACCGCTTCCTTCATTAAGTGGAAGTACAAGAAAGACGACTTCGAGATCAAGGACCTCAATTTTGAATTTATTACCGAATTCAATTTCTGGCTCCGCAGCGCGAGAGGATGCAATCATAACTCGGCAATCAAATACCTGAGTAACCTCAAAAAGGTTGTGCTGATCTGCGTCAATAACAAATGGTTGAAGAAGGATCCATTTCAAGGTTTCAAGCTGACGAAGAAGGAAGTGGTGAAAAATCCGCTATCCAGGGACGAACTCAAACGACTTACTGAGAAAGTGTTTGAAGTCGAAAGAATCAGCCAGGTGCGTGACATTTTTCTATTCTGCTGCTACACCGGACTCGCCTATGTGGACGTGAAGCAATTGAAGACGACGGACATTGTTGTCGGAATGGATGGCGAGCCGTGGATTGATACGACACGCCAGAAAACGGATGCGCCTACACGCATTCCGTTATTGGATACGGCCCTGGAAATTATTGATAAGTATAAGGATCATCCTCAGTGCTGCGCAGCTGGCGTTGTGCTGCCGGTGCTAAGCAATCAGAAGATGAATGCTTATTTGAAGGAGATTGCGACTCTGTGCGGGATTTCGAAAACGCTGACATTTCATATTGCGCGGCATACGTTCGCTACTACGGTGACGCTTAGTAATAAGGTGCCGATTGAGACGGTTTCTAAAATGCTCGGGCATCGGTCTTTGAAGCAGACTATGATTTATGCGAAGATCTTGGATGTGAAGATTAGTGAGGATATGAAGGGGTTGAGGGAGCGGTTGAAGGAAAACAAGTGATACTTAAAAACAGTCCTTAGTGAACTGCAATAACTGCAAAAAAAAGCACTTGGCCCCCCAGGTGCTTTTTTTTGATTTTCTCCGATAGTTAAAAAAGTCATCTTGTGTTACTGGGTCAGAACTATCATCCGATGGTTAATTTTACCGTTTAATAAGTATATCGAGTATATCGGATGACGGGATCACTTGAAAGGCCATTATGTAAACCTAATATCTCAATGGACTTCAAAGATCAAATCAAGCAATTCAGCGATCGCGTATCAAAGCTAAAAGAAAATATTTATACAGAAGAGGCGACAAAAAACGCATTCATCATGCCATTTCTTCAAGTTCTTGGCTATGATGTGTTCAATCCGTTAGAAGTTGTTCCAGAATTTATTTGTGATATTGGTATCAAAAAGGGTGAAAAAATAGACTACGCGATCTTTCGAGATGGCAATCCTATTATTTTAGTCGAATGCAAGCATTGGAAACAAAAGCTTGACGTACATGACGGACAGTTACTTCGCTACTTTCACGTTTCCAAAGCCAAATTTTCTATTCTGACAAATGGCTTGATATTCAGGTTCTATACTGACCTTGTCCAGCCTAACAAAATGGATGAAAAGCCATTTCTTGAATTCAACATCGAAGAAATTAAGGATGGTCAAATCGAAAAGCTTAAAGAATTTCATAAAGCTTATTTTGATGTAGAAAATATATACCAATCGGCCAGCGATCTAAAATACATCAATGAAATCCGCCATTTAGTTAGCCAGGAATTTTCGGAGCCGAATGATGAGTTCGTTAAATATTTTGCAAAACAGGTTTATCCCTCCGTTGTGACATCGAAAGTTTTAGAATCCTTCCGATCTCTTGTAAAGCGAACTATAACTAACATTATAAACGACACGATTAACGATCGCTTGAAATCGGCAATATCCAGCAATGACACACCAATTCAGGAAGAACCTACGCCTGGTACATCTATCGCTAGCCCAGCCCAGCACGACAAAGAAGTTGTCACAACACAGGAAGAGCTCGAAGGATTTTACATTGTAAGATCACTTTTAAGACAAAAAGTACAATCAAATCGCATCACGCATCGTGATGCTTTGTCATACTTTGCCATTTTTCTGGATGACAATAATCGAAAGCCATTGTGCCGTCTTTATCTCAATAGCCCAAGCAAGAAATATATCGGGTTGTTTGATGCTGAGAAAAAGGAGACGAAGATCGAAATCAAGTCACTAGATGAGATTTACAACTTTGGGAAGGAACTTGATGACACTATTGAAATCTACGTCAAGTAGCGCTAGTATGCTAAAACTAACCTAGCCTGAAGAATATTCGGGCTTTGCTTTTCCCTAAATACCTAAAATTCCATTTGACGAATTTGAATCTGGCTTATCTCCGCCTAGTAAGATATCATTTGAACTAAGTCACCTATTTTAATTAAGGCCGACTACAAATTCACACTATTTATTTATATTGATAGTGGTAATTAAATCTAGTTGTGCCGCCTACTATCGACTTCTATGAATAAGGATAAATACCTACAAATCTTCAACTATCTTTTAGAATTTTCGAAGCTTCGGTCGAAGTCAATCAGAAATATCGAGCAGTCTAAAGATGCATATCCAGAGGTGCTTTGGATAGGCGATTTACCGAATTATGAGAACGTTGATAACATCTTATCCGATTCATATAATGTCGAAGCTGACTACTTCCTCAAAGTTGGTAAACCAAGAAATGAGCCAGATTTACCCCAATTTGCCAAACTGCCAGACGCTCTTTCCGAATGGATTGACCCTCAAAGCCTCACTAAGGATCATGTAATTCCGCTACTTCACGTATCGATTGAAAAAGACGGGCTAACCTTTTGGTTAAAAGAACATCAACACATTCAAGGAATTTTTGACTCCTATGTTGAAGAGCAGTGGATTTTAGACAAAGAAGATTATAGAGAACGCTTAACATCCTATAATCAGCAAAAAGCTGATTTTGATAAGAAAGACTCTATTTACAGACGCTTGTTTTCTATCTTCAATAAGTCTCAACAATTTTTTGAAGAGTATGAGCTAGTCTTAGGAGTTGGGCTTTTGAATTTTCAGGAATCTGATAGCACACCGTCTATTTGTAGGCATTCATTTGTATCCAAGACTGAGATCAGTTTCGAATCGAGTAAACAAGATTCCTTTGTCAAAGTGGCTCTGGCAGTCGATTCGGCTATCAAAGTTGAAACGGATGCGATTATGGACTTGGCCGATCAATTCGACTCCTCTGACATCGTTGAGGCGGAGAAGTCAGTCTTAACATATCTAGATAAAACTGGCATTGGAGACAATTTATGGGATGAGAAGATACATGAAGCGCTTCAAACCTTTGCTGATAGAATCAGACAGGATGGAAGTTATAAAAGCAACAATCGGAAGTCGACCATAACAGATACAAAGCCTACTATATACTATGCTCCAGCACTTTTACTTAGAAGGCGAAACACACAAAGCTTAACATCAATATATGAATCAATAATTAGTAATTTGAATTCTGCCAGCGAATCTCTTAGCATCGAGACGTTGAACGGATTGATCGATTTGGCTCACGACGAGAATATAAATACTGGCGGTTTTGATAGTGACAAGCTTTTAAAATGGCAGGAGGATGAGCAAATATATTTTCCTAAAAAATACAACCTCGAACAACTTGATATTGTTCATAAATCCCGTAAACGAAGCAAGGTGCTGGTTCAAGGTCCTCCAGGAACAGGTAAATCGCATACAATTGCAAACTTAATTTGTCACTTGTTGGCTAATGGCAATAAAATACTTGTAACAGCTCAAAAGAAACGTGCGTTGGAGGTATTAAAAGGCCAACTTCCGGAGGAGTTTCAAAGCTTAGCAGTCAATCTATTAAGTGGAGACGCAAGCTCTATCATGGATCTTGAGGCAAGTGTAAGTGCAGTGAACGAGAAAGTGTCTTCGATAACTGATCTTGACGAGTTTAAGAAAGCGATTAGACAGAAGGTATCTGAACTGGATGCTATAAATAAAAAGCACAAAGCACTAGAACATCAACTAATCAGGGTCAAGGAAAAAGACACATATCGTCAATGGATTAATGATGATTATTCGGGCACGCTATTCGAAATTGCGCAGAAGATCGAAGCTGATAGTCCCCTACATAATTGGTATCAAGACGATTACGTTGGCCCACACGATGTATTAGCCAGTGAGATCTTTCGGCTGCAAGAACTTTATTCACTTAGTTCCAGTGGAGAGTTTATTCATCTTGATCTCAGTATACCTACGGAAAATCTATTGCTACGACCAACATTGTTGGAGTCATATATAAGCATTCAAAATGAATTCGACGAATTAGGTCATACCACAAATTCTAGAATTTCACTTACGACGACATCATTCGACGAATTAGAATCGCTCCTGGAAAACTGTATTGCAGTAAAGAAAAAAATAGATGACGTTGATCTACCATTCAAGCAAAACATACATCGAGATCTTCCACGTCGCAAATCGTTTTGGGAGGAAAAGCTTAGCAGATCCAAGCTGTTACTTGAAGATCTTGACAATGACGGATTCCGGAATCTTGATCGTCGATTCGAAATTAAATATCCGACCGGCAAGAGTTGGATTCAGTTACGTGCAGATTGTCTAGCCTTGCTTCAATACATTCAAAGCGGTGGCTTACTTTCTGGCATGCTTTTCACCATAAGAAAGGCGCTACTTCCTAAGGAAATTAAAGAAAAACTTTACATTATCAATGAGATAACTGTCAATGGTAGTCCCTGCGATACTGAAAGCGAAATGCGCGCAGTTCTATCAGATATTGAGGTCAAAGAAAAATTAGAACTTCTACAAGAGCTATGGGATGAAGGAGTAATACCAGCTCGACGATATGTAGACAAGATATCTCATTTCCAATTTCTTATCGGTGAGTACGAGCATTTGATGAGTAACGTAGACGAGGTTCGTGTTATTAGTGACAAGATTTTCGAGCTATCATCTCTTAACGTATCCTCGCTAGAGAGTGTTGTCCTAACAAATATTTTGAAAGATGTAAAGCATTGTCACTTGGCAAGTCAGACAAGAAAAAACCTATCTGACATTCAAATTCATGTTAAGGGGCTACACCAAGTATATTCTCACCCGATAATTGGCGAAATATCAGATGCGCTGTTAGGTCTGAACCTGGACAGCTATAAAAAACTTCTTTCGCGACTTCAAGATCTTCATGACAAACAGGGTATTTTCCAGGAATACAAGAGGCTAGTTGAAGATTTGGTATTTAAAATTCCAAAGTTGACAAATGACATTCTCGCAAATACCTTCGATTGGTCAAATATTACTAATCTAAAAGAGGCTATATCATTTAAACAGGCCGTAACAGAAGTAGGTGTTCTTCTTGACGAGCATAGCGAGTCAAATCTCCAAAGAGAAATCTTAGAATTAGAGAAAGAGCAAGAGAAACTAATGTCCACAGTAGCTGCCGAAAAGGCTTGGCAACACGTTTTAGAAAGACTTAATGAAAATGTAGAAATAAAAAAACATTTGCAGGCATGGGTGATGGCGGTTAAAAAGATTGGCAAAACTGGGAAAGGAAAAACGGCTCTTCGATTTCGGCGAGAAGCGCAAGTTCAGATGGAAAAGTGCCAAGATTCTGTACCGTGCTGGATTATGCCACTATTTAAAATTGCTGAGACAGTGAAGCCACAGGCCGGTATGTACGACTATGTCATCATCGACGAAGCAAGTCAACTTGGCCCAGATGCGATCTTCTTACTTTATATTGCAAAAAAGGTAATCATTGTCGGAGATGACAAACAAACCTCTCCGGAGTATGTAGGTGTAGACGCTGACACAATGACTCCACATATTCGCAGGCATTTACAGGGTATCCCGTTTGATAAATATTATGGGACAGAATTTAGCTTCTTCGACCACGCCAAAATTTTCTGCGAAGGACTAACAATACTTCGTGAGCACTTTAGGTGCATGCCAGAAATAATTGAGTTTTGTAACAAAAACTTCTACGCACCAGAAAATAAAAGCCTTTATCCTTTAAAGCAGTATTCTGAAAACCGTTTGGAACCTTTAATGACAATATTCAGCCCAACTGGTGAGGTGAATGGAAGTTCGTCAAATATTTCAAACAAAGTAGAAGCTGTTGAAATAGCGAGTAAAATTTCAGAATTGATAAAGGATGTAGCGTACAAGGGGAAGAGCATTGGTGTAATTGCTCTACAAGGAAATAAGCAAGCATCTCTAATTGAGTCAGAAATTATTCAAAAGATCGGAGAAGTAGAGTTTAAAAAGAGGGAGATTGCTTGCGGCAATTCGGCAAGCTTTCAAGGCGACGAGCGTGACATCATGTTCTTAAGTCTAGTCACAGCTAGAAACCATCCGCGCGCTGCGCTCACCAAACCCGAGGATGAGAGAAGGTTCAATGTGGCTGTTAGCCGAGCAAAGGAACAGATCTGGTTGGCTCATTCCGTACAACTAGGCGATTTGACTAATTCAAATGATTTAAGGTTTAAACTTCTAGATCATTTTCAAAACTACCGGCCGCAACCAGTGCCGATGCGAGGGTTAATTGATAGGAAGTTTGGGAATCAACCTGAGCCCTTCGATAGTTGGTTCGAAGTCGATGTATACAATGACATTGTAGCAAGAGGCTATGCAGCAATACCTCAATATGATGTGGTTAAAGGCAGATATCGCCTCGACCTTGTTGTTATTTTAGGAAATGGTAAGAAGATTGCCGTTGAATGTGACGGAGACAAATACCATGGAGCAGAACATTATCAGAATGATATAGTCAGGCAAAAAGTACTTGAACGAAGCGGATGGCAATTCTTCCGAGTTCGTGGAGGAGTATATTATACTGATCGAATAAAGGCAATGGAGCCCTTGTGGGAGTTACTAACACGTAACGGCTCGGTGCCGGAAATAAAAACAAACCGCATCTTCATTCCAGAGGACACATCTAAATCAATTGACCTGAACAATGCAACTCAGCTCGATGGAAGTATAAAGGATTCAAATTACGTACAGAATGAGTTATTTAACATATCGACTCCCTCGCCTTTTGCTGACACCTCTGCAAGTAATGGGCGATTGGCAATTGATATGCACCCAGACACTCTCCATAGGAAAGAAATACTGATTTTTTCTGATCGGCAAAATGTTTATAAGCTAAAAAACCAAAGTTTTCATACTCAGCTTGAGATACTTGATCTCATTGAATTGGAAGAGAATGAAAATCCAATTTACATAACAGGTACAGATAATTACAGCGGACACCTAATGGTAGGTTTCAACAATGGCAAACTCGCAAAAATTAGCTTCTCGGCGTATAGAACCGAACAAAACAGAAAGAAGCTAAAAAATGCATATTCATCAGATGCCTCATTACTACTTATACGCCATGTTGAGGACGATATTGACCTGATAGTGTCGAGTTCTAAAAACAAGATCGTTCTATTTAATACTAGCAAGATCAACGCAGTGGAAAGCAAACTGTCAAAGGGTGTGTGGGTTATGAAGTTAAAAGAAGGAAGTCACTTAACTGGAATGAAAACAATCGACCAAGTAAAGTTTGAGGATCCAGAATATTATCGAAAAGAGACTCAGTTGAGTTTAGTGGTGGGTTATTATTTGAGGTTGGGAGATGAGTTTTAAAGTATTGATTGGTGTACGGCGGTTTGAAAAATCCGAAATAAAGAATATTGAGTCAGCACAAAGTCAATATTCTTCTGAAAATAAAAAAGCTCACATTAGACTAGCGACAATAAACTGAGATGATCACTACTTTGATTTTCATTACAGGGCAACGTCGATCAACAGCAACTTAGGGATTGCTGAAGCCTTTTTAAGTAACTACGGGCCAGCATTCCAGAATGTGAATTTCCCGAGATCAATAAAACGGTTTTAAGTTCTCGAAAAGATTGTACAGGGCATTTTAGTGAAACCAGTATTTGTCAGGAGATGCAGTGTAGCTTTCTCGACTCCTTCATTAAAATGTTTTACATTTCATGCCTGTAACCCTTATGATATCAGCAGCGTGATTTGCCATTACTCCGCCTAAGAGAAAGTGAAATTTCTTAGATAATTGGTTGAAGATTCACGATATATAGTATATTGTCGATCTCGAAAAGTTGTTCAATACATTACCCAGTCTCGATCCGATCTTTCTGGCTCTTGTACTCACGTGAAAATTCTATCTAATAAACTATTATCAACTCGGAACCGGGTTAGTCATAATTGCAAGGCGATATGTTTTAACATTCACTCACATTGTACGCTTCCCTAAAAACAGAGTGGTGATGAATTAGACAAATTTTCTAATTTTAATCTGCTATGAAACGGAACACATTCACAGAAACTCAGATCGTCAAAATCCTAAAAGAATTGGATTCTGGCAA
>NZ_JAKFFU010000023.1:0-1441 GCF_021502625.1 Dyadobacter sp. CY351 | reverse complement strand
TGCACTGCCCCCAAAAAGTTAGACACTTCTTGGGGGCATTTTTATGGGCAGAAACAGAAAACATAGTGCAGAATTCCGGCTAGGTCTTATCAAAGCATACTTACGGGGTAATTCAATCAATGGCTTAGCACGAAAACATGGGATAGTTTCTTCTTTATTGAGAAAGTGGATCAATCACTACGAAAAGTCAGGTAGCCTGGGCTTGTTACCACAATACAATCAGGTTTATTCCAGCGACTTCAAGCACGAGGCAGTATTAGCTTACCGCACCAAAAGTTTATCTTTGGCAGAATGCTGCCTCAAATACGGAATACCCAGCCAAAGCACATTATTGGGGTGGTCCAGGCAATTTGAGCGCGCTGGTATAAATGGTTTTAATAATGCCCGTGGCAGGCCCAGCAAGATGACAAAGAAAACGACATTCAAAAGGACTTATGGTCCCCTTACCCGCCTTGAAGAGCTGGAAAGGGAAAATTTGTACCTGCGCGCCGAAAATGAATTGCTAAAAAAGCTGGAAGCCTTAGCCCAACAGGAGCAACAAGAAGCAGTGCAAAGAAGGAAGCGCTAGTTGTTGATGAGCTAAGGCAAAAATATCCGCTTGAACTATTATTGCAGATCCTGAAAATTCCCAGGAGCAACTTCTATTATCACTTGCAAACAAAGTCGTTGCCCGGCAAGTATGAGGAAGCAAAAAGCCAGATCAAAACGATCTATCACCAGCACAAAGGTAGGCTGGGCTATCGCAGGATCACTTTGGCCATGAAGAACGCAGGTTGCCGCATTAACCACAAAACGGTTTTAAAGCTCATGAAGAGCTCCGGGTTGAAATCGCTGATACGCATTAAGAAGTACTGCTCCTACAAAGGGGCCAGGGGCACGATAGCACCTAATGTTTTAAACCGGGATTTTACATCTGAGAGGCCCGCTCAGAAATGGGCAACTGACCTTACCGAGTTTAAAGTCAAGGATCAAAAGTTATACCTGTCACCGATCATAGACCTATTTAATGGCGAAATTGTTAGTTATAATCTCTCGCAGTCCCCTAACTTCAAGCAGATTAATAGTATGCTCAGATCGGCATTCAGAAAATTGCATGGCCAAACCAATCTAATCCTGCATTCAGATCAGGGCTGGCAGTATCAAATGAAGGCATATCAACGCATGCTGGCCGACAAAGGGATCACCCAAAGTATGTCCAGAAAAGGGAACTGCCTGGACAATGCAGTGATTGAAAACTTCTTCGGTACGATTAAATCTGAACTGTTCTATCTCAAAAAATACAAATCAATCCAACAGCTTGCCAAAGAAATAAAGGAATACATCACCTACTACAACAAAGAGAGGATCAGACTTAATTTAAACGGAATGAGCCCGGCACAATACCGAGCTCATCACACTAATCGTTAATCTTTAAACCGTCCAACTTTTGGGGTTCAGTCCA
>NZ_JAKFFU010000022.1:0-2415 GCF_021502625.1 Dyadobacter sp. CY351 | reverse complement strand
TTTGTGATCCCGCTGGGATCATACTTTTTGGGATAACAAATTGTCTATCAACTGCTTGCGTCCTGTCAAATCGTTTACTCACCTTGTCACTCACCAAGTTGCAGTGGCCGGCTTGCAATTAGCTCAAAGATAAGAATATTCACAAAACTCTTCCGCCAGCGACTTCGGAGCGTTTGGGCGGCCAGATTCAATTGTATTACAATTGTACATCTGGCCGATTGCGGTTTAGAGGCAATCCCGTAAGGACTATCAAAAAGCTTAGTCCGAGAGCATGCAAAGAAAAAGTACAAGTCAGATGTACATAAAGACATTGGTTGCAAACTGCCCATGAGCGCTTAGGCAGTTGTTTTGTCCATGATTTTGCTTTGTGATAGCAAGTATAAATAGAAGACGTTTGCAGCACGCAGACTGAATTCCTAAATTGTCATCAGTAATGTGTTCCACCCATGGCATCCCCAGGCTTTGAAAATAATTTATAAGATTACCTATCCGAATGGGAAAATCTACATCGGTAAGGACTTGACAAACTCCATAAACTATTTTGGGAGTGCGGACAATATCTACGTCGCTGCCGACTTTACAACTGAGCAACGTAAAAACTTCACAATTATACGAGAGATCCTATGGGAATCGGAAACGGCATCCTTGCAGGAGGTCAACAAAATTGAGATTCAGTATATTCGAGAATATCAATCGAACAATCCCAAAATTGGATACAACAAATTTCCAAAGTTTAAGCCATCGACACTGACTGAGGATTTTTTAACCGAATAAGCGATTTAAAATTATTTTTCACCTTCTCTCTCGCGATCCCCTTTCACAAACCGAAGGGGTCGTGAGAGAGAAGGTGCAGCGCTAACCTTCTGTGCCAGATCTTCGTGAAAGTCTTCCTTTCAACGCCTGCATATCTTCGCTAACCTTCGTGTCCAGGATCTTTGCATAAATCTGCGTGGTGCGAATATTAGTATGCCCAAGCATTTTGGAAACGCTTTCAATCGGCACACCATTTTGCAGAGTAATGGTCGTCGCAAACGTATGCCTGGCAACGTGTGAAGTAAGAACCTTGTTAATCCCGCAGATCACGGCGATCTCTTTCAGATAGTCATTCATCTTCTGATTGCTCGGCACAGGCAACACAAGCCCGCGCGATTCGCAAAGCGGATGATCTCTATACCTGTCAATAATTTGAAGGGCTTCTGGCAGTAGCGGAATGTGCGATTTGACATTCGTCTTCGTCCGCTGGCTGAATATCCATTGCTCACCATCGATCCCTCGTGCTATCTGGCTTCGTTGGAGTTTCTGAATGTCCGAGTAAGCCAGGCCGGTGAAACAACAAAAGAGAAAAGTGTCGCGAACCTGTGCGAGACGATCACTGGCAAATTCTTTGCTCGCCATCAAGTCCAGCTCAGCTTTGGTAAGAATCGCTTTTTCAACCTTTTTAAACTTGCCTTTAAAATTCAAATATGGATCAAGATTCATCCAGCCATTACCCAGGCAAATGTTTACGATCTTACGAAACATTTTCATGTGCTTCACCACCGCATTATTGCCCATCTTACGAACAGAGCGCAAATAAAACTCGTAGTCAGCGATGAAAGCGAAATCGATCCGGCTAATGTCAAAGTCAGTTGTGTTGAAGGTCACATTCAGGAATGCCAATGTATGGCGTTCGAGCACTTTATAGCGGTTGAATGTGCCTATCGCATATTCTTGGCCGACCAACGCCTTCATTCGCTCGTTATGGTCAGCGATCACTGTCATCAATAACCGCTGCTTAGGACCCACACCAAGAAATTTGTCTTTGATTGTCTCCGCCGTTATCAAAGCATCGTCACGAACCAGGGCGGCGTGAGCATCTAACAATTGCTGCTCCAAGTTGCCGAGATAAGAATTAACAGACTTGACTGCCTCCCTCGCACCAGTAGCTCTACCAGCCACCGTATTCCACCGGCTAGGCTCACATTCTCGTCCGGTGGTAAATTCCACCCTTTTACTTTCAACCGTAATTCGCAAGTAAATCGGCACCGGGCCTTTTTGATAGTTTTTCGGCTTCTTCAAATAGAAAAGCAGACTGATCTTTGTTTTCATACCTTTTACAGGTTAAAAGTTGAACAAAAGTAGTCTTGCAAGCCGTTACAGCACAAGATGTTTACGACGTAAACATCTTGTTATACAATGAGTTGTAGCGATTCTGGTGAGTAAAATTTGCAGATCTTCGAACTCACCGAATTACGCACCAAAAACTTGTAGAAAATCGAATATTTTGGCATAACCGGCAAACGAAAAAAGCCTGCTAATCTATTGATTTGCAGGCTTTTGATGCGTTTGCTATTTCTTCAAGTGATCCCGCTGGGATTCGAACCCAGGACCCATACATTAAAAGTGTATTGCTCTACCAGCTGAGCTACGGAATCG
>NZ_JAKFFU010000021.1:0-3143 GCF_021502625.1 Dyadobacter sp. CY351 | reverse complement strand
TGAGATGGTCTTTGAATGGTATTGTGGCGGCTACCTACTTTACCAGGTTTGATCCAAGTATCATCGGCGGTTCTGGGCTTAACTTCTCTGTTCGGGATGGGAAGAGGTGAACACCAGGCCAATAGCCACCAACAAGGTCTTTGTTGGTCTTTCAGTGATATCGGTTATGGCAAGAGGTGAAGCGAATCGTCGCACCGTCCAGGCCAATAGCCACCAACAAGGTCTTTGTTGGTTTTTATCACTCAACAATATCTTTGAGTAATCAATGTCATATTGGAAGTAGAAGAGATCAAAAAGTGTTAAGATGTAATGTGCAAGCTCTTGGGTAATTAGTACTGCTCAGCTGAATGTATTTCTACACGTACACCTGCAGCCTATCAACGTCGTAGTCTACAACGACCCTTATGTGGAAGATTCATCTTCGGGCTAGTTTCGCACTTAGATGCTTTCAGCGCTTATCTATTCCCCACATAGCTACCCGGCCATGCCACTGGCGTGACAACCGGTTCACCAGCGGTGGGTCCACCTCGGTCCTCTCGTACTAAAGGCAGCCCCCGTCAATCTTCCTACGCCCACCACAGATAGGGACCGAACTGTCTCACGACGTTCTGAACCCAGCTCGCGTGCCACTTTAATCGGCGAACAGCCGAACCCTTGGGACCTTCTCCAGCCCCAGGATGTGACGAGCCGACATCGAGGTGCCAAACCTCCCCGTCGATGTGAGCTCTTGGGGGAGATCAGCCTGTTATCCCCGGCGTACCTTTTATCCTTTGAGCGATGGCCCTTCCATACAGAACCACCGGATCACTATACCCTGGTTTCCCACCTGCTCGACCCGTCGGTCTCACAGTCAAGCCTGCTTGTACTATTGCACTCCACACACGGTTACCAAGCGTGTTGAGCAGACCTTTGGAAGCCTCCGTTACACTTTTGGAGGCGACCACCCCAGTCAAACTACCCACCATGCACGGTCTCCGACTTTGTCGGATTAGATCCCAGGCCAGCGAAGGGTGGTATTTCAACGTTGGCTCCATCACGCCTGGCGACGCAACTTCACAGCCTCCCACCTATCCTACACATCCCTGACCCGAAAACAATGCAAAGCTATAGTAAAGGTGCACGGGGTCTTTCCGTCCCGTGGCGGGTAAGCGGCATCTTCACCGCTACTACAATTTCACCGAGCTCACGGCCGAGACAGTGCCCAGATCGTTACACCATTCGTGCAGGTCGGAACTTACCCGACAAGGAATTTCGCTACCTTAGGACCGTTATAGTTACGGCCGCCGTTTACTGGGGCTTCGATTCAATGCTTCTCTTGCGATGACATCCCCTCTTAACCTTCCAGCACCGGGCAGGTGTCAGGCCCTATACGTCAACTTTCGTTTTGGCAGAGCCCTGTGTTTTTGCTAAACAGTCGCCTGGGCCATTTCTCTGCGGCCTCTCTGTCGCCAGAGGAGGCTCCCCTTCTCCCGAAGTTACAGGGTTAATTTGCCGAGTTCCTTAGCCGTGATTCACTCGAGCACCTTAGAATATTCTTCTCGACTACCTGTGTCGGTTTACGGTACGGGTTGCGTACAGCTGGCGTTTCAAAAGCTTTTCTTGGAAGCGTTTTCGTAAGTTCGCTTCACCCGTAGGTTCTGCTCAACGCACTATTCCGTCAGTACGTACTTACCACAATACTCCGTCACTTTTTCACACTGCATGCAAGGGCAGGAATATTAACCTGCTGTCCATCGAGAGTCGCCTGTCGGCTATCCCTTAGGCCCCGCCTAACCCTCCGTTGATTAGCATAGCGGAGGAATCCTTAGTCTTTCGGTGTGCGGATTTCTCATCCGCATTATCGTTACTTATGCCTACATTTGCTTTTCTCACCAGTCCAGCCCAGCTTACGCCAAACCTTCACCCCTGTGAGAATGCTCCCCTACCGATCGTAATAAATTACTATCGCATAGCTTCGGTAATATGCTTGATGCCCGTTTATTATCGATGCCCGCCCCGCTCGACCAGTGAGCTGTTACGCACTCTTTAAATGTATAGCTGCTTCCAAGCTAACATCCTGGCTGTCTCTGCAGTCGGACCCCCTTAGTTCAACTTAGCATATATTTTGGGACCTTAGCTGATGCTCTGGGTTGTTCCCCTCTCGGACTGGGACCTTAGCACCCCAGCCCTCACTGCCGTGTATATCATAGCCCATTCGGAGTTTGTCAGAATTTGGTAGGATTTGACTCCCCCTAGTCCTATCAGTAGCTCTACCTGACCATGACTCAACCACGACGCTGTTCCTAAAAACATTTCGGGGAGTACGAGCTATTTCTCAGTTTGATTGGCCTTTCACCCCTACCCTCAGTTCATCCGAAAACTTTTCAACGTTTACCGGTTCGGTCCTCCACGATGTGTTACCAGCGCTTCAACCTGACCAAGGGTAGATCACCAAGTTTCGCGTCTACAGCCACTGACTAATCGCCCATTTCAGACTCGCTTTCGCTTCGGCTCCTGTATTCCAATACATTAACCTTGCCAGTAACCGTAACTCGTAGGCTCATTATGCAAAAGGCACGACGTCACCCGTAGGCTCCGTCCGCTTGTAAGCGCATGGTTTCAAGTTCTATTTCACCCCGCTGCTCGCGGTACTTTTCACCTTTCCCTCACGGTACTAGTTCACTATCGGTCTCTCAGGAGTATTTAGCCTTGGCGGATGGTGCCGCCGGATTCAGAGGGGATTTCTCCGGTCCCCACTTACTCAGGATACTCACTCAATTATCGCTCTTACCTGTACGGGATTCTCACCCTCTACGATTGACTTTCCCACGTCATTCCAGTTCAATTGATAACCACTAGGTGAGTCCTACAACCCCAGTCTGGCCGTAACCAGGCTGGTTTGGGCTTGTCCGCGTTCGCTCGCCACTACTTGCGGAATCACTATTGTTTTCTTCTCCTGCGGGTACTTAGATGTTTCAGTTCCCCGCGTTTGCCCCCCGTAGGGTAATACCACTTCATGGTACTGGGTTGCCCCATTCGGATATCTACGGATCAATTTGTATGTGCCAATCCCCGTAGCTTTTCGCAGCTTATCACGTCCTTCATCGCCTCTGAGAGCCTAGGTATCCCCCATGCGCCCTTAATTCGCTTGCGCGATCTTAATT
>NZ_JAKFFU010000019.1:0-50480 GCF_021502625.1 Dyadobacter sp. CY351 | reverse complement strand
TAAGCCATTGATTGAATTACCCCGTAAGTATGCTTTGATAAGACCTAGCCGGAATTCTGCACTATGTTTTCTGTTTCTGCCCATAAAAATGCCCCCAAGAAGTGTCTAACTTTTTGGGGGCAGTGCAATCGATTTGCAGGCTTTTTTATATTAATTCAAACCTTAAAAAGTATAAGTAAAGTTTGCCAGCAAGGCCCGCGGAGTTTGTGGGGCAATCGTTGACCATCCTTTGTAGTATTCTTTGTTAAAAGCGTTGTTCAGTTTGAGGCCTATGCGGTAATTTTCTGCCTGGAAAAAGAGGGAGGCGTTGGCAACGGTGTAAGCGGGCAGCATGAAATCTCCTGTCGAAACATAGTTTATCGCATAACGCTCGCTAGCGCCGTTGAAGCCCAGCCCAAGGCCAAACCCTTTCAGCTTACCGCCCGGAGCTTCGTAATTAGCCCAGAAATTGTAAAGTGTCTTTGGCCCGGCTCCCAGTGGACGCTTGTCCAGAATGTCGGTATAGTCCGTTTTGGTGGTTTTGCTGTCGTTGTTGCTATATCCGGCGCGCACGTTCAGGCCTCTCACAGGGTTAGCATTTACTTCTATTTCAAACCCTTTGCTGTAAATTTCACCATCCTGGATTTTGTTGAACGGCGACGTAGGGTCTGTCATCACCTGGTCTTTCACACGGATATCGTAATAACTGATCGTTGCATTCAGCTTGTTTCTGATAATGTTCGTCTTGATACCAAACTCAATCTGGTTGGCCTGCTCAGGTCTGAAAGTCTTGATCGTTTGCGGGCCGGCTTCCGGGTTGCCCACAAGTGCAGGCGCCACGTTGGTAAAGCCGTTCTGGAAATTGGCAAAAATAGAGACCTTATCCGTAACCGGCTCAAACAAAAGTCCCAATTTCGGAGACAATGTAGTTTGATTGTAATTGTCTTCTCCCGTTGCTATATCGCCTTGATTATCAAAATGATCCAGACGCAGACCTACCATTACAGACAAGTTATTGGTCAGATTCAGCACATCAGACGCGTAAGCGCTGTAAATGTTATATTTCGATTTTGCATTACTCACGCCCTGACGCGCCAGCACGGCATCCACAGCAGCTGTTGAAAGCGGGTAAGCAGTGGTTTCGACCACTTTTGGTGTAAACGGATCATCGCCGCTCGAACCACCTTCCGGCGTTACATTACCGTAAAATGCATAACCCGTGCCGTTGCTTGTGGCCGTGGCTGTGAAATAATCCAGCCCAAGCACAACCCGGTTCCGCAATGTGCCGAGCTTGAAATCGCCAATGAAATTTTGCTGGATATCGGATGTTCCGGTGTATTCATTTTGTTTGTTCAGAAAGCGCGAGAAAGTGTCATTTCCCAATATGCCGTAGTCAAACAAATAGGAATAATAGCCTTTCGTAGAAGTGGCGCTTTTGGAAATCAATGTTTGCGACTGCCATGTGTCCGAAAGTTTGTAATCCATTTCGACCCTGTAATTCTGCGTTGGGTTTTGCAATGTCAGGTCGTTGCTCGTGAAAGAGAGCTTGTAGTTATAATTCAGCTCCTTCATATTTTTGGACTCCGTAGGCGCGGTGCGGTTCAGGAAAAGGAACATGGGGTTCGTTTGTTCCGCCTGTGTAATCTCGCCATAGAAAGAAAACGACAGGTTATTGTTCACCTTATAAGACAGGGAAGGGGCTACGAAGAACGATTTCCGAAAACCAGCGTCCTGGAAGCTGCGCTCTGTTGCATATGAGGTGTTTAATCTAAAATAAATGCCTTTTTCTTTGCTTAATGCTGTATTAAAATCACCCGTTACCTGGTTCAGTCCGAAAGAACCGGTTGTGAATGAAAGCTCACCGCCCGTTCCTACATAAGGCTTTTTGGTTACTACATTAATAAGCCCGCCGTAAGAACTGACCGCATTGCCAAAAAGCGTAGCAGAAGGTCCTTTCAAAACCTCAATGCGCTCAATGTTGGCCGGGTTAATGGTTCCGTTGGTTAGTCCGGGTAGGCCGTTCACCAGTTTAGGCTGGACCGAAAATCCGCGCAGCGAGTAATATCCTGCTCCGTCACCGCCACGGCCCGTGGACGTCCAGAGGTTTTCCACTCCAGCTGCGTTTTTCAATGCATCGTCAAAGTTTGTAACGATCTGTGATTTAAGCAGGTAGTTGGTGATGGTGCTGTAAACCTGCGTGTTTTCGAAATCGCGCAACGGCAATTTGGCAACATAGGCCGTCTGATTTCTTGAAAATTTGTTTTCACTTTCACCTTGCACGAGCACTTCCCGCAATATTTCGTCGCCCTCATACAATGTGATGGTATTCAGATCAACTTCGTTTTGCGCGATCGTAACTGGCAATTCTTTGGTTTTAAACCCAATAGATGAAATCGATAAAGTATAGTTTCCATCGTTCAGATTGGATAATTCAAAGACGCCGTCGCTGTCGGATTGCGTCCCGATTTTCGTGTCTTTGATCAGAACGGTGACACCCGGGATGCTCTTTTTGGAGTTGTCCAGCACAACGCCCTTTAATTTACCTGACTGACCGTAGGAAAGGCATGTTATGAGCAAAAATAATAAAACTGGTAGAAAGGTTCTCATTTGCTTATTTAGACTATTTAAAATTTAAATGACGCTGCAAATGTATTCTTCCCAAAGTTCACTTCCAAGCGAATTGTACTATTTTGGTAAGGAGGGGATTGTAGATATTTTATTCATTCAGAAGCTGGAATTTTTAATACGCAAAACTCACTCCGGCACAAGCTCATATTCATTCACCGTATTCCCCGTCTTCCTGCTCTCATTCGTCCGTTTCAGCAACAGCCTCTCCTGCGTGGGTTTGTCGGTAATGTAAAATTCAATGTTGCCGGCTGATCCGGTGGGTGGGGGAGACAGGTTTTCGAGGATGAGGCGGTTGTTGTCAGGCGAAAGGGACCATTGACCAGATAATGTGCGGCCGTCGACGTCTGTAAAGCGGACTTGCTCCTTGCTGGTCAGGTCGAGGCGGAAGCGGGCGTAGCCTGGTTTGGCGCTGCCCGTATTTCCTTCGGTAAATACCACCACGCCATTTTCCTTTACGGACGTTGCTTTCCAGATCCGCCCAATGTCGGCAGGCTCTACTTTTTTGGGCTGACAGGCAGCAAGCAGCAATAATGCTATCAGATACAGGTTCTTTTTCATGATTTAATAAAGAAGTACTTTTTGTTTTACCAATGTCTTTTCACCATTCAGGACGGCAATGTAAATGCCGGCTGGAAGCTGGGAGAGGTCCAGGATCATGTTTTGGGACAAAGCCGCTGATTTCACTGCCATGCCGCGAGTGTTGTACAATGTCATCTGGCCTGTTGACGGGCGGTCGAGTGTGATATGGAGGATTTTATCGTATATAAAGATCAGGTTGGCCTGCGCTTGCGGCTCTGTGCCAGTAATGATCTGACTGGCAGCTACTTTCACAACGTCGCTATACGGTGATGCGCCCGCGCTGTTTACTGCTTTGATCCGATAATAATAGTCGTACACATCCAAAATCTCACGATCGGGGAATTGTGTTGTGTTTGCCGCCTGGCTTCCGATCTGCTTGAAATCTGCGTCCGGCTTGCGGGAACGCTCGATGATCACCGTCGTTGCATTGGACGATAATGTAGCCCATTTCAGCTGTACGAGATCATAGTCCACCGGCGTCGCGGTCAGGTTTTTGGGCTTATCCGGAATTGGCGCTTTGCGTGTGGTCGCATCTGCGACGTTGCTGTATGCCGATGGGCCGATTGCATTCACAGCCCGAATCCGGTAATGGTACTTTGTCTCAGAGCTCAGGTCTTTATTCTGATAACTTTTCACATTGGCCGCGAGGTCAGCGATTTTTGTAAATGTGGTCCCGTTGGTTGACCGGTCGATCTGAAAACCCGTTTCATTGCCTGAGACATCTTCCCATTCCAAATTGATCTGGTCATGGCTTACCGCTGTGGCGCTGAGCCTTCCCGGCGCATTTGGTGCAACGTCCAATGTTGTAGCGTCGGCAATGTTGGAAAAGCCCGACGGCCCTGAACCATTGACCGACCGCACGCGATACCAATATTTAGTGGCCGGTTGCAGTCCCGTATTTTCGTAGGTCGTTTTATTTGCCTCAATGTCCGCAATTTTGGAAAAGTTGGTGCCGTCTGTAGAGCGCTCCAGTTCGAACCTGGCTTCATTCGTGGCCTGGTCTTTCCAGGAAAGGTTAATCTGGCTGCTGCTAATGGTTTTGGCCGTGAGACTTGTCGGAGCGCCGGGCGGAACATCAAATGTAGTTGCTTCAGCTACATTCGAAAATCCCGAACTCCCGATCGCATTTTTGGCCAGAATCCTGTACCAAAATTTGGTTAATGTGGGAAGGCTTGTGTTGGAATAGCTTGTCGCGTTTGCTGGTATGTCTGCCAGTTTGCTGAAATTATTTCCATCCGAAGACCGCTCTAACTCAAATCCTGTCTCATTATCAGCATTATCCAACCACGTGAGATCGATCTGGCTGGAACTGACAGCCGTTGCGGAAAGGCCCGACGGCGCTGCTGGTTTGGGAAGCGCGCGGCTCACGCAGCTTTCATTCGAGTAACCTGATTCTCCTCCTGCATTGACCGCTTTTACCCGATAACAATAATTATTGCCCACGGTTGTCGTTCCGTCATTATAGCTGAGCGACCTGCTGTATGGAACTCGTGTAAGTAAATTGAATCCACCGCCGTTTTCCGAACGTTCCAGCAGGAAAGTAGTGCCATCGCTGTTGTTTCCCACCCAGGTTATGGCCATGCCGCGGCCGGAAATGTAAAATGCTTCCAGGTTGCTGGGATTTGCAGGCGGGGCCAGAGGTGTGGTAACACGGACTTCATTCAGCTCACCGCCGCAGGATTTGTCGCAAGAGGCCGTTACCCGGTAAATGTAGGTCCGGTTTTCCTGCACGGTTTTGTCCTGATACGAAAATGTGGTGCCAGATAAATTACCCGAAATCGCAGTAAAACGCTGGCCAAAACCGTCTTCTTTGCGCTCAACCACAAACACTTCCACCGAAGAAGGAAGCCGGTCCCAGGACAGGTCCACTTGCTGGTACGAAACCACATTGGCCCGTAACATGGCGCGCTGTGCAAGGCTGGTTTTCGGGAAAAGCAGCACAGTGCCGATGCAAACCAGGAGCAGTAAAAAAGTATGACGGAATGTTCGATTTTTCATTGTTCAGGAAGCCAGATGTAGCCAGTTTTATTTCCAATCAACTTTTACCGGATCGGTTGCGGCACTTTCGCGGTTATCGTCTTCTACGGCCACTATATGGTAATAGTAGCCTACGCCAGGCGCTGCTTCCCGGTCGATGAATGCATTTTGTGTCCCTGATGTGGATGCAACCAGCCTGGGCTTTTCGGTTTTTTCCGTAAAGCGGTATATCAAAAATTTCTCAGGGTTTTTCAAAGGCGCATCCCAGCTTACCAGCACGCCTTTATCAGTCGAAAGCACATTCAGTCCGTGGACGGGCAGCACGGCGTCCAGTGGTTTGTAATAGTCGATTTCGGTGCTGGGGCCGCTGAATTTTTCATTCAAACCATAAGCCTTAATGCGATAGGTGTACCGGACGCCTTGTTTCACGGTGCTGTCCGCGAAATTGTTCCGGTTGTTATCTTCATCCTTTTGCCGGTAAATCGCTTTGAATGCTTTTTCATTAGCCGCCTTTCTTTCAATGATATAACCTAAAATGTAGGGGTCAATGGATCTCATATTCTCCCAAACCAGCAATGCGCGGTCATTCTGGGGAATCATTTCAGGGTTGATCGGCGTTGCCAGCCGCTCGGGAAACCGCGGTTGCGAATAAAGGATCTCACTCATCGGTCCCATATTGTAGCTTGTATTTACAGCCACAACTGCCCACCGGTAACCTGTGCCCAAAGCCAGCTTTTTGACCGGAACCTGATATTTTAACTCCTTACCAGCCAGGATAATGTCGGAATAGCGTTGCAGGGAGTCCGTTTGACCGGCGGCGAAATAAATGTAATAGCCATGTGTATCAAAATCAGCCGGTTGCCAGCGAAAAGTAAGCGTGTCTCTGGATTCTTTCAGCTGAAAATGCGTGGGGGAAACCAATGCTGGCCGACTCGCTTTCAGCATTCCGGAAACTTTCACCGATTCGCCGGAAATGTCGTAAGTGCCGTTTAGCCGGATCTGGTAATAATATCCCTGCACCGGCTCCACACGATTGTCGTAGTAAACCGTATCCGTTGGGGTTGCTAAGCCGATTTTTTGAAAACCTGCATCAAATTTTTCGCTGCGCCAGATCTCAACCGAACGAAGATCCTTGGTCGAAGAAAGCTTCCAGGAAATGGCAATTGCATTTTCAGCTTCTTGTGAAACTGCGTTAATGTGGTGAATAACAGGGATTTCCTCCTGGGGGCGAAGATTGGCAATGGTAATGGTGTCCGACGCGTTGCTCTCATTTCCCAGAAAATCTTTGAGATAAACGACATAAGAATAAAGCATCTTGCGCCGCACATTCGGATCAGTGACAATGAGGAAAAGCGAATCTTTTTTTCCTTTTCTAAAACCCCATTCCGCACCGCATTCTGCAAAGTCGGTCTGCCCGTAAGTGGCCCGCAGAACGCGCGCGCCGGCAATGTAAGGATTGGGTTTTTTAAGTAGATATTGAATGTTAACAACCTGCCCGTTCGCATTTTGATTTACAGCCGTGGCAGTTGTAGCGAATTTTGAACCAGGCACTGAAACTGTTCCCGGGTTATGAAAAACCCCTACCCGCGATTCCAATGCGCGGACCCGATAATCATAACGCTTGCCCTGCATTACATCCGTATCCAGGAAACCGAGCCCTAATGCTTCCAGATATTGCGGATTTTCGCCATATGCACCCAGAGAATCCGCGTGTGCAGCATTGCGATAGCGCGTATATAGCAAAGCGGTAAGCGAATCGTTTGGGATCTCGTACATGGGGTTTTTGGTTGAAAGCAATGTCAGCCGGGCGATAAGGTCCCTTGCGCTCGTAGGGCCTTTTTCGGTAGTGCATACGGGTTGCCAATCGGGTTTGGCGGTTACTTTCCCGGTTTCCAGCCGCTCCACCACATATTGCGGGCCGTGTAACAATTTGTCAATCCGGATAAACACCCCATACGGACCGGCAGTAGCCTGCGGCTTTTGCGCATGCAAGGCAGCCGGGTAAAAACAAACGAGGATCAGCGCTCTATATAGTAGATTTTTCATATCAGCATTTTGATTATTGTTCTGTTACTGTGCAACCGCCTGTGCATGCTGTAAACATGCAGCCGGGTGTGATGGAGAGATCGGGACTGCTTCCGATTTTATATTGAGCTTTGCCGGCCAATGTAAGACAGAAATCAGCGGATGTTCCGGTAGTACCGCCGGTCAGGCCTTCTGTCAGCGTCACCGAAAATCCGGCCCCGATTCTGGAATTCATATCAACTGTAACGCTCTTCGCTCCCGGGTCGAGGGTTAATGTGCCGTCCACACCGCCATTGACGTGGATTTCACCGCCTGCGCTCAGCGAAAGTATGCTTCCATACGCATAAGCATGTGCGCCAATGCCCAGTCCTGTGCCTGTTGTGAATGCGCCATCGCTGTAATTACTGAACACATAACCGTCCACGAAGGCGTCCATTCCCACTTTATATCCGCCCACGCCTGGCAATGAAAGCTCGTAATTAAAGGATTTGATCAAAGGAACGGGCACTTCGCCGATGGCGTAAATTCCTTTGAAACCGTTGAACGAGCATGGTAATGCTTTGCGGTGGCTGTTTGTGAAAAGCACCTGCTGCGCTTCGCCGAGATCATTGCTGTTGTACACGCCCAGCATTAACCCGGCACGCATGGTTACCGGCACAATGAGCGGCACATTCTGCAATTCTCCGGTTGCCACCACGTAAAATCCGTTACCGTCCAACCTTACTTGCGCCATCCCATTCATGAAAGTCATTGTTGGCGGCACCGGGATGTTTGAAAGCTGCATTGAGCCGGTTAGCCGTTTTTTCTCGTGATCATATACCAGGCTCAGCCCGCCGAGGCCCGTATCAATGCCATCGAGCTTAATCTTCTGGCCTTCGGCTTTGATCTCACCGTAGGCAGTAAACGCAAGCCGGTTTTTCTCTTCTTCGCCCAGCATTTTGGAAAAACCCTGTGGTAACCCGGAGAATTTGAGCAGCTCCCATTGCTTATTGGTTACAGATTGGTGTACAAACACTTTACTAAGACCATTGCCGCCAAGTCCGACGCTAAGCCTTTTGAAATCACCGCCTTCATTATAATTCACTTCATCTTTTGCCGGATCTGTGAGGTCTGAAAGGTTGTCGTTCCATTTGGCCAATGTGGCAGGATTGGTCAGGTCCACATTGCGGCCGTGGGTAATGTGCGTTTCATTTTTGTTGTGTACCAAAAGAACATTATCCAGTTTCAGCTTATCCGGTTCCTCAATCTTACCCCGCATGGCTATCACACCTTCGCCGAAGAAGATAGCGGTGGACTGGCTTTTGTCCGCAGCAACATGCTGGCCGGCCTCGAAATTGAGATAACCTTTGGTTTGCAGCTTGTATCCGCCCGGGACAACGGTTTTGAGCTTCACAGTGCCCTGTGGTTTGGAATAAACAAATCGCATTGAAACATCCTGCGGCCCATTGGGGATGGCAGTGGACATCCCCGCATCAAATGCAAAGTAATCGGTGCCGGTTTCAATGGTGGTTGGGCGCACGTCAATGATGTTGAAAAACCGGAACGATTTGCTGCCCGAGCCAAATGACACCACGTCTTCGCCATTATCCAGGAGTGATAATGTTTCAAAATCCATTTTCTTCGAGAGGCCGGGAACCGCATTGGCAGGAAGCTCCGCGGCAGGCAGGCCGTCTTTGGGAACAACTACCATAGCCCAGTGCCCTTTCATATCCGATCCGGTTTGCGGATCGAATGCAAAATGCGGCTCGCCTTTCAGGTTCATTTTTGCCACGCCGGCCAGGTCGAAAGTACCGTTTGGATTTACAATCAGCTGATAAAAATCGTTGCGCAGGTTAAATTCGGTAATAGGGATATCCACTTTCCCTGTTTTTACAACGCCTGATTTGGAATAAAAACCACCCTTCTTATAATCGAGCTTCCAGTCGCGGATTTCTACGCTCCATTTGCCGGCCAGCGGGAAGGTGAGTGGCGTTTCTCCCGTTTTTACATCTACGGTGTTGTTCTTCAAAACCAGGTCACCGATCGTTACTTCCAGTTTTTCCGGCTGGGCGTTTTTCAGGGGACAGGTCATAACAGGATTGAGATGGATTTCATCGCCGATCAGCCGCGAGCCTTCCAACTTGCTGACCGCTTCGAAGTCAAGCAGCCTCAATGTCATGGGTTTACCATTTGCCTGGCAAATCCCAAAATTGGTCCACTTAATGTTGCTTTTTGCCGCGTCGAATGCGGTAACCATTGGTTTATTCGCTGGCTGCCCGGAAACCTCGGGGTCGTACAGGAAGAACTGGCCTTTGTCGTAATACAGCAGGTGGGACGAAAAGTTGAACGAGTTATCGAGCACCTGCGCTTTGGCCAAGATCTTGCCGGTTGACGTGCCAGGCGTTCTTACAATTTTGAGTTTGAAAAGCAGCCCTTCCGGAGAGGAAAGTTTAATGTTATACCTGGTCTTTTTAATGTCAACTTCCGGCGTTGTATGATAAAGGAGATTATTGAGGACGTTCGTTTCGAGCGCCACGGTTTCTTCTACCGGAATTCCAAAACCCGGATTCTGGGGGTCTGCTTTGAAAGCCACATTCTCAAAACGCACCCTTATACTCTTATCTACAATCGCGAATGGCCCTAATCCGCTGTCCGACAAATCGATTTCGCCCGTAACCCCCATCGTTTTCGGGTCTATTTTTTCGATAGTGACCGGAAAGCCCCACAGCGACGCGATTTTGAATTTATCAAAAGCCGTTAATGTCAATTTTAATGATTGGCCGGATTGCTGCGGCATAAGCAATTTGCTGCCCGCTCCCACGTATGTAGTGCCCGCAGGCAATGGTCGATTGGTAACATTTTTCGGGTCAAAAATGGCCTCAATATTGATCGTGCTGCCATCCAGGGTTTTGGCTACATCCATTGAAAAAGAGCCATCCTTGCCCGTTACCGCGCTGTATTTCACGGGCGCATTGCCACCAGAAGCCACATACACTTCGGCTCCTTCGAGCGGGATTTCTGTTCCTTTTCCCGTGTTGACTACTACAACTCCTTTGACCGTCCTGGCCGGTTGAAGCACTACGACTTTGGTTTCGGCTGTTTTCGTTTCACTGTTATTCACAGCCACTGTCCTGGTCACATAACCCGGCGCCGCGATTTCGACATACAGGTTGTCAATGGAAACATTCTTGAAGCGCGTTTCCACGATGCCATCGGTTTCACTTGCCCCAAACTCAAAACCTTTCGATTTCTTACCAAAAAGCCGCACATATGCATTGGGAACTCCCTTTTTGGTTATTTCATCTTGCAATTTGAATATAATGCGGTGGTCCCGTTCGTAAATATTAATGTCGCCCGCGTTGATGGTATACCTGTTCGATGCCAGGACTGGTTTGGGAAGCTGCGTTTTAATGTTCCTTTCTTCTCCAAAATAGCTGATGTTAACGGGGAAAATTTTCAGTACCGAGGCAGTGGAAGGGGTTTTTAGCAAATATTTCCAGGTCCCGTTCTCAAATTTGGTCTTCACCATATTTCCGTCATCGGCCTGGGCATAAGCTTCCAGCGACGGGTCCGAGCTGACGACCATTTGATTGTAAGGCTGCGTTTGTACCGGTACGGAACTAACATTGCCGTTTGCTGCATTTTTACCAACTGTCGTTTTTGGTGTTGTTGTTTTGGTGGCAGCATCTTTCACATCCATAGTTGCATTATTGCCGGACACGTCAACAGTCGATTTCTGAATGGCATCAATGTCTATCGCCCTGCCGGTGATGACCGTGTTAGGCTCCATTAAAACGCGGTCGTAGTAACTGTTCTGGCCTAATAACACGTCGCCGATATAGACTACATTTGCATCCTTCGCCGTTTTTGTCCCGGAAATGTAAACGTAACCTTCTGCTTTGATGCGCATGATTGCGCTGTTGCCGGGTTTGAGCATAAATGGCGTCAGAATCCAGCCATCTTCACCGGTAAATTGCGTAAGCTGTGTTGTAACGTTTTTTTCTTTTTCGAAATAAAACAAATCAACAACTGCGTTTTTGATTCCCTGGGTCGGATTGGATTGATCCACCACCCGCACATTCACCGTGGGGTTGCCGGGTTTTAGGTGGCGGATGACAGGGTCCGATTCGAATGTTTTGTACTGGTCTGCAAATACGGGATCGTAGTAAGATTGCGGGAGCAGCACCTTGTCGTTTACTTTTATATCATGTAGCTTCTCGCCGAGCCAGTAATTGTTAACCGTTTTGCAATCAGCGAGGTGGCTTACCCAACGGTATTCCGGCGAATGCTGGGTAACAACCATTTTCTCATACTCTTCATTACTGTAACTGCCATAAGGGGTCCAGGTTGTGGGGAAATTGGGGTTGTCCATGTGTGACAATTCCCAAACCGTTTTACAATCGATCTTGGTGCCGTTGTACTCCGTTTTACCTGCTTTTTCCGACCGCTGTATCTCCTCCTGCGTGGCATACGGAGAAAATGTCGATCCCCATTTTTCGCTGACAGTGATGCGTTTGAGCGAAACCAGCTGATAGTTATTTATTCCGTCCACGGACGCCTCGGTTGAAAGAAAATAAGCATCCGCCTCGCCGTTCGCCATGACCATTCTTGGAAACCTGGCGATTCCTTCTGCATTGGTTTCGGTCGTTGCAATCACCTTATATTTCTTCAATTTGAATATTGCGGTCGTTTTTTCGCCTGCACCTTCGTCTGCTGGCGGCCGGCGGTCGGGGCCGGGTAGTTTTTCGGTGTCTTTGGTCAGGCGCAGCACAGACACCTTAATGCCAGACAGGTTATTTTGGATGCCTGCTTTTTGTTCTTTCACCTTTGATACCCCGGTGGTATCCGATTTCGCTTGGGCAATAAGCGTATAGCTTCTGGCTACTGCTGTTACCGGCCCGAAATCATAGGAGCCCTGCGGTTTCATCACCTGGTCTTGTTGAATGCCGAATGTTTCCGTCGGGCTTGCATAATAGGGATTGTCCACCACGACGCGGATGCCGCGGATGTAGGCTACGGACGGCATCTTGAATTCTCCCTGGCCAGTTTCTTTGGTAGGCGCAAGCATTCCCAGTTCCATAGGTTTGGTCATCTTAACAGTGAATGTAAAAGAGCCGTCGGAGCCCGTTACTTTGGTATCGAGAGTCTGGCTGAAATCATGATGGAATTCCGAAAACTCGGCATAATTGCCGTAGCTGGTGCCGAATGTGGTTTTATCTGAACCGGCTGCTTTGTAAACCACTTGCAAACGCACCTGCGTGTTGGGCAATGCTTTCACTTGCGCGCCTTCCTTGCCCGCGTCCGCAAACTTGTATGTGAGCTTGCCGGTAAAAGTCATGGTAGGAGCTTCGTCGGTTTGAATGTTATAGGTGTATTTTTCAATGCGTGCGGGCGTTTCAGGCAGCTTTTCGGAAGGTTTTGTCTTGATAATTGGGTCGGCGTCATCCGGCGCAAGACCACAATCCGGGCAATAAATCTGGTAAGCATCGTAAGATACGCCGCCATAAACGAGGTTATTGATCATCGCGCCGTATTCAGTATCCTTCTTGTTCAAGGCCACCATGCTGATGAACTGATAACCCTTTTTTTCGAGCTCTGCGATCACCTGCATACGCAGCGCAGCTTCACCGGATTTGCCGCTTCCGGAACTGCCGGGCTCATCCGACGATGCATTTACATTCACATTTACCTTATTACCGATGCCGCCAACTGGCTGGTAACCGCTGTTTATTCCGGCTTGCACGGTTGCAGTTACGGGCCCGGACGATTGGTTTACTGAACCTTCAAACGGAAGCCTGTATTTGTCAAAATCTTTGGCAATGCCTGGTTTCCGGTAAATGACGAGGTGTTTTCCTTCCAGGTTGATGCCCGGCGTGCCTGGCCAGTTTTTATATGAAATCCTGGCTGTTACGTCCAGGTTATAGCCGGCCGCCAGCCAGGTAATGTTCTGAACCTCATAGCCTTTTTGCTCGGCGCTGGACACCTGGAAAGTGTTGTCATCCTTGGTTTGGTAGTAGCCCGGCTCGGCCAGGCGCTGGATAAACGGATTCACCGGATCGACCATAAAACGGGTGTAAGCCGTCGAATCGCCCAGCCCCTGGATTGAGGTTTTGAGAATTTTAATGGTATAGTTACCCGAACCGTCGGATTTGCCATAAGCAACGGTTGCCCGGAACCTGTTCGGGAAAATTTTCATAAGAACAACCTGCGTGTTCGGAAGAATGTGCGGTGTGCCGCTTTCGCCCGGGAAACGATAAGCCAGCACACCCCGGATCGTCAGGCTATCTGCCTCATTTCCTTTGTTTCTTTCAATCAGTGTAAAAGATCTTGGTTTTGAGACTAAAAGCGCTTCGCCCAGCTGCGCGCGGTTTCTTCTCGCTTCCGACATCCCCTGTAACTCAATCCGGACCTCATAATTTTGCCCGGTCGGCATGTTTGCTGGCAGCTCCGATTTTTCCATGCTCAGCTGCTCTCCCCGGACCAGCCGGTCCAGCACCACGGTGCCCTGGCCTCTTTTTTCGTCCGTTTTAATCACTACGCGATAACTGAGTTCAGCAAACTGCTCTACAATTGATTTTTTTGGTTGCGCTTCAAATGCTTTTCGTAATGTTTTTTCAAATTCTTCATCCAGCTTCCAGGTTACTAGAAACGGATTGTTACTGCCTACTTCGATACTTGCATTGCGTTTTGCCGCAGGACTGGTAATGGTAATGTATTCCAGATCAACCCCAAGCGGCATTTGCTGGCCATATATGAATGATTGAACAGGGCTTTTTCCGTCGTTCAGGAAATTGAGCCTTTGTCCGATGGGCTTCGCTTGCACGCGCCATGCGTAACGTTTTCCTTTTTGCAAAGGCGGCTGCTGCGGGCTGTATAAAAATGTCGTTGTTCGGAGATTGTTCACTTCCACGCCGGACCTAGGCAACACCATCGCATCTATATATACGTTAGGATCAACATTGGTTTCGGGCAGCTCCACGATCCGGATGCTGTATTCCACCTGATTAGGCAATATGCCCACTGGCGCCGACCAGGTGAAAAGCTGAGTTTGCGGTATTTTGACGGCGATTTCCTCATCGGCCATCGGTGAAATCAGGATAGGCGGCTCAATGATGCGGACAGGGATTAATCCGCTGCAGCCCATGGGGAATTCGGCGGACAACGGGCGGGTGGTGGCATTATCAAAAGCCTGAACGCACAATTGATAGTTGCCTTCGGGAAGGGGTAAGCCGCGGTAAAGCTGGTCTTTATTCAACCCTTCGACTTCAATTTGATTCAGGTCGAAAAGCCCTTCCAGTTCAGCCCGCGTAATCATTCTGTTCACATCCGTTGGCCGTAATTCCAGCGGGCGCAACGGACGGTAATGCTGCGAAGTACGAATGACGACACCATTATCGCCTTCCAGTTTGCCCAAAAGCCGCACCGATAACGCCCGACCCGAAAGATTGGAAATAAAAACTTGAACGCGGTTGCCAGTGCCGGGATAATCCTGGATATAAGGACTGTAAGGCGGCAAAACATTGGTGGTGATGCGGATTTGATTTTGGGCAAAACCCGCATAAAATCCCAGACACAGAAATAGCATCATCCCGAAGCCAATGCTCCGTTTTGTGAAAGCGCTATATTTTTTAGAATGAAATTCCATAGCCGATATTTCCTCTGAGTTCGTTGAATTTTTCTGTTTGAATGCCCGTGTTCGAATTGAGATAATTGAACATAATGTTCAGGCTTTGCCTTTTTGCAAGCTGGTAACCTGCATTCAAGGAGGCTGTTAACACTTTTCCTGTTTCCCCAAACTGCTTATTGAACAGATAGGAGAAGTTGAGTGAAGTGTTCAGTTTCTTTTTTAAAAAACTATAATTCGTCCCCAGTGTAGGGCCGTAGAATTTTACTTTCTGATCCGTGGTCCCGGGCAAGGTTTGCGGAAGGCTCGTCTGCGTGTAGGAGAGCATTAAGTTCGCTCCGAACCCACTTTGACTGGCTTGCAGAAAATAGCCCAGGTTGGCATTCTGACTGTTATTTTCGGTTTGTACGGACGTGTTATCATTCAGGTCGGACAGTTGCTGATGTGAGCCGGTAAGGGTGAAAATGTGGGAAAAATCCTTGTCAAAAATGGAATAACGCACGTTAGCAGTTGCTGATAAATTGTTTTGGGCAATGCGGAGCGTATCGATCAATGGCCGGAT
The DNA here is from genome assembly GCF_021502625.1 of Dyadobacter sp. CY351. Lineage (NCBI taxonomy): Bacteria > Pseudomonadati > Bacteroidota > Cytophagia > Cytophagales > Spirosomataceae > Dyadobacter > Dyadobacter sp. CY351. The sequence continues at coordinate 35,127 of NZ_JAKFFU010000019.1, read as the reverse complement.
TCCCGCGCGCTGGCTCAGCCCGTAATTGGAGAGCGAAACGTCGAATCCGAGGGTAGGGTCGGGGTTTAAAGAAACCATCATAGAACCTATGGAGCGGCCTGTGCGCGCGTTTTTATTTTGGGCCAGATTATCAAACTGCTTTCCGTAACTGCCAGCTAACCGTGCTTTTCCTTTGAGTAAATTCAATGTGACATTGCCCGTATAGCTCTGAATATCACTCTGAAAATAATAGGCGCCCATGGTCTGGAAATTAGGATCAATGCGTTTGTACTGAAATTTGACAGATCCCCATTTGCTTTGGTAACCCAATGCCGCCTGCGTCGCCTGGGTTAGCTGGGTGGAAAGCCTCGGCGTGATCAGCTTGCCTAGGAGCCTGAACATCGGATTTTTACCCTCGGCCGCCACCTCAGATGCAGAAAGGTCCCGCGTATAGGAACTCGCCGCCAGGTCTGCTTCAACCAGGATGTGTTTGATCAAAAGCAGTCGTGAAGTGAGACCGATAACCATATTTTCGGCTGGGGTGGTGTATTTCTCGGGCGACATCTGCACCCGGTCGATGGAGTTGGTATCATCACGGGCCCGGAGCATAACCAGGTCCACGTAATTGTTGGGCTTGCCATAACCTACTTTCACCGCATAACCGGTGCGTTTGAAAGACGGGATAACATTAGGATCAGAAAGTGTGGAAGAAATGGCTTTGTTGAAACGGCCATACACAGCGCCTATCCGCAGCATTCCGGGATTCAGCTCAATGCCTCCGCCCAGAAAAGTATGACCTGCAAGCGTGAATGGCGAGAAAGATACATTGCGGTAACCTGCATGCGCAGTGGCCCATTTGTATGTGGGGCTCACGCCGAACTGGTTGAACGGCTGACGGAAACTGGCGCCCTGGTTGCCGAGCACAGCAGAAAATGGCAAGGAAATGCCGCCGGGAAGGGTTAATGTAACGGCCCCGCTCAGTCCAAACGGATTGGGTTGGTTGCGCCCGGCGATGCCGCTGGACGTGTACAGGCCAGCATAAGCATTAAGCCCTCCCGAAAGCTGAACCTGCTTGTTTTTAGGCGCGCCATCTTGTGCCCGCAGAAGGGAACAGGAGCAGAAACAGAGGCAAATCAGTAACAAACCTGAGCGTCGCATTTGCAGAACAGTTTTGGGGTTGAATTAAAACCAGTCTCGACCTGACCGATTTTCCCGAAAGGTACCTGCGCACCTGCCGCTGTTCTTTTATAATCGATGAACGACATTCAAAAATCGATGAAGGATTTTTAACGGAGCTATGGACACGAAATTCAGAAGCAGGACAAGGGTAAGGTTGCTTTCAAATTTTCTTTCCTATTCATAACAATCATTGATTTTTAACATGAAATACACACTATTATTAATGCTCATCCTGGGTGCATGGACGGCCAGGGCGCAGGAAGAGGCGGCCAGGTTTAAAGCCGCCGGAGTGGTGCATTATAGTGATTTCGGCGCCAAAGGTGATGGTAAGACGGACGACATCGACGCCATTGCCGCGACGCATGCATTTGCCAATTTGCACGGTTTGCGCGTGAAAGCCGACGACGGCGCCACTTACTACATTGGCGGAAAACACCTCACTGCCATTATCCGGACGGAAACTGATTTTGGCAAAGCGGCTTTCATTATTGATGATACCGAGGCGGAAAAACGTGATGCCTCCGTATTTATGGTTAGCTCGGCGCTTAAACCCTTTAAACTGGAAATGATCAGGTCACTAAAAAGAAACCAGAAAAAGATCAATACCACACTGCCCGGCCCCTGTCTTATCACGGTTACGAATGCAAATGTGAAGCAATACATTCGTTACGGTCTCAACCAAAACAATGGCTCTTCGCAGACGGATATTTTTGTTGTCGATAAAAATGGCAACGTGGATATGAACGCACCTATTATCTGGGATTTTGATAAAATAACCGAGATTACCGCGCTCCCGATTGATGAAAAACCATTGAAAATCAGTGGCGGACGCTTTACTACAATTGCCAACAAAGCAGAATCCAAATACAACTATTACAGCCGGAACATTGCCGTTCGGCGCTCTAATGTGACATTGGAAGGATTGGAACATCATATTAAAGGCGAAAGCGAGCAAGGCGCGCCTTACAATGGGTTTATCAGCATTGGCGACTGCTCCTATGTTACCGTAAAAAACACCATCCTGACCGGACACAAAACTTACAGCACCATTGGAACAGCTGATAAACCTGTGTCGATGGGCAGCTATGATCTTTCGGTGAACCGGGCGCTTAATGTCTCTTTTGTCAATTGCAGCCAGACGAATGACATCAATGACAGTAAATACTGGGGCATATTAGGCTCTAATTTCTGCAAAAACCTGCTTTATGACCATTGCACGCTTTCTCGCTTCGATGCACACCAGGGCGTTGCCAACGCCACCATCCGTAATTCCACGCTCGGTCACATGGGCATCAATGCTATTGGAACCGGACTGTTATTGGTGGAAAATTCGTGTATCCGTGGCAAAAACATTGTCAACCTGCGTTCGGATTATGGCAGCACCTGGCAAGGCGAGCTGGTGATCCGGAACTGCGTTTTTGTGCCGGTAAATGGCAAGCCTGTCAGTGCCAGCCTGATAGGCGGGTCCAATTCAGGGCAGCACGATTTCGGCTACATCTGTTACATGCCCGAAAAAATTACGATTGAGAATCTGCGCATCGAAGATTCCGCACACCCCGAAGCTTACGAAGGGCCAGCCATTTTTGCCAATTTCAATCCGGAGATGACAAGTGATTCCTACCAGGAAAAATTTCCATTTATCAAAACCAAACAGGTTGTGCTAAAAAATGTAACGACTTCCAGCGGTAAAAAGCTCAGGATCAGTGATAATGCGTTTATGTTTAAGGGTGTAAAGGTGAATGCTGGGTCAGTGAGCGGCAAATGATATTGTTTTAGTGTGAAAAAATCTTGTTGTACGACAACGTGAAACTATGTCGGGGGACAAGAAGCTAATTTTCTGCATATCGTTCCTTTGCATTGAACAATCAATCATGGGAGCTATGAACAGGATCGCATTAGCCAGAAAACGGGTGCCCGCTATCACGAAGGGCCGGTTATTAGCTATTTTTCTTCTCATTGGACTGGTCGCCTGCGCTCCCGAAAAGATCACAACCCAAATCGACAAGGATGGTGTGATAACCCAGCAACCTCACATTTGGAAATCATCGACTTCCAATGGTCCGCGTTCTTCCGGCCTGCATAGGGGATACATTGTAGAAGATCGCGGCGTGTTAGCTGTGGGTGTTCGTGAATCAGCCCAGAAAGTGGTTGGAGAGCGATTCTTGCAGTTGAAAGACCTGGAAACGGGTGAAAACTTGTGGGTCTGGGACGAATTTGAAAATAAATCCATTGGCACGCTGCGGCAAAGCATCGGACTTTATCCCGGAAGTATGCTGCTACATGACGCCAGTACAACCTATTGTATTAACACCCTGACAGGCAAAACAATCTGGAAAACCAGAAACCCGGAATTATCATTAAGACCTTACCCGGCATTTTTAGGAGAGCGGTATTTTATGCCTGGCAGGAGCTTGGAATCGCAGAAAAAACGCCGGATAGAACCAACGATTTTTGCAGGCGATGTAAGGACCGGTGCGCTTAAAGAAATCGTGAAACCTGTTATGCGTGATGAATACGCTTATATCGACTCAGATTCCCTGTATTACCGGGGCTCAATGCTGAATATGGAAGCGTTTAGCCGGAATGGTAGTGATTATCTGGTGGTGCCTTTCACGGAGCCGGGCCCGAAGGATCAGTACAATCACACGCGTGGTTATTTTGGCCTGTATAATCTCAGCGCGAAGAAATGGGTTTACGAAAGAATAGCCATCCGTCCCGATAATGGTGGTGCTTCGGCTTGTCTGAAGCCCATTGTGAATGGTGATAAAGTGTATGTAACCTCGCTGACGACGGTTGGATGTTTTGATCTGATGACCGGCAAAGAAATATGGAGGCGAAGCCTGTCGGACATGTTCACAGGTTTCAATGATTTTATCCTTGTCGAAGACAAACTTTTGCTCAACGGAGACAATGCGACACTCTATTGTGTGGATGCCAACACCGGATCACCGCGCTGGACCCAGAAGGCAAGCGCATTAACCAGTGACCTTTACCACCAGGATGGCGTGGTGTATTACATTTACACCAAGTCGCTGCTTGCTGTGGACGTTAACACAGGAAAGCTGCTTTGGGATATGCCCTCCCCAGACATTAAACTCGAAAGGCGGCACGACTCGTGGTTTGCCGGCTTCGTTACGGGTTCCCCTGGAAAAAATGGGAAGAAGGGCAAAATCTTTGCATCCACGAATTACAATGTATATTGTTTTGAGGCAGCGTTATAGCGGGAAGGTTTGTAAAATTTTTGACAAAACGGTATTTTTGTCCCGCCGCTCAGCCTTTGCACAGCGGCCATGCAGGAGGACGACCTCCCCCGTATTGGGAACCGAATCGGGACGGCCCGGCCTAAAAAGGTCAAAGTCATGTCTTGGATTTATTTGATTGCAGCCGGGCTTCTGGAAGTTGTCTGGGCTTACTTCATGAAGCAGTCGGAAGGTTTCACCCGGCTTATTCCTACCTCAATTACCCTCGTCGCAATGATCGCGAGTTTCGCCTTGCTGGCCATGGCTATGCGGACATTGCCATTGAGCACCGCCTACACCGTTTGGACGGGGATAGGCGCTGTTGGGGCATTTATCGTCGGCACTTTTCTGCTGGGCGAGCCAGCCAACGCAATGCGGATCACCGCTGCATTGTTCATCACGGCAGGGCTGGTATTAATGAAACTTTCATGAAAAAATAAGAAACGAAATGGATCAAATTACGATAGTTAAGGCTGGCGCTGACGATTTGACTACGGTTCAGCAGATTGGCAGGGAAACATTTTTCGAAACATTCGCAGCAGCCAACACCGAGGCGGATATGAAGCATTATCTGACCGAAAATTTCAGTGATGCTAAAATGGCCGCCGAACTCGACAATCCCGAATCACACTTTTTCATAGCCTGGCTCGGTGATAGTCCCGTCGGGTACATGAAATTAAATACGGGAAAAGCACAGACCGAGCTGCAAGATCCGACCTCTCTCGAAATCGAGCGAATTTATGTCAAAAGTGAATTTCACGGCAAAAAGGTAGGCCAGTTATTATACGACAAAGCGCTCGAAACCGCCCAACTCGAACAAAAAGCATATCTCTGGCTGGGCGTATGGGAAGAAAACCCAAAAGCCATCCGATTTTACGAAAAGAACGGCTTCACCGCCTTCGACAAACACATCTTCAAATTCGGAGCAGACGAGCAGACGGATATTATGATGAGGAAGATGCTTTGAGAGTCTATTTCTTATTCTTTTTCGTTTCTATCAAAACCTTCTTTCCTTCACGGTCCAGCCTTCGTTGCTCAATGATCTCTGCACGTCGTGTTTGCACTGCAAAATATGCGCAAAAGCAATTTCCGAAATCCGTGTATCACCATTCTGGGCTACCAGGTAACAAGCATATCTCGTGAGTGCGATATCTTGAACAGGTCTCTCGGATTCTGAGCCTATACTAACCATTTTCCTGACGTCAGGAAAATGGTTGTGATTCTCGAGTTTTTCGATCGCGATTCACTTATCGGATTGATTAATCTCTGTAGTATTTTATTTCTTATTTGGTCTTTCAAGTTTGCCACTGCTCTATTTTACTCAAAGCATTTATCAAACGGCATTGATTGCGGGATTTTTACCGTTAATTCATTCATCTCCGACCCATCAAAACTTTCTCCTATATTTGCCCTGCAAACGTTTAACAATACTCATTATGAACAGAAAATTGAGATGTAGGCCAAAAATGGCACTGGAGAAGCAGAAGGGTGAAAGTCCCTGGACCTACCAAAGTTCGCTTTGTTGACGTTTGCAGTGACTTCTCCTTTCTTTAACCAAATCCATTTTAACTATGCAAGCGTCAAATGGAAAAGGTGTTGGCTCGAACCAACATTCAGTCAACACAACGGTTGATGCACGTAACGTATCAAATGTTAGCACGCCGCTGACGCAATCACAAGCCGATTTTTTGTATCTCGTGGAATGTCAGGGTTCCGAGGAGTTGGCGCGGTCGCTTAAAATGGTTCATGACCTGGCGCTTTATCATTCAGACGTTCCGTTTGATACGGCTGAAAAATCGGCGCTTTTCGATGTGAAGGTACTTTGGGAAGGCTTCGAAAGAATGGGAGCGAAAGTTTAGTCAGGTTGGCGGGTGGCGGTGGCGGGGCGCCGCCAAAACCTCACATAACCCCTCCGCCCATCCGGCTTTTTTCGGCTTCGTTGCCTAAGCTCCTGTTTTTGGCTTGCTTTACAGTCTTTTTTCCGAAATTGTAATTGAATGAAAGCCTTATCCGCTGATTGTCGGCGTAGGAGCGCGTGGACGTGTAGACAGGCCCGTACGAGGTGACGTAGCGGTATGCCTGCGTCCGGAATACATCCTGGATGGAGATTTTTACATTGCCATTTTTGAGGACTGCTTTATTGAAACTGAGCCACATAAAATACACTTGCTTGTTTTGCATAATCGCAAACCGATAAGGCGAATTATAAATGAAGAGCAATTCGATTTTGTATCCTTTTGGCAAAGTGAATGTGTTATTGGTGTAAGAATTCATGCCAAATCCGCTGAAATTTACGCCGGGAATGTTGGCGATCGGTGTTTTGGTCCGGGAGGCATTTAAGACGACGGAGCAGTTGGTATACCACCATTTGAACAGCTCCTGGTTCCACGAAAGGCCTGCGTAGGCGCTGTTTACATGCTTCAAATTCTCGGGAATACTTACAAATGACCTGGTTTCCGGATCTGTGTAAATGACATCCGAAATGTAATCCTTTGTTCGCGTGTAATTGATGAAAAGCGAAAGTCCGCCTTTGGAAAACCCGGCATCAATGGTATGCTCGTAAGACGGACGAAGATTGGGATTTCCTACTGAAACAAGGTAAGGGTCTGAAAGCCAGCGATAAGGAATCAGGTAAGTGAGTGATGGTCTGGAAATTTTGCGGGCGTACGAAATATTGACCATATCGCCATTTTTCAAGCTTTTGTTCAGGCCTAAACTTGGAAATAATCCTGCATATTGCCGGCTCACGTCGGACCTGGTGAGTTCCTGACTGGTATTTTCGTAACGCAATCCCGATTGTACAGTCCAGCCGCTTTTGAATGCATTGTTGTAACCCGCATAGGCTGCATAGGAATGTTCCTTATAAATGCCGGAAACGCTAAAATCCGGGTCGATCGCGTATTGGCCCTCGATTTCGTTTTCCTGCGTGAGCGTATTGTTGTTTCCGATCACGATGTATTTCAATCCCGATTCCCAACGTCCGCGTTTTGTGGGTAATGTTAAATCAGCCTGCGCAATGAGGTTATTTTCGTCTTTTGGATTGCGGATCCTGGCCCTGGTCGGGTCGCCGGAAGAAACGCCTTCGAGGCTTCGTTCCTGGTAAATGAGGTGTTGCGTGTTCTTTTTGTCAAAATAACTTTTCGTGACATTAAAAGTTAGCTCTTTGCCTGCACTGTCCAGCTTTCCGGTGTAGTTGAAGTTAATGTCATAGTTCCGGGTTTTATCTGTAGTCAACCGGCTGACGTCCAGCAGCGAGTCCAGCCTTGCTGGGTAAGATTTAAAGCCGGTGTTCATGTTGGTTGTATAGTCGCTGTTCCGTGAGCCGCTATTGAGCCGGATGCCCATGGTGTTGTTTTTGTTTGGCGTATAGTCAATGCCGCTGAATGTGGAAAGTCCGTCGGTTTTGTAATTGGTCAATGCTTTGGTGTCCATAAATCCGCCGGGAAATTTGCGGATCAATTCGTCTTCCGAGCCAATATTTTCCAGCGTGCCATTGACAGAAGTGAAGACATTCCATTTCTCCGATCTGAAATTCACCGAGGCATCGGGATAAAAACGCCCGTATTCACCTTTGGAATAAATCAAGCTTAACCGACCGTTAAAGCCTCTTTCCAGACTCTTTTTTGTAATAATATTAATGACAGCCCCGAAACTTGCATCGTATTTGGCAGATGGATTTGGAATGACTTCGATTTTCAGGATGTCTTCCGCAGAGAAACTTTGCAGGAAGTTGGTGAGGGAAGTCTGGCTGGTTTGCCGGCCATCTACCAATATCAGAACATTGCTTTTGTTGCCAACCTTGATTCCCATCGGCGAGGATTGGACCAGAGGAGCGTATTTCAAAAGATCCTCTACTTTATTTCCCTTGGCTATGACGCTGTTAGCCACATTCAGGACCATCCGGTCGCCCTTATTTTCTACCAAACTACGCTGGCCCTTCACAGTAACTTCTTCCAGGTTAGCAGCTTCGTCAGCCAATGTGATCTGACGGAATTCCTGGATTTTATTTGTGTCGTTTAATATAAATTGATTGGTAAATGCTTTTGCAAAACCTACGTATTGAACACTGATCCTATACGCACCTTTCAAAGGGTGATCTATTTGAAAATCACCGTTTTCGTTGGTCAATCCGCCTTTTACAATGCTTGAATCGGCAGCTGCCAGAAGAGCCACCGTTGCGTAAGCTGCTCCCGCGTTATTTTTATCAGCAACCTTTCCTTTTACAATGTATTGCGCGCGTAGCATGCTTGTTATGAGAAGCATGCAGATCAGCAGAGCGGAGAATTTTTTCATGGAGCTGAGGATTGAATTGTACTGGTTTTTAGATTGTACAAATCAATCCGGAATACAGCGGATTTGAAATCTTCTTAGATCAAGTATGTTAAAAACTAGACGAAATAGGGTGCCGGTATTTCGTCGATTTCAGAAGCCGTTTCGTCGATCCGCTAGGCGGCTGTGAGTGGCATTGAGAGAATTACTTTGAATGTATGGTCCTTTGCAATCGTCTCAAAATGGTAACGATCCGGATAGTAGATTTCCAGTCGTTTTTTCAGGTTGGCGAGGCCCAGGCCAGTGGGTTGTTCAGGTGCTGGTTGCGCTTCGGCAGATCTTTGGGGAACGCTGTTGATAATGTTGCATTCCAGCTTATCGGGATGGATAAATATTTTTATATCAACAAAAGAAGGATGCCTTGAAGCATGTACACCGTGCTTGAATGCGTTTTCCACGAGTGTAATCAGCAATAGCGTCGGGATTTCGTGCGATTCCAGGATCCTTCCTTCCTGAACCAGGCTCACTTTGCAGCGATGCGTATTCCGGATCGATTCCAGCTGCACATATTGATTCAGATAGGCCATTTCTTTCTCTAGCTTAATAAATTCTTCATTGGCTTCATACAAAGCGAAACGAATGATTTCCGAAGACTTTTGTAAATACTCGGCAGCCTCTTCCGAAATGGGCAGGATCTTGGCATAAGCGGCATTCAGCACATTAAATACAAAATGCGGATTGATCTGTGTCTTCAAAACTTTCAGCTCCATGCCCAATGCTTCGGTTTGCAGTTTTTGCCGCAGAATGGTTTGCCGGGCTGCATATAGCCCAACTTTAACCGACGCTGTGAACAGTAGCAATTCTAGTTCTGAAAGATCGTAGGCAAGTACGGTCCAGGTCAGGGGATCTTCGAGCCGAAGCAGTTTTAAATGCAATCCCCCGATCAAGCGAAAGCGTTCCGGCATCGTTTCCAGGCCATAAGCCATATCAACAAACATGAAAATCAGCGTGTTGAAAGTATGCAGAGATAGAATGGTGCCGAAAAAAACGGCCAATCCCAGCAAAAATCCCTTTAAATACCTGCTAAGAAAGTTGTATAGTGCTACACAGAAATAGTAGTTTGGGATAAACTTTAAAAAATAAATCACACCCACCAGTGTGAAGCGCGGATCGGCAACGACGTTGGAAAGGGTAGGGAGTGAATAGGCAAAATGCAGCACAACGAAGCCTATCCAAAAACAGACGTGATGAGCGATCCGTACGGCCGGTGTTGGTGGGAAAATGAGAGATTCGAAAAACGAATGTTCAGTCCTGATGCTATTTCCCATGCTTATTTCGCTGTCAGCTGTCTGAATATCTCATCGCGGGTAGGCGAGACGGCGATGGCGACTTCCTTGCCATTTTGCAGTGTAATGGTGTTGCCCTCGATCATGCGGATTGCATTACGGTTGACAATGTAGGAGCGGTGCGTGCGTACAAATGGTGGGAACGGCAGCTTTTCCATCATCGCCGACATCGACATTAATGTGACGAGCACACCGCCGGTATAATGCACTTTAACATAGTCCTTTAAGCCCTCGATCAGGAAAATATCTTTAAACCAAACACAATACATTTTACGGTCAGCCCGGATCCAGACATATTCGTCATTGGCAGGACTTTCTGGTTTCATTTCTGGCAAAGGGGATGTTGGCTCAGGGATTTGGCCGCCTGTGATGAGCTTTCTCACTTTGGTGACGGCTTTTAAAAACCGGTCGAATCCGATGGGTTTCAGCAGAAAAGCGGTCACGTCAAATGTAAATCCGTCGACCGCGTATTCGGGATAAGCGGTGGTCATGATCACGTGCAGCTCGGGCGACTGGATAATGTTCAGCAGATCGAGGCCTGAAAGCTCAGGCATATTTACGTCGAGGAATATAATGTCGGGCTTTCGGGCCGCGACAATCTCGATCGCTTCAATGCCATTATAACAACTGCCCTCAAAGGCCAGCCACGGCACTTTTGCGATCAGAAATTTGAGCACCTCATGCGCTGGTTCCTCATCATCAATAATCAGACATTTTATTTTGCTTGTAGTTATATCGCTCATTGATTTTTAGTTTCCCATTGGAACAAGCACGCCGAGGTGAATTGATGCGCCGCGGTTGTGCATTTTCAGCTCCTCTACCAATGGCCGGAGTCCGAGGTGATAGCGTGCTTCCGTGAAAATCTTGAAGGATCTTGCAGGGTAAGCAATGCCTGCTCCTCCTGCGAGGCCGTAGTCGAATGTTCTTTCCCCAAAACCGCCCTCCAAATTGACCTTACCTGACTCCTCCTTGGTTACCTCACCATCGTAAGTTATTTTGGAAGTGTACTTCAACTTCATTTTGCCAACGCGGTAACGAAGTTCCGGCCCAATGGAAACAATGCCTTCCAATATTCCAATCCGCGGTTTCCATTGCAACAAAATTGGAAGTTCAATGAAGTTGGACAGAAATTTGCCCGTTTCTTTACTGCTCAGGATGGACCCGTTCAAAGGGCCTTCCCCGGAAGTTTCATATTGTGCACCACGCTGCGAAAAACCTGGCTCAACCTGAATGCTTAGGATGGGATTTATGGGTTTGTTAAAAAGCAATGCGACGTTCGCGCCAATTCTCGTGTCATACTCAAAAATGGTCCCAGGCTGAAAATCAGCAAAATTGACACCTCCTCGGATGCCAATACTATACTGAGCCTGCGACTTGGCGGCGGAAATGAAGATGAGCGCTGTAATCAGCAAACGAAAAATCGTTGTCTTTTTCATAATTGACACATTGAAAACAGGAGTATCCACTATATAACGTGCGGTGACATGTTACAATGTTCGGTATAATTTATAAATTTTCACAGCAAAAATTACATTTGGCATGGTGATGACATGCTGGCTTTTCAACAATATTAGGCCCTGGTTCTAACTCAGACTTCTTTTTGCAGGATAGGAAAATCAATATCGTCACCAAGCAAAAGCGCCATCCCGGCTATTAACAGCCCGAATATTCCGGCCGGAAAATGCCGTTGAGGGCGGCGATTGTCTTTTCTGCGATTTTGGTCCCGTCCGTTAGTTCAATGTAAGGGTTTGGATCGTCGGCGTGAATCTCCTGAATGACTCCCTGAGCGCGTTCCAGTCCGTTGATGTCCAGGATCATTTCTGCTTTTGCCCCGCGGTTTTTGATATCGGTCAGCATTTCCATAAAGCTTTCATTTACTGATAATGTTGTGCGAACGTCCATAATTTTGTGTTGGTTTTTTGTATTTAAATCAGCTGAATCAGCAATAATGTCTCAACTTAAAAACGTCCGGCCCGAACAATTAATTCAATGTTATTGGTCAATGATGCTATCCTCGTACCTTTGCGGCTTCAAAAAATGAGACGATGATTACAGTTGAGAATTTGGCCGTTGAATTTAGCGGTTCTGTCCTTTTTAGCGAAGTTTCCTTCGTGATAAATCCTACCGATAAAATTGCCCTGATGGGTAAGAATGGAGCGGGGAAATCCACCATGATGAAAATTATTGCGGGTGAGCAAAAAGCCAATCGCGGCCACGTGCGTGCGCCTAAGGATGCGGTGATCGCTTATTTGCCGCAACATTTGCTGACGGAAGACAACTGCACCGTGTTCGAGGAAGCGGCCAAAGCATTCAAGCAGGTTTTTGAAATGCGCGCCGAAATGGAAAAGCTGAACCACGCCCTCGAAACCCGCACGGATTACGAGAGCGATGAATATATGGCCATCATCGAGCAGGTGACTGAAATTGGTGAGAAATATTACCAGCTCGAAGAAGTCAATTACGACGCCGAAGTGGAGAAAGCATTGAAAGGACTGGGATTCCGGCCCGAAGATTTTCATCGGCAGACCAAGGAATTCAGCGGCGGCTGGCGTATGCGCATAGAGCTGGCCAAGATCCTTTTGCAAAAGCCTGACCTCATTTTGCTCGATGAGCCTACCAATCACATTGACATTGAATCGGTGATCTGGCTGGAAGATTTTTTGGTAAATAAGGCCAATGCAGTCATGGTGATTTCCCACGACCGGGCCTTCATCGACAACATTACCAACCGCACCATTGAAGTGACAATGGGACGTATTTTTGATTATAAAGCCAATTATTCGCATTATCTGGTGCTGCGCGAAGAGCGCCGCTCGCACCAGATCAAGGCATATCAGGAACAGCAGAAAATGATTGCAGACAACATGCAATTCATCGAACGCTTCCGCGGAACGTATTCCAAAACCAACCAGGTTTCTTCCCGCGAGCGCATGCTGGAGAAACTGGAAATCATCGAAATTGACGAAATCGACAATTCAGCCCTGAAACTTCGTTTCCCACCTTCCCCACGCTCGGGCGACTACCCGGTGACGGTGAAAGACGTTTCCAAATCTTATGGTGATCAGGTGGTGTTCAAAAATGCGAGCATGACCATTTCCAGAGGCGAAAAAGTCTCGTTTGTAGGCCGGAACGGAGAAGGGAAATCGACTATGATTAAAGCCATCATGGGGCAACTTGATGTGGAAGGAACCTGCCAGCTGGGGCATAATGTCAAAGTCGGCTATTTTGCGCAAAACCAGGCCTCGCTACTTGACCCAAGTCTGACTATTTTCCAAACTGTGGACGAAGTTGCAGAAGGTGATGTAAGAACGCAGATCAAGAACATTTTGGGTGCGTTTATGTTTCATGGTGAGGACATTGACAAAAAAGTAACCGTATTATCGGGAGGCGAGAAAACGCGGCTTGCCATGGTGAAGCTGCTTTTGGAGCCTGTCAACTTATTGATCCTCGATGAGCCTACGAACCACCTGGATTTGAAATCAAAGGATGTTTTAAAAGAAGCGCTCCGCAATTTTGACGGCACATTGGTGCTCGTTTCCCACGACCGCGACTTTTTACAAGGCTTATCTCAAAAAGTTTTCGAATTCAAGGACAAGCGGGTTATCGAACATTTCGAGACAATTGATGCTTTTTTGGAGCGGAATCGGATTAAGAGCATTGCAGACTTGCAGCTTGCGAAGTAGCATTACGATCGGTGGTGGGCGGTGAGGCTGGTGAGAGAGGTCGGATTTTTGCGTCTACGAATTATAATGTTTATTGTTCTCCGCGGTCGATGGCCGTCACGCATCAAATACCAGCGATTGGAGGACTGTTGGTGACAGTCCTTTTATTCTACTTTTGGGCACTTTGTGTGTCTGAGCTTTGTATCCACGGTCTCAAAACCTTTGTAACCTGCGGCATCACAACCCTGGTAAGCAGCCCCACCATACATCCGGCTACAATCAATGTCTTTAATGCGGGATGAAGCTCCTGGATAAACGGACCCAGAGCATAAGTCAGAAACAGGCTCGTTGGGTATACACCGCAAAGCGTTGCCGCTGCCATTTTCCATCTTGGAGGCGGAACCGGCGAGCGAAACCAGGCTTCGAGGCCGGTAAGCTCCCGATAAACCGGCTCTTCCGTCAGCGTGGATGCATAGGCTTCCCAGTCTTTGAAGAGCTTTGAGTTATAAAAAGCGTCACGCTCAGCCTGGTTGGCGAAAGTTCTTAATATGCCAATTTCCCTACTCTCGCTCCCTGGCAAAGCCGTCATCATTGCCGCACCATGAACCCCTCCATGCAAAAAAGAATCCCCCAAAAAATGCCGCAAAGCCTCTTTAAACTCATCCTCTTTTCCAGGAAGTACTTTACGGGTAATAGCTACATGAATAGGCATGGGAACGTTATCTGCATTTTGGATAGGATTGAATGTAAATATAATAAACGCAGGTTTTCTAGAAAGGCTTAGGGAATGTCCTGGAAGAGAAGGGCTGCCAACAACTTGGAGGGAGACGGGTCTCGAACTTTGCCTTTAATCGGCTCTCAATCAAGGTTTTATCTCCTTTATTTGACATGAACTACACGAAAGACTCACTATTTTTTATACATATAGTACAACAGTATATTTGTTATGTATAATTCTTTTAGCGAAAATTGACTAGTTTAGGGGTGATTTTCGCTGGTTTTTGAGTGAGTTTTCGGGTGGTTTTTGGTGTTCAAAGTTTGGAAAATGCCTGCGGTTTTTAGTGGTCGTAACTGCGATGTTGCTGGGGTAAAAATACGAATTTTTGCAAAAGTTTGTAATTCTGTTGCAGTAAGAAAGTGCGATACAAAATCAAACTTTCGGCAGTGATTGGCATTTGTTGCCGAAAGTTTGCCATGCGAATTCTCTTTGAATTGAAGAAATCTATTTATGGAGAACGTGGTAAAGGGTGTTCTTAACAGCAAACATCACCGAATGAATCTTTGCTTTCCCATAGAACCTTGTTATTTCTTCTTTCTCATCCTGATCCCCGCGTTCAAAGACTCTTTCAATAACAGCCTTTGATTGTTTCTCCCAATCAATGCGGCTAATGTCAGTATCCCAGAACAAAGACTTTCTCAATATCGTCAAATTAGGAGTCTGGTTTGCTTGTTTCTCCTTCTCCTTCTTGATGTCATAGTACGCTTGGAGAATTACAAATGTGCCCTCGTCAAGATCTAACCGCTTTTCAATTCTAAGTGCCAGTGCTGTGCTCAGGCTGCGTCTTCCTTTGACAATAGCATTAAAGCTCTGGGGATGTTCTGCAATAGATATGGCAAAAGGACGCTGCTTGATTGATCGCTTTTTGAGCTCCCGCTCAAGAATGATCCCCGGATGAATGCCTTTATACTTTTCAAACTGCTTTTCCATGTATCTAATATAAACATTTTTGCTTACATTTTAATGTAGCGATTTGACCATGCATTGTGTGTCAGTCGACGACTTTCGTTTTCATCAAGTCCGAACTAATATCTACCACTCTCACTTCCTTTGCAAATAACCATAGCACCTGATTGACCTTGTCAAGTCGAAGTGTTTTCTTGCCTTGTTCCAAGTCCAGGTCTGTTTTAATTAAAGTACTATGAGGCTTTACTTTATCATTTTGTTAAGCTTAATGCTGAGTTGTCAAATTTTCAAGTATTCCTAACAACTTGTACCGGGTCGTTAATTGTTTCTCTAATATGAGTGTATCTACCACAAATCGACTAGCGTGGATTTCCTTGGTACCACAACTAGGATTCACAGCATTGTTAATAGGTTTGTATTACATTCTAGGAATTACGCATTCCTTCTTTTTTGGAATTATGACCTACCTCGCCGGGTCCAGTTTGATCCAATTTTTTACCATAAAGCATCTTCGACAAGCGTTAAGGGATATCAAAGCAGGTGATTTTGATGCCGCGATTTTAGGATTTCAGTCTAGCTACGATATCCTAAGTAAGTATCCCTTGATAGATAAGTATCGATACTTGATTCTCCTGAGCTCGTCAAAAATCTCTTACAGGGAAATGGCATTGAATAATATCGCCTTTTGTTACTCTCAAATCGGAGAAGAAGAAAAGGCCATTGTTCTGTACAATCGAATGCTGGCAGAATACCCGGGCAGTACCCTGGCGAAAACTGCATTAGATAGTATTAACGCAATTCGAAAGGATAGCTGAAATTTTTGCAGTGATTGTGATGCCTCAATTTTCCCATCAATTGCTTATAGTTGTTCTGATATTTTAGATCAATTTTCAACTCAGGGCAATCGCTTACCTCTCACGAAGTGAAAAGTGATGGGGTTTACCCCTTGGCTGCAAATCCATGAGGCGGTTTAAGGAGCGGCGATAGCCGGGGGCGCCTAGCCGCGGTAAATAGCCTATTGATTTGAAGTCGTCACTTGTTGCTTTATACCTTTCGTTACGCTGAGTTGCAAAAGGGGCTATTATCTTTACTTGCTACTGTTTAAGCTTCCAGAAAGCCACGGTTTCAGCACTTTCGTAACCTGCGGCATCACGACCCAAGTAAGCAGCCCAACCATACATCCGGCCACAATCAAAGTTCTCAATGCAGGATGGAGCCCCTGAATGAACGGGCCAAGAACATAAGTCAGGAACAGGCTGGTAGGATATACTCCGCAAAGTGTTGCCACGGCCATTTTCCACCTTGGGGGAGGAACAGGTGAGCGGAACCAGGCTTCCAGCCCGGTAAGCTCCCGATAGACTGGCTCTTCGGTCAATGTCGATGCAAAGGCTTCCCAGTCTTTGAAAAGCTTTGAATTATAAAAAGCATCGCACTCGGCCTGGTTGGCGAAAGTCCTCAATATTCCTATTTCGCGGCTCTCGCTGCCCGGTAAAGCAGTCATCATCGCCGCACCATGAACGCCGCCATGCATAAAAGAATCTCCCAAAAAATGTCGCAACGCTTCTTTGAATTCTTCCTCTTTTCCAGGAAGTACTTTACGGGTAATAGCTACGTGAATGGGCATAGGAGTTGTTTATCAATTTGTTATGCGGTTAATAGTGAGTCTTTTTCTTAAAGTAAGTAACTATACAAAACTAAACCTGAAATCACAATGATGAAACAACACATCTTTACCGTAGTTGCTACCTTGTTTTTTACACAAGTAGGAATTGCCCAATCTACCGGGACCTTCACTGACTCGCGAGATGGTCAAACGTATAAAACAATCAGCTTTAAAGATTCGACAGGAAAAATTGTTACCTGGATGGCACAGAATCTAAACTATAAAATTGAAGGTAGCTATGCTTATGAAGACAATGAAAATAATAGAAAAGAACTTGGCTTACTGTACACTTGGGAGGCGGCAAAAAAAGCCTGTCCAAGCGGTTGGCATTTGTCGACAGATAGAGAATGGGCAATGCTGGTAAGCCAATTTGGAGGAACAGGCAAGGCCGGTGAAGCGCTAAAAAGCAGCAAAGGCTGGAATGAAGACGGTAACGGCACTAACAGCAGCGGGTTCGATGCGCCCGCAGGAGGTCATCGAAAACCTGATGGCAGTTATATGACCCAAGGTGTTCTCGGTATTTTTTGGACGTCGTCACCTGCTAATTCCGGTGATACGGCCTGGGGATGGAACTTTCACTATGGTGGTCCTCCCAGTAGCAATAAGGAAAATTTAACAAAAGCATTCCGTTGGGATATCCCAGTTTCTTCCGGACTTTCGGTTCGTCTGGTTCGGGATTAAGTTATTTGCATATCTCTGATACAACAACTCGGCACTGGAATTTTTCGGATTTATTTTTCTAAACCTCTCAGCATCATTCTTATATTCCCAATCACCATTGCCGCGTCGTCTCGATGCACAAAATGCCCGCTGTTGCTTAAATAGATCAGTGCGCCACCCTTACTGGAAGCGTGAATAAAGCGCCTCCATCTTAGCATATTGGAGCTATTTTTTACTTCAAAGAATCGCTCATGATCATAATCCTTACTCCGGCGTTCCATTGAAACTTCAAGTTTTCCTCCGACAAAAAACAGGATGGGCACCTGTGGAATGGGTAAGCTACTAAGCTCAGCGAAGTCGGTTTTTCGCAAATCAGTTAAAACTTGTCCCTCGCTCCATACGGCGTAGCGCGACGAATCTACTTTCGAAGGAGTGTATAATCGCTTAGTAAGCATTTCGTCAATTCGCTTTTCAGAAACACCAATTGCCCTGAAAATCTGATTCCAGTCCGCCTTTGTTTCTGTAAAATCTGCGGGATCAACAAACACGAGCCCCGCAATATCATCGGGATAATATCCTGCGAAAGCCCGCGTGTATACACCACCCATGGAATGACCGACCAATATATACGGCGGTTCAACTTTCAGTTCCTGCAAAAGTGATTTGAGGTTCGCTGCTATCTTCTGAGGAGTAGGCAGCTGGAAAACCTTTTCTGATTTATCCACGCCTTGCCTGTCATAAAGAAAAATAGGAGCGCCATTAGCAAGCGAATCCGTTATGGTATCCCAATTTCCTAGCCCCATACCCATACCATTTTCAAAAACCAAGACCGGCTGAGCCAGCTTTCTTTGCTCCAAGCTTCTCGTAAGAACGTGATAATTAACGCCGTTTACACTTACCATTTTTTCCTGAGAGAAAGCGGAGAGCGTGGATGCCAGTAGAGTTAGAATGGTTAGGATTTTTATCGACATATGGTGAGTATTGAAGAATGACTAACATAACTAATATTTGGGTAACTAATTCCTTTCTACAACTTTATCTAAATACCATTACTAAACCCGCCCCATGCAGCAAGGCCTTTACGAGAATTTAATTACCAAGCTTATCGATTCAAAGATAAGCTCCCTCGATAAACAACAATTCTTTGTAAAGGAAACACCTGTCGAAAAGAGCGAGGTCGCTCGCGTGCTTAGTCAGCATGTAAGTCGCCTTTTGAACTACGGTCTCAGCTTGATATCAGGAGATGATAGTATTGATCGTCAAATTACAGTATCAAATAAGATTATAAGCGTTCTTCGAACGGAGCTTGAGTACGCTGATTTTGACGAGGATTTAATCTCCCTAAATGGAAAAATCCTGAATGCTGTATTCGCGAAAATGGATGCGCCTTTCTCCGATTTTGAAAAACATATCAAGGAAATAACACCATTTACAGGTTTAGCACAAAGCGAGTTATTCACGGGTTCCAATGTCGGGCTTTCGCTCGAAAGTGAGTTGAAAAAAGAAATACTGTCTTCTGATAAGATATACTTCCTTGTTTCCTTCATTAAATGGTCGGGTATTAGAATCTTCCGGAAGGAACTTGAAGAATTTACCCGTTGCGGTAATTCCCTTAAAATCATCACGACCTCCTACATGGGCGCGACCGACTTGAAAGCAGTGGAGTTTTTAGCCGGATTGCCCAATTGTGAAGTGAAGGTCTCATACAATACTGAAAACGAGCGGCTACACGCCAAATCGTATTTGTTTTTCCGAAATACCGGCTTCAATACCGGCTACATTGGCTCATCCAATATTTCAAGGAGCGCGCTAACCAGCGGACTGGAGTGGAACTTGAAAGTAACGACTCAGGAAGTTGGTCACATCATAGATAAATTCGCGAAGACTTTTGAAACGTATTGGCAAGACGGAGAACTCGAATATTTTAGGTCAGGGGAACATTCGGAGAAACTAAAAATTGCCCTCGGGAGAGAGAAGAATAAAGGCCAGGTCGAAGGGACTTCTTTCTTTGATATAAAGCCTTTACCGTTCCAGGAAGAAATTTTAGAAAAGCTTTTAGCAGAAAGGGAAATTCATAATAGATATAGAAACTTGATTGTCGCTGCGACCGGTACAGGCAAAACGGGAGTCTCGGCATTTGATTTCAAAAACTTTCTGAAAACCCAACCAAACGCAAGATTGCTTTTCGTCGCACACAGAAAGGAAATATTGATGCAGGCAAGGGCAACTTTTGCAGGCATTCTGCGCGACAACAACTTTGGCGACCTCTGGGTTGACGGCATCGAGCCAGACAACTACGATGTTGTGTTTGCGTCCGTGATGACTCTTGCAAATCGCATTGAGGAGCTACCGCTTTCGGAAAGCTATTATGACTTCATTATCTTTGATGAAGTGCACCACATTGCCGCTAATAGCTACCGTCCAATTCTAAATAAATTTAAGCCGAAGGTGCTTCTTGGCTTAACCGCGACTCCCGAGCGTACCGACGGGGCTGATATTCTGGCGGATTTTTGTGATACAATTGCAGCGGAAATCAGATTGCCTGAGGCAATGAACAGGAAACTGCTTTGTCCATTTCAATATTTTGGAATTAGCGACAGTACAGATTTATCTAATGCAACCTGGCAGAATGGACGCTATCTTCCAAGCGAGCTGACGAGAATTTACACCCATAATGATCTTCGGGTGGGAGAAATAATTAATCATTGCAGAAACTATCTCACAGACTATGAGGATGTCAGGGCACTGAGTTTTTGTGTAACTCGGGAACACGCCATTTACATGGCAGAAAAGTTTACATTGGCGGGCTTAAAAGCGGATTACCTTATTAGCGGAGGTGACCGCGAAGAATTGAGATCCACTATTAAATCTAAATTGTTGCGAAAGGATATCAATTACCTCTTCGTGGTTGATATTTTCAATGAAGGTGTCGATATCCCAGAAATTGACACAGTGCTGTTTTTACGGCCTACCGAAAGCTTGACCGTGTTTCTTCAACAACTTGGTAGGGGTTTGCGACTGTCAGAAGGTAAGGAGTGCTTGACTGTTCTTGACTTTGTCGGCAATGCCCGGCCAGAATACGATTTTGAAGGTAAATTCAGAGCGCTCATAGGTAAAACCAATACTTCCACGCTGGAAGAGCTCGAACGTGATTTCCCACATTTGCCATTGGGATGCTCCATTGTTTTGGAAAAGAAGGCAAAGGAAATCATTCTAAAAAACATAAGGTCGGCGACCCAGCTCAATACCAATCAGCTCGTTACCAAGATTGCCAATTTCCGGCATCAAACCACAATGCCTTTATCGCTAAAAAACTTTGTCGCTTTCCATAACATTCCGCTGCAAGCGATTTACAAGCGAGCGACTTGGAGCAAACTCTGTCAGTTGGCGAATCGGTTGGACGATCTCTTGCCAATCAATGAGGAGGAGACGAAGCGCACGATCCTAAAAAAATGGCTTTGCTGTAATTCATTCAGCTATTTGTCATTCATTCTAAGGATGGCGAAGCAGAAGTTTCAGGTAGATGTAGATGCGTTGCCCGGTCATGAAAAGTTAATGCTAACCATGCTTCACTACGACTTTTGGCAAAGCCCAGGCGGAGCAGAAGACCTTTCGGCAAGTATTGCAAAAATTGGAAGAAATGAACAGCTAGTGAAAGAAATGGTCGAGCTGCTCGAACTTGTTATCGACAGAATTGCGCACATTGAAACGGACGCTGATCTGCCTTTCGTTCAACCGCTCAAAGTGCATAGCCGATATTCGAGAGAACAGATCTTGGCAGCTTTCGGAGAAAGCACGTTCGAAAGGAAATCTAGCAACCGGGAAGGGGTCGTAAACCTGGAAGCGAAAAATGCGGAGCTGCTGCTCATAACGCTGGAAAAGACAGAAGGAAATTATTCTCCGACCACATTGTATAACGATTATGCAGTCAGTGAAAGGATATTTCACTGGCAGTCTCAGAACACCGCCCGTCCTGAAACAGGCAAGGGGCTGTCATATGTAAAGCAAAAGCAAACGGGGAAATCGATTCTTCTTTTTGTGCGGGAGAAGAACGATGATAAATTCAATAATACGATTGCCTATGTCTTCCTGGGCCTGGCGGATTATATCGATCATTATGGAGCGAAGCCAATGAGTATTAATTGGGCATTGCGCGAGTCAGCTCCGCATTATATCTGGAAGGATATGGCGAAGATGGCGGTTGGGTGAAGTTATTTCATTGTAACCAGTGCGGTCTCAACCCCTGGCAGCAAGTATGAAAATGTTTGTTGCCAATGCTCCGCTTGGTCCCCCATGCCAGCCCGAAGATATTACGTAAGCGGTTGAAATTCTTGCTTTCGATGATGCGGAGTGGATTAATGGGGAGCAAATTTCTGTTTCGGGGGGATGTTTGAAGTTTGTTTCATTCGTCGCTAGGTCTAAAATTTGTCGTATACGAAATAAGAAAGAAAGCTTCCGTAGCCACCAGGTTCGTTATAACAATATTTGCCTGCCGCGAGATTTATACACTTCTGAGAGTAAATTGTCTTTTATCAATCCGTAGTACAAACTTTTACGGCGAAAAGACTTTGCTCATATGACCGCACAATTCTGAGGGAATTAAGATTTACCTGACTTTGTAATCGCTGTTCAGTTTGTTACATTGCGTTTAAGTAGCATAGGATAGTAGGGTCTACCGATATCAGCTAATGAATACATCAATAATAACACATTGAAAACAATAAAACCATTTATTAGATTTGTTGGCGGCAAAAGTTGGTATTTGAAGCAACAAATTAAGCTTTTCCCTGAAAAAATAAATAATTATCACGAACCATTCCTTGGCTCCGGATCTATATTTTTTTATCTAAAAGCTAGCAAACTCATTACAAAGACCGCCTATCTAAGTGATATAAATTCGGAATTGATTACCACCTTTCAGGAGGTAAAAGCGAATACGAATCAACTAGTAACTAAGCTTTCTAAGCTAGAAAATGACAGAGAAACCTTCTATAAAGTAAGAGATCAGAGATTTACAGCTAACTTGGACAAAGCAACCCGATTTCTGTATTTAAATAGAACCAGCTTCGGCGGGATCTACCGAGTTAACAAAAATGGAGATTTTAATGTCCCATATGGAAATAGACAGTATAAAACGTTTATTGACGTAGAGAATGTTTTCAATTGTGCGAGTATCTTAAAAGATGAGACAAAGCTTGACTCCCACTGCTTTACAGACAAGGGGTATAATATTAGCGAGAATGACTTTTTCTGTCTAGATCCACCATATTTGGGTGAGAACATACCATTCAACAGATACAACAGTAAAAAGTTCGGAGCCACCGAAGTCGCATTTTTATTGAATTTAATAAACGAAATAAATAAAAAAAACGCTAAATATTTACTTTTTGTAGGTGATAATAAAGAGTTAATTTCTGAATTGCATGATTATGGGTATCATCAAACTTTAAGCAAAACTAATAATTTATCCTTTACTGGACCATCTAGAAATCTTTCGGAAACGATAATCAAGAATTATTAATGATTAGATTAGGAATTATTAGTGACATTCATTGCCACGAAAAGTCAGAAAAACCACAGGGTGGATATTACTTTCCGTTAATGCCAGATAATCCAGTTAGCCAAAATCCTTTCGCGGCTTTGAGACAATTGATTAGATCTGACGACATAAAGGTTGATTTTCTACTTTGCCCTGGCGACTATGCACACATAGTTGATGAAAAAGGCTTAAAGAGTTCATGGGAACAACTTAAACTTATGTCACATGAATTGAAAGCCAAATTGCTCATTGGTACAATAGGAAATCACGATGTTGCATCGAGAGCAAAGGGGGATTCGTTTAGTTATATAAAAATATTTGATTCGAACTTTCCGGTCTACGTCGATGATAAATCACCTGAATATTTGAAATCACTTTTGAATGAAGGTTATTATTATGTTGACCATGAAGGGGATGACATCTTTTTCATGGTCTTAAACTCTTGCTTCGATCATTGGGATGAAGTACAAGCAAGCAGAGGGAAGATACTGAAAGAAGAATCTGAAAAAATCGAAAAAATAATCGAGAATTCTTTGCGAAGCAAAAAAATTTTGATGGTTCATCACCATCCTATTATACACGAAACCGGGATTAGCGATACTAGTGATGTTATAGAAGGAAGCGAAGAACTCATGAAAAATATTGTTAAGGCAAAAGTGGACTTAGTTATTCACGGACATAAACATGATTTTAGATTTACACAGGAAAGAATTTATCCAAAAAATTTGAACATTTTGGCGTCAGGAAGTTTTTCGTGCTATAAATCTAGCTTAAAAACCTACGTTCAAAATGCGTTTCATGTCGTTGAATTTCATTCTTCAAATAATCTTGACCACTGTATTAATCCGGGTATAATTAAGACATATCTGTATGATCCAGCACATGGTTGGGAACTTGATCCCAGCAAAGAAGAGGGATTCGGGTGTGTTCTCACAGAACCACAGTTAATCGAAATTGTAAAGCCAGAATTAGCATCTAATTCCCTTCCATACATTCTTTGGGAGGAGTTAATTTCACGCAATACGGTGTTGAAATACATATCACGAAAAACTCGAAATAGCATCTTGAACGAGCTTTTGAAAGAAAAAGATATTCAGAGCCTGTCATTAGATAGATTTGGAAATGTTCACAGTCATATTATAATAAGATGATAGAACGCGAATTAAACGCAAGGGCATTAGAATATTCCGAGGTAGGGGAAAAGTTCGTAGTACATCCTACTTTTGAAAGATTGACAAGCCTGAATAACTGCCTCGTGATAGGTCCGCGTGGAAGTGGTAAGACAACCATGCTACGAATGCTAACACCAGAGGCCCTCCATCATTGGAATCCACTTGACTCCAAGGAACTACAATTGAAAAAGGCGATTTCCTTTGCAGGAATATATATTCCTATGTCGCGAATATTTCAAGATGACTTGGAACAAAGGTTTAAAGAGTCTAGTCTTGATATAGCGAAAAAGGAAAATGTGATGTTTCAGATATATTATCTCAACATCGTAGAATCTATTCTCGAGTTAGTATACTTTTTAATGAAAAATAATGGGTTGGACAGAGAACAAGAAATGGCAGCAGTAGGTATATTAAACGTTACGTTAGGGACAAATTTCTTATATTGTTACACTATAAATAGCTTGATTAGGGAAGTATCACGCTTAAAACTTGCTACAAGACAGAAACTGAATGAAAAGAGTATTGTTACTTCCACTGATTTTAAGAAATCGTTGATTTCAAATATTGAACCAATCCTAAAAGCTGTCAATGAAATATTTGATTTCAAACCGAGTCAGAAATATGCGCTATGTTTTGACGAGCTTGATGTTTATGCTTCTGAATTTACCGCGGAAATGATAAAAAATCTTCGTGGAGTATCTCCAAATATCATGCTTAAACTTTCCCTTGCACCAATTCACTCTGTTAATATTTCGGAATTTCTGGATCCGCCACAGCAAATCCACGACTATGAGAAAATACATTTATGGCCAAATCCTGGCAATTCTGATGTTAGTGGCTCAAAAGAAGAGAAAAAATATCAGAAATTTTCTCAAAAATTGGCGGTTCAGACTTTATCCGAAATCGTTAAAAGTAAAGTTAATTTAGACCTAGTTCTGGGTAGTCATTCATTTAAGGATGTATTTAAGTTTATCAAAACATCAGAAACGGAAAACAATATATTTAGAAATGAAAACTTTGACATTAAGTCTGACCCTGAAATTGAGCGATTTATATTTCTTAAATTGGCCGATTTGGATCCGAAATTTAAGTCATTTCTAAATGAAAACAAGGTATATCAGTTAGGTTCAAAGTCAATCAATCGTGGAACCTCCTCCCAATTTGTTCGGAAGCTAAAGGAAATTATTTTTAATCGAGTTATCAATATAAAGACGGACGGTAAGAAAAATACATTCAATACTAGAAAAATCCCTGTTCAATACCATGGTAAAGAGATGATTCTCAATGCTATGGATGGTAATCCAAGGTACTTGAAAAAATTGATGGAGTACTTAGCGGAGTACATAAGTCCAGATTTTCCCAATGAGAGGATTCCGATCGTAAATCAGGCTTTGGCCTTAAAGAAGGTGAACGACTTGTTTTTTCAAAGGGTCGAAGCGATACCCCAAGAGGATGATAAAGTTAGTGTTATTAAGTTGATCAAAAAAATTGGGGACTATTTCTCTTACAGAATGAATCTGAGTCGTAGCTGGAATACAACCTCTTTTCCCAGTTATGTCAAAATTCCGGAAATTGACAAAGTAAATGTTTACGAAAATGCATTTAAAAAGGCAATTAACAATGGAGCACTTTTAATTGTCGGTGAAACGGACTTAACTAAACTAAATAGTGTGGCACTTAAGGAAGTGCGATTAAACTATCTTTTACATATTCATTTTAAGATTCCAATTAGGAAATATTATCAGGTTTCATTTGAAAAAGTTATTAGAGACGACACAACACCATCACTTTTCGAACATGATCAAAATTAACCAGGTGAATTTTGAGGAATTAAGTAGTCTTCCTGAAATAGATATTTTTATTACAGCGTTAGGTTATGAGTCAAGGGCAAGCCATTTGGCAGCGTTGTTGGTGGCTACGAAAGCTCGAAAGAAGTATTGTGTTCAACTTGTAAAGAATTGTAATTCGTTCGAAAAGGAATCTTTCCTTGGGATGAACTTTCAAATTATAATGCGCGAAGACTTCGAGGTGAATTCCATTTTTGACTTTCCCGTTCGAAACGTTGTTATTGACTATTCAGTGATGATGAAGTCGCTTTATGCGGAACTGATAAAGTTCTTGGTTGCATCAAATAATTTTAACGAAACTAACTTTTACTTTTCTTACACTCAGAGTGAATATGAAGTTGTTGAAAGGCAAGAGACTCAAATTCAAAGCATTCAGCCTATCCTTACAACAAAAGACAAACTTATGACGATCCCTAAGGACGGTTATAAATTGGTAATTAGTTTAGGGCATGAAAGACTTTCCGCAATTGGGGTTATAGAGAACTTAGAGATTGACTACGAAGATGTTTATGTTCTTATCAACAAAGAGAGTTCTGATGCACCGTACTACATGGAATGCATGAGAAGTAATAAAGATTTTCTTTCTATGTTGAAACGAGATCAAATTATAGAATTAGATTTTTTCAATTTCAATCAGACTATCTCGATTTTAGATTCAATATACTATAAATTGAGTTTAAACGGAGCGCAAGTAATTTTAGCTCCAATGAGTGTTAAGACATTCAATCTACTATCAATGATACACTCACTAAGGTATAACAATGTTTTTTTTTACAACGTGACCTCCTTGTCGACTGGTTCAGTTGGTACAAAGCGTGCTGACAAATCGGTTGCCCCAATTGTGTATCTCGTAAATAATGGTGATGATGTTTCTGAAATCTTTTAGTCCTATCATAATTAGATGGCCGGACTGTTTGCGATAGTCCTTTTTTTGTTAAGGCTCAGAAAGATACCTGACAGTGACCCAAATGCATGCACTTGCATAAGCCAGGGTAATTTTTTCTTGCGTGAAACGAACATTGCTTTCAGACAAATATTGTTTTTCACCTCAGCGCAATCGCCTATTCTAATTCAAAGCGAAAAGTGACGGGGTTCACCCCTTGGCTGCAAATCCATGAGGCGGTTTAAGAGCGGCGGCAGCCGCGGTAAATAGCCGATGGATTTGAAGTCGTCACTTTTTGCTTTGTACCTTTCGTTGCGCTGTCGTGCAAGCGTAATTCTTCAATAAGTCAAAACCCCATCGAAAACCCTTTCTGCTTCTTCCGTTTCGTTTTCATCAAGTGATGCGGCATATACTCGCCATCCTTGCCAGGAGACAACAAAGAATCAAGAGACTTATCGTTCTCCAACGAATCAACATTTCCTGCATGATACACATTACCTGCACTAGCAACCTGCCCGACATCCATTCCAATCATTTGAGACTTTTGCTGATGAAGAGAAAAAGGATCCTCTATGCATCGCTCGGCAATTCCCTTGGCGCTATACTTCTTACCCAATGCACTTCCGTTGAAGACGGATCTCGTACGATGATCACAGTATGTGATTCCGTACAGCAGGCCTTCTTCATTTTTTCGGATTACCGTATCGATCCCGTCTTTTTGAAGAATATTGATCAGCCTGGGCAATGACACGTTTTGTTTGCCATACAAAGTAAAATCTATACTATTCCTAATCCGTAACGAATCCTTCATTCGGTTTGGATTCATCTCATTGTACAGAAAACGCACTTTCAGATTTCTATGTGTTGGTTTGAAATGAAAGTCGCTTGCTTTGATGGGCACCCCAACCCGGTTGCCATCTTTGTCCAGCACACGGTATAAGATGCCATTGTTCTTTCTAATCCTCGAACCCTCTGAGCCAATGTCCGCTGCAACATTATATTGGTTGAGTACTGCATTCAATTCTCCCATCGTGGTGAATTTGTAATCGTTCAGAACCTTTTCGAGCACATTGGCAATGGCCTTCTTGGTTTCTGACTTTCCATACGCCGCTTTAATGCCAACCGGCTTCAAATTAAACTCCTGCGCTTTTCGATCTTGTGCCTTCACCAATCCAAAATCTATCTCAATCTCCTTCCTGGTTTTCTCGGATTCATTTTTGCCCAGGTTGTGCAACGAGATCCGGCTTCCGTCAGCTTTGATGTTGGTCGTCACAATATGCACATGTGGGTGACCGGCATCCCGGTGCTCGTATACGAGGGCGGGTTGTTTCTCAAATCCGATACCTTTTAAATAGGCTTTCGAAATCTCCGCAAGCTGTTCTTTGCTCAGCTTTTCCGATGGATCAAAGTTCAGGGACACGTGAACCGTATTGACCTTTGTCCTTTTGTTCAAAGCCAGTTGCCGCTGGATCCGGTTAAGCTTCTGATCAAAGCTCAGGGCATCCGCATCCTTTGGATAGTTAATTGCCGCAATGCATTCCGCATGCCCCTGTTCCAGCTTGTTTTCATTGTATTGCAGCACAGCCCGAAGCCGGCTGCTGGTGTGGATCACTGCAACCATCGATCTGCCAGTTTATCGGTTTGCGATTTGATCTTATCCAGGATTGAAAACAGTACAGCCTTTTCAATCTCGTAGCTGGCAATCCAGTTTCTAAATTCTGAAATTTGGTTGACAGCATTGAGGCGTTTGGTTGCCTGGTTGAAGTTGTTGCCAAGCCGGTTTAGCTCTTCCCGCAGCTCTGACAATTCATCAATCATCTGATCTTGCGAACCGTTCCGTTCGATCACAGTTACCGGTCGGTCAAAGATCAAGAGCCGTAAGAATTCACTTAATTTACGACAAGTAGTGCGGCCGCGTTTGGCTTCCAGATTGGCGTATTCTTTTGGTGTCAAACGGGAAATTACATGCTTTGTCTTGTTCGATTTTTCTTCTTTCATCACGATCCTATCTACACTTTCAAACATTAAAAACTCCTTCAAAAACCTGGACCGACTTTGGAGGGGAAGGCCAGATCGGGTGCGCAGCAACCGGCGATTGTATTACAATCGTACATCTGGCCAGACGCGCAAAGCAGGCGGCTCATTTGGATTTCAAAGCTTCCGAATCCCTGTGCTGGGCAGATTTGTGAATCTAGTTTATTGAAATGGGATTTACCTATCCTGTGTAAATTTGCCTTAGGATCGGAAAGCCTGCTGACACCGGGAAGGCTGTTTGAAAAAAGTCGAGTTTGTTCGAAAAAAGTTGAAAAAGATCGAACAATGATGTTAGCTATCAACTTCCCAAATCTCTTTTCAAGGCTTCAGGAAACAAAACCTCTACGTCGCGCCCAAGCTCCCAAATCTTTGATTTGAGTTCGCGATTGGTATATACTACCAACTGGAAATCTATAAACTCTGTCGTTTCCATCAATTCTTTTTGGGTGCTGTGCCAACGTTTTGTTCTGACGTAAAAAGCTCTAGGCTTTTTTATCCTAATCTGAATATTCGTAAGTTCTCCTTCTAAACTGACGCCGATTAAATTCGTGAAGTAGCTTTCCGGATCTGGGAATTTGTCTAATGACAGTTTCTTGTCAGATAACTTGATACTATCAATCCGGTCAAGAGCAAAATTCTGGTAGGTTAATCTATCTCCATCAAAGGCAATCAAAAACCATCTTTGATTATATTCTTTCAAAAACACGGGAAAGATTGTTCTCTTCTGCTGTTCTCGAGCAAATGGTGTATATAAGAGTTCGATGGTTTTTTCTTTGACAATGTAGTCGTATAGCTCTGAAATCTTGTTTTGTCCTGAATATTCTGTTTTTTCAAATTGCAATCGGGCATCTCCTTTTGCGTCCGTTGTACGTACCCTTTGCTCCAAAGCTAGGAAAACCTTATCCAGTTCGAGGAAGGCAGCTTTTGGTGCCTTTTGATATAGCTGATTCAGGTACGCAAGCATTTCTGAAATATCACCAGATTTAACGCCTTCCAAAGAATGAATGAGCGAAAACGGTAATTTGTAAAAGAACTTCTGATGTTTGTTTCCCTTCGGTATCACAGCTCCCAAATCCCTTAAAAATTGAATATCCGCCCGAATGGTACGTTCATTGATCGCAGGATCTATTTCTTTGCAAGCCTCCGCAAGCTCTTCCGCAGAAAAGGATTGTAACGTCCGCAGGTTTTGATGAATAAAGAAAATGCGACGGAGACGTTTATCGGAGCTCGATGAAGAGGTTCTTGGCATGTAAAAAAGTTTTATTAATGTTTATCAAATACAATATAAATGTATTTGACATTTTTACCACGTTTAATGCTCAACTACTTTTGTCATGGTCCAAACAAAAATCCACTCCATATGACAGCGACTACTTCCTCTACCATCTTTCATTTTCTTTCTTTCGAAGCAACTCGTGAGCAAGCAAAAGCGCTCTATCGACTGGAGGGCTTCCTCGACCCTGAATGTGGAGAGGATGTATTTGTTCTGCGCGGTGCCGCAGGTACAGGAAAAACGTCATTGGTAAAAGCTGTGGTTGACTTTCTGGAAGGGCAGCAAATTGGCTGTTATTTAACTGCACCGACTGGGCGTGCTGCGAAAGTATTGGGCTTCAAAACGCACAGCCTTGCACATACCGTTCATCACACCATTTACAAGGTAATTCCTACTGATGACGAGCGAATCGTTATGGAACGAAAAGTCAATACGCAGGATGCTTATAGTGTTTTTGTAATTGACGAGGCGTCAATGATCAGTGACAATAACAGAGCCGACGGTAACTTTCAGACACCGGGATCTTTGTTGTTCGATCTACTGGTTTATGTGAAGCAGGGGAATCCTGCCAACAAAATCATTTTCATCGGCGACCGTTATCAGCTCGCTCCAATAAACGAAGCCGAATCGGTGGCATTAAGCCTGAACCACTTCATGAAGAAATACAATCTTACTGGTCAACAGGCAGAACTCACAGAAGTGAAACGTCAGGAAGGTCGCTCACCTGTGCTCGCTCTTGCTCACGACATTCGTCGTAAAAGTGATGCGGGAAATGCCTTGGGGAAATTGAATGTAAACAGGCTTTATAATTTTACCGCCGGCGTGACCAGGTATGTGAACCTGTATGACTCCAATGGCCCCGACAACGTGGTGATGATTGGCTCTGCCAATAAGAATGTAAACACATTTAACAAACTGGTAAGAGATCGGCTAGGACTTTCCGGAACACTGGCGATCGGTGACCAGGTGATAGTGAATGAAAACTGGATAGATAGCCAAAACCTAATTGTTAAAGGTGAAACCGGCTTGGTTCGTGAAATTGAAGGTTGTGTCGAGAAAAGAGCTAATCTGGAATTTATCACGGCCAAAATAGAATTCCAAGATCCAGATCACCAACCTCTGGTTATCACTACTAAGGTATTGCTGGATACTCTTAAAAGTGAGAAAGGCGAGATACCGGGTGAAATGCTCCGAAACCTGAAAGCGGACCGAATGGCAAAAAATTTCGATTATCGTGCCAATCAACACCCGGCTAATGATCCTTACATGGGGGCCATGCGTCTACGCTATGGTCACGGCCTTACGGGTTACAAAGCCCAGGGCGGTGAATGGAACCACGTATTGCTGCATCCCTGGTTTCATGAGAACGATTACCGGTATGCATATACAGCAATAACGCGCGCCCGTGAGAGTGTGACCAGCTGGGAACAAAGCGGTTGGTGGCAAAAGTGAAATTGTTATATTTGACAGAAATCATCAGTATAATGCAATCTGGTATCTCTAAAAATACTGTTGATCCCAATATAACATTTAAGGCCATAAATACAGGCTCTGGGATTAACATAAGCGATATTTGTCTAATGCTATGATTCCCGCAGGACACGTCGATGAGTACTAATAGTAGTTGGAGGGTTTTAAATTGATTCTCCCTGAGATTAAAGTTACCGTCAAGGGCCAACGGGTCCAGCTACACTTTATCTAAAAATACTATTTAAAAAAGGAATTATAGTTAAAATTATATTACTAATTTAAGTCTACGTTTTTCGAAATCCCATGCAAACCCACCTCAAAGGCTTCGGTCTTCAAAATTTTCGCGTGTTTAAGAATTATACCTGGTTCGATTTTGCACCTATTACAATTTTAACCGGGCCAAACAGTTCGGGAAAAAGCTCCTTAAATAAGGCCCTGTTGTTAATGAAGGATAATTTGAATAAAGAATCAGAATTGTTAGAGAAATACATTACTTATCCCATTACACATAAATTTTGGTTCGACTATAATGGTGGAGATCATAATCTAAGTAGTGCTAACAATAGTATATCCCAAGATTCCGACGATCCTTATATTTCGTACTGTATACCACTTAGAAATGTCTTTGACAGAAATCACTTATTGGTGAAATTTCATCAAATTGTAAAAGAAAAGTTCGTTGCAAAATATAAGGAGAATGACGAGATTGCAAGACTTCTAGCAATGTCTAATTTTCTAGAAATATTACATCTAAATGGGCAAGTCATCCTAGGCGTAAACACAAATCACAGTTCTTCAATTTATTGTGATTTACCTCTTTTACTTGATATATGTAAGAATATTAAGATAGAGTTAAAAAGCATTGTTGCGGACAATATTCATTATTATGATTATTCATTTTCTGATATAACCAAAATACTGGACGATTTCACTAATACTTTCTGTAATATAAGATGGACTACCAAAAACGTTAATTTTAATGATTTATATAATAACAGTGGACCATTTATTCAAGAGGATATAGTCTATGATAATTTAACAGAGGAAGTTATACACTATGATAAAAACATAGATCAATCAATGTTTGTATCGCTTGTTGATGGAGACTTTCATAAAAAAATAGGATTTTTACTCTGTCAAAATGATGAAAGGTTTCAATACTACAAAGATATAGATTCTCAATTTTCAAACATAACAAGTTCCGCTATCGAATCTTTTTGCAATTTTTTAAAAATAGTATTTGGTTCCAATGATAGCAAGTCAATCGTTAATCTCCATCTTCCGAATTTCCGTAGCATACACTACCTTCCATCAATAAAGGGCGCTAATGAGCGCTCATACAGATCAAAAGATAATCATATACTTAATAGCTTGTTTCGCCAATATCTGGAAAGATATCAGGTATCTGAGATTGTCGAGGAAGATGATCTTCAAAGAAAGTTTTACTATAAATGGTTCGGTAAGTTTGGGATTTCATTGGCCATGAATAGAAATGATCAATTGGATGCAAATTCTTATTTAGTCAATGGAATGTCTCATGTAGATGTTGGATATGGAATTACTCAGATTATTGCAATAATAATAAGAATTCTTTCTATTGCTGAAAGTGGGTATTTGCATTTTTTTAACCCGGGCCATGTCCTCATTTTAGAGGAGCCAGAGGCAAACCTTCATCCAAAATATCAAAGCCTGCTTGCGGACATGTTTTTTGAAGCAGCGGAAACGTTCAATATTCAATTTGTAATTGAAACTCATAGCGAATACTTAATCCGCAAAGTACAATATCTCACTGCAAAAAGGCAGATTAACACCGAAGACACGGTTATTTACTATTTCCATGATCCCAACGGCATTCCAAAAGACGAAAAGCAGGTAAAGAAAATCCAAATTCTAGAAGATGGCAGCCTGTCCGACGATTTTGGTCCGGGTTTCTTTGACGAAGCTGCCAACTGGGAATTAGAATTGATACGTTTGAAAAATAGTAAATACCGTAATAATTAAGATATGGCTTCTGTGAGATTTGAAGTTTATTTTGACGAAAAATTTATCGATGCAATTGACGATCAAATAGATACTCAGGATGAAAACCTTGCTGATTTTTTAGCTTTTTGTAAAAAGTTTCAAGGCGGTGAGGTAGATATCTACACAGATATGTCAGTGGACAAAATATCCTCTAAAAGAAACGAGTCATTTTTTTTTAGATCTATTAACGCCAATGGTGGGCCAATATTTCAATCCCTACCAGAACTCAACATGCTTTTAGCACTGGAATCATTTTATTCGAGTACTACAGGATATAAGCTTTTTTTTGTAGAACGTGAGGATATTGATGTGCTGAAAGATGATTTTGGATACCTATATTTTAATATCCAGAAAATAGTGACCGATTGGAAAGATTTTTCAAGAGCCCGTATCCAAGAAATCGGCACCTTTCCTATAACGACCAATACTGACTGCGAGCCTCGCCTTGATAACTGGAGCTATTTGCGGCATTTTCAGCACCCACTGAATTCAATACTAATATGTGATCGATATATTCTACAGGATAAACACACATTTAGACACAATCTATTCCAAATTTTTGAACAGCTGATATGCAAAAATATTAGGGAACTTCAATTCGAGATTTTCATTATATCTGAATTGAAAGGAACTGCAAAAGTAGGAGATAAATGGCAAAATATTGATAATGATATTGTTGAATATGGAAGAATTATTCAAGAAAAGTTACAAAGAAGATTTGGAGTGGACAGAATACAAATCACGTTAATAAAACTTGTAAGTGATAGAGAAAATCGGGATCTTTTTTATAAGGAACATGGACGTAGCTTTATTACAAATTACTGGTACCTAAACCCTCACAACTCCTTCAATTTTTTCAAATATGATGCTGTAAAAAAATCTGTCGTGCTATCAGTTCAGGATAATATGGATATACGATTTACTTTTCATAAAGAAGTTCGAAATATACTAAAGGCTAGATTAATGAATTTCCAAGACATAACACAAAGTATCAATGACATTCCAACTCAAAAACGGCTGTACGGCTTTCCTGAAATAATTAAAAAGTCGCGTCTATTGCCGATGCGATGATTTGATGTTGTAGGCTTCCCATTTTTAGAGCGGCGACGATTTAGATTTTATTGTTGATTGTAATAGTTAACTCTTCTTTTTTCACGGCATTTTCTTTCAGCAGTCTGCACTTTTGATTTGGGGTCAGTCCCTTCA
>NZ_JAKFFU010000018.1:0-61001 GCF_021502625.1 Dyadobacter sp. CY351 | reverse complement strand
GGCGCCTCGAAAGGGCGCTATTTTTGTTTAATTGCAATTCCATAGCTCAGTTGGAATAGCAATACACCGGAACGCCGGCCGCTTTTAATGTATGGGTCCTGGCGGTGCCGCGATCGGCTTCGAATCCCAGCGGGATCACAAAGGCGTCTCGAAAGGGCGCTATTTTTGTTTAATTGCAATTCCGTAGCTCGGTTGGAAGAGCAATACACCGGAACGCCGGCCGCTTTTAATGTATGGGTCCTGGCGGTGCCGCGATCGGCTTCGAATCCCAGCGGGATCACTTGAAGAAATAACAAAAAGCATCAAAAGCCTGCAAATCAACAGATTAGCAGGCTTTGTTCTTTTCCGGGCTGGGCCAAATGTTCAATTTGCCACAATTTTTGGTGAGTTATTCAGTCACTTCATCAATCTGCAACGTGGCTTTCCTTTCAGCGAAGATCATTATTTTGACAAGCTGGTAATTTTTATTAAACCGCAGAATTCACAATCCGTACAATAGTGTTTCGCATCCCCACTGAACACAATGCTATCCCCATCAATCAAATTATTCTGTTCCAAAAGTCTTTCAAATATTGAGTCCTTACATACGACTAATGCTGTTCCATATCCATAAAGCGTGTAGGAAACGGGTTGTTCCGAGGTATTAAACTCAATCTTACCTTTGACGTTGTTTATATCAGCTTCTTTTTCACTCTCACAACCACATTCATTTTTTTTAGGCTCTTCATCCTCTTTGCAACCGATTGCAGTCAGGAGAAAGATGTACACAATGATGGTTATTGAAATTCTCATAGGCCAGCTCCGAATTGATTTGAATGATTGCCGTTCTTACAAAAACGCTCCGTTGCCGACGATGCATCAGATCCCAAATTGAGGAGATATTTTGCCTACCAAAAAGATAAGTCTCAGCCGAATAAGCACGATCTATACGTAATTTTACCTCTATTCAAGAAACATCAATTTTGATCCTACCATTGAATGCATCGATCAAGAAATTTCTTATCTGAACAAATATTGATTCTGGTCTCATTGTTGACGCCGTGGTTTTGATTTATGAATTTTTCCTAAGATACATGCTTTCCTCAAAATCTCATAAAATGCGGCCCTACGTGAGATTTGTTAGTATAAACTAGCGCTAGCTTAGCTTCCGTATAAGTTTTGGGAACTTAGGAATGCGTAAGAAATGTGCTGTATTTATAAATGGACTTCCTGCAGTTTCATGATGACATATAGTTGTGACTTGCATCAGCGCGGATTATTACCGCAAACATTCAACCATTAGTAGCGTTTTACCAGACAGTTGCAGAGATGGCCTTAAAACAGTACACGCAAGATTTTGCTGGACTGAGAACAGAAACGGCTGCATTGGCGATCGGAAGTGTTCGGACGTTGCAGCTTTTCGGTGGTGACCATGTGGCCACACCAGGTTCGAACCGCTCAGTGATCATCGAGTTTCAGGTCGAAGACGTCGATGCCCATTATCAGCGGCTAGCCAGTTACCTTGGCGACAGACTTGTTCAATCCCCGACGACCATGCCTTGGGGGAATCGATCCCTGCTATTCCGCGACGCTGACAGTAATTTGGTGAACTTCTTTACGCCTTTAACGGCGGAAGCAATTGAGCGCGCACGGGTTTCTTGAATTAAATGCCCGCTTTTTGGCTAAATCAAAAGCAGATTTGGCTAAATGTGGGCGACTGGCGCCGGCGATCTTTGCATAAACAAAAAAAGATCAGTTATGCGTGTATTTGTTACGGGAGCCACTGGCTTCATTGGCACAGCCATTGTGCGGGAATTAATAGGAGCGGGGCATCAGGTGTTGGGGCTGGCCCGTTCGGAGGCTTCGTCTCAAAAGCTTATTAATGCAGGTGCGGAAGTTCATCGGGGCGATTTGGAAGATCTTGATAGCCTCCGCAGCGGTGCGGCGCAGGCCGACGGCGTAATCCATGCGGGTTTTATCCACGACTTTACGCGGCTTGCGGAAGTTTGTCGGGCGGATAGTGTGGCAATTGAAACGATTGGTAATGTATTGGCGGGTTCCGACAGACCTTTTATCATAACGTCCGGTTCCGCACTGGTAAGTCCGGGAAGGATAGCCACCGAAGATATCATCGCGCCGGTCGATCCGGCCTGGCCGCGGGCGTCCGAACAAGCGGCAGATGCGGTAGCGGCATTGGGAGTTAATGCTGCGGTTATCCGCCTATCGCCTTCGGTACATGGCGAAGATGATAATCATGGTTTTGTATCCTTTTTGGTGAATATAGCGCGTGAAAAAGGAGTCTCTGCTTATGTTGGCGGCGGGCTGAACCGATGGAATGCGGTCCACAGGTTTGATGCGGCTGCGCTGTACAGACTTGCTTTGGAGCATGGCACATCTGATGCTGCTGCCCGGTTTCATGGCGTTGCGGAAGAGGCGATTCCGGTTAAAAGCATAGCGGAAGCAATTGGCAAACAGCTGAATATGCCCGTCGTGTCAGTTGCGCATGAGGCAGCGGCCGAACATTTTGGCTGGTTCGCTCATATGGCGGCTATCGATTGCCCGACATCAAGCAAGCGCACGCAGGAGCAATTGAACTGGCATTCGAAGCATTCGACCTTGCTTGCCGATATTGAAAGTGGAATTTATACGAAAAACTAAGTGACAGGCGGTTTGCAACCCAAATAATCCCGAACTTTATCAGTGCTATGAACAGTAAACAGCTTTTTCATTTTCATACGATTACTGAATACCACCGTGCCGCGGGCCTGCCCAAGCCGACTCACCCGCTGATCAGCCTGGTGCACATGGAGGATTTGAGCAAGCCGATGGCCGAAGATGCATTCAGTATGATCTATGACTTTTATTCCATAGCCATGAAAAGGGTGACAAATACTAAGTTCAAATACGGCCAGCAGGTTCAGGATTTTGATGAGGGTGTGCTTTTCTTTATGTCGCCAGGCCAGGTTTTTGGGGTGGAAATTGAGAAAGGAAATGGGAGCTACAAACGCGAAGGATGGATGATCCTGATCCACCCGGACTTTTTATGGAACGCCCCCCTCGCCAAAACCATCAAGCAATACGAATTTTTTAACTACTCGGTTTACGAAGCACTGTTTTTATCAGATAAGGAAGAAACAATGCTCAACACCATCGCGCAGAGCATTGAACAGGAGTATCAGGGCAATATTGACCGGTTCAGTCAAAGTGTGATCATTGCGCAGCTGGAATTATTACTGACCTATTCGGAAAGATTCTACCAGCGCCAGTTCATCACGCGGAAGGTTACCAGCCACGAGATCTTGTCCAAGCTCGAAGACTTGCTTACCCATTATTTTACCAGCGGTGCGCTTGTTGAGAAAGGCCTGCCGAGCGTTACGTACATTGCTGAAAACCTCAACATTTCACCAGGTTACCTGAGCAGTTTACTTAAATCGCTGACCGGCCAGAATACGCAACAGCATCTTCACAACAAACTGATCGAACTGGCGAAGCAGAAGCTTTCCACTACTAATCTGTCTGTCAGTGAGATCGCTTACGAGTTGGGGTTTGAACATCTTCAATCTTTCAGCAAACTCTTCAAAACAAAAACCAATTTTTCTCCAATGGAATTCCGGCAGTCTTTTAACTGACACGTTATCAGGAATTGAATGTCGGTGATGAGTGTCCTTGGTCTATAATGTGCAAAGTAGCCGCTGGCGAACAGGGCTTTTGTCGCGATTTGCCCTTTTATTTGTCGTGATTAGCCCTTCGTGGTCATACATGGATAGGTAAATTTGTAGGGTAAACAAACGATAGAAACCATCATGCTTTCAGAACCTACCATTCAGCGCCGTGGTGAACTGCATTACCTGGCCATTGCAGAAACCATTCAAATGCAGCAGATCCCGGATGTGCTGCCGCCGTTGATTCCCGTGGTCAAGCAATACATGGAGGATCGCGGCATTAAAGCCGCCGGGCCGGATTTTTTTCTTTATAAATCAATGGCCCGATCCGGCGAGATGGATTGTGAGGCTGGTTTTCCTGTAAACGAGGCTGTAGAGGGCGATGGTTACGTTCGCGCCGGTGTTTTTCCAGCGGGAAATTATGCAAGCATCATTTATACGGGAGACTTTAAAGATATGATGCAGGCGCATGTCGCGCTGGAAAATTACATTAAGGAGCAGGGACTTGTCGAAAAGTCGGCAACAGAGGGCGGCAGAACGGAGTGGGGTGGACGCACGGAATCTTATTTGGTCGATCCGGAGTTGGAACCGAATCCTGAAAAATGGCAGACAGAAATTGTTTTCCTGCTGGAAGACTAAATCATAGAATAGATTTTTCCTATTAATTTATAGAATTAATCGATTGTGATTATCCTTTCCAAAAGCATAACTTGCCAATCACAAGTTAAGATGCGTGAGATTTTTTCAACTATAACCTCATAAAATGGATAAGGACCTGAATAACATTGACAAATGCCCGTTTCTGAACGGCTCTATGGACAGTCATGCGGCCGGCGGTGGCACCAGAAACCGCGACTGGTGGCCTAACCAATTGAAGCTGAGTATACTGCGCCAGCATTCATCCAAGACTAACCCGCTAGAGTCGGACTTTGACTATGCAGAAGCATTCAAAAGTCTTGATCTGCAAGCTGTAAAGGCGGACCTGACAGCGCTTATGACGGATTCACAGGACTGGTGGCCAGCGGATTTCGGACATTACGGGCCGCTTTTTATCCGGATGGCCTGGCACAGTGCAGGAACTTACCGCGTGTTTGATGGCCGCGGAGGCGGTGGTTCTGGACAGCAACGTTTTGCGCCGCTGAACAGCTGGCCGGACAATGTCAGTCTGGATAAAGCGCGTCGTTTGCTTTGGCCTATCAAACAAAAATACGGACAGAAGCTTTCCTGGGCGGATTTGCTCATTCTTACGGGTAATGTTGCCCTGGAATCCATGGGCTTTAAAACATTTGGCTTTGCAGGCGGTCGTGCAGACGTTTGGGAGCCCGATGAAGACGTTTACTGGGGAGCGGAAACAACCTGGCTGGGCAATGATCACCGTTATGCAAAAGGTGTAGCAGGCGTTGCAGGACATGGTGTTGTGTCATCCGACGAGAATCCAGGAGAAGGAATCCACTCGCGTACGCTCGAAAAACCGCTTGGCGCCGCGCATATGGGCCTTATTTATGTAAACCCGGAAGGGCCGGATGGAAATCCTGACCCTATTGCAGCAGCAAAAGATATTCGCGACACATTCGGCCGCATGGCAATGAACGACGAGGAAACGGTTGCACTGATCGCTGGTGGACACAGTTTTGGTAAAACCCACGGCGCCGCGCCCTCGGATCACGTGGGCAACGAGCCTGAGGCGGCGGATGTAGATGCACAGGGATTGGGATGGAGCAACAGCTTCCGTTCGGGCCGTGGCGCGGATACGATTACCAGCGGATTGGAAGTAACCTGGACAACCACACCGACGCAGTGGAGCAACAATTTCTTTGAAAACCTGTTTGCATTCGAATGGGAACTAACAAAAAGCCCCGGAGGTGCGCACCAGTGGGTTGCCAAAAATGCCGGTGATATTATCCCCGATGCTTATGACAGCAGCAAAAAGCACGCTCCGACGATGCTGACCACTGACCTGGCATTAAAGCTGGATCCCGAGTACGAAAAAATATCAAGACATTTCCTGGAAAATCCGGACGCATTTGCAGATGCATTTGCCCGTGCGTGGTTCAAGCTTACGCACCGTGATATGGGTCCGCGTGCGCGTTACCTGGGACCGGAAGTGCCCGAGGAAGTGCTGATCTGGCAAGATCCTATACCGGCGGTGGACCATACATTGGTTGATGCCGGCGACATTTCTGCTCTGAAATCGTATATCCTTGCATCAGGTCTGACGGTTTCTGAGCTTGTTTCCACGACCTGGGCCTCGGCTTCTACATTCCGCGGTTCCGACAAGCGCGGCGGTGCCAATGGTGCACGCGTTCGTTTGGCCCCGCAAAAAGACTGGAGAGTGAACAATCCCGTACAATTGCAGAAAGTGCTTAGCGTTTTGGAAAGCATTCAAGGCGAGTTTAACAGCACGCAGACGGGCGGCAAGAAAGTGTCTTTGGCGGACCTGATCGTTTTGGCCGGATCCGCAGCCGTGGAAAAGGCGGCTCAGGAAGCGGGTCATGCCGTAACGGTTCCTTTCACACCCGGCCGCATGGATGCTTCTCAGGAGCAAACAGACATTGAATCAGTAAGTTATCTTGAACCTGCTGCGGATGGTTTCCGTAATTACCGGGGCACAACTTATGCGGTTTCAACAGAAGAATTGCTGATTGACAAAGCACAATTGCTGACATTGACAGCACCAGAGCTGACCGTTCTGGTGGGTGGATTGCGCGCATTGAGCATCAACTTCGACGGTTCCAAAAATGGTGTGTTTACAGAACGTCCGGGTAAGTTAACCAACGACTTTTTTGCCAACCTCTTGGATATGAACACTTCCTGGAAAGCCATGGGAGAGGATAAGGAAGTGTATCTCGGAAGCGATCGCTCCACAGGGCAGCCTAAATGGACGGCAACCCGCGCGGATCTTGTTTTCGGTTCCAATTCTGAGTTAAGGGCTGTTGCAGAAGTATATGCAAGTGCCGACGCAGGTGCCAAATTCGCAAAGGATTTTGTGGCGGCATGGGCAAAAGTGATGAATCTGGACAGATTTGATCTGGCCAAGTAAGCCAGTCTGGTTATTATCCAGCTAGCTTTTTATAAAGGTAGGGTCGTG
Organism: Dyadobacter sp. CY351; assembly: GCF_021502625.1. Taxonomy (NCBI): domain Bacteria; kingdom Pseudomonadati; phylum Bacteroidota; class Cytophagia; order Cytophagales; family Spirosomataceae; genus Dyadobacter; species Dyadobacter sp. CY351. Next base: position 54,272 of record NZ_JAKFFU010000018.1, on the reverse strand, counting down.
CCGGTTAGCCGGGACGACCCTTTTTATTTATTTTATGTTTTGTAAATCAAATTGGCAATTCCACAAAAAACGTAGTTCCCCGCTCTTTCCCGGATTCAAACCAGATCCGGCCATCGTGCGCTTCTACAATTTGCTTGCATATGGAAAGTCCGATTCCATACGATTGCTCACCAGCCGTCCCGGATCTGTTAGCACTGCCCAAAGGCAAAAATACTTCGTCTTTCAGGCTTTCCGGTATGCCTATCCCATTGTCTTCGATGGTTAACAGGACCTTTTCATCCTGTTTTTTAAGATTAATACGGATCGTCCCACCTTTTTGTGAAAATTTGATGGCATTACTAAGAAGATTGCAGAATACGCGCCAGATCTTTTCCCTGTCAACCGGCACCATAACCTGCTCATAATGATAATCCAGCCTTTGCTGTTTTTCAATGGCTTTGTGGCTGAGCATATCAATACAGGACTGGACGATCTCCTGTAATGCAACCTCACTTTTCGCAACCCGTTTGCGATCAGAGCTGGATTGGAGAATCTGACTGATCAGCGTATTGGCCTTACCGGCCGATTGTTGAATGCTAGTGATGAGTTCTGTTTGTTCTTCTGTTGGCTTTTCATCCCAAAACACAAGTTGAGAAGCGGAAGTAATGGCCGCGATCGGGTTGCGCAAATCGTGTGCGACGATCTTCAAAACGTGTTCATTCTCAATTTCAGCTTGTTCCAGGGCATTTACGGTGTCTTGCAATACAATATTGCTTTGCGTGATTACTTTATTTAAATCAGTAACAGCGCGCAAATTATTTAAACTTTTCCGGGCAATGCGCCATATCAGGTAGGCGATCACCGCCAGGGTGACAGATAGCAAAATGCTGAATACGAGCAGCAAAGCCTTACGCGTATCCTGTTCCTCGACGAGCTCTTCTTCGTGTTGATTCTGGATTTGTTGCAGCAGCTGCCCTACATCGCTTCTGTTTTCCACATTCTTCTTCAATTTCATCACCCGGTCGGCTTCCATACCGGCGATGAGCATCTTTCCTGCATCTTCAAATTTTCCTTGTCCAAATAAGATAGAGGCTTCCATTTTTTGATAAAGAATCACATTAGCAGGATGATTCAATGCGCCCGGCAACTTTTTCAGTATTGTAAGCTCCTCTGCGGCTTTGTCAAATTTTTTGGTCTTAATAAAAATTCTGGTAAGCAACTGCCGCGATTCCTGTTCTACTTCTAATGACCAGTCAATTTCCGGGTCATGCATCAGGCATTTTTTGATGAGCTTTTCAGCAGTCTGCATATCGCCTTTTAAGAAATAGGCCTCCGCCTCGTTCCTTACCATCACAATCCGCGCGAACCGGATGTAGTTCTGTTCTTTTGGAAAATCTGACGAGTGTTTATTAATAAAATCACTGGCTTGCTGAAAATATTGCAAGGCAATATCCGGCTCATTAAGGTAAAGATGTGCTATCCCAATATTCCTCAGGCTGCCTTGCATCTCAATAAATTCAAGCTGAAAATTGCCCGACTGCTTACATTCAGCGAGCTCTTTCAGTTCATGTTTCCAATATTCTATGGCTTGGTAATAGTTTTCTTCTTTGAAGGAAATGCTGGCGATCCGGCTGCTGTATCGGGCGCATTCACACGTTTCGCCCAGACTGGTCAAAAAGGATTTGCCGTGATAATAGTTGCGGTAGGCCTGGTAAAATCTTTTCTGTTTTAACAAATCATCCCCTTTCAAAAGTAATGCTTTGGAGTATTCAGCAGGAAATTGCTGGCGGATCTGCGCAGTAGGAAACAGTTGTAGTAAGCTATCCGTGTAACTCAGCGCATTGTCCGTCAATGTTGAATCCCTGTGGCTGAGGACCTTCATGAATTTGTAGTAGCGCATGCGGTCACTTAACGTCTGATCGTCAATTGTGGCCATTAGCGAGTCAAATGTCACGATGCATTTTTTAATCCCAATCTTGCGAGAATCGCGGTCCAGGCTATCAATCCATGTGTCCATAACTTGTTCATGATCCCCTTTTGTTGATGTTTTGCACCCTGTAAAACCAAGAATTAGCAGAAGCCCGGCAAGAATAATGTTGTATTTGTTCAAAAAAGTAAGCTGATAGAAGTAATCCATCATTAATAGAGTGATAGTTTGAGCGACGGAAGCTAACAACAAAGCAGGCTTAAAAAAAATTTAATGAAAAATTTGCGTAGCTAAATGACTACACTTAAATTCGTAGCCAAATAGCTACACAATGAATTTAAGACGAGATGTTTTCCAGGCCATAGCAGATCCGACGAGAAGGGCCATCCTTCTTTTGGTTGCGACGCAGACCATGACAGCTGGCGCCATTGCTGCCAATTTCGATACGGCCAGACCTACGGTTTCCAAACATTTGGCAATTCTTACCGAATGTGAGTTGCTCGAACAGCACCAGAACGGGCGGGAGATTTACTATCAAATTAATGCAAGGAAGATGAAAGAAGTGGCCGATTTCATCGAACCGTTCCGCAATATGTGGGACGACCGGTTTAACAAGCTGGAAGCAATTATGAAAAATTATCAATCAAATAAATGATATGGAACGCAAAACCAAGGTTCACGCCGAAGACGGCAAGCAGGAAATTTTCATCACCAGGGAGTTTGATCTGCCGCTGGATTTACTTTTCAAAGCTTACACGGAGCCGGAGATCGTAGCGCAATGGATGGGAACAAAAGTGGTGAAAATGGAGAACAGGAAACATGGCGCCTACGAGTTCGAGACATCCGATGCGCAGGGCAATGTTGTATTCAGGGCCAATGGTGTGTTTCCGGAATATATTCCCAACCAAAGAATTACCCGGACATTTGAAATGGAAAATACGCCGGGCTCTCCGTTCCAGTTTGCCGTTCAGCTCGAATTCCTGGAATTCGAAAAGATCACACACGAAACCAGCAAGCTGACCATGCATCTGGTCTATAAAACAGTAGCGCTGCGCGACCAAACCTTGAAAATGCCATTCGCACAAGGCATTAATATGGCGCACAACAGATTGCAGGAAGTTGTATATCAGTTAAAATAAGCCTATCATGACAAAGAGAAACAAGATCATTTACTGGATTGCAACTGTATGGCTCTCATTAGGCATGGTATCAAGCGGTGCCGTGCAGATCATCAAACTCAAAGAGGAAGTGGACATGATGACGCATCTGGGTTATCCGCTTTATTTTTTGACGGTCATTGGTGTGTGGAAAATGCTTGGTGTGGTTGTAGTGCTGCTTCCCAGGCTGCCATTGGTCAAAGAATGGGCATATGCAGGCTTCTTCTTCACCATGTCCGGTGCTGTCTTTTCTCACCTGGCGGCTGGCGACGGTGCCAAGGAATTTTTCGGACCCATATTATTGATCGTCCTGACAGTTGTTTCCTGGTATTTCAGGCCAGCGTCGCGGAAGCTGCCGGCAATAAATTAAGACGTATCATCAGCTAAGTTATTTCTCCCAACCGAAATTAGAATACAAATTATTATCACTTTAATATTCAAAATTCGTGTGCATCCGTGGCATTTAAAACTACTATGAAAGATAAAAAACAGTTATCCGAGCAACAGACCAGCGAATTACTGGACACATTAAAAGTCCGTTTTGAAAAGAATAAAAGCCGCCACGAAGGTCTGGACTGGAATAAAATCAAGGCAAAACTGGAAGCTGATCCTGAAAAGCTCTGGGTGCTGGACGAAATGGAAGTGACTGGCGGTGAGCCGGATGTAGTGGGTTACGATAAAAAGTCAGACGAATTCATTTTCTTTGATTGTTCGCCTGAAACCCCCAAAGACCGGAGAAGCCTGTGTTACGACCGGGCAGCCTGGGAGTCCAGAAAAGCCAACAAACCGGAAAACACCGCGATGGATATGGCTTCCGAAATGGGTGTGGAACTGCTGACAGAAGAAGAATATCAGCAATTGCAGGCATTAGGCAAGTTCGATCTGAAAACATCCAGCTGGTTGAAAACGCCTGCTAACGTCAGAAAATTGGGAGGCGCAATCTTCGGTGACCGACGTTTCGACCGCGTTTTTATTTACCATAACGGCGCCGATTCTTATTATGCAGCAAGGGGTTTCCGCGGTTCGCTCAGGGTTTAGAATATTATCCCTGGCTATTCGAGTAATTTCTCCTTAATCATAAAAGCGGCAAGTTCCTGCGCGAAGCGCGTCGCACCAGCTTCGCTCAAATGACAGACATCGCAAAATAACGAAGAGTCAGCGGGCAGGCGCTTTTCCATGTCCATGAGTGTTACAGAGTAAGTTTGGGCTAATTTCCGGAGTATCTGATTGTGCCTGTCCACTCCCTTTCTAACATTTTCAGGACTTCCCCACATGGTAACAGGGGTCGCGAAGTTGCATTTGGCAAAGTGCTTCACATCGCTTGTATCGCCTTTAAGCGGATAGTTGGCGGGAAAATGAGAGGCATAACTCAGGAGAACCAATTTCTCGCCTTTGCTGCGTGCTTTCCCGATAATCCTGTTCAGGTTACGCTCATACACCCGCCCGCTCCGGACCCGGGCCCCAAACTTTGCAAACGCCGGATCCACACCATATTGACTCAGATATATCTTATGGCTGACCTTATCATTTATATAATGTATCACCTTATCACACAAGTAGGGAATAACGGTTACATTGATCTCAGGGTGGGCTAAAAGCAGGTAAATGTCGTCATACCATTTAATGTGCGCGTAATCGTCTTTGAAATTTACAGGCGGAATGTTGTTCGCGTGGGTGTCGTTAATGGCTTCGTAATAAATGACGAGATCAAACTTTTGCTTGTCCAGCAAATCGTACTTGATCCGATTATCCAGTGCGGTGTGGGCAGGAGCTGCTATGTTGTAAAATGCGAATTTTGCATGGCTTCCATATTTTTGTTTCAAAAGTGAGTCAAGCCTGGGTTCCAGATTAAGATATCCCGTGCTTATCACGGATCCCCCGAGAATCAGCACATCTTTGATTGCATCATCATTTCTGATCTTCATGGAATTCAGGACATCCATATTTGTATAGAACTTTTTGTAGAGAAAATCAGAAGGCCTTACAAAAGGATAGCCTAAAAACGCCAGAGCGGATCTCAATATAAGCTCTGTGAAAATGAACAGGATCAGAAAGTAAACAATGTAAAAGGAAGCGCGCCTCATTGACCTTAGCATTTATGATGCCACAACAAGGAATTTAGGCTATCAAAAAGCAAAACGAATGTGTCACCGGCTGGTTTCAATTATTTACCGTGTTACCATAAAACGAACATCCTCCGTCCGAAAGCGTACAGTTTAGCATAGCAAAATATAGCATTAGAAGCTGAAAAAGGCACCTGCTGGCAATGGAACAAATGTTTTGCAAACAAATAACATCCTTGACCTAAACCGATCATATGTTACAGAACTACTTCAAAATTGCGGTAAGAAACATTTGGAAACACCGGCTTTTTTCTTTCATCAATATATTCGGCCTGGCTTCGGGACTGATGGTCTGTTTTCTTGCCATTGCCCATATCAAAGGAGCGCTGGACTACGATCATTTTCATCCGAAAGGCGAACGCATTTACCGGATTATCGCAGATGTGATCAGCAATGAAAACGACAAGACCGCCTTCGCAACAACACCATTGCCGCTGGCAGAAACACTAAAAAAGGATTACGGTTTTGTAGAGAACGCCGCACGCGTTGTCAGGACTTATGCCGAAGTGAAAGGCAACGATAAGCGGCTGGATTTTCTCACTTTCGCTGTTGATGTATCGTTTTTTCAAATGTTTGGCTATCCTGTTTTGAAAGGACAATTCCCAGCTGCGCCGGGTACGGCTGTGATCAGTCAGGCGACGGCGGAAAAGATTTTTGGCACACAGGATCCGGTTGGGCAGGTTTTGGAGCAGGAGGGGATCGCACCATCCGTGATTACGGCCGTAGTTCCCGACACCGCTTTTCGCAGCCATCTCAAATTTGATATCCTCTTTGCGCTGCCGGCAGACAAAATGAGCCTTTTCGATGAGGGAAAAGGCTGGAATGATTTCGGCAAAAGTTACACCTATATCTTGTTAAAAGAGGGCATTGCAGAAGGCCAGCTGGAAGAAACGCTGCCGTCCGTCGGCAAGCGGGAAAGTGCTAAACTGGCCCCCGGTGGCATAAAGTCTCTTGATTTTCGTGCACAACCACTCACCGATATTTCTCCGGCTATGGAGGAGTTAATGAACAGCACTTATGAGCCTCAGATCAGCGGACTGATGCTCGAAATGGCCGTCGGGTTGGTAACATTGCTGATGGCTGCATTCAACTATATTAACCTTACATTAGCCCGGTCCATGAGTCGCGCCCGTGAGGTTGGGATCCGGAAAACTTCCGGCGCGCTTCGCTGGCAGCTTTTGGGCCAGTTCATGGCGGAGTCGGTGATCCTTTCCTTGCTCGCGCTCATGCTTGCTTATATGATGCTCGAACTCGTGAAGCCGATGGCATTTGTACAGCAATGGCTGATCGGAGGCGTGGTCTGGGACTGGAAACTTTGGGCTGCCTTTGTCACTTTCAGCATTGCAGCCGGGTTACTGGCAGGCATGATCCCCGCCAAAGTCCTTTCCAATTTCCAGCCTGCCGAAGTGCTCCGCAGCCGTAACGGCCTGAAAGTGATTCGTGGAATTTCACTCCGTAAGACTTTGATCGTCTTGCAATTCAGTATTTCGTTACTCGCGATGATCGCGCTCGTGACCATGATGCGACAGCAATATTACATGGCAACCGGCGATTACGGATTCCGGACAAGAAACGTGCTGAACATTCCGTTGAACAGCATTTCATATGAAAGATTATCCAACGAAGTAAGCAAGCTGGCCGGCGTGGAACACGTTTCGGGCATATCTGAACCATTCGGCCATCACGGCGCCACGGAGCGTATTAGAATGAAACGTGGAGATGAGCAGACGATCCCGTCGTTTATCTGCGACGTGGCACCCGATTTTATCAAAACACTGCAATTAACATTGGTTGCAGGACAGGATTTATCGAAAAAATCAGCATCCGGCAGGCACATACTGATCAATGAAGAAGCGGTCAGAAAGTTTAATCTTTTAGATAACAGATCGGCCATTGGCAAATCGATCTGGCTCAATGACAGCACAGAAGTTCAGATTGCCGGTGTGGTTAAAGATTTCCGGTCTACAAGCTTCAATTGGCAGATCCGGCCGCTGATCATTCGTCCGCAAATGTCCGGCTTGCGTTACATGCACGTGGCAGTGACACCTGGTTCGAAGGATAGGGTTTTGGAAGAAACAAAACGCATTTTTAAGCAACTGAAACCCTACGAAACTTTCGAGGGAAAATGGTTTGACGACTTCCTGTACGAGCGTCACGCGCACATGGACGACATCAGCTTCATGGCTTTACTGCTCGGCATTTCTTTCTCGATCGCCTGCCTCGGACTTCTCGGAATGGTTACCTATAACACCCAAACCCGCATTAAGGAGGTGGGCATCCGAAAAGTGATGGGCGCAGAAGTCGCACAGATCATCTGGCTTTTGTCCCGCGATTTTATAAAATTGCTCACCATTGCTGGCGCCATTGCATTGCCATTCGGATATCTGGCTGGGTATGCATTTTTATTCAACTTTGCCTACCATGTCAGCATTGGCTTCGAAACATTAGGCCTTTGCTTCGGCGTGCTTTTGTTGCTTGGCGGGCTGATCATCAGCACCAGAACCTACAAGGCGGCAACTGGCAATCCGGTGGAGGCGCTCGGTAATGAGTAAATGTTCACAGGCTCAAAGCAATGTCAGGAGGGATTTGATAGAACGTTTCAAAAGCAGCATTTTGTAAGGTGAGTTCATGGAAGAAGACACATCCAGCAAAAGCACCATGTTATTTGCCGCATAGCCATCCAGAGAGCGGGTAACAACAGGATCCGGTGCTATCGTTTTCGCCGGATTTGTTTTGCAAATGCCGGGCTGAACGCGGGATAGTAAAGCAGCCTGCGTTTGGTTTGGCTGTAAGTGACGAAAGATTTGTGAAATGCCAGCAGGTCCTGATTAAACTGGTTCATCAGCAGCACATAATAGCGATTTCCATGCTCGGCGGATTGCTTTGCCGCAAACGTGTAGTCATCAACTGCCCTGCCTTTTAATGATTGCATCGAAAGGATGGCCGCTTTGAATGCGATTAACATATCATCAGCCGGATACTCGAGCATGTGCAAGGTGCTATAAATGGTTTCGAGAAATTCTTCGTCGGCCAGCATGCTTTGCCGGATCGTTTCTACCGGCCAGTCGGCAGGTGTTTCTTCTTTTAAATGGTAGGGTAATGAATCGAGTAATGCACGTTGACTGAGGATCACTTGCTCCATTGCTTTTTCGGTAACCAAATACGGGTCCGTCGCGGAGGAGGATTGGTGATTTTGATAAATGTGCTGCACTTGCTGGTAAAGGGCATCTTTCTCCTGGGCGAACCGTTCAAACAAAGGCTGGATTTTAGCTACATATTCAGCGGATTGTTTGAGATTATCTTTTTGATAGGCTTTCAGGCGCACATGCGTTTCCAGCTCCTTGAAAGCAACGTCTACCTCATTAACCAAATCCCAGATCTCCTTTGCTTTTTTGTTCAAATCATCCATTTCCGCGGCCGGCAAGCCATTTACGGCCACTGCTTTTTTGAAATAATAATCTTCCAATGGTCCCGAAGAGGATAATCTCAGCTCCGAAACGGGCCTTTTGCTATACCGGTTTACCGCGTCCTGGTAACCGGCCAGCATTTTAAAACGTGCGATGAGCGATTCGGACGATTTGTCCAGGAAGGTCACATAATGGTTCAGCGATTGGATGGGCGCTTCCGTTTGGGCGTGTGCGGCAGTGGATTTCATAACGAGAATGATCAGGAAAACATAGCAGTATCTCATGCTGTATAATGTATGCAGTGTATGGGTTGACAAGGGACGAATGTCGGAAAATTCATGTAAAAATGGCGTCCCGGCTTTTGGATACAACCTTCCCTGATTTGGATACAGCCCGATTTTTAGTTTACGGTAGTTTTGTATTGTACTAAAAGCAAAAAAAGATGAACATTAAAACAGTAAATTTAGGAAGCCAGGGCCTGGTAGTGCCCAATATAGGACTGGGTTGCATGGGCATGACGCAGATTGCGGGCGCTGATATTTACGGAAAAGCAGACGAAGGCGAAGTGATCAGAAGCATTCACCGCTCGCTGGAACTAGGCGGGAATTTCCTGGACACCGCCGATCTTTATGGCCCGCTACTGAACGAAAGGCTCATTGCAAAAGCGATTCATGGCAACCGGGATAGTTACATTATCGCTACGAAATTTGGTTTTGAAATTGATGATAATGAGCAGCTTACCTGGAAATTCAATGGGAAGCCGGATTATGTAAGGAAAGCCGTTGAGCGTTCGTTGAAAAATCTGGGAACGGATTACATTGACCTGTATTACCTGCACCGCCTGGATCCCGAAGTGCCTATCGAAGACACAGTTGGCGCTATGGCAGAGCTGGTTAAGGAAGGAAAAGTAGGTTATCTGGGCCTTTCTGAGGTCTCTTCTCAAACGCTTCGGAAAGCAAATGCTACGCATCCGATCACAGCATTGCAAACAGAATATTCTTTGTTTGAAAGAACGGTGGAAGAAGCCGGAATTTTGGATACTTTGCAGGAGTTAGGCATTGGTTTCGTCGCTTATTCGCCACTGGGACGTGGATTTATTTCTGGTGAAAGGATCAAAAGCCCGGACGATTTCCCTGCCAATGATTTCAGACGTTCGATCCCGCGTTTTCAGGGAGAGCAATTTTACAAAAACCTCGAACTCGCCGATGCGATCGAAAAAATGGCTTTGGAAAAAGGCGTTACCGCGTCGCAGCTTGCCATTGCATGGGTCATTGCAAAAGGGCATCTGCCGATTCCGGGAACGAAGCGCGTGAAATACATTGAAGAGAACATTGCGGCCTCAAACATTGTATTAACACAAGCGGAAGTGACAAACCTGGAAAGCATTGTGCCGCTGGGTGTTACCGGCGCACGTTACGACGAAGCCGGAATGGGCTGGATTGACGAATAATATATGAAAAAGCAAAGGAATAGTCCGCTGGTAATCAGCTCGATTGGTGAAATCCATCGCATGTATGGCATCAAGGAAATAGAGCACCCGATGGTGAGCGTTGTGCGCTTTGACGAGATCTACAATTCTCCCATCGACCTCAGCGACGGTTGTGTGCTCGATTTTTACATGATCGCGGTGAAGAAGGATTTTCAGGGCAAGGTCCGTTACGGGCAGAGTTATTACGATTTTGATGAGGGCGTCTTGTCCTTTATTTCGCCCGGCCAGCTTTGCTGGGAGGAACGGAACGACAGGCCTTGCTCGGGGTTTATGCTGATGTTCCATGCGGATTTCCTCCTGGGTTACCCGCTTGCTAAGGAGATCAAAAATTACAAATACTTCTCCTATGCCGTCAATGAGGCGCTTTATTTATCCAAAAAAGAGGAGAATGTGATTTATAACATTCTGGAAAATATTGAACAGGAATATAAAGCTAACATTGATAATTTTAGCCAGCGCGTTATCATTTCGCAAATAGAAGTGCTGCTTAACTATGCGGATCGTTTCTATCACAGGCAGTTCATCACGCGTAAAGCCGCGCATAACGACATGCTCGTAAAGCTGGAAGAATTGCTGGACGAACATTTCAGCAACAACGCAAACCTGGCATTGCCGACTGTGAAAGATGTAGCCTTAAAACTGAATGTCTCGCCCGATTATCTGAGCGATATGCTGCGCACTTACACAGGACTTAATACGCAGCAACACATTCATAATAAGCTTATTGAGAAGGCAAAAGGCATTTTGAGCACCACCAATCTTTCTATTGCCGAGATCGCCTATCAGCTGGGTTTCGAGCATCCGCAGTCTTTTAACAAAATCTTCAAACGTAAAACGGCGCTTTCCCCGCTGGAATTCAGGCAGTCATTCAACTGATCCTCAATGCAATGCCCGCACAGCCAGACTTTCGCCGGTCGTTGTAAAGCTGTGCGGGCATATATTTATGCCCCTCAACGGTTAACTTATCTCCGCATTCTACTTTATAGATTATAAAATAATAATCCTAAACCCAGAATGCATGAGAAAGACCCGGATAGCCGCTGTATTTGGCTATATTTTATTCCTGTTCAGTACATTACCAATCCCTTCCCTTTACGCCCAGACAAAACCTGCAACAGCCTTTACATTGAAAGACGGCGACCGGGTCGTATTCCTGGGCAGTTCCATTTTTGAAAACGATTTTCAGTATGGTTATCTGGAACTCGCCCTGACCACACGTTTTGCAGATAAGGGCGTGACATTCAGGAACCTGGGCTGGACGGGCGACAATGTTTGGGGAGAGGGAAGAAGCACTTACACCAACCCGCCCACGCCTTACGAACATTTGATGGAGGACATTACCAAGGCCCAGCCAACGGTTGTTTTTCTGGGTTACGGCGGCGTGGAAGCGCAGGACGGACAGGCAGGCTTGCCGCATTTCAAGGAAGGTTTGAACAAGCTTCTGGACAAGATCGAAGCGCTTGGCGCGCAGGCCATTTTGCTATCCACGATCCCGGTCGTTTCCAGCGACACGGCACAACGCATCGGCCAGCGCAATGCAGATCTGGAATTGTATTCCAAAGCCATTTCGGAAGTAGCAGCGCAGCGCAAAAAGCAGTTCATCGACATTTACAACCCGATCCTGAACGCCAGTAAAAAGGATTCTATCATTGAAAATACCGTGCATCTGAATGAGCTGGGTTATTACCATCTGGCCACAACGCTTGAAAAAGCGCTGGGCCTGGATGCTGCAAAAGCCTCAACAGCCGTCAGTATCGCCGATAATAAAGCGGACGTTTCGAATGGTCGATCATTAACCCCAGATAAGGAGGGTGTCTTAGCCAGATTTGCGGTTGACAACAAATATCTGCCATTGCCTTCACCCAAATCCGCTGACTGGATCACAGATAATGCCCGGACAGTCAGGATATCAGGTTTGAAAAAGGGCTATTACGCATTGTTTTCAGAAAACGATCAGGTAGCGTCGGCGTCAGCGAAGGATTGGGAAAAAGGTGTTGAAATAAAGCAAGGCCCTCAATTTGCCAAGGTTGCTGAAATTCGCAATATGATATTGAAAAAGAACGAATTACACTTCTTTCAATATCGTCCTTTGAACCAAACTTACATCATTGGTTTCCGCCGTTACGAGCAGGGCCGTCATGTGAAAGGTCTCGAAGAGCAAAACATCCTGATCAAATGGCTCGAAGGCCAGATCATCCTCAACAGCGAGCCGAAGGAAGTGGTGTATGAGTTGAGAAAAATGGATTAGCCCCCGGCTCCGCTCGGGCTGACAAACTATTAGATATACTTACAAAGATATAGGGTGGTGCTAGCTGCCTACAAAAATATGAAAGCAACCAAGTTACTATACGGAGCGACGCTTATGGCGACGATCCTGTTGACGACCTCTTCCAATAAGGTTCAGAACATTAAAGAAGATCCCGATCCGGATGTTCAGAAAGAACTCGCTTCCTTCAAGGTTGCGGATGGCTTTGAGGTCACATTGTTTGCCTCCGACCCGATGGTGGCCAAGCCTATTCAGATGAACTGGGACGCGGAAGGGCGCCTATGGGTGGTGAGCAGCACAGTTTACCCGCATTTGAAAACGGGCGAGTCTGCTAATGACAAGATTTTTGTGTTGGAAGATACGGACGGCGATGGCAAGGCCGACAAGTCAACCGTTTTTGCCGAAGGACTTATCCAGCCCACTGGAATTTTGCCGGGTGACGGCGGTGTATATGTGGCCAATTCAACCGAGATCCTGCATTTCTCGGATACGGACGGCGATGGCAAAGCAGACAAAAAGCGCCGCGTGCTGAACGGTTTCGGAACGGGTGATACGCACCATTTGATCCACACATTCCGCTGGGGACCGGAAGGAAGAATGTATTTCAACCAGTCGATCTACATTTATAGCCACGTAGAAACGCCTTTTGGCATAAAACGTCTGGAAGGCGGCGGTGTATGGGCACTTAACACACGTAACCTGGACATGGAAGTGTATGCGAGAGGGCTGGTTAACCCCTGGGGACTGCAATTTGACCGTTGGGGACAATCGTTTCTTACGGATGGAGCAGGCGGCGAGGGCATTAACTACGGATTTCCGGGAGCAACATTTGTGACAGCACCGGGCGCAGCACGCATTATGCGGGGCCTTAATCCCGGTCAGCCTAAACACAGTGGTCTGGATGTGGTTTCAGGAAAACATTTGCCCGACGCATGGCAAGGCAGAATGATCACCAACGACTTCCGCGCCAACCGGATCAATAGCTTCAAACTCGAAGAACAAGGCGCAGGTTACGCTTCAAAACAGGCAGACGACCTGATGTGGACAGACAATGTGGCGTTCCGTCCGGTGGATATCAATGTGGGTCCCGATGGCGCGATATACGTGGCCGACTGGTATAACCCGATCATTCAGCATGGAGAAGTAGATTTCCACGACCCGCGCCGCGATCAGCAGCATGGCCGCATCTGGCGGATCGTCGCAAAAAACCGTCCGCTGGTTACCAAGCCGCAATTAACAAAAGCAAGCACCACGGAGCTGCTGGAATCATTAAAATTACCCGAAGAATGGACACGCTTGCAGGCTAAGCAGGTTTTGAAGGCAAAAGGCGCCAAAGAAGTGGTGCCCGCTTTGGAAAAATGGGTGCAAGGTTTGGATAAAAATGATGCGAATTACGAGCACAATCTGCTTGAAGCGCTTTGGGTTTATCAGACGCTCGAAACATTTAACCAGCCGATTTTACTTGAATTGCTGAATGCAAAAAGTCATAACGCGCGTGCAGCAGCATTGCGTGCGTTGGAATTATGGTTTCCGAAGGTGCAGAATGCGCCTGCATTGCTTGCTAAGGCAGTAAAAGATGAACATGCACAGGTGAGAATGGAAGCGGTGATTGCGTTGCGTAAGACCAAAACGGCTGATGCCGCAAAAAATGCATTATCTGTTCTGGACGGGCAAATGGATGAATTCCTGGATTTTGCATTATGGCAAACGGTGAGAGAATTGGAGCCGATGTGGCTTGCTAAAATGAAGACGGAACCGAATTTGTTGGGCGATGCCAGGAAAACGGCTTATGCATTGAAGTCGGCAACAAGTCCTGAGGCAGCGTCGCTGCTTGTGCAGCTTTATCAAAAAGGCCAGGTTCCGGAAGAATATCAGAAAGATGTGCTCACCAGCATTGCAAGGCTGGGGCAGCCATCTGACCTTAATATGCTGCTGGATCTGGCACTGACCAGCAAGGATAAAAACGCTGCTGCCCAGCTGGCCGCATTGGAAGATGCTGCTGGCCAGCGGAATGTGAAACCTGACAAATCACCCGAGCGAATCGCGGATTTTATTGGTAACGACGACGAAGCCGTAAGCCTGAGCGCGATCCGATTGATAGGTCTTTGGAAATTGACGCAACTGAACGAGCGCCTGACGGGCTTGATACAGTCAGGCACGCCAAGTACGAAAAAAGCAGCATTGGCCTCATTAACAGCCATTGATAAGGAAAAGGCGACTAAACTAACGGTGGATATGACTGGTGCAAAGAATGCGCCGGAAGTGCGTATGATCGCCGCGGCGCAATTGGCCAAACTAGATCCCAAAGAGGCAGCACGCATCGGATCAGAACTGATGCGGACATTGCCAGCCGACACCGATATGAGCGATCTTTTCATGGCATTTATCTCAACCAACCCCGGCGCTGCCGCATTAGCTGACGCCATCGCTGCCAAGAAAATCCCGGAAGCCACGGCCAAAGCCGGTCGCCGCCTTGTACAAACGCGCGCCGGATGGACGCGTCAGAACATTGATGAGATGCTTGCACTCAAAAAAGCACTGGAAGCCTCAGGCGGCTCAATGCCGACACAGAAAATGCCGCAGGACCTGAATGATGACCAAATCGCCGGCCTCGCCAAACTTGTAAGGGAAAAGGCAGATCCTGCAAAAGGGGAACAAATTTTCCGCAGGGCTGAGGCAAGCTGCACAACTTGCCACGCCATTGGCGGCGCAGGTGGTCTGATCGGGCCGGATTTGAGCAGCTTGGGAACCAGCTCACCTCCTGAAACCATTATCCGCTCCATTCTTTATCCAAATTTATCGATTAAAGAAGGTTATGACCTGAAACGTGTTGTGAAGAAAGATGGCTCCGAAATGTTGGGTTACCTGGCCAGTGACGGCGCATCGGAGGTGATTATACGTGACGTGACGGGCAAGGAGGTTTCCATTGCAAAGAGCCAGCTGCAAGTGATGGAAAAAGTCCCGGGGTCCCTCATGCCTCCCGGCCTCACTGCCAGCCTCGACCAGACTGAGTTTATCAATTTAGTCGGCTTCTTAACAAAAATGGGAGAATCCGGAGACTTCCGCGTGCCCAACACCAGGTTTGTAAGACGCTGGGAAACTGTTACCGCTGATAAACAAACGGCAAACAGAATGAGCGAAGGCGCATTTACCGTAACAAAGAGCTCAAAAGTCATTTACGCTCCCGTTTACAGCAAAGTCTCAGGTGAGCTGCCCCTCGACGAAGTGCCCGTTGTGGAAACCACGGCCGGCAAATCATTCAGCGTTGTCCGTTTTGAAATTGAGGTCTTAACAAAAGGCAGCGTAACATTAACCTCAAACATTTCAAACGGAATCACCGCCTATATCGCCGGCAAACCCGTAAAAATGTCGGGCGACAACATTACCACCAACCTAACCCCGGGCATCCAGCAAGTTACGCTGGTCATCGACCGGAGCGCGGTAAAAGATGTAGGTTTGAAAATAGCATTAAAGGACGCAGATGCCGGAGCACAGACGCGGTTGCGGATGGGGAAATGATAGGAAAGTGATATTTAGTGTAAAAGTCAAAAGCGACCCTGGATATTCAGGGTCGCTTTTTATGTTACTGCTTCCAGAATTTCAGGCGCTTTTTTAACATTTACTAAGCTCCTGCATACGCCCCGGCAAACTCCTTAGCAAAGTCTTCCAGTTTATAGCTGCCCAGCTGCTCGGGGCGGTTTTTCCAGTATTCTTCCTGCATTTGCCCGCTTCTTAGAGCCTGGCCCATTTCCTTGTAAAGTTTTGCGAAGCTTTCGTTCAGCCCCGCACCGAGCATTCCGTTGTAGGCGTCTTCGTCTGAGAATGTGATCCAGGGTGTGTTTTCTTTACCGACTGCGTTGCCCAGGATTGCAGCAATTTCGCTTGGATGGCGCTCGTCATTGGCGATGTTGGTGACGGTTTTCCCTTCGGCGGGGTTTAGTAGTGCTGCCGTTGCAACCTCAGCAATGTGGTCGGTATGGGTCAGAACCAGCTTTTCATCCGTGTCTCCGAAATTATTTCCTGCAATGCCCGCGTGCTTGATCATGCCTGCGAGGCTGAACAGGTTGGAGAAGAAGTAGGAGGGGCGGAGGAAATTTACATGCAGGCCGGGCAGTGCCAGCAATTTCTCTTCAAGATAACCCAATGCATCGATCGGACCTGCACCTTTCCGCATTTGTGCACCCAGGCTGCTGAGGAGTACGATGTGCTTAATGTTGCTGCCTTTTAGTGCTTCTACATATTTGTCAGCCACTTCTAGCTGGAATTTGGCATAATCAGTAAGGGCGAAATCGCTTGGGATCATCAGGTAAGCCATTTCCGCGTTTTGAAATGTGTCTTTCAAAAATGCTGAGTCGGTTAAAGAACTAATGGCGGCTGTTGCACCGAGGGATTCGATTTCTGATTTTTTGTCTGCGCTGCTGCTGATAACCGTTACGTCGTGTCCGGCTGCAACCAGGTTTTTTGTAACGGGTTTGCTGATATTTCCGAGTGATCCTGTGATGATATATTTCATGTTGTTTTTTTGTTTAATGATGTTGCAAAGCTATATTTGTACTTACTTTTCTACAAGTACTTACCCCAAAGTATGTATCCATGACAAAGGTCAAAGAAAGCTCGACATACAATGCCAACCGGGAGATCGTGATGCAGGAATGCCCGGTCACTTATGTGATGAACAAGATTGGCGGACATTGGAAACCCATTATATTGTATCACTTACTGGCGGGCAGCAAGCGCTATTCGGAGATCAAGAAAGAGATGCCGCACATTACAGAGAAAATGCTTATCCAGCATCTCAAACAGCTCGAAAATGACAAATTACTCATCCGCGAAGCGCGGCCGGTTGTGCCTCCTTTTGTAACTTACACGCTCACGGATTCTGGCCGGGACCTCCAACCCGTGATCCAGGCCATGGCAGAATGGGCTTTTAAGGATATGAAGAGACAAGCGTTTGTTTAAGTTGTTTATTAAAAATAAAAGATGAAAATCCGCCTCCTATTACTGGCATTTGTGTGCTTGTCGGTCAAGCTCAATGCGCAGAACGTGTCCATATTGACCGAAGACGGTGCCTGGTGCTGGTTCAGCGATCCGCGGGCCATTTATACAAATGATAAAAACGGCCAGATTGTCACAGGCTGGGTCACGAAGTCGGGAGATATTGTTGCGGCGTCACTGGATCTGAAATCCGGAAAAACCGCTCAAAAAACGCTTTACACCAAACTGGAAGTAGACGATCACGACAATCCAGCATTCCTGCAACTCCCCGACAACCGCATTTTGACCCAGTACACCTGGCACGGCGGAAGCAAAGACGGCATGGGTGTGATTCAGAACACGACATTGGAGCCGCTGGATATCAGAACATTCTCTGATTCAGTTATTTTCAAACCGCAAACGCCCGAATTACTCGCCAAATTCAAGCGCGAGACTTACACATATGCCAATCCGTTCCTCTTAAGTGCAGAAAACAATAAGATTTATAGTTTTGGCCGTTGGATAGGCTTTAAGCCCAATTTTATCACATCAACTGACTATGGTAAAACCTGGTCTGACCCCAAGGTGGTGATCACTTCCAAGGCTTTGGACACCAACAACCGGCCTTACGTCAAATATTATTCCGATGGCAAATCAAAAATCCATCTGCTTTTCACAGACGGTCATCCTAATGCTGAGCCGCTGAATTCGGTTTACTATTGTTATTACGAAAAAGACGCATTCTGGCGCGCAGACGGCACGAAGATTGCGAACATTGATCAGCTGCCCTTTCATCCGTCTGATGCCACAGTTGTTTACAAAGCCACACCCGAAACGGGTAAAGCCTGGATATTCGACATCGTGATTGATCCAAAAGGAAGGCCCGTAGTCGCTTACACGCGCTATCCTACCAATGAAAATCATCAATATTACTACACCGTTTTTGATGGTAAAAAATGGAACGACCATCATCTGATCGCCTCCGGAAAGTGGTTTCCACAAACGCCCGAAGGCAAAAAGGAGCGCGAAGAAAACTACTCCGGCGGCCTGACAATTGATCCGCTGGATCCTTCAATTGTTTATTTTTCGCACGAGGTCGGTAATGTGTTTGAGATCTCAAAAGGCGAAACACGCGATCTTGGTAAAACCTGGAAAATAACGCCCGTTACCCGAAATTCGGAGCTGGACAATGTTCGTCCTGTTATCCCGCGCTATAAAAAGAAAGGCGACAAAAATGTGCTTTTATGGATGCAAAACCGGAAATATGTGCACTATACGGATTACGACACGCGCATTGTCTGGAAAGATTTGACCGCTCGCTGAAAGTATATTCTGTGCGCTTTTTGTTTTAATAGTAATTACAAATTCCCCGTTTAAACAACGAATCTCAAAACATTATGTTCAAAAAATTACTGCCACTGCTTCTTGTCATCGTGAGCGCGGCATACGCCCAGGCGCAGCAGTTTAAAGTTTTATTATTTACCAAAACCGCTGGTTTTCACCACGTTTCCATCCACGAAGGCGTATCCGGAATCCGCAATCTGGCTTCCCGCCACAATTTTTCTGTCGACTGGCAGGAAAACGCAGATGTTTTCAACGACAAAAGCCTGGCCAACTACGCAGCCGTTATCTTCCTGAACACCACCGGCGACGTGCTTAATGACGCGCAGCAAGCGGCATTTGAAAAATACATTAAAAGCGGAAAAGGCTATGTAGGGATCCACTCCGCAGCTGATACAGAGTATGATTGGGCCTGGTACGGCAAGTTGGTAGGGATGTATTTCAAAACCCACCCTGCACAGCAAACGGCATTTCTGGACGTAAAGGACAGCAATTTCCCAGGCCTGGAACGCTTCCCGAAACGCCTGCTTTGGACCGACGAATGGTATGAATACAAAAAACCATACAACGCCGACGACCTTAAAATCCTGATCACCCTGGACGAAAAATCTTACGATCCAAAAACCAACCAAGGCACCGGCATGGGCGCCGAACACCCTATGTCCTGGTATCACAACTACGACGGCGGCCGCGCCTTCTACACCGGCCTGGGCCACATTGGTTTGGTTTACTCAGATCAATCGTTTCTGGACCACCTATATGGCGGGATTTACTGGGCCGCTACTGGGAAGGGCTTGAAATAGCAATCAGACATTGAAATAAGAAAAGAGCTGGCCAATTCCTACATTAGAATGGTCAGCTCTTTTTTTGTTAATATTGAGAATAAAAAGTCATAAATCTAACCCTATCCTTCATGGAAATCCTCGGCAAAATCCTCGTCGGCCTCGTGGCGCTCGAACATCTTTACATTCTCTACATTGAAATGTTCGCCTGGGAAACCAAAGGCAAGGAAATATTCAAAGGCTCCCTCGCCCCGGAATTGTTTAAACCTACAAAAACATTAGCAGCCAATCAGGGACTGTACAATGGATTCCTCGCAGCGGGCCTGATTTGGACATTCTTCATAGAGGACCGCCAATGGGCCTTTTACATTGCCGTTTTCTTTTTGACTTGTGTAATAGTGGCGGGAATTTATGGAGCTGTAACCGCTAGCAAGAAGATCTTTTTCGTGCAGGCCTTGCCGGCGATTGTGGCTTTGGTGGTGTTGCACATGTGATTGAACGCAGGGAGCGATCATCGGCTGAGGATTTTTTTTATTCTATTCGAAAACCTAATTTTGTTCAAGCAAACACATTATCTTATGAAATTGGCAGGTATAAAAACTGAATACACACCAAAAGGAAAAGTTAAGCGGATTACAATCAATGCCAACGTCAAAACTGACCTTGTTGAAGATTTGATTGACACAATACTTTACGAAGAGCGTAAGGATGGAGAATTTGTGTCACGAACCGAGGCAATGGAGTTTTTACGGAAAAATGGTAAGATTAAATAACTTACACGGTTCAGTATGAGAAACGTGCACTGAAAGAACTTTCCAAATTACCTGCAACTGCAGTTCGGCAAATTCTCGCAAAAATCGATTCCTTAATAAACGATCCCTATCAAGCAGGAATTAAAAAGCTAAAAGGGTCCGAAAACGTTTTTCGTGCGAGAGCAGGAAACTATCGGATTCTTACGAAGTAAATGATGGGAAATTACTAATTATGGTTGTTGCGGTGGGTGACAGAAAAGAGGTCTATGACCAATAAGAATGGGCGTATTGTTACGCCCATTCTTATTATCAGATTGTTATGCAAAAAAGCTAGGCTTCTGCAAGTAACCAGGCTCCCAGCTTGAATCTCTTCTGCGGAGTGAACGTGAAACCGTCATGACTTCTTGCAAACGTTTTTCGGGATCGCTCATCAAATCCTGGCTATGCAAATACTGGCCAATGATCTCCCATTCAAAAGAATCCTCGTGAGCATCATAAATCCCAACCGGAATACGGTTCCCATCCGTCATCAACATCCCCAGCACCTGCTGCGCCTCTTCCTCTGAAGAACATCCAACATGCTGATACCGGCCTTTTAGTGTGTAAAGAACTGAGTAACGGTTTTTTGTCAATCCATTTCCTTTCGCTTGCTTCTTAATGTCTCTGAGGGAATTTTTTAATCTTATCATGATTGCTGTGTTTATATCTCCGTTCGGGTAATTTTAAATGTGTTTGTTGTAAATGTTATATTTGAACGGAGATGTTTCAAGTTTTGAAGCGGCTGTATTGGCCGCTCAAACTTATAAACGCAGGTTGTGTGTCAATAGTTTAGTGAAACTGGTGTGGAGGTGGAAGTTCTTCTGATGTTGAAGGTGTTTGGTGGAATAGTGCAATTAATGAAGGTTGATTGATGTTGTGCGCTCGCGAAGTGGCAATCCACATTTACAAGTGTACCTTGATGGCATTTTGTATTTCATTCCAAACATTTTGATGTGTTTTTGTCTATTTTCATAGAAATTATCCCTTTTCTACAAAAAGACTAAATTCTTATGATGCCAGACCTTAATCAAAAGTCAAAGCCCTCTTTTAAAGACAAAATCTTACGCGAGTTTATACGAATGTCTTGGATGGAAATTGCCGCGTGGATAATAATTGTTATAGGTAATATTGTAATAGTTGGCTATCTAATAGATATGTATGCAGACGGATTCTGGCTTTTTGCCAAAACGGATGTAGAGTATGAAATAACAGGTCAATTCGGAGATTTTATTGGCGGTGTAGTTGGGACGGTTTTTGCGTTGGGAGGAACATTAATGATCATAATGTCTTTTAAAGAACAGACTGAACAAAATAGAACTGACAGATTCGAAGCAACTTTCTTTGAAATGATAAAACTACACAAAGAGAATGTTTCAGAAATGAACTACACAAAGTTTGATCCGAATACTATTTATAAAGATTCTTGTGGAAGACCAAAGCGTGGAGATATGTGGCAGTCAAATCATAAGAAGGTATTCCGAATCCTAATTGATGAATTTAAATTGTGCTACAACGAATGCAAATTGTTTATCGGATCAGATTTAATGAATGAATTTGTAAACCAGACTCATAGAGATTTTTTAATGGGATTGGTAAAGGAAAGAAATGTCAATATTGACGTCAATGAACTTGTTATGATTGATGTTGCCTATTCAATATTTTTTTACGGATTAAATAGCGAGGGTAAAGACTTGTTAGAGTACTCATTTTCAATGAAATATAACGAGCCAAGTTATAAAAAATTGATTGCATTTTTAAGTCAAAAACCAAAGCGTGAGGATGAAGACAATTGGAAAATTTGGATGGAGATTATTGGCAATCAGGGCGAATCTGATGATGATACGTCAAAGACTGAGCTTATCATTAATGTCGCAGTACTGTCATCACGTATCGAAACTAAGACGAAGTTTGCAAAGTATTATGGTGGACAACAACATCGACTGGGGCACTATTTTAGGCACTTATATCAATCATTTTCCTATTTATATGATCAGAATTGGATGGATTGGGATCGTAGATATTTCTACGGTAAAATGTTGCGAGCGCAAATGTCAACATATGAGCAATCGCTTCTATTCTTAAATAGTCTTGCCAGTATTGGAAGAAAATGGGAAATTAATTCGGACTTAATAAGTGGTCAGCAGAAAAGAAGGAATCTGATAACCTCATTCCATTTAATTAAGAATTTACCTGGATTAGGTATAGAAGGGATTACTTACAAGAAGTATTATCCGCTAGTTGCGTATGAGTCAAATGAGAAAGAAGGTGATTTTCCCGCCGCTTGATGTTACTATCCAGAAAAGTTCGTTAGCTACTAAAATTATTTTTTTGGATTATTAGTTCTTTGGATCGCTTCCAAATATCTTGTGTAAGGTTTAATGTCTTTATCGATCTCCAATTTAGCAGCCTCTTTGATTTTTTTCGGCGCGTCAATATTGTTGTTAAATACTCTAATACCAGTGATCATTTCAATGCCGGCGTAACTTGTCTTTCGGTAGCTGATCGAAAAGCCACCAGACTTAATGGTATTGAGCACCTGCTGAAGTGTAGACTGAAAGTCCGACTGAGAGGAAATTGTTATGTCATCCACGAATCGCGAGTATGTAATTTTATTCACCGAGAGTAGATGTATTATCAACTTGTCGGTCGGAAGAAATGCTAGATTGGCAATGTGAGTGCTTACTGGAATTCCCTGAGGTAGATGTCCCTTATAAGTACAAAGCTTGGTAAGGAAATGTGCACAGTGCTGGGAATAGCCTAAGTCAATAAATACTTTATTCACCTGTTTATTGGAGATCCTTGGAAAAAAATCTTTCAGATCCGTAGTGAATTTGTATTTCTTACCTTGATGAAGCTTCGCGTTGGTGATGTTACTCCTGCCTTTTACGCCACCTTGAATATATTCAGGAAAAATAATGGAGTCTAGAATATTCTTTTTAATGAGTTTTTGAAGTTCTTTTAGTTTACCCATCGACGGAGTTATCACTCTGGTTTTTGGAGTTCCATCTGGGTAAGTTTTTATCAAGCCAGTGGTTTTGTCAATTTTCTTCTCAGTCCACTCTTTGTAATATTTATCCAAATTATTACAAATGTAAATTATAGTATTGGATGATGTATTAAGAGTAACGGCTAACTTTTTTAGCTCATTTCTCTGAAACTTTAAAGAATTCATCTACGAAAGCTTTAACGGACGGACTAATCATTTTATATGCCTCGCGTTTCTCTGTTTTAACATCATCCTCTGATAAAGAGAGAAAGAATAAGAATGGAAGTGGCAGATCTAGTTTCTCACTAATAACTTTCAGCGTTGAAAGATTCGGCTCTTTCTGATTGTTTTCAATCTGAGATAAGTAGGTCTGAGTAATATCACAGCTGGCGGCGAACTCTTGTTGAGTAAGGCCTCTGTTTTTTCTTTGGTCTTTTATAGCTGTACCTAAGTCCATGAAAATAAAATTAAAAGCAACTAAGGAGTGTTCGGATCTGAAACTTCGTGATTTTCATAAGGCAGATTTTTAACATTCAATTTGGATAAACACTTTAACGATTCGTTTTACAATTTGTAAAATTTCCTCATTTGTTTTTCCTTTCTTTTTTCTTAAAAATCTTAAATCATCTAACGCTTCCTGAAAGATATTTCTATCTTCCTCCGAAAGAGAACACCGGTCCTTTAATACGGTTTCAATGTCAACAATGAAACCGTCAATGATTCGAATCTGTTTTATTCTTGGCATACTAAAAAGATTTAAGCAAAGGGACAATATTGTCCTTTCCTCACTGCCAATATCGCCTTTGCTAAGAGTGTAAGCGATGTTCTCATTCACTCCTTAATTATTCCTTTCCTCATAAAATAAATTAATTGGAAATCTGGACTAGTCACTGATACTGATAATGACTGTTGCCCAAGGTAGACCCGTACGGGTTGCTCCGAAGAACTATAAAGAATCTCCTCTTAGCTATTGCATTCGAACCATATGTCAAAGAACTTATGCAAGTATAGATATTATTACTGATAGTTAATAATATCCTCCAAAATATTTTTTTGAATATATCACCGTCTATCGGTTATAAATAGGTAACATGCTAATTTTGAGTGAATAATGAATTTTATTTAATTTAAAAAAATCGCAACCCCCTCCCCGGCACTCAATTCTTCACATTGAATCTTCATCGAAAAAATCTGAGTATTATACGGCTTACCATAAAATACCAACACCGTATTCAAATGCCACAATGCACGGGCTTCGTGTTTGGAATGGGTGAGTTCGGCTTTGCCGGTGTCGACTACGCGGTTGTTGGTTACCATTACCAAGTAGCGCGAGCGGCGGGAGAGGTTGTAGAGCATTCTGTAGGCCTTATACGTATCCTCACCGACTTTGCAGGGTGAAAGATGATGCTCGGGATTGATGGCGTCATCGACGTCGTGGTGGGTTTCTTATTGCATCCCGAAACTAGCCAGATGCGCATTAATGAGATGCAAGGCAGCGTAAAAACATGTGGTAACCTGCCAATCCAGTGAATCGGTGACGAGTTGGTTAATGTTTTCGAGAAATTTTAGATTTCGTGTAGCCTGACGGAGGTGATCTTCAAGAAGTGCCAAAAGTGTGTGGTGTTATTTGCCGAACAAAAAGTTATAATGGCTGGGAACGGGAAGCGCGTCGCATTGCTTAACAATGGTCGTCGTCATATCGAAACCATGTTTGTGATACTTTCCATTGATTTTCGCTTCTGCCATAATTAACGCTCCTTCAACATCTTTGGCGTCATCCTGGATTTCTGCCCAAACGAGAAGTTCGGAATTGTGAAAGCTCACAGCCAGTTTCAAAAACGGGGCGTCTTCGAAACTCTTCAAAAGATGAATGTAGTCAACTAGCATGTTTTGAATATAGTATTGCTGAGCCGTTTTCATGCCCGTATCCATCATATCCTGAATGCTTCCATTGATGAGCGTCTCATAGAAATGCTTTTGCTCCTCGCTGGCTACGCCTGTTTCCAATGCAAGTTGATCGACGCGAATGGATGATACAAAATCGTCAAACCAGACGTCTGTTTTATTCTTTTCTTCTGTTAAATTCTGCATGTGTAGTAGTGTTTTTGTTTAGCCTGATGGGTTCGCGAATATAAGAAGATTAGTTTGCAGATTTTACATTGACTCGACTTTACGATGAGCGTAGCAATGTATGTTTCTCAAAAACTTTTTTAAATTTTTTAACACCCTTAATAATCAACACAAAACGATCATTGTTTAGCATCTCGTGTAAAACAATTAGCAAATCACATCAAACTCCTAATCTTCAACCATCTGAAAAACAAAGTATTACAAATCACAAATTTGTAATTGCTAATCGTTTCTGTGTTAATATTGCCTAGCAAAACCTACAAACTATGACACAGGAAATAAAATCTACACCACCCACCGAGCGACACCTAACAGTTTACAGCAAACACGTTCCCCGCGCTTGGCACCAGTACGTGATAATGCCAGAAATCAGGCTTCGTGGGAAGTGGCTGCTGGATGCGGGGTTTGAATGTGGGGATGAGGTTACGGTGCGGTGTTTTGGGAATAAATTGGAGATTACGCTTAATCCTCTGCCGGAGCCGGAACCTGCGCCGGTTCGGAAACGGCGGTTCCGGCGCAGTGAGGTGCTTTCCTAGGCTTCGCTATTTCAGCTTTTTTCGGAGCCAGGGTCTGGTGGGTTATGCATAGCCAATGACGTAGCCGGAGAACAGGAAAAAGAAGTTCACAGCAAGATAGCCGTGGTTGACAACATTTGTTGTCGCATTCGCCCCTCCGAATCGCCGCATTCACACCGCGTTTGTTCCCATACGTTTGCTGAACTTGCACCCGTCAAACAAATCTTCAACATTAACTTTAAACATCATGAGAAGGATCGTCATCAATGAACATTTGAGTTTGGACGGGGTTATTCAGGGGCCTGGTGGGCCGGATGAAGATACGTCGGGTGGTTTTGAGCTGGGTGGCTGGTCTGCGAATTATGCGGATGAGGTTACCAGGGAATCGCTTTTTGCTGTGCTGAATGCGGATTATGATCTGCTTTTGGGGCGGGTTACATTCGATATCTGGGAACCGTATTGGCCGAAGCAGGAAGGGCCGATTGCGGAGAAATTTAATGGGATTAAAAAATATGTTGCTACCAAAACGCTTTCGGAAGCGAGTTGGGAGGGCACTGTTTTGCTTAATGGTGACACGGTTGAGCAGATCAAGGAGCTGAAAGCCAGTGACCGGCCTGATTTGCACATGTGGGGCAGCGCTGATTTTATTCAGACACTGTTTCAAAATGGCCTGGTCGACCAGATGAATGTCTGGATTTATCCGGTGGTGCTGGGCAAGGGAAAGAGACTATTTGCCGGAGGAACATTACCGAGCGGCCTCAAAATGACCAAGCACGCGGTGTCTTCCACGGGTGTGGTCTGCGCCTCGTTTGAATTCAATGGAGAAGTGCCGGTCGGTAATGCTGCGGACGATTGAGCGATTGCTAGAATGCGTAACGGATCTGGCAATAAGGTAACTGTTCTTTCACTGCATTCACCAGCTCACTTACGATCTCGCGCTTAATGTTGTTTTTGTAACGAACATTTTTCTGGCCGGTCTGGCTGTATTTCACCTGCTGGATTTCTGGCTTCCAAAGCACTTCTTCGGCTTTGGGATGCCAGCCCATATTCACTTCGTGAAGCCAGTCGTTGTGGGTCAGGAAAATGATCTCGGTCGCGAGCTGCGCTTTGGTGGCTTCGTCCAGGACGTCGTTCATTTCGTCAAACAGCGCATACCAGTCGTCGAGCCAGCCTTCGTAGTAAATGACGGGTGCAAAACTCACATTTACCTCATAACCAGCCTTCCGGAATTCGTTCATGACCGCAATACGCTCGCTGACGGGCGTCGTACGGACGTCGACCAGCTTGGACATCTGGTGCGGCATCAGGCTGAAACGGATGCGGGTTTTGCGCTGCGGATCGTAACTGAGCATTTCCCGGTTTACAAATTTCGTAGCGAATGTAAGCTTGGCATTGGGAAGATCCTTATACAGGTCGATCAGGTTTTTGACATTGTCACAAATGGCCGCATCGGCAGAGCAATCGCCGTTTTCCCCGATTTCATACACCCAATATTCCGGGTCAATGGCGTCCGGCTCGGTCTTGATTCCTTGTCGCCCTGCGTGACCGCGGAGATATTTCATGATCTGCTCAATGTTAACAAAAATCGAAATCGGATTGGCATAACCCTTGCGCCGCGGCACATAGCAATAGGAGCACGACATGGTGCAGCCGTTGGACTGCGAAGGCGCTACCCAATGCGAGCTGCGCGTATTGGCCCGACAGGTCAGGCCTTTCTTCGTCCCCAGGATCAGAACATTCTTTTTGTTCCAAAGCCAATCATCGACTGAGCCTTCGAAGCCAAAAAGCTCCGGGATTTTCCAATGCGAATCCACTTCAATGCGCTTTGCATCAGGATATTTGGCTAAAATCTCCCGTCCGCGTTCATAGGCAGGAACGTCCGGTTCCATGTAAATTTCATGGATTGTAAGCAGGTCGTCAATGGTTTTCTGATGAAGCATAGTGATGAAGTTTCCGGCCTTTCGACAAAAAGCCTGCCAGCAACGGCTTAGCTTGGAAACGTATGTTACTATGGAAAACCGGTGGGCAACGGTAGGTTATAAGATTTCACTCTCGAACATTAAATTGCTTTTCGACGTCCATGCTGACGTGTAGCACCCGAATAATTTCTATGTTATAATCCGGCGACTTTCGATAAAAAATTTGATGTTTTATGAAAAGACATTTAAAATATCCCTCCCTGATATGCTCGGCAGGCTTACCTTCGATTCGTTTGTCGCCAAGCGCTTGAAAACAGTTTAACAAACCGTCCAGGTATTTTTCAGCTTGATTCGAGGACCATTCGCGTAAGGTGTATTCCCAAATGTTTTCAAGATCATTTTGAGCAGCCTTACTGATTCGGTAATTCAACATTAGATCTTGGTCCTACGTTTTAGACCTGTTTTGAATTTCTCTGGATCGAAATTTTCAACCCAGCCGCTTTGTTCTCCGTCGATCAAAGCCTGTCTTAGCAACAGCAGCTTTTCCTCTTCCTGTTCCAATAACCGCAACCCGGCACGCACGACCTCGCTTGTAGATGCATAGCGACCTGAGTTAACCTGGTTTTGAATAAAAGAATCAAAATGCTGGCCAATTGATATGGATGTGTTTTTCGGCATATTCCTTACCTATCAAAGTGTTAATGAGGTGAAAGTACCAAAAATTGGTATCAGTTGAAAACTTGGTCTTGAAATTGTGGTTGAATAGATGCCATTTTCAAAAACACCTCAGAATTGTAGACAACCTCACCACTTTGTACAATCGAAGGATGGCGTTTCCCCGTATCGGGCTCTGGAAGCCGGATGCGGGGAATGGGTTTAATTACTTTGGCACGGTTTTAGGACTAATCCGTGATGTTAACCAACCTAACATCAAAATGAACAAGTTACCCATTTCGATCATCAGTGCGGCAATTTTCATGGCATCGTGCAACAGCGGCACTAATAAAGAGGCTGCTTTACTGAAAGAAAAACAGTTCGCGATCGATTCTATGAAGCATGTGATGGAGAAAAAAGCGATTGTGGATTCAATGAATACAGTGATGGCCAATCGCGAAGCAGAGAAAAAGGCTGAGGAAGCACGTGTTGCGGAAGCAAAAAATACCGAGGCTGTTGCGACAAGCACAGCAGCGCCAGCAGAACGACGTAAAAAAGGATGGAACCACACGGCAAAAGGAGCCGTAGTAGGGGCGGGAACGGGCGCAATTACAGGAGCACTTGTTAACAAAAAACGTGGTGAAGGTGCATTGGTAGGGACATTGATCGGTGCTGGTGTAGGAGCCGGAACCGGTGCATTGGTAGATAATTCACAAAAGAAGAAAAGAAGAAATAATAACTAATCAAACACATTTAAGGCAAACACACACAAATAGGCAGCGATCTCACTTTATGTGAGATCGCTTTTCTGTTGAATGCCATTTGCACAAATTATTTGGCGCCGGAAGCTGGCACGAACTGCGCTTTCAAATCAGGATCTTTCATATCCTTGTCCAGTGGAAACATAGGTCTTTTAATGCGTTTGTAGCCCAGCGTTTCCAAATTTTGATCCACTCCGCCGGGCGTTAATGCCAATATCCAGTCGGCGCGCATGTTGTAAAGCTCGGGTTCGAGGTAACCGATTTTAACCACCACAATGTCCGCTTTCCTTGGGTTCAGACCTAATCTTGTAAAATCCGCTTCCTTATGGTAGGGTTTGCGTTTAGCGGTTACAATGATTCGCACGCTTCCTACCTTTACAACGACCTCGGTTTCTGCATTGTGGTCACCGTGCTCTATGGCCTCCACAGTGCCTACAAGATGGAGCGGCGGTGCCAGGCGGGAATCCACTTTTGCACCCGCATAGCCATCGACTTTATTGCCCACACCGGCTGCTATGGCTGCTTTGACGAGATCCGGACCAGGAATGGAGGCGTAAATGAGTGCCGGGCCATTGTCCTTTTTAAACTCAGGACGGGCCAAAATTTCCTGCAATGTCCAGGTTACATCTCCTGCGCCGCCAGCCGTCGGGTTATCTCCCGAATCGCTGATAAAGAATGGGTGTTTCTGGCTTTTTACAGCTTTGTCCAGGGCTTCTTTTAATGTGCCCGTCGGTGCAACGAATTCGAATTCTGACCTTACTTTCCAGAAGCTGGCGGCCAGTTCCTCCGCCGTTTTGGATACAACAGCTTTATCATCGCC
This sequence comes from Dyadobacter sp. CY351, assembly GCF_021502625.1. Classification (NCBI taxonomy): domain Bacteria; kingdom Pseudomonadati; phylum Bacteroidota; class Cytophagia; order Cytophagales; family Spirosomataceae; genus Dyadobacter; species Dyadobacter sp. CY351. The sequence continues at coordinate 24,251 of NZ_JAKFFU010000018.1, read as the reverse complement.
GGTTACCATCACAACAGCGTGGTTACGAGGCTCGTCTGCCCAGGCATAACCAATCCATATCGCCGCATCGATCACGCCAGGCTGGGCCGCAGCGGGAGCCACTTTGGAATATAATGTTTTACCAGGCTCAATCCGGGTACTCGTTTTTTCACCCGGCAAAAGGATCGGAACCGGGATCCAGGCCTTAAATGCAGGTTTTCCTTTGCCGCTTTCAAGCCGTGAGAGCAGATTGTCAACCGCGCGTTTTTTGGATTGCATGGCATCTTCGTGCGGGGCCATCCGGTAGCAAGTGATAAGGTCTGTATTTTGCGCCAGCCGCCAGGATACATTGCCATGCAAGTCCATGGAAGTTGAGATAACGGTTTTCATGCCGATCACTTCGCGGATCCGCACAATGAAATCACCTTCCGGATCATCCAGTCCCACCACGCTCATAGCGCCGTGAATGTCGAAGAAAAGTCCGTCATAGGGAGCGCCTTTTTTTAGCAATGCCAAGGTTTGCTTTACAAGCGATTCATAGGCCTCACGCGTCACCGCACCGCCAGGAAGCGATTTTCCCATCAAAGCAGGAACCCAGTCGGCACGGCCGCGGTTGGCCGAGTCTTTGGCGAGAAATGGGTATGAAGTAAAAATATCGGCGCCATATTTTGCTTTAAAAGCTTCCTCGGTGGTCAGGGCAGGGGAGAACGTGCTCGACTCTATGCCCAGTCCCGCAATGGCCACGCGGGGAAGCTTTTTGTCGGCATTGCTCTGCGCATTGATTTGGGTGAGGATAAGACAAAAACAAAAAATCAGAAAAGGAGAATGTTTCATATGCGATACGTTACCAAAGTGGGGTTAGGATTGCTTTGGTTTGAAAAATAGGTAAAAAACCGGAGAATTTAAGCTTAACCCCATGTGCTTCTTAGAGTAATTTTTACCTTTCAATGGCCTTTAAATCAAATACAAATCACCGAAAACCTTAATCCCAAAACCATGAGTGTGCATACCAACAGGAGAGATTTTGTTAAAATGGCCGGGCTCGGCGCGCTTGGCTTCACGATTTTGCCATCTCTTTATGGCAAAGCTGCCGCCAGCGACCGGCTGCGTATTGCACACATTGGCGTGGGTGGAATGGGAAATAATCACATGAAATGGTTTGCCGATCTGCCGGAAGTCGAAATTGTGGCGCTTTGCGATGTGGATGAGCTGCATCTGGGTGAAACAAAAACAAAGCTGGAAGCCATGAAGCCTGGCATTAAAGTGGATACTTATGGCGATTTCCGGAGGATACTTGATCGCAAAGACATTGACGCCATCACCGTCGCCACACCGGATCACTGGCATGCGCAGATTGCTACGCTGGCATTTCAGGCCGGGAAGGATGTGTATGGCGAGAAACCGCTCTCTTACTGTCAGCGCGAAGGCAAAATGATGCTGAAACACATGGAAAAGAACAATCGCATTTTCCAGATGGGCAACCAGATCCATGCAGGCGATAACTTTCACAGGGTGGTTGAAATCATCAAATCGGGAGCCATCGGGAATGTGCACACGGTGCGCTTATGGAAGCAGTCGACCACCAAAGAGCTGGGCTCGCCCACTGTTCAGCCCGTGCCAAAAACGCTGAATTGGGATATGTGGCTCGGGCCGGCGCCATTTACGGAATACATACCGGAAAAATGTCATTTTACATATCGCTATTTTCTGGATTACTCGGGAGGGGAATTTGCCGATTTCTGGTGCCACATTGCGGATGTCGTGTATTCCGCCATTCAGCCAAAAGGTTTGAAAAAAATTAATGCAAGAGGGCAAGCCTACACCGGCATTGCCGATGCGCCAAAGACATTAGATGTCGATTATGAATTTGACGGATTGAAAATTTTCTGGACCACATTGCCTCCCAACATTCCCGGTGCGGCAGAGCAGGGGATAGGGGCATTTTTTGATGGGGATAAAGGAACGCTCATGTGCGATTACAACACCCGGAAGATCAACATTAACGGCGAAACAATGACCGATATAGCCACCGTTCCCATCACAAACCCAAGGTCACCGGGTCACCAGCAAAACTTCGTCGACGCAGTTAAAGCCAGAACACAACCCGAATCCAACCTCGCTTACGCCCGCGATCTCACCATCCCCATGCACCTGGGCCTCATTTCCTACCGCCTTAAAAGAGAACTAACCTGGAATGCCGACAAAGAAAAGTTCGTAGGAGACAAAGAAGCAAACAAGCTACTCTCCCGCAAGCCGAGGAAGGAGTGGGATTTGGTGTAGAATAACAGCTAAGCTCATACTGTATTTTAGGTGCTAACATTACTGCACTTTCAACGCATCCGTCGGATTCATCCGTGCGGCTTTTAGGGATTGGAAGCCGATGGTGGTTAGGGTGATTATAAGCATTAAAAGGGTTGTGATAATGAAGATGCCTGCGTTGATATGGATGTGATATGCGAAGTTTTGCAGCCATTGGTTAGTCAGCCACCAGCCCAGCGGGAATGCAATGGTTATGGCTATGATCATCAGGATCATAAAGTCCTTAGTTAACATCGTCACAACATTGCCAGCGGTTGCGCCGAGCACTTTCCGGACGCCGATTTCCCGTCGTCGGCGATTGGCCGTGAATGCTGCGAGGCCGTATAAGCCGAGGCAAGAAATGATGATTGCCAAGGCAGCGAAATATTTGGCCAGTTGTGCTACAAGTTGCTCCGACGCGTACTGGTGCTGAAAATCGTAGTCCAGGAACTGGTAGTTAAAGGCGTAGCCGGGATTGAAACTTTTATGAAATGCCTGGATATTTTGTAATGTTTGTTTTTGATTCCCAGCGGTGATCCTGGCCATTACCAGCATTGTTTCCGCCGGGGAAATGTAGAGGATAAATGGCCGGACCGCTTCGTGTAAGGAGTTGAAATGGAAGTTCTTGGCTACTCCCACAACCTGCATTTTCTGCCCGCTTATCATCACCATTTTACCGATCGGGTCGCGAAGTTCCATGGCCTTTACAGCTGCCTCATTCAGAATGATGTTGGATGCTTCATTACCATAGCGTTTTGAGAAACTGCGTCCTTCCGCTATTTGAATGTTCATTGTTTCGATCAGGTCGTAGTTGACAGGCATGCGGAAGAACCGGATCTTGTCGTCAGCATTTTTCCCTTCCCAACGAACGCCTGCGCCATTGCCCGGCAGCATGGCAGGCAGTATCATCTTTTGCTGGATGCTGGAAGCATTAATCACCCCAGGAACTGATTTCAATTGCGCAAGGAACGATTCCGCTTGTTCCGCAACACGACCATTCATTTCAAAATAAACAACATTATCCTTATCGTAACCGGGACTTTTCTCCTGAACATAATTGATTTGCCGGTAAACGACCATTACAGAAACGATGAAAACAATGGATATGCTGAACTGAAAAACAACCAATCCTTTCCGCACCAAAACCTCTCCCCATGAGCTTGCTAACCCACCTTTCAACGTAAGAGAAGGATTAAAACGGGACAAATGAAACGCTGGATAACTGCCTGCCAATAATCCGGTTCCGACTGCTGCGCCGCACATGATCAGGATGGTCCCTGCATCAAAATGCAGGGAAAGTGCCTTGCCGGTCATGTGACTGAATTGCGGCAGAAGCGCCCAGGTGATGAAAATCGCAATAGATAATGCAAGGAAGCTCATAACCATTGACTCGCTGAGGAACTGCAAGACCAATGTGCCACGCCTTGCGCCCAGCGCTTTCTTAACACCCACTTCCTTCATGCGCATAGAAGCTTTGGCCGTCGAAAGATTCATAAAATTAATGCACGCAACGAGCAGGATAATGATGGCTATGCATGAAAAAAGTCTGACATAGGTGATCTTTCCGCCCGTTTGTACGCCATTCTTATAGTTACCAAAGAGATATGCGTCGGAATATTTGCGGAGGAATAATGTGGAAGTTGAATCGTTGAAGGCGGTTTTTGTCAGGCCAGCCAGCTTTTGGTTGATATGATCTATGTCCGTGCCCTTTTTTAGCACAACAAAATTATCAAACGGGCCGCTGCTTGTGCGTTTATCGCCTTTCGGCACAATCTGATTCCAGGCATCCATGGATAGCAGGAATTCGTGCTGCTGGGATGAGTTTGCGGGGAAATCGGCGAAGACGCCGGTCACCATGCATTTACCTGAAAATGCCTGCCATTTCCATTCCATAATTTTCCCGATGGCCAGTTCGGGCTTCCGAAACAGCTTAAAAGCCAGTGTTTGAGAGATTGCAATGGCGTTTTTATTGTTAAGCACCTCACTCGCCCGTCCTTGTATGAGCGGGACGGAAAATGCATGGAAGAAGTCACCGCTGACAAAGTTTCCTCCCGCGCTGATGGTGTTGCTGCCCGCCGTTAAACTGAATGTTTGAAACCACGAAGCGGGCGTTGTCGTCACAGCCGTTTCCACTTCCGGTAGGTCCCTTAAAAGCGTTTCGCCCATCTGATCACCGGTTGCGTTGGAAGTAGCAATGCGGTTTCCAGCTTTTTCATGGATCATCACCTCATAAAGTTGATCGTCGTTCTCATAAAACCTGTCAAAATTCAGCTCGCTTCTGACCCATAGAGATATGAGTAATGCGCAGGCCAGACCCGTGGACAGCCCAAGCAAATTGAGCAAAGTAAATTGCTTATCCTTCAACAGATAGCGCCAGGAATTTTTGAGATGATTGCGAAGGACGTCGAGGTTTAGCATATGGTTTATAGCTTACATTTAGTGGTTTAGGCACGGAATGTAAGTATGCTAATTTCTATTTAATATAAAAGAAATTTATATCTAAAAAAGTACACCCATCAAAAATTGCCGGCAAAGCTTTTCCCCGTTTTCAAATCTTTCAGCATAACAGAATCGATAGCCCCGATGCCTGAAAATGAAATGCCGAGTCCATAGACCTGTTTCAGCGGCTTTTTATAATTTGTTTCAAAAACTTCTTTTGCATTGATAAACAGGCGGACATGCTTGTCTACAACTTTCAATGTTACGGTGCCGCCTGTGTGGAGGTCCACGCCAAGGAAATTGAGCTGGTTGAGCTCGCCGGGCTTGGTCACTTCGGAAAATTGCAGGTTCGTCCAATGCGTGCAACCGGGCTTCATTACATCGAACACATGCTTGGATGATTCTCCAAAAACGGTCACCCGCACCTGAGAGCAGCGTACGCCGGCGCGGGGGGCGGAAGTGTTGAGTTTGATGAAGAGCTCGAAGTTATCTGCGTCAATGTCTGTAAGTTGCGTATTGATGAAGTCCACAAAAAAGGTGCGGTTTGTGTCAATGCCCGCGCGCGAAACTTCCAGCGCACTTACGCTTTTTTTGTCTCTGGTCAGCAGATTTTGAATGTCGATCGGGTAAACCCTTGTTGTGTCGTACATCATTTTGGCCGTCGCCGTCCAGCCGTTCGTTTTGAGATAAACCGATGCAGTGTCCAAGGTCACGCCATTCCGCTTTAAAATGGCTGAGTACCGGCCCGGAACTTCATAGTAATGCGAATAGAGACTGTCGCCCTCGATCAGCGAAATGCGCCTGCCATCGCCAAAATCAATGGTGTAATGTTCTTTGTTTACATCATAACTTTCGGGAATCCCACGCACAACAAACGCTGCTGAATGCGGATTTTCGCCAACTGGATTCTGGCAAACAAGCGCAGCATCAACCGGTGCGGACGGCGAGAAAAACAGCTCGTAACCTGCAAATGCAACAGCAGCAATGACCGCGGCCAGCATCAAGCCCACATAAGCTGGACCCATTTTCCGCCGCTTTCTGACTGGCGCCAGTTTGGGCTCGTCGGGTAAAATGGCTTCAAAATAAGGCTGCGCTGTTCGTACAGGATCCTTGGTAACAATGGCGTGGCGGGGAGCTGCGGATACAAACTTTTCCCAATCGCCATAGCCGACGTAACCGGCCAGCGCGTCGCGGGTGGCTTTCTGCGGATAGTAACGGACGTCGGTTTTGATTTTCCCAAAGATCCTTTTCAGTGTATTCGGGCTGATCTGGACATTTGTTTTTTTATAAAGAATATACCCCAGCCGCACATAGTCGCTGTTGGTCCAGGAGCCGATATCAGACTTGCCATACATTTCACTCACCAGCCGGCAGCAGTGATCCAGATGATCCAAAGAGCTTGCCCTGGCTTGTCCATTCTCCATATTTTGAAAGCAATAATCTACTAAAAATCAATTGTTTAGGTTGTCCATTCTTTTGATCAAGCAAATGGTCAGGATCGGCTTGGCTTAACCAAATTATCCAAAATTATATTTGCATAATCAAATAACATATCCCTCCGTCTTACCATTGAAAATCAACCCTAAACGCTAACCTATTAAAACTTATGAGACAAAAAATTCTACTGAGTTGCGTTCTCTTATTTGGCTGGCTTGCGCCTTTGCTCGCGCAAACCCGGCAACTGTCCGGCAAGGTCGTTGACGAACAGGCGAAGGAACTTCCCGGCGTCAGCATTGTAATCAAAGGCACGCAGCAGGGGACGGTCACGGATGTAAACGGGCTGTATCAACTAGCCGTTCCGGAATCCGGCTCGCCGATATTGACATTCTCCTTCGTGGGTTACCAGGCACAGGACGTTCCCCTGAACGGACGTACAACCCTTGACGTTACCCTCGCACCCAACGATCAGTCGCTGGCGGAAGTTGTGGTGGTAGGTTACGGAACGCAGAAGAAAAAAGACCTGACGGGTGCCATTTCCACGATCAGTTCCAAAGACGTGGCGGGGCGGCAGACATTGCAGGTTTCGGACGCATTGCAGGGAAGTGTGGCCGGCGTTTCGGTGACGCGTACAGGCGGCGCGCCCGGCTCCGGCTCCAACATTCTGATCCGAGGCATAACCACCATTGGCACGAACAACCCGCTCGTTGTCGTTGACGGTGTGCCCGTGGCCAGCATTGATAATGTTAATCCCGGCGACGTGGAGAGCGTTACGGTTTTAAAAGACGCTTCTTCGGCTGCCATTTATGGTTCCAGGGGTGCAGCCGGGGTTATCCTCGTGACAACTAAACGGGCAAAATCAGGACAGAGCAGTTTGGAATATACCTACGAATACGGCGTCCAGCGCGCTACGGCCAAGCCTTCGTATGCGGGCGTTCAGGATTATATGCGCTACTTCAATGAGCAGGCAACGAATGATGGCGCAAGCCAGGGCCCGTTTGCACAGGCGCTAATTGATTCATATTTAGATAGTAACCGTGTTAATCCGGACCTTTTCCCAAACACCGACTGGCAGAAATCGATCATTAACAGGTCCTCTGCACCCCGGCAACGCCACGACATTGTGTTCACGATGGGCACGGGGAAAATCAGCACAAAAGCTTCGCTGGGATATGCCAGTGCGGGTGCATTTTATGATAACCGCAATTATAACCGCTATTTGTTCCGCATTAACAACGACCTGCAAGTGAGCAAGAAGCTGGGCATTAATCTGGATGTGTTTTATAAAAGAACAGCCAATCAGGGCAATGGTAACGAGCTGCTTACCACCGGCGCGTACAATCCGATATACGAAGCACGCGTAATGCCGCCGATTTATGATGATGTGTATGCCAATGGTAAACTTGCCCTTGGAAAAGACGGCCGTAATCCGCTGGCCCAGCTGCGGGAAGGTGGTTTTACCAAAACTTTGAATAACCAGATCGGCGGGAGAATGTCTTTAAATTACAAACCCATCGACGGACTGACGTTAACGGCGCTGGTTGCGCCGGTTTTTGATTTGGATAAAAATAAATTTTTCTCAAAACAAGTGCGATTCACCAATCCGGACGGCTCCAACAGCACAGTTGTGAACCAGGCCAGGACTGTTTTAACCGAAGGAAGGTCGGAAGGCATTGCGATCAACGGGCAAGTGCTGGCCAATTATGTCAAAGAATTCAAAAGCGGGCATAGCATTGATGTGCTGGGCGGTTTTGAGGAAAATTACCGCTCTCTGGAAAACCTGGGCGCGATCAGAAGTGGTTTTGCATTAACTGATTACCCTTATCTCAATTCAGGCTCAACCGAGCTGCGGGATAACTCCGGAAGCGCAAATGAGTCGGGCCTGCATTCCTTTTTTGGGAGATTGCAATACAGCTATAAAAGCAAATATTCTTTACAAGGAAACCTGCGTTCAGACCTGTCGTCGCGTTTTGCGAATGCTTACCGCAGAGCAGTATATCCCTCGCTTTCAGCTGGATGGACTATTTCGGAGGAGCAATTCATGAAGGATATACGCTGGTTGTCTTTTCTGAAACTGAGAGGTTCGTGGGGAAAGGCGGGCAACGAGCGCTTGCTTAACAAGGACGGCAATCCGGCCTATTATCCTTATCTGGCAACCATTGATTTTTCAACTGCATTGTTTTACCAGAATGGCGGCGTGGTTCCCTTAACAGGCGGCGGGCAGCAGGTTTACGCAGTTGAAAATATCAGCTGGGAGACCAGCCGCACCACGGATATCGGTCTGGATGCTGCGTTTTTGAACGACAGGCTCACCTTGGGAGCAGACTATTATATGAAGAAAACAACGGACATTCTGCTGCCGCTCGACATTCCGCTTTATCTCGGATACGACAAACCGAACCAGAATGCAGGTGTCCTGAAAGTAAAAGGATGGGAACTTGAAATGGCGTGGCGCGACCGGATAGACAAACTGACTTACTCGGTTTCCGCCAATCTTTCGGACGCCAAATCAACAGTCGGCGATCTCAAAGGCACGGAGTTCCGGGAAGACCAGATCATTCGGAACGGGAGCGAGTATAACGAGTGGTTTGGGTATATCTCTAATGGTTTGTTCCAGACGCAGGACGAAATCAATGGCGCGCCTGTGCTGAATGTTACTACCAAGCCCGGCGACGTCCGTTACGTTGACATTAACAAGGATGGCAAGATTACAACGGATGATAAAGTGCTCCTCGGAGGCGCATTACCGCGCTATTTGTACGGCGGAAACCTGCGCGCCGACTATGCCGGATTTGATTTTGGTGTTAGTTTTCAGGGCGTGGCCAAAAAGCTTTCGAGGCTGAACAGCGAGGCTGTGCAGCCATTTGCAGAGGCTTTCGGGAATATGCCTGCGGATATGATCGGAAAGTTCTGGAGCGTGAACAATACTGCTGAACAAAACCAGCAAGCCACATATCCACGCCTTTCGCGGACTTCCAACGCAGCCAATTACGCGCTCTCGGATTACTGGCTGATTAATGGCGGCTATTTCAGGCTGAAAAACGTCACATTGGGATACACCTTGCAGCAACCGGGCGTGAAGAAGGTCGGCATACAGTCGCTGCGGTTTTATGTGTCGGCCAATGATGTTTTTTCGCTTAGCAAATTTCCGAAATACCTGGATCCGGAATCGGCAAGCTATGCTTACCCGATCGTGACAACGCTGATGGCCGGTGCAACAATCCGGTTTTAAGGCTTCCGGTTTTATAAAAAATCAAAATCACTGATCATGAAAAAATTAATATATGTCCTGCTCATGACATCGGTTTCGGCCTGTCATACTCTCGATCTCAACCCGCTGTCGGAGGCGTCCACTGCTACATTCTATTCCAATCAGACCGAGCTGGAACTGGCTGTGAATGACTTGTACAGAATCACATTCTGGGGCAATGATAATGAACTTTTCAGCGATAACGAATGGCACCGCGCCCAGCTGACCAACGCCGTGATCGGCGGAACGATGAACGCTGATGACGTGCCCGTGCAAACTTACTGGCTCAACAGCTACAAAGCCATTGCCCGCGCCAATTCGTTTCTCGCCAACAAAGACAAAGCAGCTGCCAGCACGCCCGCAGCGATCCTTTTAAGACTGGAAGCAGAAATGCGGTTGATCCGGGCCTATCAGTATGCACGCCTGATCACGCATTTCGGGGACGTTCCGCTGATGACCGAGCCTGTTACATTGGCTGAATCTTACGGCATCGCGCGCACAAGTCAGGAGGAAGTGCTGGCATTTGTTTTCGCCGAGCTTGATTTTGCCGCCGCAAATTTGCCTGCAAACTATGGAGCTGCCGAAGTGAAACGGCTGACAAAAGGCGCAGCATTGGCTGTTGAGGCGCGCACGGCTTTGCATTTGGGTAAATGGAAGATTGCGAAAGAAGCTTCCGAAGCGGTTATGAAATTGGCCACTTATTCCTTGCACGATTCCTATTCTCAGCTTTTTGTAAAAGCAGGCGAAAGCAGTAAGGAGCTGATCATCAGCATTCCCAGAGATGAAAAACAGCAGGTTTTTGGCAATACAGCTTATGTCCAGGACAACATTTCGCGCAACGCGGGCGGCTATGGCGCACAATTACCGACGCGTGATTTGATGGACGCCTATGAATGTGTGGACGGAAAGCTGATTGACGAATCGCCGCTCTACGACCCTAAAATGCCCTTCAAAAACCGGGACCCGAGATTGAATGCGACCATCGTAGAGTTTAACACGCAATGGCTGGGTTATAACTACACGCCGCATCCCGACTCGCTGACGATTTTTAGTGTGAAAGAAAACAAAAAAGTCCCAAACAAGGACACACGTGCAGTGGCTGCATTTGCAAGTTTTACGGGTTTTCTTTGGAAAAAAGGGATTGATCAAACCTGGCCGGAGCGGCTCGTTGAAGACAATGATGCCATCATAATCCGCTATGCAGAAATGCTGCTGACCTACGCGGAAGCGAAAATTGAACTGGGCGAAATTGACGAAACGGTCGTGAATGCGATCAACCAGGTGCGGGCGCGGGCCTATGGCGTTGCGGTGGACAAAACAACCGCTTACCCGGCCATTAAGCTCTCCAATGCCGCCACTTTACGGCAGATACTCCGCCGCGAGCGCCGCGTGGAGTTTCCCCGGGAAGGTTTGCGCTACATGGATCTGATCCGGTGGAAGTTGGCAGAAAAAGTGCTTGTCAAACCTGTGATAGGCCTGCCTGATCCGGCTGCACAGAACCGTGCAAAATGGCCGTTTCCAGGAGTGACGCCGATTGATGCGGATGGCATTGCGGATTATAGCGGCTTTGGAACAGATGTAAAAGTCATCGCACAACGCAATTTTGATAAAACAAGACAATATCTCTGGCCGATTCCTGCCGTCGAGCGCCGCGTAAATCCGGGAATTACCCAAAATACAGGTTACTAATCATACCATTTTATATCTCATAATCAGAAACTTGGTGTAATCACACTCGTTTTAAACCAATTTATTTTAATGAAAAAATTTAACCATTGCTTTGCAGCATTGCTGGCATTGCTTAGCCTTTCCGTTATTGCTCAGCCTAAGACCAAACCTAAACCCTCATTCAGCGGCATCTATCCGCATCTGGCCATGTATAACAACGAGGGCGAGTGTGGAACGGGTGCCGTTGTGGGCTGGGCCGGAAAGCTCTGGGCGATCACTTATGCGCCGCATTTGCCCTTTGGCTCTTCGGATAAGCTGTATGAAATCGGTACGGACCTGACGCAAACGGTCCGCCCGGAAAGCATCGGCGGAACGCCCGCCAACCGCATGATCCACCAGGAAAGTAACCAGCTTTTTATCGGTCCTTACGCCATAGACGGCAAGGGGAATGTGAAGACGATTTCGTACACTACAATGCCGGGCCGGCACACCGGCAATGCGCGCCATCTGACCGATCCTGCCAACAAAATTTACTATGGCACCATGGAAGAAGGTTTTTATGAAGTAGACGTCAAAACATTGGCAGTGAATACTTTGTATGAAGATGGTAATGTCAAAAACAATAAAAGAATCACGGATAAGCAGACTTATCAGTACAATGGATTGCTTCCGGGAACACACGGAAAAGGTTACTATTCCGGTCAGGGCGTGACAGTTTACTCCAACAATGGTGAGCCCGGAAAGCTTGCAGAGAAGCAATTTGATATCGAGTCGGGTTCATTGTCGGAATGGGACGGTAAGGATTGGAAAGTGGTTCGCCGCAACCAGTTTGTGGAAGTGACGGGCCCAGGCGGCATTCTGGGCAACAAAAATCCGGCAACCGATCCAATCTGGGCGACAGGCTGGGACCACAAATCGGTGCTGCTGGGCGTGCGGGATAATGGTAAGTGGACGTTTTTCAGGCTGCCCAAAGCAAGCCATAGCTACGACGGCGCCCACGGCTGGAACACAGAATGGCCGCGCATCCGGGATGTAGGAACAGAAACAAAACCGGATTATCTGATGACGATGCACGGCATGTTCTGGGAATTTCCAGGCCATTTTTCATCTAAAAATACGGCGGGAATCCGGCCACGGACTTCATACCTGAAAGTAATCGGCGACTTCACGCGCTGGAAAGATCAGTTGGTTTTTGGTTGTGACGATTCGGCGCAGAGGGAATTTTTGAACAAAAGAAAAGCCAAAGGCAACATTGAGGGCCCGGGTCAATCCAATTCCAACTTGTGGTTCACTTCCCTGAACCAGCCGGATCAGCTAGGCCCGAATACAGCCGAAGGAGCCGTTTGGTTGAATGAGAAAATCGCGGCCAATGCTACTTCCGAGCCGTTTCTGTTCAGCGGATGGGCCAACCGTTCCGCCTGGATCCAGAACAATGGCGACGCTGAGGTGACTTTTACATTCGAAGTGGATAAAAATGGAAATGGATTTTGGACGAATCTCAAAACATTAAAAGTAGGGGCAAAAAAGGCAGCTAACATTCAATTTGCCGCGAATGACGGAGGAGAATGGATTAGGATCAAGGCGGATAAACCTACGAATGCATCGGCGCACTTTTCCTACATTGACAATGACCCGCGTAAGACGGCTCCCGATGCGATTTTTGCAGGTTTAAGCGATGTAACAGCATCGGCCAGCTCGGGCGGGCTGCTATATGGCCTGGGCGATAACCGCCGTGCGCTGGGTGTTGCAGCCATGGATTATTCGGCAGGAAAGACAACATTGTCAGGCTATTACGAGCTGGATGCCGACATGAATCTGGTACGAAAGGAAGATGCCAAAACGCTTTCTTTTATCCAAAATAAATTTGCTATCCCGCAAAAAGTGGTGACTGTTGACGAATCATCCGTCCTGGTTGTGGACGATAAAGGAAGAAGATGGAGGTTGCCGCTTGGCAATAATGCTTTTACGGGCCTTACCAATGATGGCGCGCTGCGCATATGCCGCGAAGTTTCAACGGAGCGGGATCTTTTCAACTGCCATGGTACTTTCTATGAATTGCCGGCTGAGAATGCGGATGGTTATGCCAAAATCCGCCCGGTTTCATCTCATAATCTGCGTATTAATGATTATGCATCTTACCGCGGTTTGCTGGTGATGACCGGCGTAGACGCTAAAAATCTGAAAGGAAACAAGCACATTGTTGCTTCAAGTGATAACAAGGCGGCGGTTTGGGCAGGGGCGATCGATGATCTCTGGAAACTCGGCAAACCCACCGGCCATGGCGGTCCGTGGAAAGATGCTGCTGTGAAAGCAAATGCTGCATCGGATCCTTATCTGATTGGTTTTTATGACAAAAAATCATTGAAGCTTTCTCACAAAGCCAACAATGATGTCACGTTCACGATGGAAGTGGATCCGGTTGGAAACGGACCTTGGATGGAAGCCGGGAAGTTCACGGTGAAGGCAGGTGAAACATTTACATTTGATTTTCCAAAAGACTTCGGAGCCAGATGGATCAGGTTCAAAACCGACAAAGACTGTGTGGCTACAACGTGGTTGGAATACAAATAAAAATGAAAGCGAGACTGTCCCACAGGCAGTCTCGCTTCTTATATCATTTAGTCAATCATTTTACCATTTTAGTCAATCACCTTACCATTCACTTTTACATTGGTCAGCCTGAAATCCTGAACGACGGTTTTGTCATAAGCTCCATTTTTTGCGGAAATATTCAGGTTCTCGAATTTGAATCTGGACAACTTATCATAGTCGCCGGGGCTGACATCAAAAAAGACTTCGCATTTCAGATCAATGTTTTTCAGGCTGATATTGTCGCAGTAGGATAGGGGGACGTCTTTCCGTCCTTTCAAATCAAAAAACTGCTTCCAGGGCTTAACATAGATCAGACTATAAGCGTAACCTGTAATGTTCTCAACGCTCACAAACTCGTATTTCTGCGGTGTGTCCGGTCTCATTTTAAGCCATAGCACACGCATAGCGTTGGTAATGTGACAATTGCGCATCACAATGTTCTTATTATGAATGGCTTCGCTGCCACACGTGAGCGCCGCGTGACAGAACCCAAATTCTGAATCTTCTATAATTACATTCGTGTTCGCACCATTCCCCGCATCCTTGTCGGCATAAGGGCCTTTTCCACCTTTCAATGCGATAGCATCATCATTTACAGCCAGATAGCACTTTGCCAGAATGCCTTCCAATAATTCAGCCCGTTTCCGTCGATAGTGCCCTTTCCTGAGATTGTAAAGCCATTCACACCATACGCATTCACCAATGCCGGGAAATAATCCAGCGTCTGACCTTCCATCCGGGATGGCATCATCGGGTAATCCGCAATCTTATCTGAGCCTTTCAACACCGCGCCTTCGGAAACATACAAATGCGTTTTTGGCTTAAAAAACAGGGCACCGCTCAAAAACGTACCTTTTGGAACAATGATCACGCCGCCGCCTTGCTGATGCGCCAAATCGATTACTTTCTGGATAGCCGCCGTTTGTACTGCATTGCTATCCGCTGACACCCCGTGTTTTGTAATGACAAACTGTTTACCCAAATCCGAAAGCTCAATTTTGGAACTGTCTGAAAACCAATCCGGTATTTTGGTGCCATCGGGGAACGTAGTGGATTTTTTTGTTTGAGCAAATGAAATAAGAGCGCATAGGCATGTAAGGAGCAACAGACAAAATTTTGGCATAACAAAGATTTCTGATTGATAATGCTTAATGGTTTAAATTAACTCATATGTTACCCATATTTTCCGCCAGCTTACCAAAGTTGCTTCTCCTCCTCGAATGTTAATAAAGGATGTAAGTTTTTTGTATCTAATTGCATTTTTCAAGTGATTCCACGACAATCCCGATAATCTCCATTCTTTGCAATTTGCCTGTTATTCGGGTTTGGCTTTAAATGTTTCATTTGATTGCCGTAGAAGAGCCGATTAATATTGTAATAGGCTTACCTATGGTTGTGGAAACTTTTTCTCCGAATGTCGGTACCCTTGTAAGTTCCTTTCGCTGTCAGAAAGGTCCCTGTAATGATGCAATTTCCTGTTGGTTAATAAGAACCTAT
Source organism: Dyadobacter sp. CY351 (assembly GCF_021502625.1). Classification (NCBI taxonomy): domain Bacteria; kingdom Pseudomonadati; phylum Bacteroidota; class Cytophagia; order Cytophagales; family Spirosomataceae; genus Dyadobacter; species Dyadobacter sp. CY351. The sequence goes on along the minus strand of NZ_JAKFFU010000018.1, from coordinate 9,091 downwards.
CCATTGCTGCCCCAAAATGGTAGGCCGAATCATTCAAATCGTCTTCCAAATATACGATGTCGTACATGGCTTTCTTATAATCATCACCTGCCGTATGGAGTTTGATGGCCTTGTCGTAATGTAGTGCAGCTGATTCAAAGTTATAATCCCGGTCAAAAAGTGTGTATGAGCTTTTATCAATGGAATATTTTTTTAGCACTATCTCTTTCGCTTCCTCCACGAGTGTTTTCGGAACATTCAAACGATTATTTCCAAATGAGTCGAAACTAAAAAAATTACCTAAGCGGTAATGGTGGTAAGCCAAGAAACTGTTTCCTACAAGGTAATCATTATCGTAGATCTCCATAATTTGAACAATTGAGATCATTGAATGCAGGTATGAGATGCAGTGTAGGAGAATGTCCTTAGTTTTATTTCCGAATGGAGCAAACTTATCGCTGGATCTCAAATAGACAACTGATTTAATATCGTACTTAATTTTAATTTCATGGAGCTTCGCAGAATATGTTAATTCCAGAAGGCGAAGATACTGGGTACTCATTGAAGTACTGGAAAATACGAGAGGACTTTTGAAGTCGCTGATCTCATTAGGTGGAAGCCGGAGTTTGATGTGTTCCAGTAAAATTAGGGCCTCACGTGTGTCGGCAGAGTTGGATAGATTGTCTTTTATATCAGCCGATTTTATTTCTTGTTTCGTCCTGGATTTTTTATTTAGCACCTGCAATTTCTCTCTAAACTTGTTAAAGTCATGAATGTCAGAAAATTCAGCTGTCTGCGATGAGATATGGAGGACTCTTTTTACAATGCTTTTCTCTATTGCGTCGATAAGGTTGGAAATTACTGAGCGATGGTCCCTATTCTCGGCTATTACTAACCTGACAACGTATAAAATCTTTCTTAATTGGAAACTTTCGCTTCTAGGGCGACTTGCGAGGTCGAAGTAGTAGCTTGATAAGTAGTAAAGGCAAATGATGTTATGAAAAGACACATACTTATGGCCACCTTTTCTAAGTGACCATAATTTTTCAAAATTATCAGAGTCTTTTGTATTATAGATGGTTATCAAAAACGGCAATATGTTCGCAATTATTTGAGGGGTGGGGCACTTAATCTGAATGTCTAACGAAAGCTCATTAAAAGTTTGCATTATCCATTGTCCATTATCACTATCAATTTTTAAGCCACCCGGAAATGTTTTTTCTATTTCAGCCAATCGTAGTCCTTTTGCGAGCCTTGCAAGTGCCCTTGTATTTAGTACGCTGACAATCTTGCAACCATCAAATGACGAATCCTCTAAGGGCAATTGAAGCATGCTTAGTAGGCAGTCGCCTATATGAGATAAATGCGTAGCTATATATTTAAAATGTATCTTGGACAATGAATTCATGTATGGCCGAATTGCATCTGGCCGAAGAATATCGAAGATTGTTATAGGGTTAAGGTTAGAAAGGGACGTCCGGAACTTATCATCAAAAACTCGCCCTTCCAGCACATGTTTCAGGCCGATGAAATAAATTTCGACAGCAATTATTGGTGAACGGTAGGGCCTGGACTCAGATGGACCGTAGTTAGCCAGATTCCTGTCGGACAAACGCCAGTTCAACTCATCATAATGTTTCTGCGGAATAAATTTAAAGTCTTGAGATTTGGGCCACTCAAACGCCTTTACACTGTTCTTGAAATATAATATATTAGCAACATGCAAATAGAAATTCGCGATAATGGTGTTGTTAGTGCCTGTAAAAATAGCCACGGATTCTGTAAGCTGAAGAAATCCTCCCATGGTAATGCCATTTTTTAGAGCTGTTATCCCCTCTACACCCATTTTTTCCTGAACCAACATCTCGGCGAGGAAGGCCTGATTTACAACTTGAAGCACATCGCTTAGGGATGCATTAAGCGAGGTAGGGGTTAAAAATCCTTCTTCATCAATTAGGCTGTGTATTTTGCTTCTATTTAGCTTTTTTTCGTTTGATGTGTCTAAAATACTTAAGATATAGTGCTTCGCGCTCGAAGCAGCACCTGAATACAAGGCAAGTGATTCTTCGAAGCAATTGATCTTTTCATAAGTTAACCCCAGTTTCAGCCTGTATTTTTGTAACAGCAGAAAGGTTTGCATGTCCGAAGCGGCTGCATTGATAGCACCGATAGCTGTAATCGCTTCGGAATAAGCGATAATAGCATCGTCGTATTCCTGGTCAAAGAAATGGAGGTCCCCAAGCATTCCGTTCAGATATGCAATCGATGAGATCTGCGCTGACCCATTTGTAAGTGTTATATCGGATCTATTGGCCTCTTTAAGATCTCGAAGTTTTGAAATTACCTGATGTTTAATAACATATGACTCGTCCAGGGTAAAATTGAATGCTGCCGACTCTTCTTCGAATGTCTTCGATAGATATACAATTTCGTTGACAGTCTTGCTGTAAAATTTGTATTCAAAAAGACCGATTTCAGTTTCCTTGATATGGTTTAAGGTTAAGTATTCGATGATTTTCTTGATATGGTCTCGGAGCGCAGGGGTTCTGTTCGTTGAGAGCACTTCTGGCATTAATTCTAAATGGGAGCGCGAAAATGCAAATGGATGGAATTTAAATATATGATCAAAAAGGAATGAAGTAGAAACTACCAGGTTATCGCTGTATTGCTTGAAGCTATTTCCATATTTGACAAGAAATGGTCTATATAAATAGCTGATGTAGCCAATCCGCTGCTGCTGCCGGTAATCAAAAAATAAATAGCACTTTTCGCCGACCCATTTCTGACGGTAAAGCTTGTATAGTTTGGTGCTGAAAATCCAGTCCAATGCTGGATCGATTGTTTCAAGTATTTCTAAGTATACAAATGCCGATTTTATTAAATATCTAAATGTTTTTTTTCTGATCTGTCGGCGGACGATCCTTTCGCCGGATCTGGGGTCCAATTTATCGACTGTAATGAATTCGTGAATTAATTTTATCAGTTTTTTAGGAGATCCATTGCTTCTGTAAGTTAGGTATACAACAAAATTTTGAAGTAACATATTTACTTTGAGAGCAGAATTCGTTTCAGAAAGTGGCCCTGTGTAGCTTTCGAAGTTAGGGGTGTAAAGTGATCTGGAACCAGTCTTCGAGCCTTTTTCTATGAGCATATACAGATATTCTTCTATTCCGGCGCTAAGAGAAGCTGTGCCATCAATAGGCTCTTTCAATAGGCTTTCAATGTAAAAAACGTAACTGAAAATACTTCCCAGGGAGGATTGCCTGTCAGCAATGTCAGCCAGGGAGGCTTCGTACATCTCCCTGCCTGCGATAAAAATAAATACGGCTTTTGTAGTTGTTAGAAAGCTTTTCAACCCAGCTATTATTTGCTGTATTGCACGTTTTCGAGCTCTAAGTTCGTCGAAGTATGCTTTCTCATAATTTTGCGCATTTAATGAGTTGGTTAGGTCAGAGTCAAAACCTTGCAGACCTGCAAAAATGTCAACCTTATCAAGCTCATCAAATACAAATACCAGGTGGTTCTCCGGATAATCATTAATGATTGATCTGAGCTCGTTTTCTATTTCTTTCGAAGATGCGATTTGATAGACTTCAGTTCGCTTGCCACCTGCATACCCAATTTTGGTACTGAGGGATTCCAAATTGATTTCTTGGCTATCCGCGGATTCTGTCGATGTAGCAGCATAGCATTTTTTGAACAAATCGTCTATCTTAGTCCAGGCAGACGGGGTTCCAAGCCAATCATACGCAAGCAAACAGATTACCGCGAGGCAAAACGCTAATAGCGAGGAGATCATCAGAATTTTAGAATAAATTATAATTTGAGCCCAAACCGTCGACCCATATTCATCGGAGGTAAAGATTGCTTGAACGTCCGCGCGTTTATAAAGAAATAGAAATAGCGTGGCCAGGAATGTTATGCCAAGGTATTTAACCAGACTCGTAATGATCCTTTTGATCATGCTGAGTTCGTCAACAAAGTATTTTTTGCAGTATACTTCCCGCACACCAGAAACCATATGGATTAGAATGTCCGTTTCTTTGGGCTGTCGTTGTGCTATCGTTATTTTAATCTCAGTCAATTTTTCTGCCGGGCTTCGTTTTTTGTTAAAATCTTGCAGCGTGCGATTTACAAAACTCGTCTTGCCCATTCCCCGATAACCAGTTATCAGGTAAACGCCTTTTTTCGAGGTCAACATCTTTTTGAACTTCTTGTGCAGATTTTCTCTTCCGATGTAAGGCTTATTTTTATCCGTAAATTCGTCTTCTCCTGAATGCGGTAAATTATCGAAGTCGAACTTTCTGTGCATCTCAATGGCGACATCAAGAATGTATGTGGGTGGGAGGGTTGAAGGTGCCTCGTCCGGTTTCGCAGGCAAAATTGCCTCCCAAAATTCCCGGCCATACGTAACAATTGAAGAATAGAAAGTTTTCATTGTCGACTCGTCCTACAGGTGTTGAAACAAAGAATACCTTACTCCTGGAAGGCAGAGTTGTAATCTGTCGGAGCATGGTTGGGATAGGGCAATGACATTTTGCCCAAGAATGAAAGTCTTAGGTCTAAGGAGATTTATTAGAGTATAAAATTTTTATGGAGAGGGCCTAGTGGAATGGGAAAAGAATTGAAAAGCGAACGTAAACTGATATCTTGCCATATTTATGATAGTCAGGAGGTTTTGTATGTAAAGTCTCTAAACATTTGGATCTAATTTATATTTTTGTTAAATAATTTACTGTATAAAAATTTAAGGGATTTGTTGCGATTACGGTCCAGGTGAGTAAAACTTCAGATATCGTCCTTGGTGCTGAGATACAAACATATCAATAAAATATTACCACATGAGTACAAATGAAAATGCCGCAGCACCGGCAGTTCCGATTTCAAAAGCTTTGGTTTCCAACGGATTCCTGTTCATTTCCGGTCAGATCGGCTCGGCAGGCGGGCAGCTGGTGACAACATCTTTCCAGGACGAGGTCCGGCAGGTGTTTACGAATATAGAAACCATACTCAAAGAGCACAATTTAACATTCAGCCACATCGTCGGCGTCACCGTATACCTGACCGATATGCGCTATTTCGACGAACTCAACGCCGTATATCAAACTTACTTCACCGACCGTTTCCCAACCCGCACTTGCATAGCCGTAGCAGGTTTGCCGAAACAAGCCAGGGTTGAGTTGACTACTATGGCTAGTTTGGAGTTGCGGTAGAGATGAATTTAATAGGCACGCTGAAATGAATAAGAAACGCCGCTCAGGTAATCCGGAACGGCGTTTTTCTTGCGCTGGTATTACGCGTGATAGCTTGGATCAAATTCCACGATCCATTCTATTCCATATTTGTCTCTGAACATGCCAGCGTATGTGCCCCAGGGACTTTCGTCAATTGGTCCTTCGATAGTTCCGCCTGCTGACAGTCCGTTGAAAATTTGCTCTGCTTCTTCGCGGCTTTCTGCGCTGATGGATATTTTGGACCTGTTTTCACTTTCGCTTACCCGCCCCATAAACTCCGGCACATCATTGGCAATCAATACATTGTGTTTTCCTATGGGTAGAACAATGGTCATTATTTTATTTGCCTCGTTTTCTGGTATCGGAAATTCATCGCTTGCCAGGTCTTTAAAACGGACGATCTTCGTGAAATCACCGCCAAATACGGATTTGTAGAAATTAAATGCTTCTTCCGCATTTCCATTGAAATTGATCCAGGGATTGATTGTTCTCATAATTTGGTTGAATTTTTAGTTGATTCTTGTGCTTACCAGCATTTGTTCTCGTACGGTTGGCAGAGAAGCTGTTTGCTATATTACTGCAATAAAGCAGATATGGGCATCACAAAGGTGAAACTAAGTCCTGGCCCTGACACTGTGCAAATGCGACAATATAGGGGGTAAATAACGCCAAACTTTGACAATGCTTGGCACCTCAGTTAAAGCTCGCCCTGAATTCCAGGGGGAAAAGTTTGTCTTTGATTTAAATAACTTATTGAAAGACTGCGGATGCTCAAAACCAAGCTGGTAGGCGATTTTACCAACTGTCAGATCACTGACTGTCAACACCTTCCGGCAGCCCGCCGATTCGTTGTAGGTGATGTTATAGAAATCCATTGAAAAAGTTTCGGCCAGCATTTCGGCTGTGATCCGCACCTTATTGAAATCGAGCAAGCTGATGAGCGGGTGCAATGGTTGTGGCAGGCCGAATGTGCGCTGCATTTCAGAAATGGAGTGGTACACGCGCGGTTTGAGATGTTCCCTTTTCATAGCCGCTAGTGATAAAAAGTCCCGCTTTCCGCTCGCGGAAATAGGGGAGAAATGCTTGCGTCACCCGCACTACACCGAAGAAATTGGTTTCCATTTGTTGAACCAGCTGCTCGTCGGTCATCGCTTCCAATGCGCCAAACAATCCATAACCTGCATTATTAAATACCACATCAATATCACCCAAAGCCAGCGCCTGCTGCGAGATTTCATGGATTTGCCGCGTGTTGGTCACATCGAGGGGCAACACGGTTACATTATTCAGCGCATGGAGTTCTGTTTCATTTTCAGGCTTGCGCATGGTCGCGATCACCTTCCAGCCTTTGGCCGCAAACAATTTGGCCGTAGCCCTTCCGATACCTGTTGAAGCACCGGTAATAAAAATCGTCTTTGTCATTTGTCTTGCTTGTTTTTTTCGAGAGACAAATTTCCGTGGCTTGCGGCTGGCGCTCGTAGTGGATGTGGAGATTGTTGTAGCCGAAATGGTCTTGCCAATAGCTGGATGCATAAACGGAATGCACCCTCAATTTGGATACAACATTTCCTGTTTCGGCTACAAGCGCTGTGTTACGATCGCCGAATTTTGCCTTATAAAAATTCAAATGATATGCAGACAGAAAAAAAGAAAGTAGCACTGGTTACAGGAGCAAATACAGGCGTGGGATACCAGATCGCTAAATCACTTGCTGATGAAGGCTACACCGTTTACGTCGGTGCCAGAAACAAGGACAAAGGGGACGCTGCCGTTACCAGGATAGGCAAACAGTCAAAAACGATTCAACTGGACATTACCGATTCCCAGTCCATCGACGCAGCAGTAAGGCAAATTCAAAGCGAAGCCGGATACCTGACGCTGCTGGTCAATAACGCAGCAATCTCAAATGCAGGAAAACCGGGACGCACTATGGAAGAGGTCCTTGGAGCCCAGCGCGCCAGTATTGCGCCTATCGATGAAATGAAAAAGGTCTGGGAAACGAATGTGTTTGGTACACTTGCCGTGACACAAGCCTTTTTACCTCTATTAAGGAAAGCAGACTCAGCACGGATTGTCACAGTGTCGAGCGCACTGGGTTCCCTTACTTTGAATGCCAATCCGGCTAACCCCTTCCGCTCTGCGTTCGACGCTGCTTATGGCGCATCCAAAACTGCACTCAATGGTATATTCCTTTCACTGGCGATCGATTTAGAGAGTGCAAATATCAAAGTACACCTGGTAAGTCCGGGGTTTACGGCAACGGCTCTTAATAATTTCCAGGGGACCGATACGGTAGAGGAAGGATCCAGGGAGCCAATAAGGGTAGCCCTGGCAGAAGACCTTCCCACAGGAAGCTTTACAGGACCGGCTGCCTATGCGGGAGCAGATAACATTGTTCCGTGGTGACAGTAAAAAGGTCAAAATCCCGTGGCTGGAAATAGTTACGGGATTTTGATACATTTATATGATGAAAAATAAGGAAGACAAATTGATTCGGTTCATAACCATATCGGAAACGCATGAGGCCTTCGGCTTGCCCAAACCCCAGCATCCGTTGATCAGCCTTGTCCATTTCAACGAGCGCAACCCCTTTAATACAAGCATGGCGCCGATCTACGACTTGCTTAGCTTCTATAAGATCACTTTCATCACCGATAACAACGGAAGGCTAAAGTACGGAAGGGACTATTATGATTACGATGAAGGAAGCATGCTGTTCCTGGCGCCTAACCAATTAGTAGGAAGCACGGATTATAATAGCAGGACCTACTGTTACATTCTGCTCATTCACCCTGATTTTTTATTGGGCCACCCGTTGGCAAGTAAGATCAGGCAATATGGCTATTTCGCATATTCAGCTAATGAAGCACTTCATTTGTCCGACACCGAAAAGGAAAATATCCTTTCAATTTACAGGAATATGGAACAGGAGCTCAATAGCCGTGTAGATGAATTCAGTCAGGAGGTCATGATCGCACATATCGAATTGCTGCTGAGCTATGTTAACCGCTATTACAAGCGGCAGTTTATCACCCGCAAAGTGGTCAACCATGATATTCTGTCGAAAACAGAAGCCATACTGGATAATTATTTGAACAGCCAGCAATCCCTGCATGACGGAGTTCCTACCGTTCAGTTTCTTTCCGAAAAACTGAACCTTTCGCCAGGTTACCTAAGTGATATGCTCCGTTCGCTGATCGGGCAGAATGCCCAGCAGTATATCCATGAGAAACTAATCGAGAAAGCAAAAGAGCGGCTGACCACGACGCAGTTAAGCATGTCCGAAATTGCCTATGAGCTTGGTTTTGAGCATTCGCAAAGTTTCAGCAAGCTATTCAAAAACAAAACCAATCAATCTCCAATGGATTTCAGGGCTTCGTTTACGTGATAACATTTGCTTAGAGAGAGTAAAAGTTGGAATGGTAGGCGTCCAGGTTATTCCCAGATTTAGAACTTGATTCTGGTGAGTAAAATTTGCAGATCTGTAAACTCACCGAATTACTCACCAAAAATGTCTGGGAAATTGAATATTTGGGGTAATCTCGAAAAGAAAAAGTCTGCAAACCTATTGATTAGCAGGCTTTATTATTTCTTCAAGTGATCCCGCTGGGATTCGAAGCCGATCGCGGCACCGCCAGGACCCATACATTAAAAGCGGCCGGCGTTCGGGTGTATTGCTCTTCCAACTGAGCTACGGAATTGCAATTAAACAAAAATAGCGCCCTTTCGAGGCGCCTTTGTGATCCCGCTGGGATTCGAAGCCGATCGCGGCACCGCCAGGACCCATACATTAAAAGCGGCCGGCGTTCCGGTGTATTGCTCTTCCAACTGAGCTACGAAATTGCAATTAAACAAAAATAGCGCCCTTTCGAGGCGCT
>NZ_JAKFFU010000017.1:0-61689 GCF_021502625.1 Dyadobacter sp. CY351 | reverse complement strand
CTCTCTTCATCATGTCAAAGAACGTTGCTCTGAATCTTTCAGAACTAGTGGTTTCGCCGTCTGCGCTACCGTTGTTCCCGATTGGGAGTGCAAAAGTGCAGGCTTTATTTTTAATACGCAAGCACCAGTCACAAATATTTATCAACTTTTTTTGCGAAACTTTCTAACCGCTTCATAATCAGAACTGACCGCTTAAAAGTTTTTTTAAATATTTTTGAAATACTCAATAACATGCATTTTCAAAAGCGCTTCCTGCTTCATAATATCACCCACAGGCAGCGCGCGCTCCAACTTGTAATGCGGCCAGCCTTCCTTATCTATATGCTCTAATGTGTAGTAGGACGATAAGCTTAGCACTTTACATATTCCTATATGCATCAGATCCTGCTTTTGTTCTTTCGTAAACCTTTTTGCACCCATTCCCAATTCCTGAACCCCTATCAAAAACAAAACGCCATTGAGATCCCCCGGCTTCTTTCCTATTAATTGTTCAAGCTGGTCCAGCAAATGTTCCCATTGCATTTCCAGAGGCTGATCTTCGATATTCATATATAATGTTACAATTGTTTGTCAGAAATAAACCGTCAAATCTACTTTGACGTTCTCAGTATACAATACAATTTTAGAAAGCCCTTTTTCGGGCGTCTGAAACAAACATTGGAAGAATGCTTTTGATGGTTTTTCCTAACTTTGGTTTTTGCTGTAATTAGATTGATAAATTGGATAAGCATAATATTTTGAATCATAACGAATATTTGTCAACGCTTAACGAACCTCAACGCGAGGCCGTTTTGCATGGTGATGGGCCTTTAATGATCATAGCGGGTGCGGGTTCGGGGAAAACGAGGGTCCTTACTTATCGTATTGCGCATCTGATCGAAAACGGCGTTGATCCATTCCGTATTCTTTCCCTGACCTTTACCAATAAGGCTTCGGGAGAAATGCGTCACCGGATCGAAGGTGCAGTTGGAACAGAGGCGAGAAACATCTGGATGGGCACATTTCACTCTGTTTTTGCAAAAATACTCCGGATAGAGGCGCGTTACCTGGGTTATACAAGTGACTTTTCGATTTACGACACAGATGATTCCAAGTCGCTTTTGCGGAGCATTATAAAGGAATACAACCTCGACGATAAAGTGTATAAGGCCAATGTTGTCTTTAACCGGATTTCCGGAGCTAAAAACAGACTGGTTTCCGCGGATGATTATCTGGCCAATCCGGCTATTCAGGCGGACGACGACGCTGCGAAGATGAAGGAGATCGGCAGGTTGTATAAAACATATGTTATGCGCTGTTTTCAGGCGAATGCGATGGACTTTGATGATCTCCTTTTTAATACCAATGTTCTTTTTCGCGATTTTCCGGATGTACTATATAAATATCAGCACAAATTCCAGCACGTGATGGTGGATGAGTTCCAGGATACGAACGTTTCGCAGTATCTGATCACCCGGAAACTTTCGGCTGTTCACAGGAACATCGTGGTGGTGGGTGACGATGCGCAAAGCATTTACGCGTTCCGAGGCGCTAACATTGAGAACATCCTCAACTTTGAGAAGGACTTTCCGGACGTAAGGGTCATCAAGCTGGAACAGAATTACCGCTCAACGAGCACGATCGTGAATGCTGCCAACTCTGTTATTGCCCGCAACAAGGCGCAGCTGGAAAAAAGGACATTTACGGATAATGAGGAAGGTTCATTAATAGATGTCATCAAAGCTGGATCTGACAATGAGGAAGGTCGTCTGGTGGCAACGGCGATTTTTGAAGAGAAAATGTCGAAAGCGCTGCGAAATGAAAATTTTGCTATACTATATAGAACCAATGCGCAATCCAGGTCCTTTGAAGAGGCGCTCCGTAAGCTTGGAATTAAATACCGGATTATTGGCGGACAATCTTTTTATCAAAGAAAAGAGATCAAGGACTTGCTTGCTTACCTGCGTTTCACTGTGAACCAGCGCGATGAAGAAGCATTTAAACGCATCATTAACCTTCCTAAAAGAGGCATAGGCGATGGCACAGTGGCAAAAATCGCGGTTGCGGCTTCCGAAAACGGAATTCCGATCTGGGAAGTGGTTGCTAACATCGGCAAATATGCCAGTGGAAGGACCATAACGCCGATCGAGCAGTTTGCGACTTTGATCAAAAGCTTTAAAATTATGGTCGAAGAAGGCAAAGATGCTTACGAGGTGTCGGCCCACATTGCCAAGGTTTCGGGGATCTTGCGGGAATTATATGAAGACAAAACGGTAGAAGGACTTTCGCGCTATGAAAACGTTCAGGAATTGTTGAACGGGATCAAGGAATTTGTAGATAATGAAGAAACAGAAGACAAAACATTAAGTGCATTCCTTCAATCCGTTTCCTTGTTGACGAACGCCGACGAACCGGATGATAATAATGATAACGACCGGGTTACGATGATGACCATCCACTCTGCGAAAGGCCTGGAATTCCGGAATGTATTTATTGTGGGCTTGGAAGAAGACCTTTTCCCAAGCCAGATGATGCTGGAAAGCCGTCAGGACCTGGAAGAAGAACGAAGGTTGTTTTATGTGGCCATTACCCGCGCCGAAAAAAAGCTTTCCTTCTCTTACGCCGAAAGCCGTTACCAATGGGGAAGATTGAAAATGTGCGAACCAAGCCGTTTCCTACTGGAAGTCGATCCGCATTTCCTGAATGTTTCCAACATGCTTCACGGAGCGCCTACGCGGGATAGCGTGAGTCCTGTAACGTCCTTTGCAAGGAATTTAACCCAAAGGAAGCCTGCTCCGACTCCATCCAGTACGACAGTTTCACATACGCCGTCCGAAGATTTCGTGCCCACCGACACATTTGATCTCAAAGAAGGAGACAAAGTGGAACATTTGAAGTTTGGTTTCGGAGAAGTAACGAGGATGGACGTGAATGGCACCGACCGCAAGGCAACCGTTAATTTTAAACTTGTCGGAGAGAAAACTTTGCTGCTGAGCTTCGCCAAGCTCCGTATTCTGAAATAATTCGCTTAGCATGATTATAGTACGTTTGTCGGCAGCTTTAATGTTTTAACGGTCCCTGCTACACTTCTTTAAACTTAAACACCCTAAAACTTCACCATTAAACAACATGAATATGTTTATTGAAAAAGACATTATACAAATACAAGAACGCGGAAGCGATATTGCCACAGTAGAAGAACAAGTCAATTATTTTGTAAACGGATTCCCCTTCCTCCAACTTTCAAAAGCTGCCACCGTCGGCGATGGCATCATTCGCCTCACCGACGACCAAATTGCAACCGTAATCAGTGAATTTGATAAAAGTGCTTCGGAAGGAGAAATTGCACTCTTGAAGTTTGTTCCTGCCTCCGGTGCTGCTACGAGAATGTTCAAATCCCTTTTCGGGTTTTTGCAGGATGATAAAAAAGACAAATCTGTTGACGAGTTTTTTGCCAAACTAAAAGACTTTGCATTCTATGAGGATCTGAAAACCTCGCTCGCTGCCGACGGAAACGACATTGAGACGGCGGATGAAAAAACCATTGCATCTTATTTCCTGACTAACAAAGGATTAGGTTATGGTGAGCTGCCAAAAGGTTTGCTGAAATTCCATAATTATGCAGAACGTTCCCGAACGCCATTAGAGGAACATTTGGTAGAAGGCGCGAAATATGCCAATGCCGGCAGCAATGTCCAGATCCATTTTACTGTGTCGCCTGAGCACCGTGACAAATTTGAAAAACTGGTGGTAGAAGTGCTGCCAAGTTACCAGAGTGAGTTTGGCGTGCGTTACATTGTTTCGTTCTCCGAACAGAAAAGCTCAACCGACACCATTGCGGTTAACCTCGATAACACACCCTTCCGCGAAAAAGACGAAAGCCTGTTGTTCAGACCGGCGGGTCACGGCGCGTTGCTGGATAATCTCGGACAGCTGGATGCGGATATTATTTTTATCAAAAACATTGATAATGTGGTTCCTGACAGAATTAAACAGGACACCATTACTTATAAGAAAGCGCTGGCCGGCATTGTATTAAGTTACCAAAAAAGGATTTTCTCTTATCTGGGAAAACTGAAAGACCAGGCTAACCCAGCATTACTAAGCGAATTGGACGCTTTTTTCAAGACAGAACTTTGCGTTGTGCCTCCTGCTGACTTCGATTCATGGTCGGATGATCAGAAAGCCATCTATTTTCAGAAAAAATTGGATAGGCCTTTGCGCGCTTGCGGAATGGTGAAAAATCAGGGAGAACCGGGCGGCGGTCCGTTTTGGGCTGAGAATGCAGATGGTTCATCGTCCTTGCAGATTGTAGAATCAGCGCAGGTGGATGTCGATGATGAGTCGCAGAATAGCATTTTCAAGAACTCAACGCACTTTAATCCAGTGGATCTGGTATGCGCGGTGAAGAATAGCAAAGGCGAATTGTATGATCTTAAAAAATTCCGTGATCCCTTAACGGGCTTCATTACCGGGAAATCGAAAGATGGTAAGGAGCTGAAAGCGCAGGAATTGCCAGGACTATGGAACGGCGCCATGGCAGATTGGAACACATTGTTCGTAGAGGTGCCCTTAATTACATTTAATCCGGTAAAAACGGTGAATGATCTGCTGCGTGAGCAACACCAGTAGAACTCATTTATACACCAAATAAAAAACGCCAGACTCTAAAATCTGGCGTTTTTTATTTGGTGACTTTATAGAACCCATCAAGGGATCGGCAATACTTTGCTTTCTTTAAATGTCGAAAGAATAACCATCGTTTGTGTGCTGGCAACTTCTTCAATCTCATTTATTTTTTCAAGCATCAACTTCTGATATGTGCTGATATCTTTTGAAATCACACGAAGAAGAAAATCTCCTGTTCCGGTAATATGGTGACATTCAATAACTTCTGGAATTGCATGTATCTTCTCGACAAAAGACTCTGTTACCGCCTTCCTGTGTCCAACCAGGGAAATTTGTACAAATGTGCTAACGCCCAAGCCTACTTTCTCCGGCTCCAGTTGCGCATGATAGCTTTTGATAATTCCTGATTGCTCTAATTTTTTGACACGCTCCAAAGTTGGTGCAGGCGACAAGCCTATTTCTTTGGACAGTTGTGCGTTAGTTATTTTTGCGTTCGTTTGTAAGATCTCCAGTACTTTACGGTCTATCTGGTCTAACTTAATAATGGCCGACATTTCTCTATGACTAAGGTTTTATATTGCCCCTTTTTTAGGACGCTGCAAAACTAATTAGTTTCCCGAAGAATCTTACAATTATATACTGAAAATTTGTCAAAAAATAGAATTATCGTAGGCAAAAACAGAATTTAGTTTTGAAATATTAGGCTTTTACCAATTGTAACTTTTCGTATGCAATTGGTTTACACTGCGTAAGTTTCGATCTTTTGCAGAAAATCCTGATAAGTAACCGCTATTCCATCCTCCAATTCCACGCGGTGTTTCCAGCCAAGCGCGTGCAGCTTGCTCACCTCCATTAGTTTACGCGGCGTTCCGTCGGGTTTGTCGGTGTTCCAATGAATTTCTCCGGTATAACCAGTTACACGCTGGATCATTTCGGCAAGCGTTTTGATAGACACATCTGCACCCACTCCAACATTCAGGAAACCGGGCTCATCGTAATTTTGCATCAGGAAATAACACGCATCTGCAAGGTCATCAGCGTGCAAAAACTCCCTTAACGGAGATCCTGTGCCCCATAGCTCAACAAATGGCTTATTTTCTTCCTTCGCCTCATGGAATTTGCGGATCATGGCAGGAAGCACGTGCGAATTGTTCAGATCGTAATTATCATTGGGGCCGTAAAGGTTTGTCGGCATGACAGAGATGAAATTGCAGCCGTACTGTGCGCGGTATGCTTCACACATTTTTATTCCGGCAATCTTCGCAATTGCATAAGGCTCATTGGTTGGCTCCAAAAGTCCTGTCAGCAACGAGTCTTCATGAAGCGGTTGCGGAGCCAGTTTTGGATAAATGCAGCTGGAACCCAGGAACATCAGCTTTTTGGCATCCGTCCGATAAGCGCTGTCAATGACATTGTTCTGGATCAATAAGTTATCGTGTAGGAATTCGGCCCTGTAAATGTTATTGGCCATAATCCCGCCTACTTTCGCTGCTGCTAAAAAAATATACTCCGGCCGCTCGGTCTCAAAAAAGTTTCTGACTGCACTTTGATCACGCAGATCCAGCTCAGAAGAGGTCTTAAGCAGGAAATTATCAAACCCTTCTTTCACTAATTTCCGATGAATGGCAGAGCCAACCATTCCACGATGTCCGGCGATATAAATTTTAGCGCTTTTTTCCACTGCGTTTTTTTTAAATTTGTGCGTTGATAATCAATATAGAAATAATCAATTCGTTACAAAAGTAACAATCTTGCTCTGAAGAAAAATTCAATATACATGCAAAGAATCATTCTTTTATGGTGCTTTTTCGCTCTTATAATGGCAGAAACGGCATCGGGGCAATCGGAGCAGCAGACAGAAACGCCCGCCTGGCTTCCAAAAGAAACGGTCAAGAAAGATACGGTTAACCGCTCCAAGGGACTCAAATCCTTTGTTTCCGGCCTGGATCCTGTAATGGGCACGTCTGTGCCAGGCGCATCCACGCGGGGTGCTAATGGAAAACCTACAAGTCTGTCTACATTGTTTGGCGAGACGATTCCGGATCTCGGGTTGAAGGTTAAAGAATACAAAAGCCAGAAAAAAGACCGCAAAAGCAAAAAGGAAAAAGCAAAACTTGCCAAGGTGCAGTATGAAGGCATTCCTATGCAAAGCATGTCTGTCAAATACGGAAGTGGCGACCGCGCAACGGTTGAATATTTTCATGTTTTGAAGGAATACAAACCCCTGAACCAGTATGTCATGGGCGCCAACACGCGTTGGTATGACAAGAAAGGCAAGAAATTAAGCTCTGCGCTCATTAAGGATAAGGAACAAGCATTGCCACTTCACGGCTCTTACAAGAAATACAGCGGCGAAAATCTGATCGAGGAAGGTTTTTACTACATGGGTGTGAAAGATGGCCGATGGGTGAAGTACGATACAAAGTTTAATCTGATCGACAAGTCTGTCTGGGAGCGCGGCTTCCCTGCCGAATCGCAGATCACTTACTATGACTCGGCCCACAGCCAGATTAAAGAGGTGTTACCGGTCATGTTCGGACAGGTTGAGGGCGAGTATTTACAATTTTATAAAGAAGGTCAGCTGGCAGTAAGCGGCAAATACGATGGCGGCGCGAAGATTGGCCGCTGGGTAGAATACTATCAGTTCAAACGTCAGCGTAAGAAGGAGATCCAATATCCAAAGTCGGGCTGGGATGAAGAATTTGAGCCATTTGTGCTGCGGGAATGGGATGAAAAGGGCAAACTTCTTTACGATTATACCAAGGATCCGCGTGCCTCAACAGAAGAGGAAACGGAAAATTAAAGCCCTGAATGGTTGAAAATCCTCAATCACCTGCTTAATTAGCATGCCGGATTTTGCGGCATGAATGAATTGAAATATGTTTTTGACTCTCCTAGGCTTTGTCCGGAATAAGATCTGGCTGGCATTTTTGCTCTGTATTGCTCCCATTATCATTTATATCTGGGTTTTCCAATCTATTGCACTGAATGTCAATTACGTAGCCTTTGACGATATCCTTGTTTTCGGCATTATTCCTGAGTTCGAAAAAGCGACATGGCCTGAGCGCTGGCAGTTGCTGACCACATTATTTCCTGAGCACCGCCTCGTTTTTTCCCGGTCGGTTATTCTCCTTTTTTATGACATTTTTGGCCACGTTAACCTTGTCTGGCTGATGATCGTGGCCAACATTTGCTGGGGATTGTGCGCATTTATTTTTTATAAGGCATTTCAAAAGCTGCACCTGTCGATCTGGTATTTTGTGCCGGTCATGTGGCTTTGGTTTAACATTCAATCCTACGAAAATATTTTTTGGGGCGTCAGCTCGCTGTGCAACTTCGGGGTGATCCTATTTGTGCTGTCAGCACTTTATTTTGCTGCCTATCATCCCAAAAGGGTTTTTGTCAGCTTAATTTTCGCCGTCGCTGCCACTTTTACCTATGGCAATGGCTTGATGGTTTTTCCTGTTATCGCGCTCATGTTCCTGATTACAGGGCGCCGGAACCAGTTTTTCACAACCGTGCTTTTTACCGCCTTTGTAGCGCTCATTTACTTCCTCGACTTTACACCCATTACACAAAACCTTAGCTTTTCCGATCCGCAACAAGTCAAAGAAGGCTTTTTCGGATTGTTCGGCTTTATTGGTTCCATTGCAACTGTAAGCGCTTACAGCATTCCGTTATCAGCCATGTATATCGCCTCCGCATTCGGAATGTTGCTGGTGATCGCATTCATTTTTTTATATCAAAAACAAATTCTACCCCTTTGGCATGCTGCCTGGCTGAAATCAAAATATACCAACCGCACAGCCATATTTGCGCTCGCTATCCTTATTTTCATCGGCATTACCACACTTGCGTTAACCTATAAACGCATTCCTACGGATACGTTTGCGGGCATGTTCAAAGGTCGTTACCGGATGTATTCTACCATGTGCTGCATTGCGTTGTACTTTGCCTTTCTGAGCTTGAAAAGTCATCATACGAGGCTGCGCTTATCGCCTGTTTTCCTGATATTGGCCATTGTGTTAAACATGGTGATACTCCACGGCAACTTTGCAGAAGCTGTTAATTACCGCCGTTCGGCCGTCACCCA
Organism: Dyadobacter sp. CY351; assembly: GCF_021502625.1. NCBI lineage: Bacteria > Pseudomonadati > Bacteroidota > Cytophagia > Cytophagales > Spirosomataceae > Dyadobacter > Dyadobacter sp. CY351. Next base: position 52,988 of record NZ_JAKFFU010000017.1, on the reverse strand, counting down.
GGAATTCAATGCACGTTATAATGCCGATTGGCTTGGTATCCGCATGTTTTCAATGGATCAAAAGCATTTTGAGAAAATCAGAGCGTACTACAATTCCACGGACCCGCTCGCAGAAGGCTGGAATCCAAAGGCAGATCTCACCGGAATGGCTTGTGACAGCATATATACGCCTGATTTGATCACCCAATCCGGTGATTATCTGGCAATTAATTTTGAACAGGATTTTTTCAAACCGGTGAAAGATTATACAGATGGCGCTTATGTGATTTTGAAATCAAAAGACCACGTTTATACTACGCCGCCCAATCAATCCGCGGTGCCTTTGAGAACGACCATCCGCCGGGGAATGTATTTTAATAAAGGTGCTTTCGCCAATTTTCACAGGGCAACCATTGAACCAGGAAATTATTCGATCTTTTTAATGATCCGGAAAAACGGACAAAATAAGATATACTGCACTGGTAAGACCTGGAATGAGGTTGATTAGCCCTTAAAATTTCTCATGTAAGCCAGTCAGTATGCGCTCTACTTCCTTCCTGACTTCGCTGCCGGGGCGTGTGAAATTGTTATTCATGAAGCTGAAAACCAGTGTTTTGCCCTTCTTGGTGATCAGATAACCGCTAATGTTGTAATTGTTACTAAAACTTCCGGTTTTGGCAAAAACAAATGGTTTTTCCCCTTTGAACTGGTTGCTCAATGTTCCCGATCTGCCACCCGACGGCAGGATCTGAAACAGCTTTTCCTGCGGCACTTTCTGATGGATTTTTTGAAGCAAGGCAGAAATTGTTCTCGGTGTAAAAAGGTTGTAACGGCTTAATCCTGAGCCATCCTTCCAGACCAACTTATCCGGTAAATCACTCATATGGTGCTCAATGGCGTGTGCTATGGCCTTTTCCGTATTGAGCGGAAGGCCGTTTGCTGATGCGTAAAGGAGCATCAGTTGCTCTGCCAGCATGTTATCGCTCACCTGCATCATTCTTTTATAAAGTGAATCGGAAGGAATGCTGTTCACCTTTTGCAGCTCGATTTCCAGTGGAATGTTGATCAGTTTGATCTCCTTTTTCAATGTATCGCTCAGCAACTGAACCGTGATCGCGTCGGTCATCCGCACCGGAACATCCTGGATAAGGCCCTGAGGCACACCCAGTTTGGAATGACGGAACAAATTCTGCATTTCGTCGCGCTCAATGCCGGAAGCCGCTGTATCCAGAACCATTGCTTTATCCCAGAATGCGGGAGAAACCCGAAAGCTCCTGGAAGCCTTTTCCGGAGCGCCGGGAACCGCATCGTTCGATTCGTCTTCCTTGGCAGCACTGCTGGCTGCCATATTCGCAGAAAAGCGCGCAATGTTGCCATAAACCGGCAAAGGCGAAATTTCCGGCTGATAGTAATCGTTGTAATCGCTCCACGCCCAGCCCGAGCCGTAGCGCTTGTTTTCAAAATTATATGGCGTGAAAAAGATCGCTTCTTTTCGGTTTTTCAAAAATTCAAAAACCTTGCTCTTTGGTAAATCCGGATGTAAAAGTGAGGGATCGCCTGTGCCGCGGATAAGGAGTAACTCGCCCCATTCCAGATATTCCAGGCCTGGAATCGAATCGCCAAGGGCACACAAGCCTGAATAGTAGCTGAATAATTTGGTGTTGGATGCGGGATTGTAATATTTGTTGCTCTGGTAAGCCGCGAGTTCTTTTTTCTCTCCGAGCTTTTGGATTGAGACGCCCGTATGCTGCTGACTGAGGACCGGGGAATTTTTTAATTCCCGTCTTAAATAATGAGATACCGAGCAACCTGAAAGCATTAAAACACTAACAAAGAAGATAAGCGTGCGCATGGAAATGTTACCTGGAATTATGGATGATGTGCGAATTTGAATGGAATTTACAATTTTATCGTATGCAATTGCGCAATTCTTTACTAAAACGAACATTATGACCTTACTTTGTATTTTATTCATTACGCACTAGGACAAGACCCCTCATGACCGATCTTCACGCTATCCTGAAGCAATACTGGGGTTACGACACCTTCCGCCCTTTTCAGGAGGATGCGATCAAAACAGTTCTTAATGGCATCGATACGCTGGTTCTGCTCCCGACAGGCGGTGGCAAGTCTGTGTGTTTCCAGGTGCCCGTGCTTGCAATGGAAGGCGTTTGCATTGTGGTTACGCCACTGATCGCATTGATGAAAGATCAGGTGGAGCAGTTGAAACGCCGGTCCATTTCTGCGGCTGCAATACATTCCGGCATGAGCAAGAATGAGATCGATATAACGCTCGACAATTGCATACACGGTAATACAAAATTTTTATATGTCTCTCCCGAAAGGTTACGGACCGACATTATGGTTGCCCGGGTGAAACAAATGAATGTTTGCCTGCTTGCCATTGATGAGGCGCATTGCATTTCTGCCTGGGGCTATGATTTCCGGCCGGCCTACCTTTTAATTTCAGATTTCCGGAAAATAATCGCCGGAGTTCCATCGCCCGCTGGAAAACGTCGGGATGTTCCCGTAATGGCGCTTACTGCAACTGCGACCGAAGAAGTAAGGGCCGACATTCTCGAAAAACTTGAAATGCGCAATGCGCGGGTTTTCAAACAATCTTTCGCCCGGGCAAATCTTTCTTACTCAGCTTTTTCCGAAGAAAATAAAGAGCGCAAGCTGCTGCAAATCCTGAAAAACGTAGCCGGAACAGCCATCGTATACGTGCGGACACGAAAGCGCACGAAGGAACTGGCCGATTGGCTTAACAGACAAGGCATCAGCGCACAGAATTATCACGCAGGACTGCCCTTCCGCGAGCGAAGCGACCGTCAGACGGCTTGGATCAAAAACCAGGTAAGGGTTGTGGTAGCTACCAATGCATTCGGGATGGGCATTGACAAGCCGGATGTGCGTGCAGTGGTTCATTTTGATCTGCCGGATAACCTTGAAGCCTATTATCAGGAAGCTGGGCGCGCTGGCCGCGACGAGCAAAAAGCTTACGCTGTTGCATTGTTTACGAAGATCGACCTGGAAGAGCTTTCTGAAAGTGTAGAAAGGAAATACCCACCGATAGAAGTCCTGAAAAGGGTTTACCAGGCACTTGCCAATTATTACAAACTTGCCGTGGGCGGAGGTGAATTTGCCAGTTTTAATTTTGATATACAGGAGTTTACCGGAATTTTTGGCCTTGCCGTAAATGAAACGCATTATGCTTTAAAACTGCTCGAAGAAGAAGGTTTCCTGCAACTGAGCGAAAGTTTTAATGACGCGTCAAAAATTCATTTTCTCGTTGATAATCGCCAATTATACGATTTTCAGATACGTTACCAGGAAATGGATTCGTTTATCAAGGTAATTCTGAGGATGTACGGCGGTGAACTGTTTACGGAATATGTGCGGATCTCTGAAAACGAGCTGGGCCAGGTTTATTTCGCGCCGGAAAATGAGGTTGTGAAGAAATTGAAATTCATGCACGAACGGGAAATCATCGACTATGAACCCCGGAAAAGCAAACCGCAACTCACTTTCCTCACGCCCCGGTATGATGCAACATTATTACCGCTTAACGTTTTTGAAATAAATAAGAAAAAAGAGCGGGACATCAAAAAAGCGCGCGCTGTGGCACATTATGCATCCCACACCCGCATTTGCCGGACTTTGCTTTTATTAGAATATTTCAATGAATTTGATGCGGAAGCATGTGGAGTTTGTGACATTTGCATTCAAAACAAGAAAAACGAACTGGCTCAAAACCCCGGACTGGAAACTACGTTAACCAATTTTTTGGCACAAAATGGCCCGGTAACACCCAATGAGCTAGGCATAGCATTTGAAGACATTCCTGAAAAGGATTTTTTACAGACATTACAACAATTGATCAAAGAGGAAACGATCCGGTATGATGATGCCGGGAAGCTATCCCTGACTAACAAAACTCAACATTGAAAAAAACAGTCCTTACTTTCGCACTATTCCTTTGCATTTTATCACAAGCGGTTCACGCTCAGCAAATTCCAGGTCTTGAACTAAGCAATTACGGAGGCTTGTACAGGGCCACGCGCAATCCCGCAGTCCTGGGCGGGCCCAAACACAAATGGCAGATCAACATTGGAACATTAGGAGGAAGCATCAATTACCGGTATTTCAATTTTGTTGGTGAAAATTCTCTGTTATATCCGTTGCTGATTCCACATTCGACGAAAGAACTATACGGCCGCTCCCGGACAACCGGTTCCCTGCTCAATGATGACCCGATTTATACATTCAGTGAAATCCGCTGGCCCTCCGCAATGATCGCCATTGGCAAATATCAGGGGCTCGCACTACAATTCAGGACGAGGGGATTTGTACAAGGCAAAAACCTGCCCGACCCGATCCAGACGTTATATTTTCACCGGCTAGACACAGGCAGCACACCGCCAACCGACCAGCCGTGGGGTGATTTTAATCTGGTTCAGCAAAGCTTTTCGGATGTAAGTGTTTCCTATGGCGTGCAATTACTGGATCTTGACGCGCACAAACTGCGTATTGGTGTAACCGGAAAACGTGTTTTCGGAGCCAGGATCGGCTATTTGAATGGCTCGGCCGATCGTTACAGCATTCGCCCGCTGGCCGGCGCGGATGAGACGAGCGAGCTGGTTATCCAAAATTTCGCCTATGAAAGCGGTTACAGCAATCCTAACAAGAAAATGCGCATTTCCAATCTTTTCAATTCGGACCAATATGGCTCCGGATGGGGTTATGATCTGGGCTTTTCTTATGAGCTTGGGGCTTATTGGAATAAATCAAAAGAAGTGTTTGACGAAAGCCCGGAATATCTGGTAAGACTTTCTGGATCATTGACGGATGTGGGCTCCATCCGTTATAAAACCAACCGCAGCAAAGTGAGTTCGGGACGTGAAACTGAGGCTGTTGTAGGCCAAAAAGAATTGGAGAATGTAAGCGACGAAGGTCCGGAGGGTTTCATGACGCTTTTCCCATCCGACCGTGACACGACATTCCAACGAAACATTCAGCTTCCGCAAGCGCTTCATTTAGAAGCAGATATTCAGTTGGTAAAAGGTTTTTTCCTGAATTTATCCAAAACAAAACCATACAAGCGCAGAAGCGGCGAATATCTGGATACTTACCAGCTCGAATCATTTACAATCACACCCAGATTCGAGGATGAAGATTCTGATTTTTCTTTCCCCATTTCCTTTATTAAGGGAAATAACAGGCCGTCTATTGGCGCTGTGGGGCATTTCGGGCCTGTTTTCTTGGGGTTCAGTAATGTTAACGGGTTATTGAAAAAAGGCGGAGCCAGAGGCAGCATGGTTTATTTAGGTTTTACTGCCTGGAAATTGAACAGGAAAAAAGACGCGGAATGATCTTTCATATAATATGAAAACATCTGCGCTCTTCTTCATCCAACTATTTCTCCCATTCTTACTGGTCGCACAACATCACGGCCATACAGCGCAACCGCAGGCAACAGGTGTGGAGCCGCAGCCGTTGCTGGCCCAGGCCATGCGCTTGCAGGAAGCGCTTACATTTTCGGGAAACGCATTAGCGGCGGAGGATGCCAAGAAGCTGAACGCATTGGGCAACAAGCCATTAACCCAGGAAACAGTTGCAGAAATACAGAAAATATTTGATCCCTATTGCCTTAATGTTGTCGATATTAACCCCGAGGGACGTGTAAAAGTGCTGCGGGGAGCTGCTAAGGCAACATTGATTCAGGGTGGCTGGACGAGTTTTTTGGTTAAAATAAAAAATGACGCCGGCATTACGGCCAAGTTGCAAGCCGAAAGCCCGAACGCTCAAAAACCCTATCATTCCCCTTCTTTCGAGCCAAAAGTAAAGAAAGAGCACGAACTGACGCCCGGACAAGTTGCCAACCGGTTTGCTGATATTCAAATGTATACCAAACCGCCGTTGCAGGATAATCTGACCGGTTTGAAGCTGGAATATGCCATCGTGCAGATTTATTCAAAGGACGCGGGCCAGCGCGATATTGAAGTGGCTTATAACGTAGGTCAGGGTTCCCAGGATCTTGGTTTCCGTAATTCGACGCACATTCTTTTCAATGCTAAACCTGCTGTGAAAGTGAAGCTCAATGTGAAAGATGTGGACGGAAAACCCGTCATGGCATCTTTCCTTATCACCGACGGACAGGCACACGCTTCGGGAAAATTTTCCGGCATTTACCCGCTTCCCTCCCGGCGCGTTGCCGCATACGACACCTATCCTGATTTTTTCTTTCAGCCCCAGATTTACCGCGCCGACGGCGAGCATGTGATGTTGCCAGCCGGCAAATATCAGGTGAGTTATACGCGCGGACCTGAGTACATTAAGCAAACAAAAGAACTCATTATCCCTGAAAACAAGGATTCTATAACTGTTTCTTTTGAGCTGAAACGCTGGATACAAATGACAAAGCTCGGCTGGCACAGCGCCGATCATCACATTCACGCAGCCGGTTGCAGCCATTACGACAGTCCTACCGAGGGTGTAGATCCCAAAGACATGTGGCGGCAAGCATTAGGCGAGGACCTGAATATGGCGGCCAACCTGGCCTGGGGCCCGAGCTGGTATCATCAGAAGACGTTCTTTACCGGAAAAGACCATCCACTTTCCGACAAAAAGAACATTATGCGCAATGATGTAGAGGTTTCGGGGTTCCCGTCGTCGCATTCCGGGCACATTGTGCTGCTGCGCATTAAAGAAGATGATTATCCCGGCACCACGCTCATCGAGCAGTGGCCAAGCTGGACCGCTCCCGTACTTTCCTGGGCCAAATCGCAGGGCGGCGTGGTGGGTTATGCGCATTCCGGTTGGGGTTTGCAGCCTTTGGAGCCAACGGATAAGTTACCCAACTATGTTGTGCCGAAAATGGACGGCATCGGTGCTAACGAGTACATTGTGACGGTTACCAATGATCTGGTTGACTTTTTCAGCGCCGGTGACACGCCTGCGCCATGGGAATTGAACATGTATTACCACACATTAAACTGCGGTTTCAGGCCCAGGCTGAGTGGCGAGACCGATTTTCCATGCATTACGGACGCGCGGGTCGGTCAGGCAAGAAGTTATTTTAAACCTGTTGGCCCCTATAATTATGATAATTATGTGGCCGCTATCAAATCCGGCAGAAGTTACGTGTCGGATGGAAAATCGCATATTATGGACTTTTCGGTTAACGGAAAAAAGTCAGGTGTTGGTGATAGTGAGGTTGCTGTCAAAACTAACGAAACGATAAATATTACAGCCAATGTCGCTGCATATCTTCCTGAAAAACAAGATGCAGCCGGTGAAGCGATTGCAAAAACGTCCATTATTCTGATGCCTTACTGGGACATTGAACGGGCCAGGATCGAGAAATCCAGGAAAGTCCGGGTGGAGCTGGTCGTTAACGGAGAAGCTGTTGACACTACGGAAATCAATGCGGATGGAGCGGTAAATAATGTTAAGTTCTCTTATAAGCCAGCAAAATCAGGCTGGGCTGCTGTGCGGGTTTTCCCGAGCTCACATTCCAATCCGATCTTTATAAAGGTGAATAATAAGCCGGTTATTGAGAAAAAAAGCGCTGAATGGTGCCTGGCAACATTGAATCAATGCTGGAAAATGAAGGAACCTAACATTCGAGCAGAGGAAAAAAAGGCTGCGGAAGCCGCATATGAGGAAGCCAGGAAAAAATATCAAGCAATTATCGCGGCTCCTTAGTGTTCTGGAAATCGTTCAGGATGTTGTTACATGCCTCTGGCATTGCAAATTACATTTGAATGTGTTTCTACCAATATTACATGCCTCCGGCATTGCACATTACGTTTGAATATGTTTTTCTACCAATGTTACATGCCTCCGGCATTCCCTCCCTGTAAACAGTAATATTGAAGCAAGAAAGTCGCGGAGCGACGTAATATCGGTTGCAATTGGATTTCGTGGGTTAATTTAATCCCGGCAGGGATGTAAAATAATGCATGATGTTTCGACCAATATTACATGCCTCCGGCATTCCCTCCCTGTAAATAGTAACATTGAAGCAAAAAGTCGCGGAGCGACGTAATATCGGTTGCAATTGGGATTTGATAGATTAATTTAATCCCGGCAGGGATGTAACATAATGGGTGATGTTTCTACCAATATTACATGCCTCCGGCATTTCCTCCCTGTAAACAGTAACATTGAAGTAACAAAAGTCGCGGAGCGACGTAATATCGGTAGCAATTGGGGATTTCGTGGGTTGATTTAAATCCCGGCAGGGATGTAACATAATGGGTGATGTTTCTACCAATATTACATGACTCCGGCATTCCCTCCCTGTAAACAGAACATAGAACAAAGAAAAGTCGCGGAGCGACGTAATATCGGTAGCAATTGGGATTTCGTAGGTTGATTTAATCCCGGCAGGGATGTAACATTATGCGTAATGTAACGACCTATTCCTATGCATTTTTTCTCTTGAAAATGCTTCCGATCCGGCTGAACATTCGTTTTTCAAATTCCCAAAAGAAGTTAAACTTCCCCCAGATCCAGCCCCAGGCAAGTAAAATCACTTGGTATAGCGGTAAGATAATGATGATATTAATGCCCCAGCGAAGCCAGGCCGGCGAATCTTCCGTGACGCCAAGTATATAAAACAGTCCACGCTTTACATATAAAACCGAAAAGCCCGTACATGCGAAAACGATTAGAATGACTATCACATCCCAACCGTTTTTAACATTCCAACGCGCTTTCAGTTTTTCGATCATCAGCTGATTTTATTCATAAAGAAAATCCAGATGCTCTGGCTTGATCTCCTCATCGTCCAATGTCAGGAATTCTTCCCAAAACGGATCATTAGGGACCCCAGCCTTGCAAATGATCGGCTCCTTTTTTACAGGATGCTCGAAATAAAGTCTTCGGGCATGCAGATTAATGTTGTTATCCTTGTTACCAACCGGGTAACCGTATTTTACGTCGCCCCGGATCGGGCAGTTCATGGATGCAAGCTGTACGCGTATCTGGTGCGGCCGGCCTGTAACCGGCGTTACTTCCAGCAAATGAAACTTATTCACCTCTCCTAACCAGCGATAAGATAGCTCTGCACGCTGCGTTCCGGGTTTCTCGTAATCATAAGCCGTTGTCACATTTCGGGACTCGTCTTTGGAAAGATAATGTACTAGTTTGCCTTTCTTCTCTGCCGGACGGTTTTTCACCACTGCCCAATAGGTCTTCTGAACATCACGCTTGCGGAAAATCTCATTCATCCGTTCCAACGCTTTTGAAGTTTTAGCAAACACAACAAGCCCGCTAACCGGTCTGTCCAGCCTGTGCACCGTGCCCAGGAACACCGCACCTGGTTTTTGATATTCTTCTTTGATATATTCTTTTACCATATCGAGCAGACATTTGTCCCTCGTCGCATCACCTTGCACCAGAATGCCTGGCTCTTTGTTGACGATAATGAGGTGATTGTCTTCGTATATGATCTGAAATGGGCGCTTTGCCATATTATTAGTTCTTTACTTTTTAAAAGGTTAATAAGATTCCTGTTCATTCGGGAATGACTTACCTTTTACATCTTTTATATAATTTGATATTGCATCCGTCATCACACCATTGAGATCGGCATAGCGGCGTAAGAATCTGGGCTTAAAGGCTTTATTAATGCCTAAAAGGTCATGCAAAACCAAGATCTGACCGTCTGCATGAGGCCCTGCTCCTATTCCGATCGTTGGAATGGTTACGGTTTCTGAAACTTGTTTCGTTAACGAAGAAGGGATTTTTTCCAAAACAACCGAAAAACAACCTACTTCTTCCAGCATACGCGCATCATCAATTAACTTCTGCGCCTCCGCCTCCTGCTTGGCTCGTACAGTGTAAGTGCCAAACTTGTAAATAGATTGCGGTGTAAGGCCTAAATGCCCCATAACAGGCACACCCGCGCTTAATATGCGCGTGATAGAATCTTTGATCTCCAATCCTCCTTCCAACTTCACAGCATGCGCGCCCGACTCTTTCATAATGCGGATCGCCGAATTCAATGCTTCCCGAGAATTTCCCTGATAAGATCCAAAAGGCAAATCCACAACAACCAATGCCCTTTTCACAGCCCTTACCACTGATGTGGCGTGGTATATCATCTGATCAATCGTAATCGGCAATGTAGTTTCGTGGCCGGCCATGACATTGGAAGCCGAATCCCCTACCAGGATCAACTCCACGCCAGCCGCATCTACAATGCCTGCCATGGAAAAATCGTAAGCTGTAAGACAGGATATTTTCTCCCCACGGGTTTTCATTTCCTGAATGATGTGGGTGGTAACGCGCTTTATATCAGGAGTATGGATAGACATAATCTTGGATGAAAATGAGTAAATAATAAATTCCGGATTCCTGGCCTACCTGCGGATCAGCCAGCTTTCCGGATTGAGACGCGAAGTATTTTTCCAGATCTGGAATTGTAATTCGGATGTGCCATCGCTGTCGGTGGCTACCCTGCCGATGTTTTCACGGGCTTTTACTTTTTGTCCGGCCCGCACCGTAACCCCGTTCATTTTCGCATAGATGGTCATGTAGTTACCATGTTGAATGGCCACCACATTGCCCATTCCAGGCATCTCTGTAACGTCAAGCACAACACCGTCATAAACCGAGCGTACCGGCTCGCCAGCGGTTGTCTGAATGTCAACACCCAGGTTATCAACCATTACACCTTTCAAAACAGCATGTGGGCGCTGGCCAAAGTGCCCGGATACGAATCCTTTCACGGGCCATGGCAACCTGTTTTGTGATGCGGTGAACGATGATGCGAGTGTGGTTTCCTCCTCGCTCATCCCGCCTGAACTGATCGGTGCTTCTTCTTCCTCTGGCTTTGCTGCAACAGCCGCTTCACCTTTCTTCTCTCTTTCAGCATTTTCACGTGCCAATCTTTCGCGCTCTGCTTTTCTTCGCGCCTCTCTTTCTTCTCTTTCCCGGCGCTCGCGCTCAATACGCTCACGTCGCTCGCGTTCTGCAATGCGGCGGATATTCGCCTCCAAAAGGTCGGTAGCACGCTTATTTTCAGCGATTTGTTTTCTAAGTTCTACTTCTTTCTGGGAAAGCTCCTGGATTACTTCGTTTTGCTTCGTTTTCAGTCCTTCAAGCTTGGTATTCTCGGTGACCCGTGTATTCAAAACCGTTTTCTGTTGGTTTTGCTTGGCTGTAATGCGACGGCGTTCGTCCATTAGCTTACCTTGCAAAACCTCCATTTCCTTCACCTGGCCCTGGCGCGCTTCCGTATATTGTTTCAAATACTTGTAGCGCAGCACAAACTGATTGAAAGTGCCCGAAGAAAACAGAAAAACCAATTGATTAAAATACACATTCCGTTTGGAAGCTTCGTAGATCATGTGACCATACTCGGTCTTCAATTTGGCCAGACTGCTGTCAAGCGCCTGCCGCTTTCTCTCCAAGACGCCCAATTCCTTATTTAAGAGGTCCAAGTCATCCGAAAGCAGGTCTATTTGCTTTTTGTAAGTGTTAATTTGCTGATTAAGCGCTTTCAATTGACCAAGATTGACATTCTTCTGGGATGATGTCTGGCGCAGGATGCCCTGGATTTCTCTGATCTTGCTCTGGTTCTCGCTCTTCTCGCGTTCGAGCTGTTCACGCGATTTCTGCGCGTAAGCACCCAGGGACGCACAAAAGATGAACGTTAGCAGTAATAGTAAACGACGAAAATACAATCTTTGAAAGGGCATACAGTTAATTCTTGCGGCCAAAACTCCTGGAAAAGGCAGGCAAAGTTAAGCAGACTTGGGGTTTTTGACCCTATGATCGCCGCATGACCTGCTGATTTTTACCTTTTTCGCTTATAAGAAGCCGGAACGCTAAATGGAAATCCTGGATTTTCGGTAACCAGATCAACCTTACTATGCTTAATGTGCATGGTGGTCTGCCGGACTTGCTGGTCTTTTTGCGACTTCACATTCAGGTCAATGTGGCTTGTGAAAGGAAAAAGGAAGCTTTTTACCTCTTTAAAATCTGAATAGTCAAGTGTAAATGTATTTTGTGTCGGCACTTCGGTTGCTTTCAATCGGGAGAGTTTCAAATTGTTTTCTCCAATGTAATTATCAACTTCCAGCCGCTCAACAATTTGTTTGAGTACATAAAACTCATTTTCCTTCACAAAACGCGCATCGGGCTGCTGCGGAAAGGGTAGGTTACCAATGATTACAGACTGCAAAAGCGCGAAATTCAGGTCAAAATTATACTGCTTACTAAGCTGCTCGTAATTGAAGACGAAGTAATCCTTATGAATTTTATCCATAAAAACGATAGAATCACGGGTTATAAGTCCCCGGGCTACTTCGAACCCTACACCTGTGACGGAAAGCCAGATAATGCTGTCTTTCTTCATCCGGATGTTGATGTTTGTATTATTAAAATCAGATGATTTGCTTTTGAAATCGACTTTTGACTTGGCGACCAGATAGTCAAATGAAATAGAATTGACCTTTACCGATCCCGACTCGCTTGCAGAAGCGGAATCTGCTGCTGGCACAGCTGCCAATGAATCTGCTGAGTTTGGGGCCGCTATAACCAGGGAATCGCTTGGTGCAGGCTTATTGTTTTTGGAGAGACGCTGCTTGTGGCAAGCCGACAAACAGATCATCCCGATTGTCACTGCCCAAACCGTAATTTTATTGCTCATGTAATGCACCTGTTGCTATTTTTTTGTCAAGAAGTTCGGTCGTCTCTCCCATACTTCTGGCTTTCTTCCATTGCGCAACAGCATTGTCGCGTTCGCCGAGTTTGAAAAGTACGTCTCCATAATGTTCAACAATCGTGCCACTTACGCTGCTTGTATCGACCATTGCTCTTTCCAGAAACTCCTTCGCTTTTTTGTAATCCTTACGCACGTATAGCACCCACGCATGCGTATCCAGGTAAGTTGGATTATTCTTATGCTCCTGCACCAGCTTTTCAGACATTTTAAGTGCCAGATCAAGCTTTTCACCGCGCAGCGACAAGTAATAGCTGTAATTATTTAAAACGTAATCATTGTTCGGATTGTCCTTTAAGGATAGCTCATAAGCCGCATCCGACTTCTCGTGGTCGCCCAAACCATTGTAAGCATCACCCATCTGAGCATGGATAACCGGGATCATTTCGGGCTTATCACCGATCAATTTCAGGCTTTCTTCAAATGCAGAAAGCGCTTCTTTGTAGTTTTTCTTTGCCAATTGCGCAGTGCCGTTCGAATACCAGAAGATCCCCTGGTTAGGAAAAAGTTCAAGTGCCTTTTCCGAATGTACCAGCATGCTATCAACCTGATTCAGATCACCATCCAGCTGTAAAACTGCGCCCCAAACCTGAAAAACGGAGCCGTCGATTCGGGCAGCTTTGGCATACAGATCACGTGCTTCTGCCTTTTTATTCTGGCGCATCAGCAGATCTGCATAGATCACATTGGTGCGGGATTCATTAGGGTGTGTTTCAGATAACTGTTTTGCAAGTGAAATGGCTTCCACAATTTCGGCATCGGTTTTGAGCATGGTCAAATAACCTGTCAGAACGCGAATTTTGGGGTCTGCGTCGAGGTTAGGGTTTGCAAAAACGAGTTTTAACTCCTCGTTACACTTTTGAACGTCGCCATTTCTACGGTAAATGTCTGCCAGCAACACATGCGCCTGCGCCTCATCCGGGTTCACTTTCAATGCTTCTTCAAGAGGAGCCACCGCTTCCACGATCCGCTCGTTAGCGATCAGCATTTCAGCTAGTTCTACCAGATAACTTACTTCACCCGGCTCGGCGGCTATTAGCTTTTTGGCTTCCGCGAGCGCTTTTTCAAGATTATTCTGTCTCAAATAAAGCTGTTCTTTCTGGTGCGTGATTTCTTCGGTCACACCCAGCGATTTTTCCAGCACATTATAGGTTTCAATTGCCTTATCGAACTGATCATTAAATACATAAACCGCCGCAAGCTCTACACCATATTGCACATTACCGGGGCTCTTTTCGAGTAATTTCTCATAAATCACCGCAGCTTCCGAATATTTCCGGCGTTTTGCGTAAAGCTCTGCAAGCTGCTGGGAATAGTAAATGTTTTCCTTATCGAGGTCATAAGCTTTTTTAGCAGAAACAATGGCATCGTCAAACTTTTCCAGCTTTACGAGCGCCGTAGCCAGCAAATAATGACTTGCGGGATCGTTTTTACTACTTTCTACGAGTTTTTGAAAAATAGGAAGTGCGCGATCCGGCTCATCCTTCATGATAAACTTCATTCCTTCCGCAGCAAGCGATTCCTGCTCCAATCGGGCACTCGTTACTTCGGGTTTTTCAGCTTCTTTCTCACGTGCTTTACCACGCCGCTGCGCTTGCACATCCGGTGCGACAAAGACGCTTGCGATGAGGCAAATAAGCAGGGTCCATTTTATATATGCAGTCCTCATATTATTATCTAAACAAAGTCAGATCCGAAGAGGTGACAAGCCATTTACACGTAAAAATCAAAGTTACCAATTTTTGTCTGTATGATTCGTTGGCTCAACAGCCCAAATAAGATTAGTAACGTTCAAAACAAGGTAATCTTATCTGAAAATCAGCAGACTTGAAAAGTTTCGAAAACTTTCCAGGGAATGTAAAGTCATTGCTAATCAACCGCATAGGTTGCTTTTCCCGATCCTGGTGTGCCAGACAAGCTTAATGCATCCGCACGGATATCAATATTTGTCACCGCATCTGTATTAAAATATTCAAATTTAACTTTGCCGTCCTTATTCGTTCTCAACATGGGAGCCCAGAATAGGGTAGAGCGGTAATCGGGCGTTGTGGCCTGCTGCTTGCTAACCTCATATTTTGGGGCATAAAATTCTTTGGGAACATTAAAACCGGCTATCTTGGAAACCAGCACACCGGGGACAATGTCCTGTGAGTAATCGTAATTCTCGTTGCCTCTTTTGGTCAAAATCGAAATGACCCCATTGCCGCCGCGGCTTCCGAAAATAGCGGCACCGGGTCCTTTTAAAACATCGATCGATTCCACGTCGAATGTGTTCAGACTCGATATCATATCCTTGTCCACCGGCATTCCGTCCAACACAAACAATGGCTCTCCACGATTGCCCCTAATGTACACCGAAGCATTTATCCCTGAGCCAACCACCTGAACCCCAGCCACGCGGCCCGCAAGAATGTCCAGAATACTTCGCCCTGCGGATGCCATTTGGTTAGTCACTTTGATAGAAGCGTCTGCGGAGCCGTAAATTTTCCTGGAATCCCGCTGCACTTCTTTTTTGCCCTTAATGGTTACTTCCTGCAATAAGCGTTCCCGGCTTTCCCTGATTTTTCGGGCTATTTCCTGGTCTTGCTCGGCCCTTTTCAGGTATTCCAAAAGCTGTTTTGCATCCACGGTAACGGGATAAAAAGGTGCTTTTACCAATGTTGCTTTAGGCGCAGCAAAAGGGTCGAGGCGAAAGGAGAGGCTGGCATTTCCTTTCTTGTTCATTCCCTGCAAACGGATTTTCAATGAATCCGTAAAAACGAGGTTATAAACTCCAAAGCGACCGTTTGGATCTGTTTCGGCGGTCAGGAACGTGTTCAGGCTATCATTACTGAGATACATTGACAACATTACTTTTTCGCTCAGCTTTTTATTATTTCGCTTCACTTCTCCTTCCAGTGTAATGCCTTGTTCAACAAAACGTTGCGGCGCAGCAAGCGAATCAGTCAAAACATCTTCCCACAAAAAACGGCTCCAACCTTGCGTCATCATCAGCATATCCATATGGATCTTTTTTTCCGTTTTGTTCGGATCAAAATAGTACGACGGTTGTTCAATAAAACCTTTGAGATCGGACGAAAGCAGGAGATAAGAAGCAATGGTTTCATCATAAGGCTGTTGCAAAATCTGTCCTGCATCAGTAACGGCCACGGAAAGGTTTGTTTCAACAGGCTTACCAGCCGAATCTGTCACGGAAATCTCAATTTCCGCTTTTTCCCGAGGCTTATAGGCCGTTTTGCCAGGCGAAATACTGACTTTCAGATTCCTGTCGTGATTAATGAAAACAAGCCTTTCGCTTACCGGCTTATTTTGTTCATCAAACAATGTCAAATGTGTGATGCCATCCGGCAGGCCCGTTGTAGGAAGGTTCAACATCAGGCCTTTGGATGTAACTTTTCCTTTGGCCACAAAGGCAACAATGCCGCGCGCGTGTCCTACAATGTGGATCAGGGATTCTGATTTTCCCGGCAACACACCGTACACAATTACACGCATTTTCAAAGGACTGGAAAGATTGTCGACCACCATTGTGTAACCGCTTTCCATCACTTTCGGAAAATCAAAACGCGAAACCTGGCCATCCTTCGCTTTTACAAATGCACTATAAACTTCCCCCGACTTCGGCTCAAATGCAAAACGCCCCATCCCGAGATGACTGCTTGTATAGAAGGCGACCGTATCCTTGCTTTTGTTTAAAATAAAACCATTTACATCCTGACCTAAACCATTACCAGCCAATGCTTTGAATGCAACGCGCGTATTGACTCCTGCCACCAGCTGCCCACCCTCCGGGAAAAATTTCAAGTCCAAACCGCCAGCCGCAGCAGGCTCCGAAACGGTCTCGGGATCGAACAGATAAATGTCTTTTTGAAAAAAATAATCCTCTGAAAAATTACGCATCCAGTTCGTGTAAGCGCGGATCGTATACGCGCCCTGTCCGATGGAATCGGCTAGCACAATTTCACCATGCCCAATCCCACCTGAGAGCTGAACCCGCCGCAGTGCTACATTTTTGCCGGTTCGGTGTTCTATCAGATCCACATACAGCAGATTACTCGCGCTATCGGCAAGGTGGAGCGAACCTTCCACCAAATAACTCTTAAACCACAACGTGTCGCCCGTCACATAATAGGGTTTGTCCAGGTGCAGATATGCCTTTTCTTGCGGAAACACTGTCCTGTAATTCGATAACCTGGCTGCTACCCGTTGTGTAAAATCATCATCAAGCCATTGAAAACCAGTCAATAGCAACAAAAAAGCTGGAATGAGGCATTTCTTTACGGTGTTGTTTGTCCATGGCATAATTTCAAAACTAAAATGAACTAATGTATTTAACGGTTCAGGCGGCTGACCAGCAAGTAAGCCGGATAGCTGATCACAAGAAATAATAATGCATACTGCGTGCTGGCGAGATCCTGAATGACCGCTCCGACCAGGAATGCAATGGATAAGATCAGCATAATAATGGGCAGGATAGGGTAGGCGGGCACTTTCCATGGCCTTGGCAACTCCGGTTCCTTTTTACGCAGCGCAAGCAATGAGGCAAATCCGGAGGTGTAGCCGAGCACAAAAAAGAACGTCGCAATGTCGGAAAGCTTTTCGGTGGCGTCTTTGCCGATGAGGATCAGCGTGATAGCAACTGCGGAAGTGATCAGCATCGCAACGGCCGGCGTCCCGCCTTTGTTTACCGCCGTTCCTCCCCGGAAAAAGAGCCCGTCACGGCTCATGGAATATAGTACACGCGGATTGAACAGCAACTGTGCATTTACTATCCCCAAAATGGATATCATCAAAAATAACGTGACAATCTTTCCTGAACCCTCTCCAAAAATTAACCGGATAGAATCCGCCGCAGCGAGCTTGGACTGCGACAATTCATTCATGGGCAGGACATGCAAAATGGCCAGGTTACAAAGCAGATAAATGATAATGATCAGCAAGACGCCGCCAATCATGGAACGCGGCAAATTTTTCGTCGGGTCGCGGTCTTCTTCTGAAAAGTATGCAGCCGTATGCCAGCCGTCATAGGTGTAAAAAATCGCCTGCAACGAGAATATAACGGGCGCGATCCAGCTGCCCGTTTCGACGATTTTGCTCGTTGTCAACTGCGCCTGCTCGGCGGTAACTTCGTTGCCATAGATGAAGCATACTGCCACAAAAATGAACAATCCAAGCCCTTTAAGCACACTCATAATGTTTTGGAAACTGCTCGCCAATGCCAGCCCGATCCAATGTATACCAGTCAGGATCAGGAGCATACCAGCCGCTACATAAGGTTCATAGCCAACAAATGCGGGAATAAGCAATGCAAGATATTCGCTCATTGTATAAACGCCGAAGCCCAATGCCGAACACGTTCCCAGCCAGCTGTTTATCCCGACAACGAAGCCTGCGTAGTTGCCAAAAGCCCGTTGCGCATAAATGTACCAGGCGCCGGCTTTGGGCATAGAAGTGCCCAGCTCGATCGTGCACAATGTTCCCAGAAAAGCATATAAACTCACTGCGGCCCACAATCCCATAATGAGCCAGTAATCGCCCAGTTGCTCCGCAATAGGACCCGGTTTTCTGAGAATTCCCGTCCCTATGGTGCCGCCAACGGTGACTGCAACGCCAAAACCGACGCCAAGGATTTTGAAAAGTTCATTTTTGGCTGCCGGTTGCTGCATAGGAGAGTGAAGTTGCGTTTTCGAAAATAGGAAAACTTTTTCTTTTTGTAACTCCTATATTCTTATTGATCTCACTGTGAAAACCTGCAACTGCCCCGCAGCACATATTGAAAAGCGAGACGGGTTGATGTTCAAAAAACGTGCAGGAGGTTGAGTTTGAATCATTGTCCAATGATGCAATTTTGTTGGTGATTGCGCTCTAAAAGCCATTAAATTGCTGAGCCTTACCGGACATTGAATGGATTTAATAATTTAGATGTTAATTCGTATCATTACAAGGAAACAATCAACCTGTTCAATGGAGATTTTAATTGAAATACCCGAAAAGAAGGCTCCCTTCGTTCTGGAATTACTAAGAAATTTGAAATTTTTGAAGATTAAAGAAACGGGCAACCAAGGTTCTTTTGAAGATTTTCAAAGCCAATGGAATGCACTTTCTTTGCGGTTGCCGCAGGGAGAGCCAGACATAACAGAAGATGAAATAGATGCTGAAATAAGAGAGGTAAGGGCAAATAGAAGCCAGAACAAGCGTATTGCATGAAAGTGGTCGTTGATACCAATGACTACATTAGCGCTTTGATCGGCAAGAAACATCGAGCCAAGCTTGAAAAAGTGATTCTTAATATTGATGTGCAAATTCTGGCTGATCTGACATTACTTGAAGAAATCAGGGAAGTTGCTTATCGCGATAAATTCAGGAAATACGTAAGTATTTCGGAAGCAGACGATTTTATAAATACACTCAAACTCAGGCTGAAACCTATTGTGACAACTTCAATTGTCACTGCAAGCCCAGATCCGGACGACAATTTTTTGCTTGCAATAGCCCAAGATGGAAAGGCAGATTATATTGTAACCGGAGATAAATCAGATCTTTGTCATTAGGCTCGTTCAATAATATCAGTATTATCCGCTTAGACGAGTTTTTGAAAATCATAGGTGCTGTTTAAAACAAAAAAAAGCAGATGCCGCTTGCGCTTCATCTGCTTTTAATTCTGTTATAGAATCTTACAAAACAGCCTCAGCGAGTACTAGTACCTGATTATTAAGCACTTCTACGACGCCGCCGTCGATAAGATAAGATTGTTTTACGCCACCGGCTTCCACAACCACATCACCTTTGCCCAGCGTGCTAACCAATGGTGCGTGACGGTTTAAAACCTGAAACTGTCCTTCAGTACCCGGTAATGTAACGGCATTTGCCTCTCCGGCAAACACTTTTTTATCTGGGGTGATGATTTCTAAATGCATGAATTCAATGTTTATGATGCACTACAACTTATCTCGTTGCTTCTGCAAGCATTTTTTCTCCTTTTGCCTGCGCATCTTCAATAGTTCCAACCAGGTTGAAAGCCATTTCAGGAAGGTGGTCATAGCTGCCATCCATGATCAGGTTGAAACCTTTGATCGTGTCGTTAATATCAACCAATGTTCCTTTCAAACCTGTGAACTGCTCTGCAACAAAGAATGGCTGAGACAAGAAACGCTCTACACGACGAGCGCGTGAAACGACAAGCTTATCTTCGTCAGAAAGTTCTTCCATACCAAGGATCGCAATGATATCCTGCAATTCTTTGTAACGCTGAAGAATATTCTTAACACGCTGTGCGCAATCGTAATGGGCTGCACCTAATGTTTCTGCGTTCAAAATCCTTGAAGCTGAATCGAGTGGATCCACCGCTGGGTAAATTCCTTTTTCAGAAACTTTACGGCTTAGTACTGTCGTTGCGTCCAAGTGAGCAAATGTTGTCGCAGGAGCAGGGTCAGTCAAGTCATCCGCAGGCACGTAAACTGCTTGTACAGATGTAATTGAACCGCGTTTTGTAGATGTAATGCGTTCCTGCATCTGACCCATTTCTGTGGCCAATGTTGGCTGATAACCCACCGCAGAAGGCATACGTCCTAAAAGTGCAGACACCTCAGAACCAGCTTGTGTAAAGCGGAAAATGTTATCGATAAAGAAAAGAATATCACGACCCTGACCTTCGCCATCTCCGTCACGGAAATACTCAGCCATTGTCAATCCTGAAAGTGCCACACGAGCACGTGCGCCAGGAGGTTCGTTCATTTGTCCGAAAACGAAAGTTGCCTGTGAGTCTTTCAATGTGTTATAATCCACTTTTGAAATGTCCCAGCCGCCTTCTTCCATGCTGTGTTTGAATTCGTCGCCGTATTTAATGATACCGGCCTCGATCATTTCACGCATCAGGTCATTTCCCTCACGGGTACGCTCTCCAACACCTGCAAATACGGAAAGACCAGCGTATGCTTTTGCAATGTTGTTGATCAATTCCTGGATCAAAACGGTTTTACCAACACCGGCACCACCGAAAAGACCAATTTTACCTCCTTTTACATAAGGCGCAAGCAAGTCAATCACTTTAATCCCCGTGAAAAGGATTTCGGTAGAAGTTGCAAGATCTTCAAATTTAGGAGCTGAGCGGTGAATGGAGATACCATTCGAATTGTCAAGCGGTGTAAGTCCGTCGATCGCTTCACCGATCACGTTGAACAGACGACCTTTGATTCCTTCGCCGATCGGCATTCTGATCGGGGATCCCAGTGGTGTCACCGTCATGCCGCGTTGCATCCCTTCGGTACTATCCATCGCGATGGTGCGGATCCGGTCTTCACCCAAGTGCTGTTGACACTCAAGAACTACTCGCTGACCATTTGATTTGATGACTTCTAACGCATCAAGGATCGACGGAATACTTCCGCTTTCCTCAAATGATACGTCTACAACCGGGCCAATTACCTGCGTAATTTTTCCTATGTTTGTCGCGTTTGCCATTATATAATTTTGATTATCTCCAATGAGGTTTTTTTCAGACCGCAAAAGTAGGAGATAATTTGGTCAGTACCAAGAGTGGAATTATTGATTTATTGGATATTTTTTAGAAAATGAGTCCGTTTTAACAAAATCTCTTAGTTAAAATTCTGTGAAACGGTTTAAATAAATTTTATGAAGGAATTTTTTTTCTGGAAGGTTTGGTCGCCGTCCGAGCGGAGGATGACGGTGGGGGCTTTCCTGGTTTTGGTTTTGGCGCTGGTGTTTTTTGCGGTTAAGAGCATTGATCCGCTGGGGAATGTGATCCGGTGGAATGTGGTGAGCGAGCTTTCCGAGACGACTGCAGTTGTGGATGTGCTGCAGATCGGGGAGTGGCAATATGGGATCTCGACGCCTTCGCATTTGGTGACGGAGAGCTTCATGGCTTCGGTGATGGAAACGGATTTTTTGTCTGTTGCGCTGTTTTGGATTTTTTCTTTGATTGGATTAACAATTCTCCTGGCTGCCCTGACGACCATGTCGCGGTTTTGGTATCTGGCAGGCACCATTGTATTTATCCTGTTTCTGGCATTTTCAAGACTGGAAACATTAGGCGCATTCGGGGATGCCAGCCGGGCGCTTTTTATGATCGCTGTAATTTTATATGGCGGCGTAACTTACTATTTTCATGCATTCAGGCCGGATTTTGGCATTGGAAGGCGGATTTTAGGTGTGGGAGCGGTGACTGTTCTTCTTACAGTTCTTATTGGTTTTTTAGCTAAAACTCCATTTCCAGCTTTAACCGCAGCTTCTTACTCATTTCCTTTCTGGCTGCTCATTACCATTCTCTTTTTGCTTGTTTCTGCGACGGAAATCATTGCAGGATTAGTGTGGCTCAGCACGAGCGGTTCTGTTTCAAAAGGAAAATCCGGGTTGGTTAACTTCTTAGTGATCAGCATTCTGTATTTGACATTGCTGCTTTTGCTATATCTGAGAAATACGAAGCAGATTGATTTCGATGCAACATTGATCAGTCCGGCCTTTCTGGCATTGGCATCCGGGGTTCTGGGAATTTGGGGTTTCCGGCGTCGCGCCGATTCTACGGATGGCATTATACCGTTCCGCAGCACGGGTTTCTGGCTTTATATAGGCATGTTTATCATTGCAGTTTCGTTTGCAGGTTATATGTCGGCGACTGCCAATGATCCGGTTTTAGAAACATTGGAAGATGTAGTTGTGCAGGGTCAGCTTGCAATGAGCGTGCTCTTTTTGTTTTACGTGCTGATCAATTTTTATCCCCTTTTTCAGCAAAAACTGGCCGTCTACAAAGTGCTTTACAAGCCAATGCGATTTGGGCTTACGCAAACGCGTTTGTTTGGTTTCACCATCCTGATCGTGTTATTTTCTATTCAAAGATTGCTGCCGGTTAACCAGGCAATTGCGGGTTATTTCAATGGATTAGGCGATTTGCATGCCAAAACAGAGGAGTTTACGCTTTCGGAGCAATATTATAAGCTCGCTGTTCAGCAGGAATTTCAAAACCATAAATCCAATTACGCCTTGGCCTCCCTTGCATTGCGGCAGGGCGACAGGAATGCGGCGGCTTTTTATTTCAGACAGTCATTTCTCAAAAATCCTTCGCCCCAGGCTTATTCGGGGTTAACGGGCATTCTGGTGCAGGAGAATTTGTTTTTTGATGCGGTTTATAGTTTACAGGAAGGCATCAGGACGTTTCCAAAAAGCGGTGAGCTGCTGAATAACCTGGGCATGCTGTATTATAAAACCAATGTTGCAGATTCGGCTTACTATTATCTTGCAAAAGCAGAGGAAACGACCAAACGAGCTGAAATCCCGGCAACGAATCTGCTCGCTATCCTCGCCAAAAACACCGATTCCGGCCTGCTGGATTCGCTTGCCACGGCGAGTGAAAAGCGCGATTATCTTTCCTGGCAGGCCAATTGGCTCGCTGTGCAGAATCTGAGGCAAAATTTTTCAAAGGAAACATTCAACAAAGATGCAGTTCCCGCGGATTCGTTGCTGAGCGTTTCATCTTTTGCTTATTTATTGAATTACGCGGTGAACCAGGCAAAACAAGACAGCACGCCAGCCAGATTATTGCCTGAACTGGCAGCAAAAAATCCTGTTCTTTCCCAGGATTTGAGCCTTGCTGCCTTGTATTCCCAATTTTACAGCGGCGACAAACTCAAAGCATTGGAGACATTAACAGGCTGGGCAGACGAAGACGGCGAACAAAGCAATTTATATCATAAAATATTAGGACACTGGCTTTTACAGCTCGGCCTTTACGACAAGGCAATTGAAACATTGTCCGTAGTTGAAGGCGTTGAAGGGACCATTGGCATGGCTGTTGCGAACGCCTTAGCAGACAAAAAAGAGGTTGCCGTAATTCTTTTGGATAAAATTCAGGACAAAGAACAAAGTGCTGCGATTGAAAAACTGAAACAAACATTGTTCTCGGGTGTTAAGCCCAAATCGCTTTCGGATTCGTTGTATTTAGTTGCACAAAAATCGCCTTCGGACAAGAATTTTAATAATGCAGTGCAGGTCAATCCTTTTGATGAAAGAGTTGTTTCCTCGGCTTCGGCGCATTTCCGCCAGAAAAAGCAGACTGCAAAGGCTTACAAACTCGTGCTGGATGCCTTGCGATATAATGAATATGCGCCACAATTATGGGCACAATATGCGTATCTGAGTCTGGAACAAGGTTTGATCGGTCAGGGGAACGAAGGAGAGGAAAAGGTGAGGCAGTACGCATTGCCTGCCGATTATCAGCAATTTATGACTCGCTATCAGCCTATGCGGGCACTTATCGAAAAACAACGGGCAGAATTTCAGTGATTTAATATTTTAGGGAAATCATTACACTTCATCAACATGTCTTTATCCTGGAAATCCAACATCAGCGGAACCGAATGCCGGATCTTTCGAGGCAAGCTGATTGTGGGGTTATTAAAGACAAATTTCTGGAAAAGCACTGGCTACGGCGAATTAAACGGCTATTTGCTCAGATTCAAAAACGAAGGCTTACTCAACACTGTCACCAAAATTCTGGATATCGACGGTGCAAAGGTGCTTGGCGAGATCAAATACAATCTTTGGAACGGGTCCGCTACGATTACCTACGAGGATGAGCTGTATAACTGGAAATATGAGTCCTGGACAAGAAGAAAATGGGTAGTAAAAACCGCCGAGGAAGCCACGGAATTTACATTAACCAGCTTCTGGAAAGATGAAGGCACTGTTGATAATGAGTCGGTTTCGCCAGCCGTAATTCTTGCCGCTTTGTATGTGAGCAGCCATTTGCGCACCATCATGTCCGCCGCTTAAAGTCAAATATTTTATCCCAATTCTGAAAAACCATCACATGAGAATCATTGAGACCACTGAAATTTCGAAACGTTATGTGATGGGGAGTGAGGTGATCCAGGCTTTAAAATCGGTCACGATTTCTGTCAATAAGGGGGAATACGTGGCTTTTATGGGGCCTTCCGGTTCGGGAAAATCTACATTAATGAACATTATCGGCTGCCTGGACACGCCTACGACAGGTCGTTACATCCTCAATAACAAAGATGTAAGTGACATGACGGAAAGTGAACTGGCTGAAATCCGAAACAAGGAAATCGGTTTTGTGTTTCAGACATTTAATCTTTTACCTAGGATGTCCTCGCTCGATAATGTTGCACTGCCACTCATTTATGCGGGATTAAGTAAATCAGATCGCACAGAAAAAGCAATGTTATCGCTTAAAAATGTGGGGCTTGAGAATCGGGCGGGACATAAGCCTAACGAACTCTCCGGCGGTCAGCGTCAGCGTGTTGCGATTGCACGGGCGCTTGTGAATGATCCCAGCATCCTGCTAGCCGATGAGCCTACGGGAAATTTGGATTCCAAAACATCCTACGAAATCATGGATCTTTTCGACCAGTTATACAGCAAAGGCAACACCATCGTAATGGTTACCCACGAAGAGGACATCGCCCATTACGCCCACAGAATCGTCCGCCTACGCGACGGCCTGGTCGAATCCGACACCATCAACCCCAACCCAACGAAGGTTAGCGCTTTGGTTTAGAAATTTGTAACTTTCGAAAAACGAACATGGGTATGAAAGGAATTACTTATCTGACAGATGAAGTAGGGCAACGAAAAGCGGTTGTCATTGACTTTGATTTATTAAAAGAACGCGACAGCCTTTTGGAAATCTTGGAAGACATTGAGGATGAGATTGCTATTGATTTGCGCAAAAATGAAGAATCATCTGACTGGAATAGCGTAAAGGCTGATTTAATTGCGAAGGATTGAGGGCATGTATACAGTTATTATCAAGAAGTCTGCCATCAAGGAATTAGAAAATATCTCAAAGACATTTCGTCTTAAAATCATTGAAAAAATAGACGATCTCGCTACTGATCCGAGGCCGCAGGGAGTTCGAAAACTTGAAAATTCCTTGAATAGTTACAGGATCCGGGTCGGTAATTATCGTGTGATCTATACCATTCAGGATCAAAATCTTTTCGTCGAGGTGATTAAGGTTGCTGACCGAAAAGAAGCATACAGAAGTAAATAACTATCTTTGTGACATAAGCCAATCCGGAAGAATTACCGTTAATGGTCGTTTTTCCGGATTATTTTTATTTGAAGATTTATGAAGATCAATTTTAAGGACCTGATATTGTTTGAAGACGAGGACTTTTTACTCGTTAATAAGCCGCCGCATCTGGCGACATTGGATGAAAGGACGGCAGATAGGGGAGGAAGCGTGCTGCGGTTGGCGAAAGAATATAATTCGGAACTGCAGGCGGCGCACAGGTTGGATAAAGAAACTTCCGGCGTGCTCGCTTTTGCCAAAAATCCCGCTGCTTACCGGCATTTAGCCATGCAATTTGAGCATAGGGAAGTAACGAAACGCTATCATGCCGTTGCAACCGGCATTCACAACCTCGACAGCATTTCCGTGTTCTTACCCATTTTACCGCTAAAAAATGGAACCGCCGTTAAGATAGACCGGGCCGAGGGCAAAGTTGCAGAGACTATTTTTAATACATTAAAAGTTTATCGCGGGTACACATTGGTGGAATGCATCCCCATCACCGGGCGCATGCACCAGATCCGGATTCACCTTTCGTGCCTGAAAGCGCCCATCGTCTGTGACCCGCAATATGGCGGTGAACCTATTTTCCTTTCGAGTTTGAAAAGAAAATTCAATTTGAAAAAAGAAACGGAGGAACAGCCTCTTATTCAACGCGTTGCGCTACATGCCTTTGCATTGTCCTTCGCGTTGATGAATGGAGATCCTATCCGGGTGGAAGCGCCGTATCCCAAAGATTTTGAAGTACTTGTTAAGCAACTCAACAAATTTGGCGTATAGTTAGCATAGTTTTTTAAGGGTTGTCTGGAAAGATTGTGTAGCTTACAATCCATTTCAACCTAACATTAAAATCATGCATTTACACACATTTATCAAACCAAGCCTGGTCTTAGGCGTTGTTTTAAGTCTTATTGTTACAAGCTCATCCTGGGCGCAAAGTCAGAAAAACGACGTTATCGTCAAGCGCGACAGTTCGAAGATCCAGGCGCTGATTACCCAAATGAGTTATGAAAAGATCAATTATCGCGATCTCGGAACGGCTGATAGCGCAAAAAGCTACATTTACCTCGATAATGTCGCGCGGGTAATCCTCAAAACCGGTAAAATCATTCATGTAAGAGATTCTGTCCTGATCGGTCACGTTCCGCCGGATAGCGTCGGGCAATACGCCGACATGGCTAATCTGCCCACAGACAAATTTGAAAGAAGTGTCGTGATGGCGAATTCGGATCAGCTCCGGGACAAATATCGCTATCACCATGACAGATCGATGGACGGAAAAACAGGTGCTATTGTATTTACCTCTTTTGCTGCCGCTTCGCTCGTTTCAGGCGTTATTATAGCGGGTTCAGGCACCAGCCCGGACAATAAAACCATAGGAAACTCCCTGGCCATTGCGGGTCCGGTATTGGGTGTAGGGCTTGGGCTTATCGGCTTTCGCAATTACAAATTCCATCGCAAGAAAGCGGAGAAAGTAAAGACGGAATTGTTGCGCAGAAATCAGTCATTGAGCATTTTAACAGTCAGTCCTAATTTGGACCCGTTCAATAAGTCAGGCCAATTATCATTGAGGTTATCGTTTTAATACCTTTTATTTAGTAACATTAATGGTTACTAAATGTCGTATTATAACATCCTTCCTGAATGAAAATCACAATGCTCCGGAAGAAGATCAGATCGGTCTTCTTTCTGTTTTTGGTATTAGCCGCCTATTTCGCTCATGCCCAAACGCCCCGCAAAGCCGACGTTATCACCCTCCGCAATGCCACGAAGCTCGAAGTCCTCATACAGGAAGTCGATGATAATGTTGTGAAGTATAAGAAATTAACGGATCCCGAGGGCCCTCTTTTTTCAGCTAGAAAGAGTGAAATCGCATCCATCCATTATGGTAATGGTGAGGTTGAGACATTTGAAGCGGTGATGGAAGTGCCGGGTTATTATGCTCCGGCAGCTCCGAAAGCAACTGTGCCGGTAGCATCATCGTCCACAGCAGTTTCTCCAAAAGCGCGTTTTCAAGAAGAGTTGCGAACTGCGACCCCGGACAGGCTTCGGGCTATCTACAAATATTATAAAACTAAGTCAAAGGGCGGAATGATCATGGGTATCGCCGGGGTTTCAGCGGGCGTGATTGTCGCGGCAATAGGAACCGGGATTGTAGTAAGTGCCACAGACGCCAATGGGAACTATGCGACTTATCAGGACGAAAAAAGAGCAATGAGAGGCGCTTGGATGATGATCGGCGGGTTTGCCGGTGCGGTCACAGTAGGCACGGTTGGGTTTGTAAAGGGCGGCAAAAACGGCTCCAAAGCAACCAGGGTAAGAAGGGAGCTCACCAGAAGAAACGAACCGATAACATTTCGCATAAGTCCAGGATTTAATCCTGCAAACAGATCAGGCCATTTAGCATTGAGCATGCAATTTTAATGCAAGTAATGCACAAAAAAAAAGGCTTCGGAGGTTTTCCGAAGCCTTTTTCATATATTTTGTTCTAATTAGAACTTGAATGTTAATCCTGCTTTCAATGGCGATGCATTGTAACCAACTTCTGCAAAAACACCGACAGTAGGTTTGAAATAGTAACGTGCACCTGCAAACGCTCCGAAGAATACGCCGCTTCCGTAAGCATCATAACCAACACCGTCATAAGAAGAAGTAGCAATACGATAACCTAATGCCGGACCAGCGTAAAGATCAAGATTATCGATAGTCAGGAAGTGCTTTCCAAAATGGTATGAACCCCTTGCACCAATGCTAATGAAATTGTAATTCCAGCCGTAACCATAAATTCCGCCGCCGTAACCCCAGTGTACAAAGTCAAACTGACCACCGACGCTAATAAAGTCGTGTACACCACCTTCGTAGGAAGCACCAGCACCGATTCCGCCGCCGCCGTAAGTTCCGCCAAGGTTAATACCAACATTCAATAATTTATCTCCTTTTTCAAATTGTTGGGCAAAAGCCTTTTCCGAAGTTACGCCTAGGACGGCCGCAACGAAAAACATAAATAGAATCTTTTTCATCGTAATAGATTAGTTATTGTTAAAAATAATAATGGCACAAATTAAAGCCATAATTTCAATGCTTCAAAACTTGTGCCATTGTAGTTATTATTCGGGGCGATGCCTAAACAAAAGGGGCGAAGCCGAAACTTCACCCCTGATCTATAATGTATTCTTTCTCAATTTTTCTTTGAAAACCTTCTTAAACTTGTCCAGTTTAGGCGCGATCACAAATGAGCAGTAGCCTTGATCCGGGTTGTTTGCAAAGTAGTTTTGATGGTAATCCTCAGCAATATAAAACTTGGGAGCTTTCGAAATTTCCGTCACGATTGGCTTCGCATAGGCGCCTGATTTGTCCAGTTCGGCCTTGGCCTGTTCCGCTAATTTGCGCTGGTCCTCGTTGTGATAAAAAATCACCGACCTATACTGTGTTCCAATGTCATTTCCCTGCTTATTCAGCGATGTCGGGTCGTGGCTGCGGAAAAATGCCTCTAAAAGTTCCGCATAGGTGATGACTTTCGGGTCATAAACAACCTCCACACACTCTGCATGCCCGGTTGTTCCCGTGCAAACCTCCTTATAACTCGGGTTGGCAACACTGCCGCCGGCATAGCCCGAAACCACTTTTTTTACACCGTCCAAAGATTCCAGCACAGCTTCCGTACACCAAAAACATCCTGTTCCGAATGTTGCAATTTCAGTGTTGGCCATATCCACATTATCTTCGTCCAATGCCGTAGAAGACGCTTCGTTATTCATCTGCTTTTTTTGTTTTTTATCCGACTGTGCGCATGATATCACCACCATGCAACACAAAAACAGGAACGTGAAAATTGGGATCGTAGTCCTCATGTTGTTGAATTGTATTATTGCTAATTGGTAAACCAATCGCGTTCCAAGAAAGTTTATCCGGCGGATTCGCACAATATTTACGAAATTTGAATTCAAAAAGATCGGCTGTTTGCCCGGGGCAGAATGCTTCTGCGGCCTGCCCGCGCCGTGATTACTACATAACCATGACTTATCTTCATTTTAAGGCGCTGCATATCATTTTCGTGGTCTCCTGGTTTGCCGGATTGTTTTATATGCCGAGGCTGTTTGTTTACCACACCGAGGCCCGGGACAAAACAGAAGCGGAGCGGCAGGTTCTTTTTGCGCAGTTTAGCAAGATGGAAAAGTTGCTTTGGAATGCCATTATGACGCCTGCTTGCTGGCTGACGATCATTTTCGGGTCCATAATGCTATACATTACGCCTTCCTGGCTCGATCAGGACTGGATGCAGCTGAAATTGCTTTTTGTGGCCGGTTTGCTGGCTTATCATTTTTACACGCGGAAGATTCTGCTGGAACTGCGTCGCGGAATATTCCGGTTTTCGTCTTTTCAGCTGCGGCTTTTCAATGAGATTGCCACGATCTTTCTTTTCTCCATCGTTTTCCTGGTGGTTTTGAAAAATACTGTCGATTGGCTCTGGGGCGTGCTGGGGCTGGTTATTTTTGCGGTTCTGATGATGACAGCCGTCCGGATCGTGAAGCGGATACGCGAGAAGTAACTGAACGAAACATTGCAATAATTTTTTTTAAAATAAATTAAATCATATTTATTTTATTCTATATTTGCCAGTGACAATGTCGCATGAAATATCGCATGACTTGTCAAACCGAGATATGAAAAACTATTTGAATACTATTTGGTGGTGGCGTGCACGTCTTAACAAGATGGACGAGTAGCTATTGCTTTGGTATAAATAAAAATATACTTTACAAACGGCTCGCTGTTCATCTGACAGCGAGCCGTTTTTTTTGTGCCATTATTAAAAATTTTAAGATTTAAAAAATGTCAAATCCTACCTTTCAGATTACGACCCGTCACAAAAAATTATTGGCGGACACATTAACACCGGTTTCTATCTATTTAAAATTAAGAGATCGTTTCATCAATACCATTTTGCTGGAAAGCTCTGACTATCACGGCAATGAGAACTCATTTACCTACATCTGCTGTGATCCGGTTGCTTTTTTCAAGCTGAGTCAAAATGTGGTTACGCAGCAATTTCCGGACGGGCAGCAGCAAAATATCACGCTGGAAAATCCGAGAGATGCTGTGCAGACATTATATGCATTTGCGCAAAGTTTCAAATCGGAAAAAAGCGGTTTTCCATTTATTTCCAATGGTCTTTTCGGACATATGACTTACGATGCAGTGAGTTATTTTGAAGACATTACGATTCAGCCAGCGAGTCCGGAAACAGAAATAGACCAGATATTTTACCAGGTTTACCGCTATGTAATCGCCATTAACCATTTCAAAAATGAGCTTTACATTTTTGAACATCAGTATGGCAACGACGAGCAGGAAAGCGGCATTGAGCAGATTGAAATTTTGATCAAAAACCGCAATTTTCCTAAATACGGCTTTCAGATCGCTTCCGAAGAAACGTCTAATGTTACGGATGACGAAATGCGTGGCGTAATCCAGAAGGGAATCGATCATTGCCTCCGCGGTGATGTGTTCCAGATCGTGCCTTCACGCCGTTTCAGCCGTGATTTCCAGGGCGATGAATTCAATGTTTACCGCGCTTTGCGCTCTATTAATCCCTCGCCTTATTTATTTTATTTCGATTACGGCAGTTACAAGATCTTCGGTTCTTCGCCTGAGAAACAAATTTTTATCAAAAACGGACAAGCTGAAATCCACCCCATAGCAGGCACATTCCGCAGAACGGGCGATGACCAGGCGGATGCCGAGGCGGCACAGGCATTGTTGAATGATCCTAAGGAAACTGCGGAGCACGTAATGCTTGTTGATCTGGCAAGAAACGATTTGAGCAGAAGTTGTGATGCGGTGAAAGTGACGAATTATAAGGAAGTCCAGTATTATTCGCACGTAATCCACTTGGTTTCCAAAGTCGTAGGAAAGATGAATGAAGGCGTAAATCCTTTGCAGCTGGTGGCGGACACATTTCCCGCAGGAACGCTCTCGGGTGCGCCCAAGCACAATGCAATGAAGCTCATCGATCAGATGGAAACGAGCAACCGGAGCATTTACGGCGGCGCGATCGGGTTTATGGATTTCAATGGGGATTTCAACCACGCCATTGCGATCAGGACGTTCCTTAGCAAGAATAACACACTGTTTTTCAGGGCTGGGATGGGCGTTGTGGCGAAGTCGAATGTGGAGAGCGAATTGCAGGAGATTAACAGCAAGCTGGCCGCTTTGAGAAAGGCGATTGACTTTGCAGGAGAAATTTAAATCATTGGTAAAATCCTCAAATACAGGAAATAATGAAAATTTTAGTGCTCGATAATTACGACTCTTTCACTTACAATCTCGTTTACATTCTTCGCGAGCTGAATGACCAGGTGGACATTGTCCGCAATGATAAAATCGCGCTCGAGGAGGTTGGGAATTACGACAAAATTCTTCTTTCCCCAGGTCCGGGCATTCCCTCGGAAGCGGGCATTATGCACGAGCTTATTCGCGAATATGGACCCAGCAAGAGCATTCTGGGCATTTGTCTGGGACACCAGGGCATCGGCGAAGTTTATGGTGCCACGCTCGAAAACATGACCGACGTGCTGCACGGCATCAGCGACACAGCCATTGTGACCGATCCCACCGAACGCATTTTCCAGGGACTTCCGCAAGAGATCAAAGTCGGCCGTTATCACTCCTGGACTGTTATTCCGGAAACATTTACGGACGATCTGACGATCACGGCGCTGGACGAAAAGGGCCGGGTTATGGGACTTTCGCACAAGAAATATGATGTAAAAGGCCTGCAATTTCACCCGGAATCGGTGCTGACGGAGCACGGCAAAGAAATGTTGGAAAACTGGTTGAAGATTTAGAAAACAATTTCAATTTCTCAACAGTAAAAACATTCTTTCATTACGCTTAGCATTATCATGAAGCAGATTCTTAGCCATCTTTTTGAATATAAGGTTTTAAGTAAAGAGTTATCCAAAGACGTCCTCATCGGCATTAGTACGGGTAAATATTCCAATTCTGAAATCGCCTCTTTCCTGACAATTTATGCCATGCGAAGCATTACGGTGGAGGAGCTCGAAGGCTTCCGCGACGCCATGCTGGAATTGTGCCTGGCCGTTGATCTTTCGGCTTATGATCCCATCGATGTTTGCGGAACGGGCGGGGACGGGAAGGACACATTCAATATTTCAACATTATCCTGTTTTGTAGTGGCAGGCGCGGGCCAGCAGGTGGCCAAGCATGGCAACCACGGCGTTTCTTCGCTTTGCGGCTCATCCACGGTGCTGGAATATCTGGGCGCCAAGTTTACCAATGATAAGGATGTGCTCGAACGCAAGATCAATGAGGCCGGCGTTTGCTTCCTGCATGCACCGCTTTTTCATCCTTCGATGAAGAATGTAGCGCCGATCCGGCGCGAACTGGGCGTGAAAACTTTCTTCAATATGCTGGGCCCGATGGTGAACCCGGTTTCCCCCAAAAAACAGCTTGTAGGCGTGTTTAGTCTCGAATTAGCGCGGCTTTTTGCTTATCTTTACCAACAGACTGATAAGCAATTTCTGGTTCTTCACGCATTAGACGGCTACGACGAAGTGTCATTAACAGGTGCTTTTAAAATGATCACCGCTCAAACGGAGCAAGTTCTGAATCCCTCGCATCTGGGGTTACAAACCTTGCGCGCAGAGGACCTTTCGGGAGGAAAAACAGTCGAGGAATCCGCCAAAATTTTCATGAATGTATTGAACGATACAGCTACGTTTTCCCAAAAACAGGCTGTGCTGGCAAATGCTGCATTGGCACTGCATTGTGCAAATCCTGCGTTGACATTGCCGGATGCGGTGGAGACGGCGCGGGAATCCCTGGAAAGCAAAAAGGCGCTCAGAAGTTTTAAAAAATTGATAGAAGACTAATTACAGATGAACATACTAGATAAAATCGTTGCCCGGAAAAGAGGAGAAGTCATTGAGGCTAAGCAAAATAAGTCTGTTTCCGACCTGGAAAGAGAGGATTTGTTTGCACGCAAAACGGTTTCCCTCTCGGCGGCACTACGAAATGCTTCATCTCCCAAAATTATAGCGGAGTTTAAACGAAAATCGCCTTCCAAAGGAGTCATTAATGATCGGGTTGCTCCGGAAATTGTGACCTTTGACTACGTGAATGCAGGCGCGGTCGCGCTGTCTGTGTTGACGGATATTGACTTCTTTGGAGGCTCTTTTACTGATTTTCTCAGCGCACGCCGTGCCAACCACACCATTCCGATGCTCCGGAAGGATTTTATCATCGATGAATATCAGCTTTACGAAGCAAAAGCGATCGGCGCAGATGTGATCTTGCTTATTGCAGCCTGCCTTACGCCGACGGAAGTTGTTTCGTTAAGTAAGAAAGCGCATGAATTGGGGCTGGAAGTTTTGTTGGAGGTGCACAATGCTGAGGAACTGGCCGCAACGTTGGGTGAAGACATTGATATAGTGGGGGTTAACAATAGAAATCTTAAAACTTTTGAAACCTCCATTGAAACTTCGATCGCGCTGAGTGAACAGATTCCCGATTCTTTTGTTAAAATATCAGAAAGCGGCCTGAAAGATGCCGAGACCATTTTGAAATTATACGGTCACGGCTATAAGGGTTTTTTAATTGGTGAAACATTTATGAAGACTGCAAATCCCGGAACCGCACTGGCGGATTTGCAAAATGACTTAACTCAACATAGCAATTTAAATCCTTTGGTTCTATGAAAATAAAAGTTTGCGGACTGCGCCAGCAAGACAACATTGAAAAAGTGGTGGCATTACAGCCTAACTTCATCGGGTTTATTTTTTATGAAAAATCACCCCGTTTTGTCGGCGAAGAGTTGGATGAAGAATTTATCAAAAGCATTCCCAATAATATCAAGAAAGTAGGCGTGTTTGTAAACGCCAGCCCGGGCCATATCCTGGCAATGGTTAAGAAATACGACCTGCAATACGCACAGCTTCACGGCAACGAAATGCCCGACATTTGCCGCAGCATTCGCCAGAAAGGGGTTAATGTGATCAAAGCATTCAGCATTGATGCGTCTTTCAACTTTGCGATGCTCAACAATTACAAGTCGTTCTGTGACCTGTTTTTGTTTGATACAAAAGGCGATAACCCAGGCGGTAACGGTGTGCCGTTTGACTGGAAACTTTTGAAAAAATACGATAATGAAAAGCCTTTTCTCCTCAGCGGGGGAATCGGGCTGGACAACATTGAAGACATTATAGAGTTATCCAAAACGCTGCCTATCTATGGAATTGATGTTAACAGTCAGTTTGAAACGGAGCCGGGCGTGAAGGACATTGCCAAGTTGGAAGAACTGTTCAGTTTAGTTCGTGTAAAAGAGAAAGAAGAGGCGGAAGCTTAGAAACTATGGAAGCAATAGCAGAAAAGAAGTCATATCAGGTGGACGGCCGCGGTTACTACGGCAGTTTTGGAGGTGCATTCATTCCCGAAATGCTGTATCCAAACGTGGAAGAACTGCGTGAAAATTATCTCAGCATCATTGCAGAGCCTTCTTTTCAAAAAGAATACAATGATCTCCTGCGCAATTACGTTGGACGTCCTACGCCGCTTTACCGGGCCAACAGGCTTTCGGAAAAATACAAAACCAACATTTTCCTCAAACGCGAGGATCTTTGCCACACAGGCGCTCATAAGGTGAACAACACCATCGGGCAGATCCTGATGGCGAAGCGATTGGGCAAAAAGCGTGTGGTTGCAGAAACCGGTGCCGGCCAGCACGGTGTTGCTACGGCGACTGTATGTGCGCTGATGGACATTGAATGCATTGTGTACATGGGCGAGCTGGACATTGAGCGTCAGGCGCCTAATGTGGCCCGCATGAAGATGCTCGGTGCAGAAGTAAGGCCTGCAACCTGCGGCTCACGCACATTGAAAGACGCTACGAACGAGGCGATGCGCCATTGGATCAATAACCCGGTGGACACGCATTACATCATTGGTTCTGTGGTAGGACCGCACCCTTACCCGGATATGGTGGCACGTTTTCAGGCCATTATTTCGAAGGAAATGAGATGGCAGCTCAAAGAGCAGACTGGCAAAGAAACGCCTGATTATGTGGTGGCTTGCGTAGGCGGCGGAAGCAATGCTGCGGGTGCTTTCTATCACTTTCTGGATGATGAAAGTGTAAAACTGGTGGCGGTGGAAGCTGCTGGTCAGGGACTTACTTCGGGACATTCTGCGGCGACGACGGCTTTGGGAAAACCAGGCGTTTTGCACGGAAGCCGCACGATATTAATGCAAACAGAAGACGGCCAGGTTGTGGAGCCATTTTCGATTTCAGCCGGTCTGGATTACCCGGGGATTGGCCCTCAGCATGCTTATTTGTACGACAGCGGAAGAGGAATTTTCATGTCGGCAACGGATGAAGAAGCCGTGCAGGCTGCATTTGAACTAACTCGCTTTGAGGGCATTATCCCGGCTCTGGAATCTTCACATGCCCTGGCGATTTTGGGTCAGCTGGGTGCTTCTGAAAACGAGAATGTGATCCTGAACCTTTCCGGTCGCGGTGATAAGGACATGGCGACTTACATGAAATACATCGATTAATTTACTCATAAATACATTGCAATGGCAACACTTACCTTACCCGAGGTTTTTGATCTGAGGCTCAAAATTCAGGAGCTGGAAGGAAAAGTAAACTCCGGCGAGCTTTCGCTTTTCGAAAGGTGCGACCTGGAAGACGAGATTCTCGAGCTCAAAGAAAAGCTTGGCGAGTTTGACAGACTGAAATTCAGCGACGAGGGCGAATGCCTGAATTGCTCCGCATAGTAACAATTAATTCCTTACAGTTCAACCTTTTATCCAACTATGAATTTCAAATTACTATTAATGGCAGGGATGCTCCTTTTTGGCGCTATGGCTTCTGCTTCACCTCAAAACCCACCGAAAAAAATGCTCCGTCACGTCGTTTTATTCAAATTCAAAGATTCGGCGACGCCTGCGCAGGTGAAAGAAGTAGAAGATGCTTTCAGAGCATTGCCTTCGAAGATTAAGGAGATCAAAAGCCTGGAATGGGGCACGAACAACAGCCCCGAAGGATTGGCGCAAGGCTTCACGCACGCATTTTTCGTAACATTCGAGAACGAAGCTGCCCGCGAAGTGTATTTGCCTCATCCTGACCACAAAGCATTTGGAAAAGTCCTTGGGCCGCATTTGGACAAGGTTTTGGTGATCGACTACTGGACACAGGAATGAACCGCATAACAAACCTTTTTAGCGGCACGCAAAGCGACGGCGGCTTGCTGAATGTATATTTCACAGCCGGCTTCCCCGAACGCAATGACACCATGCGCGTTTTACGAGCCTTGCAGGACGGCGGCGCCGATCTTGTGGAGATTGGAATGCCTTATTCTGACCCTGTTGCGGATGGCGAGACCATTCAAAAAAGCAATGACAGGGCGCTGGAAAACGGCATGACCGTGAAAATGCTCTTCGAACAACTGCAGGATATGCGCGAGACAATTTCGCTTCCTGTGTTGCTGATGGGATACGTAAACCCGGTTTTGCAGTTTGGCATTGAAGAGTTCTGTAAAAAATGCGCGGAGACGGGCGTTGACGGCTTAATCCTGCCCGATATGCCTATGGATGTGTATTTGAATGAATACAAAGCCATTTTTGACGCTTACGGCATCCTGAATATATTCCTGGTAACGCCGCAAACTTCCGAAAAACGCATTCGCCAGATTGACGAAGTGAGCGAAGGCTTCATTTACACGGTTTCCTCAGCCAGCGTTACAGGCTCGAAATCGGGTGTAAGCGAGGATATGGAGTCATATTTTGAGCGCCTGAATGCGATGCAGCTGCGTAACCCGCGCCTGATCGGATTTGGGATTAAAGATCATGATACATTCAAAAAAGCTTCGGATCATGCGGCCGGTGCGATCATTGGCAGCGCATTCATCCGAGTTTTGCAGGAGAGCAATGACTTGGAACAGGACATTAAATCCTTTGTAAGAAGTGTAAAAAATTACCCGGAAACGATCGAGGCATAGCCTCCGACGGCCTATATCAACATTGTTGCCTCAGGCACCACTTTTGTACAAACAACTCATATCGGGTTGTTTGTTTTTTTTAATAAAGGAGTGGATATGGGATCTCGAAACATTATTATCGTTTTTTTACTGCTATGTTCCTCACCGCTGTTTGCCCAGTTTAAGCTGGATGTCGAAAGTGGTGTAGTGTTTGGAACAAATTATAACAAAGTCCGCATTCCAAATGTGGGCGGCACAGAGGTGAACCTGGCGGAGGATCTGAGCATTGATCCAAAGATTTTTTACCGGATCAGAGGCACCTACACATTTGGTAAGCGGCATAATATCAGCGCATTATATGCGCCTTTGTCTGTTAAATACAATGGTGCTTTCGGAAAAGACGTTAGTTTCAATGGGTTAACTTACCAAAGCGGCCAGCCTTTGCAGGTTTTTTACAAATTCAACTCTTACCGGCTTACCTATCGCTACGACATTGTCGCTAAAACAAGGTGGCGTGTGGGATTAGGACTTACCGCAAAGATCCGTGACGCGGATGTGCGCTTCAAAAACGAATCACAGGACACGCATTTCGACAACATTGGCTTCGTTCCGCTGGTGAACTTTTATGCGTCTTACAAGCCGTCTTACCGCTGGTCTGTAATCCTGGAAGGAGATGCTTTGGCAGCGAAGCAGGGTAGGGCAGAGGATGTTTTCGCAGGTTTGGCTTACCAGATCAATCCGAAATTCAGCGTTAAGGCAGGTTATCGGGTCGTGGAAGGCGGTGCGGACACGGATGAAGTTTACAATTTCAACTGGATCAATTATGCTTCGGTCGGCGTTTTGCTGACGCTTTAAAATTCACCATCGCAGAATGCACTAAAATGCCTGAGGAAAATCCATTTTAAACGATGGAATTCCATATAATTCGCTATATTAGTTTGTTTTATGCGTAGCAAAGCGGATCGTAATTTTTGATTCCGGCATACGTTATAAATTTCCAAACTGATATAACGAGACTCATATATGGCTGCATTTACGCCGGCAATGGAAGGCCTTTTGCTCCGCATCCAGGAATACCGTCAGAAATACTATCAAAACCAGCTTCTTAAGGGCATCATTTTCTCGGCCGGGCTGTTGCTGACGGTTTTTCTTTTCTTTAATACAATCGAATATTTCGGGCGCTTTAGCTCAGGGGTCCGGGGAATGCTGTTCTTCGGATTTTTGGCTGTGCTCGTTTTTTCTTTTTTTCAATGGGTCATCCAGCCTATTATACACCTTTCTGGTCTTAAAAAGCCTATTTCGGACGAACAGGCTGCATTACAAATCGGTGAGTATTTCCCGGAAATCGGCGATAAGCTGGTCAATACATTGCAATTAAGGGGACTAACAGGCACGCAATCGGACCTGATCGAGGCAAGTATCCGGCAAAAATCGGGGCAGTTACTGATTGTTAAGTTTTCTGATGCCATTCGTTTTAATGAGAACAAAAAGCGCATTAAGTATGCCATTTATCCGCTTGCGGCCATTGCGGCAATCTTGCTTTTTAACCCCTCATTTTTCACTTCCAGCTCTGAGCGTATCATTCATTTTCAAAAGAATTATACTTACGCGCCGTTTTCATTTATTTTGGAAAACAAAAATCTGAAAGCATTTAGAAATGAGGATTTTACATTAAAACTCAAACTAAAAGGCGAAGCATTGCCCGCAGCTGCTTACCTGGTTCAGAACGGCTCTCGGTTCAAGCTCAATAATGATGGTAACCAGACTTATTCCTATACATTCAAAAACCTGCAAAGAGACGTCAAATTCTCGTTTGACGCGGCGGGATTTACTTCCGAGGAATATCGCATTAATGTTGCCGAGCGCCCTTCTTTGCTTTCTTTTGACGTAAACCTGCGCTATCCGGCTTATCTGAACAAACCTGCGGAAGGATTGAACAATGTCGGCAATCTCTCCGTGCCGGAAGGAACGACGGTCGAGTGGAATTTCAACACTTCGTCTACCAAATCGCTGGCGATCAAATTTGAGGATGATTCTGCATTATATCGGGCGAAGGGGAGCGATGGGGAGCATTTTGAGATTAAAAAGACGGTGAAACGCTCTTCACAATATCAGGTGAATCTGCAAAATGATGAGACGACGAATTCGGAAAAAATCGGTTATTTCATCAATGTGGTTCCGGACAAATTTCCGGTTATGAACCTCGAAAATTTCCAGGATACGACGCTTTATAATTATCTGGTGCTGGGTGGCTCAATCAGCGATGATTATGGCTTCTCTCAGCTTAAAATGTTCTATTCTGTAAAAAGAGCGGATCAAGAAGAGGCGTCGCCGGCAAAAGGCATTCCCGTGCCTTTTAATAAAACGGTGAATACGCAGAGTTTTTATTTCCAATGGTATGTAGACAGCCTCAAACTCGCTCCCGGCGATAAGATCGAGTATTATGCCCAGGTGTGGGACAATGATGGCGTGAACGGCCCAAAAAGCGCCAAATCGAGGGCAATTCAGTTTACAGTTCCTTCCAAAGATCAGCTGGAAGCGGAAATTAAGAAGTCGGAGAAAGAGACGGAGGATCAAATGCAATCGGCCATGAAAAAGGCGCAGAGTTTGCAAAAAGATTTGAATAACCTCGATAACAAGCTGAAAAGCAATAAAGAACTCGATTTTAAAGAGCA
The DNA here is from genome assembly GCF_021502625.1 of Dyadobacter sp. CY351. Lineage (NCBI taxonomy): Bacteria > Pseudomonadati > Bacteroidota > Cytophagia > Cytophagales > Spirosomataceae > Dyadobacter > Dyadobacter sp. CY351. The sequence goes on along the minus strand of NZ_JAKFFU010000017.1, from coordinate 12,554 downwards.
AAAGCAGATTGAGGAAGTGCTTAAAAAGCGCGAGGAACTGATGAAAGAGTTGCAGGCTTTGCAAGAAAAAAATCAGAATGCGAATGGAAAATCGAAGCAGTTCAACCAGCAAAGCCCGGAACTGCAAAGTAAGCTCGACCAGCTGCAAAAGCTCATGAACGAGCTAATGGACAAGGACACGGAAAAGCTTTACCAGGAATTGAAAAAATTGTTGGAACAAAAACAAAGCGACCGCATGTCGAGCATGATGGAAAAGCTCAAAAACAAGGAAAATAACCTTGAAAAAGAGCTCGAACGGACGATGAAGCTTTTTAAGCAAATGCAGTTGGAACAAAAAATGGAAAATCTGGTCGAAAAGCTGGATGATTTGGCTAACAAGGAAGACCAGCTAGCGGATAAAAGCCAGGAAAATGATAAGAATAAAAACGCAGACGATAAAAAAGGCAAGAACGAGGAGCTGAAAAAGGAACAGGAGAAGATTCAGGAAGAGTTTGAAAAGGCGAAGGAAGATTCCAAGGAAGTCGAGAAAATGAGCGAAGAACTGGAACAACCTGTGGACACCCAGAAAGAGGAGCAAAAGAATGCTTCTGAGCAAATGGAAGAGGGTAAGAAGCAACTTGACAAGCAACAAAACACAAAAGCCTCAGAATCGCAAAAAAAGGCGGCTAAATCGATGAAACAAATGTCGCAGTCTATGGAAGAATCCATGGAGGCTGCTGAAATGGAGCAGATGCAGGAGAATCTGGACGCATTGCGCGACATTTTAGAAAATCTGATCACATTATCCTTCGATCAGGAGACATTGATGAAAGATTTCCGCGGCGTGAGCTTGCAGGACCCCCGGTTTATCAAACTGGGCCAGCAGCAATTGAAATTGAAAGATGACGCAAAAATTGTTGAGGACAGTCTTTATGCGCTTGCGAACCGGGTGATCCAGATCCAGTCGTTCATTACGCGTGAGCTCAATGATATGAAGTCTTATATGGACGAGAGCGTAAAGAGCATCAAGGACCGCCAGATCAATCAGGCGACTGCGAAGCAGCAATTTGCGATGACGTCGATGAATAACCTTGCCTTAATGCTAAGCGACGTCTTTAACCAGATGCAGCAGCAAATGGCCATGGCGATGCCGGGAAGCGGCAAGGGCAAAAAAGGAAAACAGAAAGGTGAGCAAAAGGGCATGGGTGAAATGCAGGAGAAGCTCAACGGTGAAATGAAGAAGCTTGGAGAAGGGAAGGAGGGGCAAGGAAATAATTCCGAGAAGCTGGCCAGAATGGCGGCTGAACAGGCGATGATCCGCAAGATGATTCAGGACCTGATGGAGTCGCAGAAAGGCACGGAGGTGGGCAAACAAATGAGCAAGGAGTTACAGGAGATCGCCGAGAAAATGGACGAGACTGAAACCGACCTGGTGAACAAACGCATTACACCGGAGCTCATTAAGCGCAACCAGGAAATCACGACGCGCTTGCTCGAATCTGAAAAAGCGATGAAAGAGCAGGACGAAGATGAGCAGCGCAAGGCCCAAACTGCGAAACAATTGCCAAGACAACCACCTGCGGCTTTTGAAAAATACATCCGCGAGAAGGAGAAGCAAACCGAATTACTGAGAACCATCCCGCCTACATTCTCGCCATTCTACAAGCGGGAAGTGGACACTTACTTCCGCAAGTATCAGGCTAAGAACTGATTATAACTGTATTTTGTTATGAACATTCCGATGACCGCGTTTTAACACTTTTTAAGCAAGTTGTTAGAGGCGCGGTCACCGGCTAAACTGATCTTAACCGGATAGTTTAGTATGTTTGTAATATTTTATCGCCTGGTATGCTTAATTTCTTCACCGAAAACGTCGATTTCGACCTGTTACGCCCGTTAAAAACAAAAAAGTGGATCAAAAACACCTCAAAATCAGAGGGTTATGAGATAGCTGATTTGAACTATATTTTTTGCGACGACGATTATCTCCTGGAAATCAATAAACAATATCTTGATCACGACTATTTTACGGACATTATTACGTTTGACAATAGTGAGGAAGACAATGTGATTGAGGGAGATATTTATATCAGCGTTGATCGGGTTCGTGAAAATGCAGCAACGTTTCACGCCGATTTTGAAACCGAAATGCGGCGTGTTTTGATACACGGTTTGCTGCATTTAATGGGTTATGATGATACGGACGAAAAGCTGAAATCGGCCATGCGAGCCAAAGAGGATCAGTATCTTCTGCTCTTCTAGTTAACATTTCCACGTGGAACACTTTAATTAAAGTGGTTTAATAAGTAAAAGAATTATGTTTCAAGAATATGATGTGATCGTGGTGGGAGCAGGCCATGCCGGTTGTGAAGCAGCTGCGGCTGCGGCAACGATGGGCTCCTCCGTCCTGCTGATTACAATGAATATGCATACCATTGCCCAAATGTCGTGCAACCCTGCTATGGGCGGCGTGGCGAAAGGGCAGATTGTTCGTGAGATCGACGCGCTTGGCGGACAGTCTGGGATCATTAGCGACAAAACAATGATACAGTTCCGGATGCTCAATTTGTCAAAAGGCCCTGCCATGTGGAGCCCAAGATGCCAGAGCGATCGCGCAATGTTTGCCACGGAATGGCGGAATGTTTTGGAGCAAAATCCGAATGTTGATTTCTGGCAGGACACTGCGAAAGAAATCATCATTAAGGATGGAAAGGCTTGCGGCGTGAAGACGAGTCTGGGCATTGAGATCCATTCCAAATCCGTAGTGCTTACCAACGGCACATTCCTGAACGGACTCATCCACATTGGTGAGAAAAACTTTGGCGGGGGCCGGACAGGCGAAAAAGCAGCGACCGGCATCACCGAACAATTGGTAACATTAGGCTTTGAAGCAGGTCGCATGAAAACCGGAACGCCTCCACGGGTTGACGGGCGTTCGCTTGATTATTCCAAAATGGAAGAGCAACCGGGCGATGAAAATCCGTCCAAATTCTCTTACTCGGATACCAAGCCGCTTGCCAAGCAACGCAGCTGCTGGATTACTTACACTAATGGAGAAGTGCATGAAATTCTGAGAACTGGTTTTGAAAAATCGCCGATGTTCTCGGGAAGGATTAAGGGAATTGGCCCGCGTTACTGTCCTTCTGTTGAAGACAAGATCAACCGCTTTGCCGATAAAGATCGCCACCAGATTTTCGTAGAGCCGGAAGGATGGGATACGGTGGAGGTTTACGTGAATGGTTTCTCAACCTCTCTGCCTGAAGACGTGCAGTATGCAGCGCTCCGTAAAATCCCAGGCTTCGAGAATGCTAAAATGTTCCGTCCGGGTTACGCAATCGAATACGATTATTTCCCGCCGACTCAATTGAAATCGACACTAGAAACACATTTAATCCAAAACCTTTTCTTTGCCGGCCAGATCAACGGGACGACGGGTTATGAAGAAGCAGCTTGCCAGGGATTGATGGCGGGCATTAATGCGCACCAGAATGTGCATGAGCTCGACCCATTCGTACTAAAAAGATCAGAAGCTTACATTGGTGTTTTGATTGATGACTTGATAAACAAAGGCACGGAAGAACCTTACCGAATGTTCACTTCACGTGCTGAGTATCGCACATTGCTACGTCAGGATAATGCCGACATTCGGCTTACTGAAAAAGGTTTTAAGCTAGGACTGGCCGATCAGACCAGGCTTGATAATGTTGAGAAGAAGAAAGCCGAAGTGGCTGAAATCATCGCAGCATTCTCTGCTACAAAATTGACGCCGGAAGAAATCAATCCAACGCTTGCCGCGATCGGCACGGCTCCATTGCGGGAGAAGATTTCACTCGCACAACTTTTAAAACGACCGCAGATTTCGATTGACCAGCTGACGGAAGCCAGCCTTGTTGTTGAGACTTTGCTCGAAAAATTTGGAAACGATTCCATTCATCAGGCAGAGATAAATCTCAAATATGACAGCTATATCGAGAAGGAAATGTTGCTGGTTGAGAAAATGAACCGCCTTGAAGATTTGAGCATCATTGATAATTTCAACTATGATGTGGTCACTTCGCTGTCATTTGAAGGCCGTGAAAAATTGAAAAGGACGCGTCCTTCTACCATAGGACAAGCTTCCAGGATCAGCGGCGTGAGCCCTTCCGACATTTCAGTATTAATGTTATTCATAGGACGATAATGCCATTAGAAACGCTTCAGAATTGCCCCGTATGTGACAAGTCCAGCTTCAATAATTATTTGAATGTGGAGGATTACACCGTATCGCATAAGGAATTTACAATCCAGCAATGCAACAATTGTTATTTCCTGTTTACTAATCCGAGGCCTTCGGAAGCAGAGATAGGGGCCTATTATCAGTCCGACGATTACATTTCACACCACGATGAAAAGAAAACGAATCTGATTTCGAAGGCCTATACAGCCGTAAGAAACCGCACGATCAAACAAAAAGTGGAGCTGATCAATAGCCTTTCCGGATCGAAAGGAAGCATATTGGACGTGGGTTGCGGTACGGGTGTTTTTCTGACTGCTGCTTCAAAAGACGGCTGGCAGATTTCGGGAACAGAACCGGATCCGGGTGCAAGAACATTGGCGCAGAAGCGGGCAGGGGCTTCAATCTTTGAAACCATTTACGCCGATGAACTCGATACAAAAACATTCGACGTCATTACAATGTGGCACGTCCTGGAACATGTTCATCTACTGAATGAAACCATTGACTGGCTGTATAAGCATTTAAAACCAAATGGCAAGATCCTCATCGCCGTTCCTAATCCGCAATCATTTGATGCTGCAAAATACGGTCGTTTTTGGGCTGCCTATGACGTTCCGAGACATTTGTATCATTTCACCAAAGGCACAATGAAAACGCTTCTTCAAAAGCATAATTTGGAGGTCAAAAGCATTCTGCCAATGTGGTTTGATTCGTTTTATGTTGGAATGTTGAGCTCGAAATACAGCGGTGGAAGCATTAACTATCTTGATAGTGTAAAAACGGGACTTTTATCCAATTTGAAAGGGCGGGCGAAAGACAAAGACCATCTCAATACATCGAGCCTTATATACATTGTTTCAAAAAAATAATCAGTAATCCTGACAAAATCCGACTGGGCCCTCAATACGCGTTATCTGTATTGCGGGCCTTTTAACTTTCCAAAATCAATGATCAGAACCATTGCCATTGCTATCATTTGCCTCGTTATTTTCGGTCGCTGTGCCCAGCAGGTTTCACCAACGGGCGGTAAAAAAGATTCCATTCCGCCTACGCTACTGGAAAGCAATCCGCCGAACAAAACGCTGAATTTTAAGGGCAAGAAAGTCGAGGTTTTCTTTGATGAATACGTGGTCGTAGACAACATTAATCAGAAACTGATCATCACGCCCGAAGCTGATAACCCATATTCATACAAGCAGAATGGAATGTCTGTTTCATTGAGTTTTAAAAATGAATTCAAAGACAGCACCACCTATACATTGAATTTTGGGGATGCAATAAGGGATTTTGCAGAAAAAAATCCGGCAAAAAACTTGAAACTCGTATTTAGCACAGGCAACACGCTCGATTCCGGACGGGTTTACGGGACATTGAAAGATATAAAGACCAACAAGCCCATTTTTGACGCCCTGGTAGGTCTTTATAACCTCAGCGACACGCTTAACATCGCTAAACAAAAACCTTATTACTTCTCCCGAACAGACAGCAGCGGCATCTTTTCCATTGAGAATATTCAGACAAGAGATTACAAACTGATCGCGATCGACGACAAAAACCGCAACATGCTTTACAACGCAAAAGATGAGCGCATGGGTTTTTTGAGCAAACCGGTAACGGCCGGATCGGATTCTGCTTCCTATCATATCGATATGTTCCTCTCTGATAACACTGTGCTTAAGATCCAGCGGACCATTCCACGTGTTAATAATTATGCAGTTGTTTTCAGTAAGTCAATTGAAAAAGTGGATGTGAAATTTATGAACAACGACACTTTGCCCTATATGCTCGAAAATGGAGCAGCATTAAAGTTTTTCAATGTGCAGCCGCATCCGGATTCTACATTAGTAAAGCTGACCGTTACAGACTCACTCGGAACAGTGACTGATTTTGAACAAAAAATAGCATTTCAAGCACAAAGAGGGAAGGAGCGGCAGCGGGATCCATTGAATATGACGACAAAACCGGAAGGAAATAAGGCGCTTACCAACACATTTACTTACACCCTAAATCTCAATAAGCCCATCCAGTTCCTGGATGATAAGAACATTACACTCATTACGGACAGCCTTACGCACGAGCCGCTCAGCGCATTCAAATATCGCTGGGATCCGACGCGTACTACATTAACCATCGACGCAAAATCATTTGCAAAAGACACCATCAAATGGGACTTCCCAAAGGGCAGTATGCTGAGTGTTGAAGGCGACACATTGCCCAAAACGCTTATTAAGCATCCTGTTTTAAAGGAAGAAAATTATGGGCAGATAAGAGGGGCCATTGTCAATGCAGACACGGCCATGCGCTACATTATTGAGCTCGTCGACGAGCAATATAAACTGATAGAAACGCAGTACACAACGCCATACACTTTCATTAATATCCCGCAGGGCAAATACTACATTAGGGTGACGCTGGATGCCAACCGTAACCGACGCTGGGACACAGGAGAGCTCGATAAGGACAAGCAGCCCGAAACCATCTACTATCTCCCTGATAAAATTCTTTTGAAGGCTAATTTTGAATTAAATGACATCAATGCCACGCTTCCAAAGTGAAATTTTCTCAATTTCTTATACACTAAGTGTGGATAACTATGTGAATAACCCGTAAATTTTGTTGGTAAATGGGTTGAAATTGTTAACAATTGTGTGGATAAGCGTTGATAACTGTGGATAAAAAATCGATTCGCCTACTTGTGTGGGTAAATTTAATCTAAAATGAAGTTAACACCGCGTTGATACACTTTAGTTAATGTGGATAAGACAAAACCCACCGACCGCTACGTTACCAACACTGGAGTGTGAACAGATAAATTCATAACTTGTAATTCAGCAAGTTAAATGTTGGTAATTCTAAAAGCTTGAGTGGATAAACTCTCATAGTTATTCACAATCTGTGGATAACTATGTTAATCTACAGTGGATAAACCAATTATCCCCTTATCCACAGACATAGTAAGGGATAATAACTAAAGAAAAATTTTTTTTATCTATTATGAAAAAGGTTTCGAGTTGGGTATTGATGGGATTACTTCTTTCCGGGGCGGCCGCGGTGGGGCAGTCGGAGAAAGAGATGGCCGAGGAGTATTTTAAGAATAATGATTGTCCGAAAGCGCTGACTTACTATACGAGCTTTTTGAAAACAACATTTGAAAAGAATGCACTGAAGAATTACACGAACTGCATTATCAAGACAAAGGCCTGGGGCGACGGCGAGCAGTTTTTCAAAAAACAGACCAAAAATGATGCGCCTAATGCGAGCTGGTATCAGTTATACTGGAGCGTCATGCTGGAAGGCCAGGGGAAGGCCCAGGAAGCTGCAAAAAGAGTTGAGCAGAGCATTGCTGCATCCGGCACCAGGATTGAGCTTAAACGCGATTTGTCGGAAGAGTTCAGGGCTATGAATAAACCTGAATATGCGAAGCAAATATTGATAGAAGCCAGGGAAGCTGCGAAGCGAACCGACATTTTTCAGCTGGAATTAGCCAGTGTATACCGCGATCTCAACGCACCGGAACAGATGATTGATGAGCTGTTGTCTTACGGCATGCGTTACCAGAATATAGAGGTTGTCCAAAACATGCTGCAGGACTTTACGAAGGATGAAAAGGAGCAGGCATTATTGGAAAAGGTGCTATATGATAAGATCCAGAAATTCCCTGCCGAAGGTTTTTATAATGAATTACTCATCTGGTATCAGATCCAGAAGAAGGATTTCTACAAAGCATTCATACAAGAACGCTCGCTTGACAAACGATTTAAACATAATGGGTCACGGCTATACAACCTGGGCATGCTGGCTCTTCAGAATGTTGATTATAATAATGCCGGCACGATCTTCGACCATTTGGTAAAGGAATATCCCAAAGGCCAGCTTTATCCGGTTGCCCGCAGAATGGCTATTTTTGCGCGCGAGGAGCAGGTCAAAACTACTTATCCGATCAAGCGCAGCGAGGTGCAAAAGCTTCTTGGGCAGTATCAGCAATTGGTGGATGAACTCGGGGTGAATGTACGGACCGTGGAGGCGCTTCGGAATATGGCGATCCTGAATGCCTTTTATATGGATGATTTCAAAAAGGCAATTGAAATCCTCAACACCGCTATCGATGCAGGCAAAACAGAGAAAAATTTTGTAGACAAATGCAAGCTTGATCTGGGCGATATTTACCTGTTGCAAGGCGAACCCTGGGAAGCGACATTGGTGTACTCACAAGTTGAGAAATCACAGAAGGATGACTTGTTGGGTTATGAAGCGAAGTTGAGAAATGCGAAGCTGCATTATTATAAGGGAGAGTTTGAGCTGGCCAAAGCCGTGCTGGACATTTTGAAAAAAGCCACTTCCCGGGAAATTGCGAATGATGCCAACGAACTGTCGCTGCTTATTATGGATAACACCGGACTAGATAGTACGGAAGCAGCAATGAAGCAATATTCGTCTGTGGAGCTGCTGTTGTTCCAAAATAAAAAGTTCGAAGCACTGGATACATTGAAACAGCTTTATACCAAATATCAAAATCACAGCTTGGCAGATGAGATCCTATGGCTCACCGCGGAAACATACATGAAGCTCGATAGCAACCAGCAGGCGATGGAAAATCTGAAAGTGCTGACTACAAAATATGGCCACGACATTTATGGCGACGATGCATTGTTTGTATCCGCAAAACTTTATCAGGAAAAATTAAAAGACAAGGATCTCGCCATGAAGCTCTATCAGGAATTGATGGAAAAATATCCGGGAAGCATTTTTGTCGCCGAGTCAAGAAAACGTTTCCGACTTTTAAGAGGAGATGTGATAAATTAAAGATACTTGGGCAAAAACCAAAAGAGGCATAATCTTCACGATTTCTGCCTCTTTTGGTTTCAGTATATGCGGACTCAGATGCGATTGATTGCCTGTATTCAAAGCTCGCGCGGTTGATTTAACACAATTTTTAACTTAATGTGCTCATTAATAAGTTTTTGAAGTCTGAAAACGATGCTTCCATTTTCGTAGCCACTTTTTCAATGGAGAGCAATACTTCGAGCCTTTCAGGAATTTCAATAGATTTTTCCAAAGTTTCTTCCACCAGGTCGATAAATTTGGCCGGATGAGCTGTTGAAAGAAAAACGCCTGTAAAATCTGAGGTGTTCATCTTGCGATATTCCTTAAGACCTTCGTAAGCAACCGCGGTGTGCGGACACATTACATATTCTGATTTATCAAAAACTTCACGCATGGCATTTTTAGTCTGCTCGTCGTCAAAATAGAATCCGGTAATTTTTTCAGTTACCAATGTCCAGTCATCTTCAAAAAATCTTTGCAGTCTCACAAAGTTGCTGGGGTTACCGACGTCCATGGCATTGGACACTGTTTCGATGGACGCTCTCGGTTCGTAAGCTCCGCTCTCCAGATAACGCGGCACTGCATTATTAAGATTGGTGGCCGCAATGAAATGTTCGACCGGCAAGCCCATTTTGTAAGCCAGGAGCCCGGCACTCAAATTTCCAAAGTTTCCGCTCGGCACAGAGAAAACCACAGGCTTACCCAGCTTTTTCAACTGGGCATAAGCCGAGAAATAATAAAAGGACTGGGGGATAAGGCGCGCAATGTTGATGGAATTGGCAGATGCCAGATTAAATTTAGCATTTAGCTCCGGATCCAGGAAAGCTTCTTTAACCAGTTTCTGGCAATCATCAAATGTGCCGTCGATTTCAATCGCCGTTACATTATGGCCTAATGTGGTAAGCTGTTTTTCCTGAATGTCGCTCACTTTACCGCTCGGATAAAGAATTGTAACGGAAATGCCCGGAATTTTATAAAAACCCTGAGCAACCGCACCGCCTGTGTCTCCCGAAGTAGCAACCAGAATGTTTATTTGCTTTTTGGACCGCAGCAAATAATGGGACATGATTGCCGCCATAAACCTTGCTCCGAAGTCTTTAAACGCCATAGAAGGCCCGTGAAAAAGCTCTAAAACATAGTCATGCTCATAGATCTGCCGAACCGGCGCCTCGAAATCATAAGCCTTATGTATGATGGTTTCAATTTCGCTTCTCGTAATTTCGTCTCCGAATAGCGTATGCGTTATCTCGATAGCGATCTCATTGAATGTTTTATTTTCAATGTTTGCGAGAAAATCAGGCGAAAGCTGCGGGATAGATTCCGGCATATATAGCCCGTTATCGGCAGGCAGGCTGTTGAAGATAGCTTCTTCCGCCGAGGCCTTGATACTGGCTGTTTTTGTACTATAGAATATCATTTCAGTAACTATTGTGCAAACTTTAGAATTCAAATTTAAGTAAAAAGCGGGCAGGAAGGTTCTACAAATTTTTTATGACTTTGAAATTGGTCAGTGAATTTGTCGGGCCAAGGCTGTGTTTTATAAATTGATCCATAATAATTAACAAACTATAAATATGTCTATAGGTATTTTTAATGTTCCCGCAGTGCGGAATGAGCCTGTAAAAAATTACGCACCAGGCAGCCCCGAAAGGGAATTGTTAACAAAAGCCCTTGAAGAAGCGAGAGCAAAAACCATCGATATTCCGCAATACATAGGCAACCAAGAGATATACTCTCAAAATAAGCGCCCCATATCGCCACCGCACGATCATCAGCATTTGCTGGGCCATTTTCACGAAGGAACCGCAGAGGATGTTAAGCTTGCCATTGACGCGGCACTTGAAGCGAGGAAGGGTTGGGCTGTGCTCAATTGGGAGCAGCGTGCAGCTATTTTCTTAAAAGCGGCGGATCTGATAGCTGGTCCTTACCGTGCAGAGATCAATGCAGCCACGATGTTAGGACAATCCAAAAACGCCTATCAGGCGGAGATTGATTCAGCGTGTGAAATCATTGATTTTCTCCGGCTTAATGTCAACTTTATGCGGGACATTTACAGCCAGCAACCCATATCTTCTGATGGTGTTTGGAACCGGATGGAATATCGTCCTTTGGAAGGATTTGTGTTTGCGATCACACCTTTCAACTTTACAGCGATTGCTGGAAATCTACCTGCTGCACCTGCATTGATGGGTAATGTTGTGATATGGAAGCCAGCATTTACGCAGGTTTATTCGGCCAATGTGATCATGAAAGTGTTCAAAGAAGCAGGCTTGCCCGATGGTGTTATTAATATGATCCTGGCGGACGGCCCGGTTGCTGGGGATGTTATATTCAAAAACCCCGATTTTGCTGGAATTCACTTCACAGGAAGCACGAAAGTATTCCAGACTATATGGAAGACGATAGGTGAAAATATCGCTTCATATAAGACGTTTCCGAGGATCGTTGGAGAAACAGGTGGTAAGGACTTTGTCGTGGCTCACAAATCAGCCGATCCGAAAGCACTGGCAACAGGTCTGATCAGAGGTGCGTTTGAATATCAAGGGCAAAAATGTTCAGCTGCTTCCCGCGCTTACATTCCCTCGAATTTGTGGGAAGAAGTCAAAAAATTAATGCTTGCAGATTTGCAGGAGATTAAAATGGGAGGAGTTGAGGATTTTTCAAATTTCGTGAATGCCGTTATAGATGAAAGGGCTTTTGATAAAATCACTGGATATATAGCAAAGGCCAAAGTAGACAATGACGTCGAAATTGTCGCAGGCGGCGACTTTCACAAGAGCAAGGGTTACTTTATTCAGCCAACCATTATAAGGGCTCACAAAACGGATTATGTAACGCTCTGCGAGGAAATCTTCGGACCTGTCCTTACTGTATATGTATATGATGAAAATGAGTTCGAAAAAATCATCCCGATCATCGACAGCACTTCACCCTATGCATTAACTGGTGCCATCTTCGCAACGGACAGATATGCTATTCAGTATGCTTCTGAGCATTTGGTCAATGCCGCAGGGAATTTCTATATCAATGATAAGCCTACTGGTGCCGTCGTTGGACAGCAACCATTTGGTGGGGCAAGAGCTTCCGGCACAAATGATAAGGCTGGATCAGTTTTAAACCTGCTTCGTTGGGTCTCACCTCGGGCAATAAAAGAAACACTAGTTTCCCCACTTGATTACAAATATCCTTTCTTAGGAGGCCAGTAATTGTATAATTTTGTTGATTTGTTTAAAGGGTTGAAGAACTTTCATTTTTTTGGAGTTTTTTTTTGAAGTGATATTGCAACCCTAAAATCTTTTTCTACCTTTGCAATCCCAATCGCAAACGGCGAAAGAGAAAAGAAGAAAAGAAAGCGCGATTGGCCCTGTTCTTTGACATGATGAGATAAACCAAGAGAGTAAGAAATACTCGTTTAAGAAGATTCGGTCCTTCCTTAACGGGAAGAGATCACAACAAAATTTACAATGGAGAGTTTGATCCTGGCTCAGGATGAACGCTAGCGGCAGGCTTAATACATGCAAGGCGAGGGGGCAGC
>NZ_JAKFFU010000016.1:0-127463 GCF_021502625.1 Dyadobacter sp. CY351 | reverse complement strand
GGCTATTGGCCTGGTGTTCACCTCTTCCCATCCCGAACAGAGAAGTTAAGCCCAGAACCGCCGATGATACTTGGATCAAACCTGGTAAAGTAGGTAGCCGCCACAATACCATTCAAAGACCATCTCAAAAGGATGGTCTTTTTTTGTGATCGAGGGAATCTGGAAATGAATGAGACCGTCTCAAAAGAACCGCCTTTTTTTTGATCGTTAAGGCACCTCCTATGATACCGCGCTGCGCAAACCTGGCCTGAGTGCATCCGTTCAAACCTGCGCGGTCCACGACCAGACAAAGTTGGCAGATCGCGTCATCAAAGGCGTGCAGCCAGGCCCCCACTATACCAATGACAGACTATTCTCATAAGTACAGGTTTTCAGTGCTTGGTAAGTCGTTTTTCTAGGGCTTGTTAAGTCGTGTAAATAGCAAGCGTACAACGCTGATTTTATATTCTACACAGCAATCGATGGAAAGACGCGCTGTTTTATCTTTCTGTTAGATAGTTAAAACAAAAATGGCTGCTTAGTTTCCCAGCAGCCACATTAAAAGATATTAAGTAAATCCCTAATTTAAAACAATAGTCTTAGCATTTGACCTGGCATTTAAAAACTCTTGAACTGTCTTGATGATGCCTTCTGAATCGACTCCACACTCGCGGTAAAGTTCATTTGGTTCGCCGTGCTCTACGATATTGTCTGGAATGCCCAATCGCTTTACAGTGGAAGAATATCCGTTGTCTGCCATGAATTCAATGATAGCGCTGCCAAATCCTCCTTGTAAGCAGCCATCTTCTAGTGTGATGATCCTGTCATAGGATTCGAATACTTCGTGCAGAAGACCCTCGTCTAATGGCTTTGTAAAACGCATATCATACAGTCCTGCCGAAATGCCGTGCAGTTCCAACCCTTCACAAGCTTTCAGTGCAAAGTTTCCAAGAGGCCCGAATGACAGAATCGCAATGTCTTCACCACTTCTCAGTTTTCTGCCCTTACCAATTTCAATTTCTTCAAACGGTGTTTTCCAGTTAGGCATTACGCCCGAACCACGGGGATATCTAATTGTGAATGCTTGCTTTCCTGACTGAAACGAGTCCAGCTGCGCCGTGTACATCAGATTTCTCAGCTCCTGCTCATTCATAGGCGAAGCAACAACCATGTTAGGGATGCAACGCATAAAGGCAATGTCATAAAGCCCATGATGGGTAGGGCCATCTGCGCCTACCAAGCCTGCTCTGTCGAGACAGAAGATCACAGGCAGTTCCTGAATGCAGACATCATGAATGACCTGATCATAGGCCCGTTGCATGAAGGTTGAATATATATTGCAATAAACAACTTCACCCCGCGTGGCCATCCCGGCAGAGAATGTTACAGCATGCTGTTCAGCGATGCCGACATCAAATGCTCTTTTAGGCATAACGTCCATCATAATGTTCAATGATGAACCGGATGGCATGGCTGGCGTTACACCAACAATCTTAGGATTTTGCTCCGCGAGCTCTACAATAGTGTTGCCAAAAACATCCTGATATTTTGGTGCTTGCGGCTGATCGTAAACCTTTATTTTGATTTCTCCTGTGATCTTATCAAAAATACCAGGGGAATGCCATTTCGTTTGATCTTTTTCAGCGGGCCCATAACCTTTACCTTTTACAGTAAGGCAGTGAAGCAACTTTGGTCCCGGAATGCTTTTTAAGTCTTTTAAAACCTCAGTAAGATGACTTATGTCATTGCCGTCAATAGGACCGAAATATCTTAGCCCTAGTGATTCGAAAAGATTGCTCTGACGAAGGATAGCAGTTTTCATCACCGTTTCCACTTTCGAAACGATCTCCTGAGCGCTCTTACCGAAATTGCTCATCTTACCGAGCATATTCCAAACCTCGTCCCTGAACTTATTATAGGTTTGAGAAGTGGTAATATCGGTAAGATACTCTTTCAACGCGCCGACATTTGGATCGATAGCCATGCAGTTATCATTCAAAATGATAAGCAGATTGGAATCTGTTGCTCCGGCATGGTTCATGCCTTCAAAGGCCATCCCCGCGGTCATCGCGCCGTCTCCTATAATGGCAATATGTTGTCTTTCGAAATTTTTCTCTAATGCGGATGCAACAGCCATTCCTAATGCCGACGAAATGGATGTAGAAGAATGTCCTACCCCAAACGCATCATAAATACTTTCGCTGCGTCTCGGAAAACCGGAAAGGCCTCCATATGTGCGGTTCGAATGGAAATTATCCCGCCTGCCAGTTAATATTTTATGACCATAAGCCTGGTGGCCCACATCCCAAACCAACTGATCATCCGGTGTATTGAACACATAATGAAGTGCAACACTTAACTCAACTACGCCCAGACTTGCACCAAAATGCCCGCCATAGACGGAAACGTTATCAATGATAAACTGACGTAATTCGTTACATACTTGTGGAAGCTGGGAACTGTCTAACTTTCGTAGGTCCTCAGGGGAATCAATCTTAGCTAATAACTTCCCAGGTTTTATAAGCATATTCAAGCTTTTGAAATCAAATTTTTGCGGAATAAATGCAGACAAAATTAAGCAAATAAGGACATTAAGTCCGACTTTATTTTTGCTGGCTTGCCTTGAACAGCTTTTGCTTTTCTTCTCTCGTCAAACTTTCATAGCCCGATTTTGAAATTTTATCCAGTATGGAATCAATTTCCGTTTGATCTGGCATTTCAATTGTTCCGGATGACGATGCTGAGGAGTAAACACTTGTGCTTCGGTAAACTTGTCTTTCGCGGTAAGTAACCTGCATAGAAGGACGTTTGCGGAATAATCTGGACCATACATTCATCACAGCATATAACGGCTTGCCAAGGTCTGTTCCGCTTTGTAATAATTTTATAAAAACATATCCTACAAAAGCACCCCCCAAATGCGCTAAATTCCCTCCGGCGTTAGGGCCAACAGTTTGCGCAAGAGAAAGGATAATGTAAAAAAGGGCAATAAATTTAATCCTGATCGGACCTAAGAATATAAGGTTGAAGGTGTAGTTGGGAAGTAAAGTAGAAGCACCTACTGCCACGGAAAATGCTGCTGCCGAAGCGCCAAGCATTCTCGATCCCTCTACGTGCGCCTGGAAGTAAGGTAATGCATTGTAAAGGACAATGTAAATCAGCCCGCCTGCTATCCCGCCAAGCATATACAGCGCTATAACACGCTTTGCACCCAAATACTCATCAATAAGCTTTCCAAACCAATAGAGGAACAGCATATTGAAGAGGATATGGAAAATATCATCGTGTGTGAAAAAATAAGTGATCAGCGTCCAGGGCCTGTACAAAAACTCATCGGTTGCTGCGGGAAGTTGCAGCGTATTAATCACCGCAGTGTAAACATTTGCGGATTGAGAAAGAGTCAGAATAATCTTTAATAGCAGCAAAGTCAGGAAGACCGCGACATTAACAAGGATTATCTTTACAAGTGCATTCTCTGATTTGGCAAACTCCCTCTTTACGTCATCAACAATATTGCTCATCTCTCAATAGAAATTTGTTCTTTGCGTATTCCAGTAACGCAATAATATATAGGCAAATAGCATTCCTCCGATGTGCGCAAAATGCGCGACATTGTCTGACTGAGCATTCTGAAATCCAGCGTATAATTCGTACAACCCGTAAAAAGCGACAAAATATTTAGCCTTAATCGGAAACGGAACAAAAAGGAGGAAAAGCTCAGTATTCGGAAACAATAAACCAAACGCCATTAGGATGCCGAAAATTGCTCCCGAAGCACCAACCAGCGGCGTATTGATCAAACTTTGATAATAACTATTTACGAACGCTACACTTTGTTGAATGTAGCCAGAATTTGTTGGATTTTCTTCAAACTTATTTAAAAAATCAAGGTTGGCTTCGTAAATTCTTTCAGCATGTTTACTCATAAAATCCACGAGTCCATCCGGCGTCGGATTTTGAGTAAATATTTCAACAGCCTGCCTAACCTGACTGTTTTCAAAATAATCAATCCCGGAGAACAGCATTCCTGCCCCTATGCCCGTAAAAAAGTAAAAGAACAAAAATTTCTTTGGCCCCCAGCCTCGCTCAAGCAATGGTCCGAACATAAATAACCCGAACATATTACTGAACAAATGCCCAAAGCTCCCATGCAAGAACATGTACGTTACAAACTGAAACGGCAGAAACGCAGGGGAAAACACAGACCGCAGCGCAAAGACATTGGTAAGATTAAAAATGTAGGAATCAACTACGAAAAAGAGAATATTGAGAATAAGTAAATTCTTGACAGTAGGGGTTATGGATAACATATTTTGTGTTTAATCAAGATTTATTCAATAACTGATGACCCTATATTTTTGTTCGTCAGGCTTTAAATATACTGGTAAGTTTATCCATTGTGAGCAACACGATGATTGCTTCTCCGCTGGGCGTTCTGTTGGGGTCTGTGGATGCAAAAAGCTGGTCAATTAAAGTGTGGATTTCTACAAACGAAAGTTTTACTGCATAACGAACAGAAAAGCGTCTGGCCAGTGAGCGCGAAAGGCTTTCGGGTTTATTCAGTTTAAGGTCGGAATAGCTTTGTTTTAGTTGCTCGATAAGCTCTTCAAAAAGATCTTGCTCACTCTCTTCCGGTAAATCCGCCGGAATTCCCCGAATGATCAGTTCATTGGATCCAAACTCATCAAATTCAAAACCCAGGCTTCTTATCTCCTTTTTCGTCTCATTCACAAGCTGCATATCCGAATGTGTCAGCCTGATCGTTTTCGGAAAAAGCAACTGTTGACACGCTCCATTCCGGTTTGTAAGCATCTTACGATATCGTTCGTAGAGGATCCTCTCATAAGCCGCCTTCTGGTCGATGAGCATAATGCCGTCTTTAACCTGTGAAAGAATGTATCTGTTATGAAGCTGAAAAAGCACCGCATCGCTTTCCGGCGCAGAAATAACCTCCGAGGCCATTCTGTTGATCTTGCTGGCAATGGTTTTTGGCTGCTCCTGGAATGATGGTCTCGAAACTGTGCTTGCATTGGTTTCAAATGCAGCCAGCTCACGGTTACGGTCTTCGGTATTCTGTAATCCTTCGAAGAGTTTATTCCAATTAGTAAGGTTCGATCTGGACTGTCCGCTTTCGCCTTTTTTAGATTGCGCTGCCCAGTCAGGCATTACTGTTCTTGGAATTAAATTATGGTTTTGATCTGATGATGTTGGGTTCAGAAAATTAATGTTATCATCAAAATCAATGGATTGAGATAAATTATAAACGCCCACAGCTTTCTTCACGGCGGCCATTACAATGGCATACACCGACTTTTCATCATCAAATTTGATCTCCGTTTTCGTCGGATGAATGTTTATATCAATGTGTGAAGGATCAATTTCAATGAAGAGGACGTAAAATGGATGGCTCCCTTCTGGTATAGTGCCGTCAAATGCACTGATAACCGCATGGTGCATGTAACTATGCTTCACATAGCGGTCATTTACAAAAAAGAACTGCTCGCCGCGTGTTTTTCTGGCAAATTCAGGCTTGCCAATGTATCCCCGAACGCTGATATAGGACGTATCTTCCTGACAAAAAGCAAGTTGCTCGCGATAACTCTTTCCGTAAATGTCAACAATTCTCTTAACCAGCTTGCCCGATTGCAGGTTGAAAACCTCCGTATCATTATGATGTAATGTAAAGGCAACCTGCGGGTGTGCGAGCGCAACGCGCTGAAATTCATCCAGGACATGACGCATTTCAACCGAATTGGATTTCAGGAAATTGCGTCGTGCAGGAACATTGAAAAACAGGTTCTTAACCGAAAGAATGGTGCCTTTCAGGCAAGCAACTGCTTCCTGCGCCTTAATCTCCGAGCCGTCGATCCGGATCATTGTGCCCAGCTCATCAAATTCCTGACGTGTCCTGAGCTCGACCTGTGCAATAGCGGCAATGGAAGCAAGCGCCTCGCCCCGGAAGCCCATTGTTCGGATCCTGAACAAATCTTCCGACTGCCGTATCTTCGAAGTAGCATGCCGCTCAAAGCTCATACGGGCATCTGTTTCAGACATTCCGGAGCCGTCGTCGATGATCTGGATCAATGTTCTGCCAGCTTCTTTCAAAATAACCTGTACATGGCTCGCCTTCGCATCAATTGCATTTTCCATAAGCTCCTTCACCACCGATGCAGGTCGCTGAACAACCTCGCCGGCGGCAATTTGATTGGCTATGGAATCTGGTAATAATTGTATGATGTCGGAAGACGGCATGTCGGAATTTTGATTTATTTAACTATAACAAATAAACAAAAATTTTTTAAGAGCGGGTTCAATTTCGGCGGGTAGCAACCTTGTAGCACTTGCTTTTAGTAGAATCTACAATAGAATAATTACATTGTTTATAAAAATTTTCTACATTTTTCGAACGTTTTTGGAGAATTACTTTGTTGGCAATAAATAAAAACGCTAACTTGGGATATCAAACTCCTATGTTAATAACCTGAACCTGATATGAAAACGCCAATCTCAAAACGATTTAACTTTACGATGGCATTGCAGTGGCTCATATTTTTGCCAATTATTCTGCCGCTCTGCATAATCTTCGGCGCCATCGAAGGCGTTGTCAAAATGGTCGAAAAAATGGCCCAGCGAATGTGGATGGATATGGAATTATAAATGCAAAAAGATATATAAAGTAAAAGCCCGGTGTTCTCACATCGGGCTTTTACTTTATATATTTAAATCTTAGAATTTCCACCTCACAAAAGCTTCCATCGCCTCGTATTCCGCTAAGCCAAGCTCATCATACAAGTGCGCAGTAGCGCGGTTACGCTCTTCCGCCCGCTGCCAGAATTCCCTCGAATCTTCGCCCTGGAACACAACGCCGTCTTTTTGCGACTGGTGTTTGAAAATCCCCTGACGTTTTTTCAAAACCTGATCCGGGCTCATTGGAACAGCCATTTCGATTTCATAAATGTCCCATTCAGCCCATGCGCCGCGGTACAACCATACCCAGCAGTCCTTCATGAAGTTTTTATGTTTCGAGCGCTGTAATGCAGCTTCAATAGCGTCCCAGCACACTTTATGCGTTCCGTGCGGATCGGCGAAGTCACCGGCTGCATAAATTTGATGCGGTTTAATTTCTTCGATCAGGTTTTCAATGATCTTAATGTCCTCTTCACCGATCGGTTTTTTCTGAACGGTCCCTGTTTCGTAAAAAGGCATGTTGAGGAAGTGCGCCTGGCTTGTAGGGATGCCGACAAAACGGCAAGTTGCCTTGGCTTCACCCTGGCGAAGCAAGCCTTTCACCTTCCTGATCTCAGGCGTGTCAATTTCGCTGTCTTTTGTATGTTTCAAAAACTCCTTCGCATCCAGGAACATCTGATTCGCTTGCGGGCTGTCGATTCCGAATCCTTTATTGAAATCAACTACGAAATCGATAAATCGCAATGCTTCATCATCGGCAACGGCAATGTTACCGGAAGTTTGGTAAGCCACATGCACCTCATGTCCCTGATCCACCAATCGCTGGAATGTTCCACCCATGGAAATAATGTCGTCATCCGGGTGCGGACTGAAAATCAACACGCGTTTTTTAGATGGCTGCGCTCTTTCAGGACGGTGCGTGTCGTCTGCATTTGGCTTACCACCCGGCCATCCGGTAATAGTATGTTGTAATTGATTAAATACATTGATATTGATCTCATAGCCGGAACCATATTGCGCCAGCAAATCGCTCATACCATTATCATTGTAATCTTTATCTGTCAGTTTAAGAATCGGCTTGTTCAGCGAGCTCGACAAATGCGTGATCGCCTTTTTGATCATTTTATTATCCCAAACCACCGAATCAACTGCCCAAGGCGTTTTAATGCGGGTAAGTTCAGAAGCAGCACTTTCATCCACAACGAAAGAAACGTCCGGATGCGCTTGCAAATAGGAAGCAGGATTTAGCTCTGTAACAGGTCCTTCCACCGCTCCGCGGATCACCGAAGCTTTTCTTTCACCCCAGGCCAGCAGCACAATACGGCGCGCATTCAAAATCGGCGCAACACCCAATGTGATCGCTTTACGGGGAACATTATGTAGCCCGCCAAATTCCATCCCGGCCGCCACACGCGTAGAATGATCGAGTGTGATCAGCCTTGTACGTGAATTAATCAGCGATCCTGGTTCGTTGAAACCAATGTGACCATTTCCCCCGATCCCCAAAAGCTGGAAATCCAGGCCGCCTACGGCATTTATTTTATTTTCATAAGATGTGCAGTAATCACGTAGCAATGCAGGAGGAACGGTGCCGTCCGGAAGGAAATAGTTTTCTTTCGGAATATCGACATGATCAAACAGTTGCTCTTTCATGAACCGGTGGTAACTGTAAATCGATTCCGGTTCCATTTGGTAATATTCATCCAGGTTGAATGATATTACATTTTTAAAACTCAAACCCTCTTCCCGGTGCATGCGCACGAGAATTGCATAAACCGTTTTCGGTGATGATCCAGTCGCTAAGCCCAAAACACATTTCTTACCCTCTTTCTGCTTCTGGCGGATCAAGTCTGCAATTTCCTTTGCCACTGCATTGGAAGCCTCTTTGGAATCGGCGAAAATTTGAGTCGGTATTTTTTCGTAGGTGATTGGCTGTCCGATCGTTCCGGGTGTTCCCTTGCCGTTGTTGGAAGCTTGCATCAAAATTGTTTGTGAATTCACCGATTGCTGGCTCATATTATGCTTGAATTTATTTATAAGAGTTTATGAATAGACAGGGTAGGAAATGGAGAGCAAAAATACAACTCAAAACGAATATTATTAAAATAATTTAAAAAATAAACGCATCCAGAAATATTCTTATTTTTGCACCCAAATCTACGAAATCATCACACCATTTTCCCAATACAACCCATGTCTACACTCACAAGCGTTGAACGTGACACCACCATTTTTGATCTTATTAATAGAGAAAAACATCGTCAGGAATCTGGCATCGAGCTCATCGCCTCTGAGAACTTCACGTCCAGACAGGTTATGGAAGCAGCTGGAAGCGTGTTGACAAACAAATATGCAGAAGGATTGCCAGGTAAGCGTTACTATGGTGGCTGTGAGGTTGTAGATGAGATAGAACAAATTGCAATTGACCGTTTGAAGGAGCTTTTTGGAGCAACCTGGGCGAACGTTCAGCCGCATTCAGGCGCACAGGCGAATACAGCTGTGTTTCTTGCATGCCTGAATCCCGGCGATAAAATCATGGGTTTTAACCTTTCGCATGGTGGTCACCTGACACACGGCTCGCCGGTTAATATTTCGGGTAAATATTTTCAGCCTATATTTTACGGTGTAGAAGCCGAAACAGGATTGATAGATTGGGATAAAGTCGAGGAAACGGCTGTAAGAGAGCGTCCAAAACTTTTGATCTGCGGAGCTTCCGCATATAGCCGCGACTGGGATTACGCACGTTTGCGCTCGATCGCAGATCAGATAGGTGCATTGTTGATGGCGGATATTGCTCACCCTGCCGGCTTGATCGCCAAAGGGTTATTGAATGATCCGTTTGATCATTGCCACATTGTAACAACCACAACGCACAAAACACTTCGCGGCCCTCGCGGCGGTGTGATCATGATGCGTAATGATTTTGAAAACCCATTTGGTATCAAAACGCCAAAAGGCCAGCTGCGCACAATGTCTTCGCTTTTGGATTCCGGTGTATTTCCTGGAACACAGGGCGGACCTTTGGAGCATATCATTGCTGCTAAGGCGATTGCATTCGGTGAAGCATTGAGCGAAGGTTACTATAACTACGCAGTTCAGGTGAAAAAGAATGCGCAGGCAATGGCCAAAGCATTTGTAGATAAAGGTTACGGCATTATCTCCGGCGGAACAGATAACCATTTGATGCTGATCGACCTTCGGACGAAAAATGGTCAGAACCCAGGCTTAACAGGTAAACTGGCAGAAAATACATTGATCAAGGCAGACATTACCATTAATAAGAACATGGTGCCTTTTGACGACAAATCACCGATGATCACATCCGGGATCCGCGTTGGAACTGCTGCGGTAACTACGCGTGGAATGGTCGAAACTGATATGGAACGCATTGTGGATTTCATTGATACTGTGCTTGTTAATCACGATCAGGATGCCAAGATCGCAGCCGTGAAAGGTGAGATCAATAACTGGATGAAACAATTTCCTTTGTATATCTGATATTTAGCTTTTCAAATAGCGACAGCGCATCGGTTATCCGGTGTGCTGTTTTTTTTGTTTATTCCGATGTTTTTTAGCAATAAAATTTCGTTTAGTTTTCATAACTTTGCACTCCAAAATCGAATTAATTGATATGAGCAAGAAAAACACGGACGAATCCGGGCTTGAAATTATTGAAACTCCGGAAGCATTAGCTGGCCAGATCAATAAAGCGGAGGTTTTTTTTATTAAAAATCGCAAGATAGTTTTAGGGATAGCAGGGGCGGTTGTGCTAGCAGTTGTCGCTTTTGCCGGATATCGTTTTTACATCGATGGTCAGGAAGGCACGGCCCAGGATGCACTTGCAAATGTCGTTTACGATTTTGAAGCTGACTCATTACAAAAAGCATTAAACGGAAGCGGTGGCAATGAAGGACTTTTGTCTATCGCTGATTCTTATAAAGGAACTGATGCTAGTAACCTGGCCAATTTCTACGCCGGAGTGGCATTATTGAAGCAAGGAAAATATGATGATGCGATCAAGCATCTTCAATCATTCAGCTCATCTGATCTTTTGGTCCACGCGCGTGCACAATCTTTGATCGGCGACGCATATCTTGAAAAAAATCAACCTGCTGAGGCTATTTCTTTTTACAAAAAGGCTGCGGACTATGAGAAAAACGAATATTTCACGCCGGTTTATTTAATGAAATTAGCTATCGCACAAGAAAAAGCAAACCAGCCTGCTGACGCGGTGTCCACATATAAACGTGTTATCGACGAGTTTCCTCTTTCCTCGGAAGTGGTAAACGCGAAGAAATACATGGGAGTATTAGAGGGACAGGTCGGCAAATAATGGTTAACCATTACTGTTTCTGAAAAGGATAAAGCCGACAAAGGTTTTATCCTTTTTTTATTTGCCCAATCAATCATTTACATCCAATAATCCGCTGATTCATTATGTCGAGTGCTGATAAGAATTTAAGTGTTTTCAAAACGGAAGGCCTGCCTGACATTAGCTCAAAAAAGTTTGGAATTCTCGTTGCCGAATGGAATACCGAGGTGACCGAGAAGCTTTTTGAAGGAGCTTACCAAACATTGATCAATAACGGAGCTTCTCCGGAGAACATTGAAAGAGGCAATGTGCCGGGCAGCTTTGAACTCACATTAGGTGCACAATGGTTCGCAGAACGCAGGGACATTGACGCGGTGATCGCGCTAGGCGTAGTGATCCAGGGTGAAACCAAGCACAACGATTATATTAATCACGCTGTGGCACAAGGAATTACCAATGTAAGTCTGAAATCCGGCAAGCCCGTTATCTTCGGAGTCCTAACGCCCAACAATATGGAACAAGCCCTGGACCGCGCAGGCGGCGTCCACGGAAACAAAGGCGACGAAGCCGCAATTACAGCGATTAAAATGCTGGGCTTATACAATCAGATCGCCACGGCGGGCGCTTACTAAGGGATTATAGATCGTTAGATCATTAAGTTTTTAAATCATTCAGTCATCACTCATTCTCTCATTCAATCATTAAATATGCAAGTCTGGAAATTTGGCGGGACTTCGGTAGGAAAGCCGGAACGCATGCATTCAATCCGCGAACTTCTTAACAGCGATCCAAATCGTAAAATCGTTGTTTTGTCCGCATTATCGGGTTCTACCAATGCGCTTATCGCCATCGGTGAGGCTGCAAAAGCTTATGATGATGCCAAGGCAAATTCGCTTATGGATGATTTGAAAGCACATTACCAGCTTTTTATCAAAGAGTTGTACGCCACAGAGCAGGGTTTGGAAGAGGGAACGAACATTGTGGAGACGGAATTCGGCTTTATCAAGTCGCTCATCGGCATCAAGCCTTTCACGATTAAGCAGGAAAAGGAACTGGTTGCAGAAGGCGAAATCCTGAGCACCAAAATGTTCCAGGCTTATTTGGAAGAAAAAGGAGAAAACTCAGTATTGCTGCCGGCGCTCGATTTTATGCGCATCGATGCAGACGGCGAGCCGGAACTAGCAACTATTGAAGATAAGTTGGTAACGATTTTAAATCAATATACAGACAAGCAGACCATCATTACCCAAGGTTTCATTTGCCGGAACCCGCGAGAAGAGGTTGATAACCTGAAAAGGGGAGGCTCTGATTACACAGCTTCTCTTATTGGTGGCGCGATCCGTGCCGATGAAATCCAGATCTGGACCGACATTGACGGAATGCATAATAATGATCCGCGCATTGTAAAAAGAACTTTCCCGATTCGCGAGCTGACATTTGAAGAAGCGGCAGAACTGGCTTATTTCGGAGCGAAAATTTTACACCCAAGCACGATCACACCAGCGAAGCTTCGTGGTGTTCCGGTTAGGTTGAAAAACACCATGCAGCCCGAAGCGCCCGGCACATTAATCGCGAACCAGACTTCGGACCGCGACATTAAGGCAATTGCGGCAAAAGATAACATTACCGCGATTTACATCCATTCAACCCGTATGCTGAACGCCTACGGCTTCCTTCGTAGGGTGTTTGAGATTTTTGAAAAATACAAAACACCTGTCGATATGATCACCACTTCCGAAGTCTCGGTTTCGGTGACGATCGACAATTCTGAAAATCTGGAACAGATCACTGCAGAGCTCCGGGAATTTGCTGATTTGGAGGAGCATGATCGCGATCAGAATATCATTTGTATTGTAGGAAATTTCAGTGCAGATAAAGAAGGAATTGCTTTAAAAGTGCTGGATGCGATGAAAAACATTCCTATACGAATGATTTCGTATGGTGCATCAGAACATAACTTATCGCTGCTCATCCATTCCAAATACAAGGCAGAAGCATTGAATGTGCTTAATGAGCGACTGTTTTACTACGAAGATGCAATGAAGGACATTTTTACAGCACCCTGATATGTTACAAACGAATTTCATCCGCGAAAACCGTGACTTCACAATCGCCGGATTAACAAAAAAGCATTTCAAAGACGCAGCAGAAGCTGTGGACCTGATTATAGAATTGGATAAAAAGCGCAGAGGTCTACAGCAGGACCTGGACGAGACATTGGCCCAGTCCAATGCAAAAGCCAAGGAAATCGGTGGACTCATGAAAGCCGGAGCAACAGCCGAAGCGGAAGCTGCAAAAGCTGAAACTGCAGTATTGAAAGAGCGTTCCAGGTCATTGGACGAATCGCATAAGGAAGTTGAGGCCAGGTTGCTTCAAGAGCTCGTTAAGCTGCCTAATTTGCCGCATGAGAGCGTGCCGGAAGGAAGAACGGCCGAAGACAATGTGAATGTGCTTGAAGCAGGTGAAAAGCCCGTTTTGCCACAAGGCGCATTGCCCCATTGGGAGCTGATTGAAAAGCTTGGAAAAAACCAGGCGCCGATTATTGATTTTAAATTAGGAAACAAAATTTCAGGTGCCGGATTTCCAGTTTATAAAGGAAAAGCAGCCAGGCTCCAAAGAGCAATGATCGCTTTTTTCCTGGACGAAGCCGGAAAGGCGGGTTACACAGAAGTGCAGCCGCCAATTGTAGTCAATGCAGATTCGGGTTTTGCTACGGGCCAGTTGCCGGATAAGGAAGGCCAGATGTATCACGATGCGCAGGACGACCTTTACCTGATTCCAACAGCAGAAGTGCCGGTTACCAACCTGTATCGCGACGTGATCGTTGCGGAAAACGAGCTTCCGGTGAAGAATGTTGCTTATACACCCTGTTTCCGCAGGGAAGCGGGCAGTTGGGGCGCACACGTGCGGGGCTTGAACCGTTTGCACCAGTTTGATAAAGTCGAAATTGTGCAGATTAATAAGCCAGAAGACTCTTATAAAGCACTGGATGAAATGGTGGAGCATGTGAAAGGTCTTTTGACCAAGCTGGAATTGCCTTACCGCATTCTGCGGCTTTGCGGAGGGGATATGGGCTTTACATCGGCTCTTACGTACGACTTTGAAGTCTGGTCCGCCGGGCAGGAGCGCTGGCTGGAATGCAGTTCTGTTTCCAATTTCGAAACTTACCAGGCCAACCGGTTGAAATTGAGATATAAAACTGCCGACAAGAAAACGCAGCTGCTGCACACATTAAACGGCTCTGCACTCGCATTGCCGCGCATTGTAGCCGCATTGCTGGAAAACAATCAGCAAGCCGACGGAACAGTTAAAATCCCCGCCGCGCTGGTACCCTATTGCGGTTTTGATACGATAGAATAGCATTACTATTCTTTCCAATGCAAAAAGCCTTCGTTCATAGTGAAGGCTTTTTTGTAATGTATAAGAAGCTTATGATTTTGAATGATACAATGCCGCCTCTCTCTTGGGGAATGCTAGCCATATAAAATAACCTGTCAGCAACACAATGCAAACCTGCATAGCGTAATCGACAAACAGTTCCAACGACGCAAATGTATCAAACGGCGTCATATAGCAAGGCATACCAAGCCGCCACCAATACGAAGGATGCACCACGCACAGCACATTGAAAATGAGCAATAATGTAACCTGCATCGGGCTTTTCCAATCAATTACATAAAAAACCAGCGGGATCAGAAACAGGAAAATGTAGTTGCTGTAAGCGCTTTGCTGGACGATCATCATGGTTGCATAAAGCACAATCCAGACGCGGGATAACATGACCCGAAAATCAGCTTTTTGAAGCCTTAATGCTGCCAGACAAGCCAATCCAACCGAAATCACAAGCCCGATCCAGTTCCAGAACTTCTCGCCGACACCAATGTGATTGAAAAACCAGGGGTTAATGATGGCCGGAATGTTTGGCGCCCGCAAGGTTTTGGCTTCGTCCAGCGGTTGGGTAAACTCCCAGCCCACCAGCGGATAAAGAATAGCAAGCGAAATCACGCCCACAATGGCCATAGGAATAACCAGCCTTAATTTATGTTTTTCCAAAATAAACAACGGCACCAGAATGAGCACAAAAATGGCCTTCGTCATCAGCAATCCCAATGCTAAGACCAATGCATACCATTCAACCCGCAATGTCCGCTCGCGCACGAGATAAGCCAGGATCACAAACAGCCACATCCAAACATCTTCCTGAGCACCGATAATGCAAAGCACCAGCCCGCCCGGTAAAAGATAATAAAGCAGCGATTTAAAAAGGAAAATGCCGCGCGACTGAAACGGACGGAAAAAATGGTAAGAAGCCCACAACGCAACGCCATCCATGATCGCCATGGTTAACACAATCATTTTGGGATGATACCAGATTTTCAGGAACACGCCCAAAAAGTAGGGATAAAGAGGCGAGTAGGGCGACCAGAAATCGCGGTAAACGATTTGCCCTAATGATGCTTTGCTGCCTTCGTCCCAAAAGCCATTAACGTCGGAAGTAGGTTCGAGGCCGGCGATAAGATAGATTAATATGAAAGGTGCAAGCCGGAAAAGAGCCCAGCCAGCGGCTAACATTACATTAACAGACTTATTTTCCAGCCATTTTGTAAGCGCATCCTTTTTGAAAAGAACAATCCCAACCAGTAAGATACAAATCAGGCTAATGCCTAGTTTTGCCAGGACGATGCTCATGCAGTTGTCAGTTTTTCAGAAACCACTTTGCGGTAAGTTTCTCGCAGGATCCAGAAAAAGCACAGCACATTGAGGATTTGCAGGCAATATTCGAATAAGTAGGAAATGTTGCTGAACATGCCCAGAGACGTGTAGGCAGGCTGTTTAATATAAACCCAAACAAACGGCTGAACCACCGTAAGCCAGTTCACTGCCAATAAAACCACGACGTGGAATGTTTTCCGGACATCAATGATCTCAAAAAGAACGGCCATTAAGTACGCGATCAGATAAGCACCCATGGCACTTGCCTGGAAAATCATCATACACACAAAACAGGCAATGAAAATGCCGGGTAGCACTTCATTAATATGCCGATGCCGCGCTTTATAAGCCATAAATGCAGGAACGAAAACCGTGAACAATAACCCGATCCAGTTGATCATAGTTGATTTTTTCTCGTCAACCGTATAAAACAGCTCAACAAATGGTCTTGTTATTGAAAATAGATTAGGCGTCATTAGCTGCTCCGTATGCTGAATAGGCATTAAAAACAGATCACCGATCTGCCAGTAAAGAAATCCAACGGCCGGCAGCCCAACCGCCGCCATTACCAAAAGCATTTTGATTGGTTTTTTGACTACCAGCAAAAGTGCAGGCAATA
This sequence comes from Dyadobacter sp. CY351, assembly GCF_021502625.1. Taxonomy (NCBI): domain Bacteria; kingdom Pseudomonadati; phylum Bacteroidota; class Cytophagia; order Cytophagales; family Spirosomataceae; genus Dyadobacter; species Dyadobacter sp. CY351. The sequence goes on along the minus strand of NZ_JAKFFU010000016.1, from coordinate 111,153 downwards.
AGAAAATAAAGGTTACCTTGATCGTCAGTAGCGCCAAAGCATACAGCAGCCCGATGCCGACTTCGTAATTAACGGGTTTTTTAATGGTAAAGCGCCAAATAATCAATGCAGCGCCCCAAAACCAAACCTCTTCCTGTCCATCCACGAGAATGTACATAAACCCGGCAGGAAGCATATAATAAATGACAGCCAGTTGTAAAGCATTGTTAATCCGGCTTTTATAGGTGCTGTAAGTAAGCCAGAGTATAAAGCTTTCCATAAGGACCATAAACAGCACAATGGCACGGGAATTATGCCAGATCCAAACCGGTATGCTTATAATGTAAGCATACAGCGGCGCATGGTAAGACCAGAAATCGCGATACACGAAGCCGCCTGCCTTTGCAGCTTCCGCTTTGTAAAAAAAGAAAGGAATGTCGCCTCTCGGATCTTCATTAACGATCAGGAAAATGCCTATCCAGGGAATGAGTCTAAGCAAAACAAAAGCAATCCCTAAAACCACTTTTTCGTTCTCTTTTTGCCATTTAGCGAAGAGCCCCGACTTGCTGATCGTCCAGATTATTCCAAACGTGAGCAGAAGGTTAAGAAGGAGTTTTGTATAAAAAACGGTAAGAACAGGCATTTTTTGCAGCAAAATTTGAGCAAACTTAACATAAATAATCACGTCATGCCATATCATGCACAGTTATTTGGAATGGATTTCAACCTCAGTGAAGAGCATGTCGCCGTTCAGGAAGCAGCCCGCGATTTCGCTGTAAATCATTTATTCCCCGGCGTCATTGAGCGGGATGATGAGCAAAAATTTGACAAAGTTCTCCTCCGGCAAATGGGCGAGCTGGGGTTTCTGGGCATGATGGTTTCGCCGGAATATGGCGGCGGAGGCATGGACACGCTTTCCTATGTGATCGCTATGGAGGAAATTTCCAAGGTGGATGCGTCCGCAGGCGTGATTATGTCGGTCAACAATTCGCTGGTTTGTTGGGGACTGCAAATGTTCGGATCGCCTGAACAGAAAGCGAAATATCTCACCAAGCTTGCTACGGGAGAAATGATCGGTGCATTCTGCTTGTCGGAGCCGGAAGCGGGATCCGATGCCACTTCCCAGCACACGACTGCCGTGGATATGGGCGAGTATTATTTATTGAACGGCACTAAAAACTGGATCACGAGCGGCGCCACTTCCGACATTTGCCTCGTTATGGCGCAAACCGATCCTGAAAAGGGGCATAAGGGAATCAATGTGCTGATTGTAGAGAAAGGACTGGAAGGTTTTGTGGTTGGTAAAAAAGAAAACAAGATGGGCATCAGGGCATCCGACACCACTTCGTTGCTTTTTACAGACGTGAAAGTGCCTAAGGAAAACAGAATTGGAGAGGATGGGTTCGGCTTCAAGTTTGCGATGAGCACATTGAATGGTGGCCGGATCGGCATTGCGGCGCAGGCACTTGGCATTGCGGCGGGCGCGTTTGAGTTATCCCTTCAATATTCCAAACAAAGAAAGACTTTCGGCAAACCGATCAGCGAGCACCAAGCCATTCAATTCAAATTGTCGGAAATGGCGACGAGGCTCGAAGCAGCACGCTTACTTGTTTATAAAGCAGCCCGGCTCAAAGACGAAGGCAAAGATTACATTCAAGCTTCGGCAATGGCGAAACTATATGCCTCTGAAACCGCCATGTGGCTGACTACGGAAGCGGTCCAGATTCATGGCGGTTATGGTTATGTGAAAGAATATCATGTTGAGCGCCTGATGCGCGACGCAAAAATCACCCAGATTTATGAGGGTACCTCTGAAATCCAAAAACTTATAATCGCCCGTGAGCTCCTGAAATAATTTGATTTAGGGCATCCTGGCCGATTTATTCGAAATCTTGGATTTAAATGATACAGAAATATCACTTTTTTTTAGTTTTTTGTCAATATATACTTGTATTAGTTTTGTACAATTTATTAGATTTGTACAAAATTTGAAACAACGGTCAAAAGGGCCCTTAATTATAAACAAGTATGGAAGACTATAATAAGATTATTGAGTCGCTGGGGGTAAAGTTTGTGAAAGCGCGTCACATCAGAATTTTGCAACCGATAACCATCAAAAACTTTTACGACGTCCAGAATTCGTTAACAATTTTATACGACGGGGAGGTTTCTTTTGGTTCTGAGGAGTCGCAAAGAGTTGAGGAGGGCGATATGCTTTTCATTCCGGGTGGTAAGCATGCCACGGTGACATATGGCAATGGGCAAACTGCCAAGACCGTTTCGAATGAGGAGTTCATGACCAACCGTGATAATTACATTGAGGCGGGCCACGATCCGGCATTGATCGGAAAATTGCCTAACTCATTTGGTTTGATATCTTTTGAAGCCAAGGTTTTTGATACAGTAAACTTTTTCACTTCTCTGGACGTTCCGCCGTTTTTGATCAAAAGAGACGATCAGATCGCGATCACAATTAACCAGATCCTGACAGAAGATATGCTTGATACACCGGGAAAAGGCCGTATCATCAAAATCAAGACGGAAGAGGTTGTGATCGAGATCATTCGCTACATCTTGAAAAACAAATTGTTTGTTGAGCAACTTGTAACAAACAGCACGTATTTCAAAGATCCTCGTTTGATCGACATTTTCGCTTACATCAAGGATAATCTGGGTGGCGATCTTTCTAATAAGGTTTTGGCTAATGTTGCGAACGTGTCCGAAGATTACGTAGGACAATATTTCAAAATGCTTACCGGAATTAACCCACAGGATTATATCGAATATCAGCGCATGGAAAAAGCCGTTGATTTGCTGCGTACATCCAAGAAAAGCATTCGCGCGATCGGCTCGGATGTGGGTTACAAAGACACCGCTTATTTCTGTCGTCGCTTTAAAATGATGTTCGGGATTCCAGCCGGCAAAATGCGCCGCCGTGAATCATTGATGAACGTATAGTAATCAGAGATTTGATAAAATGAGAAAGAGAACCACACCGGTTCTCTTTTTTGTTTCTATTAGTCACTGAACCGGCGTAAACTGCACAGCAACCACTTTCCAGCGCCCGCCGGACTTCACACAAACCGACATATAGGAAAGCGTTCCCTGGAACCCATTGTTTTCAATGCGTGCGCGCACATCCCACATTCCGTTTACTAGCGTTACATCCCCGTATGAACGCGTGCGTGCACCGGAAAGCATGCCCGACTCCACGACGATCATGCCTTGGGAAACCGCCTGCACCAATGCGCGGCCTTCAATGGGCTGTCCCTGCAAACCCACCACGCTGAAATCGTTTGAGACGAGGCTTTCCAACGCCTTGGCGTCTTCGTCCAGCAATGCCTGGAAAAACAGGTTGGAGCAGTCCATTCCGTCCCGGGGCTGCACAGGGGTCGTCTGGGCTTGTGATAGGAAGGAAAAAGCGAATCCCAGGATGATGAATGCAAATGTTTTCATGCAGCGACGTGTATGGTGTATCGCTAAAAGTATCAAAACAAATTCACCTCCTGAAATTATATGATTAGATTCGTCCTTGTTTTGGAATAAAATCAGGATAGTGTAATGAATAAGTTGATTTCCAGGTATTTGGTGTTTGCAATGCTTTTGGGCTTTGCTGCCTGCTCTTCACCACCCGATAAGCTCGGAAGCCTGGACCTTGTAAAATGGCGCGGCGACAGAGGCGGCTGCAATGATGTGCGCGCAGGACTGGAAAAGGATTTTAAAACCGTTGAACCGCAGCTAAAAGGCAAATTTGCTGACGGTATAGGCGATTTACTGGGCCGTCCGGACATTCACCAACTTGGCGAAAGAAACCAGAAGTTCTACGTTTATTTTCTTTCCAAAGGCGAGCAATGCGATGACATTAAGGCAAAATCAAATGCGCCGAAAGTGATCCTGAAATTCAATGCAGTGGGATTGCTGAGCGAGATTACTTACCAATCGCGTCCTTTGTGATCAGAGATAGAATTTTTTGATCTTAATAAGCTGTTCCACAGGCTCCGGAACGAGATAACGGATAGATCTGCCATTTTGTAAACTGGCGCGAATGTAGGTGGCAGATATGTCCAGCAAAGGCGCTTCGACGAATTTTACAGCCGGATGATTGCCAAATGCATGCGGTTTAGAATTCGGGCGTGGATATACGTAAAGGCCGGTATATTCCAATATTTTATCGTGGTTTTTCCAGTTTGGAAACTGCGCCAGATTGTCTTCTCCCATGATCAGCCTAAATTCATGCTGCTGAAATTTCTCCTGTAAACGGATCAATGTGTCAATGGTGAAACTGGGCCTGGGCATGTGAAATTCCACGTCTGTGGCCCGGAATGCAGCATTATCGGAAATGGCGCGCTGAACAAGATCATAACGGTCAAATTCGTGCAGTAAGCTGCTGTTTTTCTTAAATGGGTTTTGCGGGCTTACTACAAACCAAACCTGCTCCAAATCCGTGGATGTTGCCATGGTGTTGGCAATGATTAGGTGGCCGACATGTATAGGATTAAATGATCCGAAAAAGAGTCCGATTTTCATTGAATAAAATCCAGAACCAATGCTTCCGCTTTTTTGAGTGTTTCGTCAAGATCATCATTCACGAGCACAACATCAAACTTATCTTCGAAGCTCAGCTCATAGCGGACCTTTCCAAGGCGGGTTTCCAGTGATTTTTCGGTTTCTGTGCCGCGTTCGCTGAGACGGCGGATGATTTCGGCTTCGGAAGAGACTTTTACAAAAACGGCCAATGCATTGTCGCGGTAAATTTCTTTCAATTTGAGACCGCCCTTTACATCTACATCAAACAAAACCTGTTTCCCCTCATTCCAAAGCCGCTCAATCTCCGTTTTGAATGTGCCGTAATAATTTCCCGCATAAACCTCTTCCCACTCCGCAAACTCGTTGTTGGCAATGCGCTCCCGAAATTCCTTTTTCGGGATGAAATAATAATCTTTTCCGTTCACCTCATGGTCGCGCTGTTCCCTTGTAGATGCAGAGACAGAGAAAGCCAGAAGGTCGGGATATTTTTTAAGAAGATGCCTTACTATTGTAGTCTTTCCGGAACCGGACGGAGCGGAAAATATGATAAGCTTACCTTTCACACGAACAGCATTAACTGTTTATTTTTGAAATAATTGTCTTTAGAATGCTCTCGGGGCAAGGCTTCTTTTCGATCTTAAAATTAAGGGATTCTTTGATGCATTTTTCCAGTCTGTAAGACTCGATGCAAGGCAAGCATTTATCCATGTTTTCACGAAAATGATCTTTCTCGGCCTCGGTTGCTTCATCGTCAAGAATGGCCTGAATTACCTTCATGCATTCGAGATGATGCTCGCATTTCTGCTTCATGGGTTGTTTTTGCGCTTCTTCACTAATTGAAGGCGTGGTAGGGGATGCATTCATTATTAAAATGAAAAATAAGGAATAATGGAATATATGTACAGTTGTACCCTATAACCGAAGAGGTTACAAAAAAAGTTTCACAACCTATGAATCATATCCCATCGAGCTCGCGTAACTCTTTAATTTTTCTTTCAATAAGTTACGCGCGCGGTGCAGTCTAGACCTTACAGTACCAATCGGAATGTCCAGGATCTTGGCCATTTCTTCGTATGTAAAACCTTCAATATCACATAAAATGATCACCGTCCGGAAGTCCACCGGCAGTGCATTTAGTGCATTTGCAACCTCATCACCTATTAATTCCTGAACTGCATCCGCCCGAAGATCGACCGTGTAAGTTGTATCAGAAGCTTCCTCAGAGTTGTAAGTAGTTTCGACTTCCTGATAATCTACTTTGGAAGGCTCCTTACTTTTCTTGCGGTAATCATTTATAAAACTATTCTTGAGAATCCGGAAAAGCCATGCTTTTGCATTGGTGCCTTGTTCAAAAGAAGAAATAAAACGGAAAGCCTTTAAATATGTGTCCTGAACCAGGTCATTTGCATCGTCTTCGTCCATAGTAAGGCGAAAGGCGAAATTATACATGGAGTCAATGTGTGGCATGAACTCACGGTTAAAAACTTCATAACGAAGGTCATCCGTGTATTCATTAGTCGTGAGCGTTTCTGACATGGCAACTAACATAGGAATGCTGAATTTACAAAGATTAACAACAGCTCCAAATCGTACAAATTAAAATTTGATGAATGGCTTATTGAAGCTACTTAACAGCCATCTTTTCACGATAAAAAATAAATCAACTGGGAACCGCATCCTCAAATATTCCAAATTGAATTGCCTCCTGCCGTATTTAATGTATCAACATCAAATTTCGAGCCACGAAGGTTTCGTGTCAAAATGTCATATTAACGTTTGGAAAAAAGTTCCAGGAGTATGATTAGAAGGGTAGTAAACAGCACACTGGCGCCTATGCGGATCAGTGTGTAAAGGATCATTCCAAAATGATTGATCTCCATTAAAAAGAGCATGGAATGATGTAGCAGGATGAGTGGTAAGACATAACCAAGAAATGCACCCAGACCTTGCGCCCTTATTCCCACCTCTGCACGTTCCGCGCCGCGGGATTTCATCTGGTAATGGATGAGGAAAGGTCTCAGGTAAGCGATCAAAACGGTGGCCGAAGCGTGCATCCCGAATGTGTTGGAAAACACGTCTACGGTGAAGCCAATGCCGAAAGCAATCAGCAAAAGATACATCCTGTCTACATCAGCAGGAAGTAACAAGACACCGGCAATGTATATAAAACAGAAAGCGTAGTTGAACAACACGACATTCCGCATGAAGAAGATCTGCAGGAACAGATACAACAGGATCATCAGGGAATATTGTATTGCCTCTCGTAAACTCATTTGGTATTTATCGTACGTAATTTAAGACTATCCTGCTCCCCAAGTTGTTGATTTTGTACCACATAAACATAAGAGAGGTTCCTGAAATCGGTTGCAAGCCGCAATACAATGTTGTAAAAGGTCTGATTGGGATGCACACTTACCGTTTCCACCCTGCCCACCATAATGCCGGGAGGAAAAACAGAATTTTGATCCGAAGTAACCGCCGAGTCCCCCTTGAAGATCTTGGTATACTTCGAAACATCGATCATATCAATGAAATTAGGATCCTTTCCAGGCCATTTTGCATAACCAATTTCCTTGCTCCTGACAAGCTTGGACGACACCATGAACTGCGAATGCAGGATGGAAGTAACCACAGAAAAGTTCTCTGAACAAAACCTGACCTTCCCAACTACGCCGGTCGCTGAAATTACGCCCATCCCGGGTTTGATCCCGTCAGAGCTACCCTTATCGATTGTCAGCACATTATTGGTCTTGTTGGTCTCATTATCAACCACTTTCGCCACGGTAAATGTAAAGCGTGATGCAAATGATGAGTCCGGAACGTAGCCAGCCGGAGAATCGATGGGTTTTGTTTGCGTTAATGCCGTAACAGTGGCACGAAGCCGCGCATTTTCATTCGCTAATGCGGAGTTCACCTCGTCCAGTTTCGTGTATTCCTTTGCCGAATTAGAAAAAGCCAATGTTTTGGCGACATAATAATTCGAAGTGTTGAAATAAGTTGCGCCCCAGTAAGTGTTACTGCGCACGATTAACCATACACTGAGAACTTCCAGCAAAATAAATACCAAAAAGAAACGATTCCGGACAACGAAATCAACGAGTTGGAGCATGGGCTAAAGTGTTCACATCGTGAACGATCCAATACTACGAAATCAGTACCGGCTTGTACAATTCAAGATTTTTAAGGACTTCGCCTGTTCCTTTCACTACGGCTTTTAAAGGATCATCCGCAATGTGAACGGGAAGCTTGGTTTTCTGAGCAATGCGTCGGTCAAGGCCGTGAATAAGCGCCCCGCCGCCTGTCAGATAAATACCATTCTTAAATATATCCGCAGAAAGTTCAGGAGGAGAAATTTCAAGTGCCTTCATGACACCTTCCTCAATTTTAGAGATTGATTTATCGAGAGAATAAGCGATTTCACTATACGTAACACGGATTTCCTTTGGAATCCCGGTCATTAAGTCACGGCCGCGGATCTGATAATCGTCCAATGGAATTTCGAGTTCAGGAGAAGCGGATCCGATGGCCATTTTAATCAATTCCGCAGAGCGCTCACCGATCAAAAGATTGTGCTCGCGGCGCATATAATCAACAATGTCTCTCGTAAATACATCACCTGCAATGCGAACAGATTGCTCGCAAACAATCCCTGACAACGCTATAACCGCGATTTCCGTAGTTCCACCGCCAATGTCAACGATCATCACACCATTCGGCTGCGTAATATCAATGCCAATACCGATAGCAGCTGCGATCGGCTCGTGCACCATATATACTTCTTTCGCGCCTGCATGCTCGCATGAGTCTTTTACGGCACGTTTTTCAACTTCTGTAATCCCGGAAGGAATGCAAACCACCATGCGGTGGGAAGGTGTAAAAAAACGGCTGCCCGTATCGATCATTTTGATCATCCCGCGGATCATCATTTCGGCAGCAGTAAAGTCAGCAATTACACCATCTTTAAGTGGGCGGATCGTTTTGATATTCTCGTTGGTCTTCTCATGCATTTGCATAGCTGTGTGTCCGATGGCTAAAACTTTGCCTGTGGTTTTGTCCATGGCAATGATAGAAGGCTCGTCAACAACTACTGTATCTTTATGGATGATCAGGGTATTTGCAGTCCCCAAATCGATCGCTATATCGCTCGTCAAAAAATCAAACAATCCCATATATTTTTTTAAAATTTTTGCTCACTTTGATTTCAGGATGGCAAAATTACAGATAAATAACCACAAACAAAGGCATTTAAAAAATTTCGGCTAATGGCCGTTTTGGCCTCAAAAAAGCCTGTTAGGCGGCCTTGTAGAATAGAATTTACAAAACCTGTGTACCTTTGTTTTTACTATGGGAATCAGAGCACTATTGAGTGAGCCGCTGGCTCGATACATTGTACAGCAGCAACAGGATTGGATCTCGCGGAGCGTCGAAGTGCAGGAAAAATGGAGGGGTAATCTGGTCCGTAAAGCGCTTCATACGGAGTTTGGAAAAGATCATTTTTTTAAGGACATCCACAGCTATTCCGACTTCAAAGAAGCGGTCCCCGTCCACGATTATGAAGACCTTCACAAGTATATTGATAAGGTAAAGAACGGGGATGAAGACATTCTCTGGCCCGGCAAGCCCTTATATTTTGCCAAAACGTCAGGCACAACATCCGGAACCAAGTACATTCCGATTTCCCGCGACTCGATTTCCAACCACATTGATTCTGCCCGCAATGCCATTTTGACGTATATAGCAGAAACCAAAAAAGCCCAATTTCTTGATAATAAGCTCATTTTCTTATCCGGAAGCCCAGTCCTGACGGAAACAGGCGGTGTACTGACAGGCCGCTTGTCAGGTATTTCCAATCACCACGTTCCGGGTTACCTCAGATCCAACCAGATGCCGAGCTACGAAACGAACTGCATTGAAGATTGGGAAACGAAGCTGGACAAGATCATCGACGAAACGCTCGACCAGCGCATGTCGCTGATATCAGGCATTCCGCCGTGGGTACAAATGTATTTTGACAAGATTATCGAAAGGACCGGGAAAAAGATCAAAGACGTCTTTCCAGACTTTTCGCTGTTCATATATGGCGGCGTCAATTTCGAGCCTTACCGCGCCAAACTCTTTGAATCCATCGGAAAGAAGATCGATTCGATTGAGCTATATCCCGCTTCGGAAGGCTTTTTCGCCTACCAGGATTCTCAAAATGATGATGGTTTGCTGCTGCTTTTGGACATGGGCATCTTCTATGAGTTCATTCCTGTTGAAAACTACTTCGACGAAAATCCCCGGCGATTATCCATTGGAGAAGTGAAGGTTGGGCAGAATTATGCGGTGATCGTGAATAATAATGCGGGTTTATGGGGCTATTCTTTGGGTGATACGGTGCGGTTTGTCTCTGTAAATCCGTACAAGATCCTGGTAACGGGCCGGATCAAGCATTTTATATCCGCATTCGGCGAACACGTGATCGGGGAGGAGATAGAAAAAGCATTGCGTTATGCCATGGAACGACATCCCGAGGTTGAAGTTGTCGAGTTTACGGTTGCGCCAATGGTAAATTCCGAAAATGGCGGACTTCCTTATCATGAATGGTTGGTGGAATTTGCCGTCGAGCCCAACAATAAGGAACAATTCGTGGCCGACGTCGACAGAAAGCTTACCGAACTCAACATCTATTACAAAGATTTGATCAAAGGCAGCATTTTGAAAACACTGGAACTGGTGCCATTGCGCAAAAACTCGTTTATCGATTACATGCGCGCGAATGGCAAACTAGGGGGCCAGAACAAAGTGCCCCGATTGTCCAACGACCGGAAAATCGCGGATGAACTGATCAAAATCAACCGGCAGTAAATTTAACCTCAGCATCAGAATGAAAAAAAATATAGCAATTCTTGGATCAACAGGTTCGATCGGGACGCAGGCGCTGGAAGTGATCGAGGCGAATCCCGAGATTTTTTCGGTAGCCGTTCTTACCGCGCAGGACAATGCGGATCTGCTGATCGAGCAGGCAGCGAAATTTCTGCCCAAAGAAGTCGTTATCGGAAATGAAAAGCATTTTGATAAGGTTAAATCAGCTCTTTCCTCATTCAATATAAAAGTTTACAGCGGCATCGAAGCACTGGTTTCCGTCGTTGAATCGGAAGAAATTGACACGGTGCTTACGGCGATGGTGGGTTATGCCGGACTTTTGCCTACCATTCACGCCATTAAGGCTGGAAAGGACATTGCATTAGCAAACAAAGAAACACTTGTTGTGGCCGGCGAGCTTATTACCGCACTAGCCAAACAATACGGCGTAAACATTTACCCGGTCGATTCCGAGCATTCTGCCATTTTTCAATGTCTGGTTGGAGAAGAAGAAAACAAGATTGAAAAGATCATACTAACGGCTTCGGGCGGTCCTTTCCGCGGCAAGGATCGGGCGTTTTTGGCTAATGTTACCAAAGCACAAGCATTAAAGCATCCCAATTGGAGCATGGGTGCCAAGATTACGATTGATTCAGCCACGCTCATGAACAAAGGCCTGGAAGTGATCGAGGCCAAATGGTTATTTGATTTGGAAGCTTCACAAATAGACGTCATCGTTCACCCGCAAAGTATTGTGCATTCGCTTGTGCAATTTGAGGATGGCAGCATTAAGGCACAAATGGGCTTGCCCGATATGAAACTGCCAATTCAGTATGCATTGCGTTATCCGGCGCGTCTGAAATCGACTTTTCCGAGGTTTAATTTTATGGATTACCCTTCCTTAACCTTTGAAAAGCCCGATATGGACACTTTCAGGAACCTCTCCATTGCTTATGAAGTTTTGGAAAAAGGCGGAAATGCGGCTTGTATTGTCAATGCGGCCAATGAAATTGCGGTAGAAGCGTTTCTTCAGGATAAGATCGGATTTCTGGATATTTCGGACCTGATCATTGAAAGCCTTGCCAAAATGTCCTACATTTCCGCCCCGACGTATGATGACTACGTTCAAACCAATGAGGCGACAAGGCGTTTTGCTTCAGAACTGATACAGGTAAAAGTTTAAATGAAAACCACCCTACTAAAATATTTATCAGTTGCCCTTGCCAGTACGCTCAAATTTTTCGGAGGGCCCATTGCAGGAGTTGTCCTGAAACTAACGTGGCTTGAAACTGCCATTTGCTCGGCTATCGGCATGATGTTCAGCGTGTTCGTACTTACATATGTAGGCGGCGCGATTCAGGATTTTATCAAAAAACGCAGAAAAACACCGCCGAAAAAATTCAGCCGGACCAATCGCATTGCGGTTAATATCTGGAAACGTTTTGGGATCATCGGCATCGCATTTCTGACGCCACCATTATTTACGCCGCTTTTCGGTCCTATCCTTGCCGTTGCCTTCAAAGTGCCGCGCCCCGCGATTTTCCTATGGATGTCCGCAAGCGCTATCATCTGGGGACTCGCCATTTCCTACATTGCGCATAAAATGACATTCGTCCAGGAATGGATTAAGTAAATGTTCAAGAAAATGATGCTGACGGCCGGCGGATAAAGGTAACTCCCTGTCAATTGGCAAGTAATGATACTATTAGCGGCTGACTTCCTTTTTAGGCGCAGTAGATTTCTTCATAAAATCGCCTTGCGAGAAGTATTTTTCGATGAGGCAATACATTAAGATAAAGAAGTAACGACTTCCCATTTCTTTAATTTTCAGCTTAGATTCCCCGTATTTACGGTTTGTCCAGCTATTTGGGACAACGGCATAATTATAACCGCGCACCATTGCTTTTAAGGGAAGTTCAATAGTCAGGTTGAAATGCGGAGCTAAAAATGGCTTAATGCCTTCAATGGTTTCTCTTTTATAAAGCTTAAATGCGTTGGTCGTATCATTGTATTTGATCCCCATCACCACTTTTACAATAAAATTGGCAACGCGGTTGATCACTTTTTTCAATGCAGGATAGTCAATGACCTTTCCACCCTTTTCCCAACGCGATCCAAAAACGCAGTCGTAATCGCCATCCAGCATTTTGTAATAATATTTTACCAAATCCTCCGGGTCGTCTGACATATCGGCCATGAAAACGGCCACGCAATCACCTTTAAAACGCTCTAAACCATATCTTACCGCATAACCGAAGCCATTCGGGCCGGGATTTGTATAGTAAACCAATGTTGGGATTTGAAGCGAAAGCTCGTCCAGCACACGAAGTGTTCCGTCTTTGGAATTATCGTTTGTGACGCATATTTCGTGAGGAATATTGTATTTATTTAATGTTTGGTGCAGCGATGTAAGAGTGTGTGTAATTGATTCCTCCTCATTATATGCTGGTATTACGACGCTTAGCTTCATGGATTGCTGATGTTGAAAACAGTACAAATTAAAGATTATTAATTTTAACTGCCAATTTTTTCAAATAAGGATAGTTGCTCATCGTAGCGCGCCAATGTCTTTGAGATCACTGCATCATATCTATTGCCCAGCCATTTACCAACATTCTCAAACATATCCCGTCGGTTCTGCCAAAACTTTTGATTCGTATTCGCATGAACATTGCTCAGCCCCGCGCTATGCTTGCGATAAACGCCCATAGGCTCGGGAAAATAGCCAATCTTACCCTGCGCAGCCAATTGAATGATCACAGCCCAGTCGCCCGCAGCGGCTTTTGCGTGCCAGTCGGCAAAGTCATGTTTAACAAAATGATTTCTGTAAACCCAGCTCGCGGTGGCCATAAACCATTTATCTTCCAGGATATCCTCAATGCTGGAAACGGCTTTTTGATCAGGCGCATTAAAAAAATGTTCTGACGACCCGTCCTCGTAGGTCACCAGAACATTATGGTGGGATATAGCAAAATCCGGATTCGCATCCAGGAACTCGACTTGCTTCTGTAATTTCAGCGGATCGGTCCAATAATCATCTCCCTCGCACATCGCCACATATTCGCCCTTGCAAGCTTTCAGCAATTGCAACACATTATTACGACCCGCAAACTCCCGAGGCTCCTTAGGCCCTTGATTCTCCGAATGTAAAAAAGCCCGAATCCGTCCCGGATTTTTCTCCTGATATGCCCTGATAATGTCAGGTGTAGCATCCGTAGAAGCATCATCCCCAATCACAATCTCAAATTCAAAATCCGTAACCTGCATCAAAGCCCCATCAAGCATCTGCCCAATGTATCGCTCATGATTATATGTAGGAACGCAAACGGAAAGTTTCATTATCAGCTAAAAACCTCTTTCAATTGCTCCACGCTTGGGAAATTTGGCGTTACTAGTTCCGTTTCTGGCTTGTAAATGTATGCCATTGGATAGCCTCTTTCGATGAATGTTGGCTCGTCGAGGTTGTTGTAGCGGAGTTGTACGGACCAGCGGATATTGTTGGTGATGTTGTTGCCGGATTGATGTATCAGGAATGCGGAGAAGACGAGAATGTCGCCGACTTTGAATTCGGTTTGGACGAAATCTTCTTCCTTTAATGTGGTTGTAATCCCGCCTTGGTAACCCGATGTATTTGATTCCTGCAAACCGATTTTATGACTGCCTGGAATAACCTGCAAAGCACCAATGTCCGCGCCTGCATCAACCATTGGGAACCAGATTACGGTGCTGTCCAATGAGCCCTGGCCTGTGCGCCAGTCTTGGTGTGCGTCCAGTTTCCAGTGTTTGCTGCCATCTTTTGACAAGAAACGGCTGTTAAACTGCATCGCAGCGCGCGCGCCGATAATTGGGCTGGAAAGACCAACTTGTTTCAGAATGTCTTCAATCTTCGGATCAAGGCCCAGTCTGTGCAGCGAGAATGTGTGCTGAACGGTTTTACCGGTGTTTACAAACGCATTAAAGTCTTTTTCAAAAAACTCAAACATTGCATTTTCAAACTCATCGCGGTTGTCGATATCCGGCGTTTTGCCTGTGACATGCTTGATTTGAGTTGCGAATATTTTTCTGGCGTCCGTGTAAATGTTATTGACAACGTCTTTGTCCAAAAAATCTCTTAAAAGGACATAGCCGTCATTATTGAATTGCTCTTGAAGTGTGCTCATTGGTATGACACTTTATGTGGTTTGAAAAAAATTGAGAACCTAATCAGTCAGATAATGTAACCGGCTCTGAATAAGTTCTCAAATTTATGTTTCTATTGAAATCAAATAAATGACTTTCGCCGCCTTTTAATAAGATCTTAGTCCTCCCAGACCGCGTAAGCAAATCCGGCAGCGCCAAAGCCATTGCCATTATAAAGCAGATATTTCTTGCCGTTATGCTGGTAAAAATTAGCATAATCGATCATTTGGTAATCAAAATCCTCCGGATTATCAGATTTAGCAATCCCTACCAAATTATCCTTCCGCTCCCAGTTCGTTCCATCCACAGATTCCGCATAACCAAGTCTGTAACTCTGGTTGCGATCCGTGCGGTAATCGCGCGTGTGGCGGTAAGAATAGTACATTTTGTAAATCCCATCCTCTTTAAAAACGCTCGGACGGCCTACTGCATGCAGAAAATCGTCAAAATCCAATGCCGGAATGTCGCTGATATCCCAATGAATTCCGTCCTTACTCGTAGCAGACTGACCTCTATAAAAAGGCTCTGGATAATCGTGAATGTATTCGCATTTGTGGCCTGAAATATACCACATCCGCCAAGTGCCGTCGTCATCGATCATCACCGAAGGCTGCGCGGCCCAAAGCGGGTTTTGAATGCTGCGGTCCATGATCGGGCCTACGAACATTTTTTTGAATGATATGCCGCCGTCTGTGCTCACAGCCAGTCCCATGGAAAGTCTGTAAGAGTTCCAGGTGCGGTTCCAGCCTGTGTAATAAAGCCAGATGTCGCCATTCGGACGGTTTACAAACCAGGAAGGCATGGCACCGGTTTCGTCATATTCGCCTGGACCACCCAGTTCCAAAATCGGCTTATCATGGATGTAAAGGATCTTTTTAGGATCGTCGTAATCTACATCGATGAATGTCGGGCGCGATTGGCCGTCTTTGTCTCTGGACGAAAAATATATGCGTAAAAAATCTTCGTGCTTATATGCAAATGGAACCTGTGCGTGCGACAAACTGTGCGGCAATGTTCCGTCCGGCTTATATATAACTCCTTTTTTAACCCACATGAAATGATAATGTTATTGATTAATCAACCGCCTTTTCAGCGCGCAAACGCCAGTTATCCACGAAATCTTTGCCCGGGATCGGCAGGTCAATGTCCACTTCCGGAGCTTTCGCGGTAACCCTGTATTCCATCACATAAAAAGCATTTCCAAACACATAATGTAGCTTGAAATTCTCAATGTTGGCAGGAACGTCTTCCAGAGGCACTTCGGCACGGAAAAGCGGGTTGGCTTTTAATAATGTAGCGTAAGTTGGCGTGTTCCGTAACCAAGGCGCTATGCTCTCGTCACCCACAACCACTTTTCCACCCGGGCGAACCACGCGCGTAAGCTCGTCAAATGCGCGTTTTCTTTCAGAGAATGTATTGATTCCTCCAAAATGGAAAACAGCATCAAAAGTGTCGTCAGGGAATGGCAGATAAGAACCGTTTCCAAGGAAATAATGCACATTAACGTCCTCTGTCGAGAGTTTTTCCTGTGCCAGTTTCAACATATTAGGAGAAAGATCGGACAGAACCGCTGTTCCGCCTGGTCTTACGCGGTCTAAAATCAATGATGAGTCTTTACCTGTTCCGGCGCCCACTTCCAGCGCTTTCATGCCCGGTTTCAATTCCATCAGGTCGATGAAGAATTTTCTTGTCGATGCTTCGTCCGAATGGTTTAATGTTTCAAAAACCCAGGAAACGCCTTTGTCATAACGAAGGAAAGCCTGATCGTATAAATATTGCTCGCGGGCATCTTCTGGCAATAACTCTTTGGGATAAAGCATGTTAACAATGCCCGTATCGCCTACTTCATATATTGTTCCGTCTTCACTTTTCAGTGATTTTCCGTCTTCTGCGATTGTTAGTGCGGTTCCTGTAAGCGGACAAACCAACGATTCTAGAAATTCCTTTTGATTCATTTGTGCTTGGCTGATTGATATATATCTGGTCAAAATTACTTTTTTCTTTGGAACAACATTCAATATCAAGCCGCTTATTAGCAAAAGGGCTGCACAATATTTATTGTTACCTTTGAATGATTTGTATCGATATCAGTCTCTCAGAATAGATTTTAATTGAATTATGTCTCAGCTGCAAGAAAAAATAAAAGCCCTCGCCAAAGATCAATCCGCCGACATTATAGCGCACCGCCGTCATCTGCACAGCAATCCCGAATTGTCTTTTGAAGAATATAAAACGGCGAAATATGTCGCGGCAGAGCTAACAGCAATCGGCTTGCAACCCGAAGAAGGCGTTGCAGGAACAGGCGTTGTAGCGATCATTGAAGGCAGGAATCCTGAAAAACGCGTCGTGGGCTTGCGTGCAGACATGGACGCACTGCCGATATTGGAGGCCAATGATGTTCCTTACAAATCAACCGTTCCAGGCGTAATGCATGCTTGCGGGCACGATGTGCACACTTCTTCTTTGCTAGGAACGGCGAGGATTTTGAATCAATTAAAAGAAGAGTTTGAAGGAACGATCAAGTTGGTTTTCCAGCCTGCCGAGGAAAAAGCGCCGGGTGGAGCTTCCTTAATGATTAAAGAAGGTGTTTTAGAAAATCCAAAACCTGCGAGTATGGTCGGCCAGCACGTTGCGCCGAACATTCCTGTTGGAAAAATTGGCTTTCGCGAAGGCATGTACATGGCCAGCACCGACGAGCTTTACTTAACTGTAAAAGGAAAAGGCGGCCACGCAGCGGCTCCGCATCAGTTGGTGGATCCGGTTTTAATGGCCTCGCATATCATTGTTGCATTGCAGCAGATCATCAGTAGGAATAGAAATCCTGCCAATCCAGCCGTGCTATCATTCGGAAGATTCATTGCGGATGGTGTTACCAACGTAATTCCAAATGAAGTGACCATTCAGGGAACGTGGCGTTGTATGGATGAAGAATGGCGGGCCGATGGTTTGAAAAGAATGAAAAAAATGGCCGAAGGCATCGCCGAAGCGATGGGCGGAAGCTGCGAATTTGAAATTGTGCACGGTTATCCATTCCTGAAAAACCATCCTGAGCTTACCAGACGCGTCAGAAGTTCAGCCACAGATTATATGGGAGCAGAAAACGTTATTGACCTCGACCTTTGGATGGCTGGCGAAGATTTTGCGTTTTATTCACAGGTTGTCGATTCCTGCTTTTACAGACTAGGAACCCGCAATGAAGAACGCGGCATCATTTCCGGCGTTCACACGCCCACATTCGACATTGACGAAAGCGCATTGGAAATTTCAACCGGATTAATGTCCTGGCTGGCTATTTCTGAACTTGGCCATGCGGGATATAGCGCTTAAAAAAGCTGTTGACTTTCAGTGTAATCACCCCAAGGATCGCTTCCTTAAAAATTCCTTTTGACATTTTGGAAGCGCCTTTGGTCCTGTCTGTGAAAATGATGGGCACTTCCACAATGTCGAAACCATATTTCCAGGAATTGAATTTCATTTCAATCTGGAATGCATAACCGATAAAGCGAATGTTATCCAGGTTAATGGTTTTTAAAACTTTGCTCGTGTAGCAGATAAAGCCGGCCGTAGGGTCCATGATCTGCATTCCTGTGATCATTCTCACATAATATCCTGCGAAATAAGACATTAACACCCTATTAATCGGCCAGTTAACTACATTAACCCCCGTAATGTAACGCGAACCTATCGCTACGTCGTGACCTTCCACCGCGCATGCATGATGCAGGCGGATCAAATCTTCCGGCGGGTGGGAGAAGTCTGCATCCATTTCAAAAATATACTCATAACCACGCTCCATGGCCCATTTGAAGCCGTGAATATAGGCTGTTCCTAATCCTAGTTTTCCCTTTCTTTCAACCAGGTGAAGTTGGCCTTCATACGTTTTCATGAGCTCTTTCACCACAGCCGCAGTGCCGTCGGGCGATCCGTCGTCGATGATAAGCACATGAAATGGCTGACTTAAGCTAAATACTTTGCGTATGATTGCCTCGACATTTTCAATCTCGTTGTAGGTAGGGATTACTACAATACTGTTATTCACAACTGGTGATAGGGTTAAATTAAATGTGTGATTTTCAGAGCTTAATATTATTTGTTTTCTCCCGGATCTCCACATTCTTGTTCACTTTTTCATAGATCCGCGTCATCGTTTCCGGACGGGTCATATAATAATCGTAGCTTTTGCGGTAAGCCACGGTATCTACTTTATGTTTTTTCCAAATGTCGCTCTTGAGCTTGTTGAAGATCATCAGCGACGAATCCAGCGATCTTAGCTGCAAGCGGTTGATCCGCGACTCGGCCAGATGGATGTCTGTCAGGATCTTTGCCATTTCCTCCTCGCTCAATGTGTCCTTGGGCGGCTTTTCGTCACTTACACAGCTCGTAAAAAGCAGCATAGCAAGCAAAAAGTGGATCAATCCGTTCGGGAAATTAACTGTCGGACACCTCATAAAACGCAAAATGTATATCTTTGTTTAGATACGCCGGGTAGCAAAGGTGATAATTTTTTCGCAAAACTAATGTTTGAACAGTTTCTTGGAAAGCTAAGAAAGTATGAAATCCGCATGCGGAAAGCGGTGACCAGCGAGCGTTACGGCAATTTTCACTCCGTTTTCAAAGGCTCAGGTCTTGAATTCGACGACCTGCGGCTTTATCAATATGGCGACGACGTGCGCGCCATCGACTGGAACACGTCGGCCAAAGGCCACGGCACATTTGTCAAGATTTTCAAGGAAGACAAAGAGCAGACGGCCTTCTTCATGCTCGATGTAAGTGCCTCACAGCAAGTAGGAGAGCTCAAAAAGCTGAAAATTGACATTGCAAAGGAGATTTGTGGCGTGTTAACATTGTCGGCGATCCAGGAAGCATCGCGGGTCGGTCTGCTTTGTTTTTCTGATAAAAATGAGCGCTATATCCGGCCGTCCGATGGCATGAAACACGGTTACGGCGTGATTTCGGAACTCTACAAGCTTGTGCCGGAATCCACAAAGACGAACATTGCCGAGGCGATTTTGGTAACGTTAAATGTTGTTAAAAGAAGAAGTTTGATCTTTTTGATCTCCGATTTCATTGACAATAATTACCAGCATAACCTCAAAGCATTAGCGCGCAAGCATGATCTGATCGTCATTCATTTGTACGATTCGAGAGAAGTGAATTTGCCAGGCTTGGGCATTATTCCGCTTTATGATGCCGAAAAGCAGAGCACGGTTTGGGTCAACACGTCGTCCAAGCAATATAAGGAGGAAATGGCGAGCCGGTTCAGCAAGCGAAGTTCCGAACTCGAAAGGCTTTGCCACCAAAACCGCGCGGATTATATTTCGATCAACACGCAGGAAGATTATGTGCCCGCGCTGATCCATTTGTTCAAGGTGAGACGTTATACGAAAAGCAGTTCTTCGTCGTAAAATGGTCAGATCCGTCATAGCGTCTTTCACCCTGTTTTTGCTCCTTAACCTCTTGCCAACAGCAGGTTTTGGTCAAAAAATAAAACCGTTGGGCCTTTTCCTGAACGACAGCATTGAAGTAGGCAAGCCCGTTTATTTCTCATTAAGCGTCCGCCACGATCCCAAAACAGAGATTTTTTTCCCGGACACATTATATGATTTCTCGCCTTTTGAAATCATTTCCAAAAGAGCATTCACATCCAGCACAGACGACCGGGGCAGTCTGGACAGCGCGGTTTACCAGCTCATTTCCTTCGACGTAGCGCGTTCGCAATCCTTGAAAATGCCTGTTTATGTTTTTAATAAGAAAGATTGTACGGCTGTTTTTACAAAGCCTGATTCTGTTTTTCTAATCAAAAGCAATGTCGTTGAAGCGATGAAAACGGCAAAGCTCGTGCCCGAAACCTCGCTTTTGCCACTGAGCAGTGAGTTTAACTTTTCTATTTTATTGGGCAGCATTGCACTCATTATTGGCGTTGTAGGCAGCATTTACTGGGTTTTCGGGCAGGATATTTACAAACAATGGCAGCTCATCAAGTTGCAGCGGCGGCATCTGGAATATGTGCGCTCATTCAACCGTCTGATGCGGAATGCCAGGGAAAAAAACAATATTAAGGACGCAGAAAAGGCCATTATCGTTTGGAAAAACTATTTGGAACGATTGGAAAAAAAGCCTTTTGCAACCTATACAACGCGTGAAATCGTGGACAACATGCCTGACGAAGCACTGGCCGAAGCATTGAAAAACATGGACAGCATTATATACGGACAAGTGATTTCCAAAAACATGGCCGAATCGCTCGAAGTGCTGAAAAGCGGTGCGACGCGGATTTACCGCAACAAAAGAAGATTCATCCTCGACAGCCCCATCGCCTGATCTGACTTATGGAAAAGTGGTTTTCATTGAAATGGTTTGGTTATGAGGTCTTTCGGTCTTACGAATGGGTGTATCCGTATTTTTTATATCTGCTACCCTTCGTCCCGATCCTTTTCTGGCTCCGCAATGCGCTGCACCGGAAGCATAAGCAGCGTCTGGTAATCACATACAGCCCGGTAAGAGGCGCGCGGGATTGGCAAACATTGCTGCGCTTTGTGCAGCCCGTTTCTGTAGGACTCGGAATTTGCCTTATTCTGGTCGCATTAGCCCGCCCGCAAGTGATTTCGGAAAGAACAGATCAATATTCAGAAGGGATTGACATTATGCTGTTGCTGGACATTTCGGATTCCATGATGGAAAAAGATTTGAGCCCAAACCGATTAGAAGCCGCCAAGCTTGTTGCGAGGGAATTTATTAAAGGGCGTTTGCAGGATCGCATCGGGTTGATTGTTTTTGCAGGAGAAGCCGTTTCCCTTTGTCCCTTAACAACTGATTATGAGTTGCTTTATGGTTTTTTGGATGAAATAAACCCCGCTATGGTGCCTACTGCCGGAACCGCAATCGGCAGTGCGCTTGCTGTGGCGGTGAACCGGATGCGCGAGACGCCGGGAGAAAGTAAAGTGGCAATTCTGATCAGCGATGGCGATAATACGTCCGGAAACCTTGGACCAGCGACTTCTGCGCAATTAGCGCATGCATTTGGGGTGAAGGTTTACACGATTTCAGTAGGTAAACAAAAAAAATCAACGCGTACAGACAGTGCAGCCGTTTCGAATGCGTTAGTAGATGAAACAGAGCTGAAAAATATTGCAGGTCTGGGAAATGGGAAATATTTTCGTGCTTCCGATAACAGTGCGCTCGCAGGCGTTTTTAAACAAATCGATCAGCTGGAAAAAGTGAAATCCCGCGACGTCGTTTCCCGCGATGTCACTGATTTTTACCGGATATATTTATATTGGGCAGTGTTGTTCCTGCTGATTGCAATCGGGACAAAGAGTACATTTATGGCAAATATCCTTGAAGATTAATGCTGAAAGCATATTACAATTCTGACGCGATTGAGGCTGGGCTGGACGAGGTGGGCAGAGGTTGTCTGGCTGGACCTGTTGTGGCCGCAGCGGTAATTTTACCAAGAGATTTTACGCATTCCTATCTCACCGATTCCAAACAGCTGACCAAAATCCAGCGCCTCGAACTCGAAAAAGACATCATTCGAGAAGCCATTTGCTGGGCAGTTGCAGAAGTGGATAATCTAGAAATTGACAGGATTAATATTTTAAAAGCCAGCTTCTTGGCCATGCATCGCGCCGTGGATAAGATGCACACAAAACCAGAACATTTGCTCGTAGACGGCAACCGCTTCACGCCTTACCCGATGATCCCCCACACCTGCATTATCAAAGGCGACGCACATTACTTTTCCATTGCAGCCGCTTCGGTCTTGGCAAAGAATTACAGAGACGAGCTCATGTCCAGACTTTCCGGCCAGTTCCCGCATTATGGCTGGGAAACAAATGTAGGTTACCCGACCATTCACCACCGCAAAGCGATCGGCCTGCACGGCCCATGCCCTTATCACCGCATGACTTTCAAGTTATTGAAGGCTGATTGCGATCAGGCAATGGAGGAAGAAATGGAAGATTTAGGCTTTTTATAAAGAGGAACCGTGCTGCAGGGCTCACCGAACATCAGGCTTTGAACGATTGTTTTGAGCAACCGGCTGATTTCAACGTAAGCCGAAATCGGAACATTAACCTTGCTGCATCCTTTCACAACCACACGTTTGCCTTCGTATTCGCTTAGATTGATCTTTTGAATGGCATCGGCAAATAATTTGTCTTCCAAAGCATTCAGATCGCCAAAAATAACCGCATTCGCGTAAGGCTCCATTTGCACAGCCAGCAACATATAAGCCCAGGTAGGCACAATAGCATCTTCCGAACAAATGATCGCCACATTCTTACCCTGATATTGGGTCCAGTCATGCGCCTTCAGGAATTCGCGGAAATCCTTTTCTTTCAGGATCATTCCCTGCCACAAATTGTCTTTGATATCGTATAAAACACGCTCGCCGGGATGATATAATTCTTCCAAATCCAGCGAGACAATGCCGCTAACCGCAACCCGGTTTACAATTTCTTCAGTTTCCATCTTAATCTTGCTTTACTTGAATTGCTAACACGAAAAAGGCGCAGTTTGTTTATCAGATCAAACAGAAATCAATCTTCACTAAGCTTGCAAGCTGGATTTTTTCGAAGGTGGCGACATAAAATCCTTCAAATAATACGGCTCAAAACCAGCCACATCTTCAAACTGCGCATTCTCAAAAGCCTTTACCGCCAATTCACCGATTGTTACTGCAGAAGGTCGAATGTCTCTCTTAGGAAAAACAGCATTAGGATGATCTCCCAGCAACGCTTCACATTTAGCCGCACCATCACCAAAAAACACAACCTTATGCTCAGCAAGCAGCTCATGAAATGAATTTTCATCCATAATTATAGCACGCGTTTCTTGTACGAAACTATTCGTCGAGTCAAAAACAGCCGCATAAACTTCCATCCGCCGTGCATCGATCATCGGACAAAGCAAATGTTCCGGATAAAATGCATTTAACTGCAAAGCCATCGCTTCCAATGTGTTAATGGCAATCATCGGCTTGTCCAAGGCATAACAAAGCCCCTTTACGGACGAAACGCCCACGCGCAAGCCGGTATAAGAGCCGGGGCCTTTCGCAACAGCAATAGCGTCGAGATCATTTAATGTAAAACCTGCATGAGTCACGGCACTTTCCATGAGCGTGGTGAGCATGGAAGAGGATGAACGATCTGTATGCAGGTCGGCGCTGGCAAGTAAAACGGAATTCTCGTGAACTGCCACGGAGCAGCCGCGAATGGAGGTGTCGATACTAAGTAGGAGCATAATATTAAAGAAAGGCAGGAGCAGAAATGCTAACAATTCCTGTCACCCTGAGCGGAGTCGAAGGGGGCGTTACACCTAGGAAGCACCGCCCCCTTCGGCTCCGCTCAGGGTGACAGGGTAAGTAGCTTTGCTGATTATTATTACAGGGCAAGCAACTTATTTCTTTTTCAAAAGATCATTGTAACGGGCCGGTTCTTTAAACAATGCCAATGCCGCCTTCACTTCCGGATCTTCTTTGAATGAGGCTTCTCTTAAACCTTTTTCAAGATAATAATGCTTGATGATTTCTTCTTCCAGGATCTTTTTAATTTCTGGTTTGAAGATTTGCAAATCGTTATCCTTGCTATGTGACAGCTTTGATTTCAATGCTTTAAGCTGATCTTCAATTACTTCCAAAGATTTTTCTTTCTTCGCAGAAGCTTCCAGATCATTCAGATCACGCTCAACCTGCGTGGTGTAATCGTATTCTTTATCACCCAGCCATTTGGTAAATGCAGCGTAATCCGCGTCGGAAAGACTGAATTCTTTGGCCGGTTTAATAGTCGGGTGCTCGAAGTGGAATTTTACTGCGTAATCGAAGAAAAGACGATTGCGGCCCAGGGAAGTGGCTAGTGGCGAGTAAGTTTCTTTTTCAGTTAAAATGTCCGGCAAAATGCCGCCGCCGTCGAAAACAGAACGTCCGTTTTTGGTTTTAAACTCAGTCATGAGCGAATCTGCGATTTTACCAACGCTTCCATCGTCATTTCTGTGGCTGTAATCGATCGCTTGAATGCACCGGCCGCTGGGGATGTAATATTTGGCGGTTGTGATCTTCATTTTGGTATTGAAAGAAAGATCACGCGTGGTTTGCACCAAGCCTTTTCCATAAGTCCGCTGGCCGATCAATACACCGCGGTCGTAATCCTGGATCACGCCGGAAACGATCTCCGCGGCCGAAGCGCTGCGGTTGTTGGTGAGCACGATGACTGGTATTTCGGTGTCCAGTGCAGGGTTATAAGCGGTGTAAGTTTTGTTCCATTCGCTTACTTTCCCTTTTGTGGAAACGATCTCTTCGCCTTTGGCAATGAAAATATTTGAGATTTCAATCGCCATATTCAGCAAACCGCCTGGGTTATCGCGCAAATCCAGCACGACTGATTTCATTCCTTTTCCTTTTAATTCCTGAAATGCATTGCGCACTTCGCGGGAAGCTGTTGCTGTAAAATCTTTCAGGTCAATGTAACCCACATCTTCACTGATCATGCCGTAATAAGGCACATTGGTCACCTTTACAATGTCGCGGTTCAGGGAAACTTCGAGGGGCTTGGTGGCGCCGTAACGCTTTAATGTGAGCGTTACATTGGATTGGGTTTGTCCTTTCAGCAATTTTCCTGTGTCAAAATCCTCACGCGTTGAAAGGTCTACGCCATTAATTTTTACGATTTCGTCGCCGAGCTGCAATCCGGCTTTTTGGGCGGGTGTATCTTCATAAACCATCATCACCGTATGCTTGCCTTCCGCCGAACTGATGATCGCGCCGATGCCGTTGTATTTTCCGGTGGTCATCGTCATGTAATCCTCAATGTCATCCTCGGCGTAATATACCGTGTATGGGTCCAGCGAGCGGAGCATATTGTCTATGCTGGTCTTAATGAGCTGGTTGGGATTGATCTCGTCCACATAATAAGCATTCAATTCCTTGAACAATGTGGCGTAAATGTCCAGGTTGCGCGCGATTTCGAATAAGCGGTCGTCTTTTTTAAACGAAAAAAAGGCAATCCCTGCTACCACCGGAATGGCCAGCCAGAAGGAGCGAAAATACTTTTTCATGTATGTTCAGGAATTTTGATTTTTTTGAACGGGCCGGGGCAACTTTTCGAGTTTTTTGAGCGATTGCTTCATGGCCGTTTCAATAACGTCGTAAGATGTTATTTCTTTTGCAAGATACAAAAAAGCAATGTAGGAAGGTCTTGATTCCGTGGATAATGCGAGGAGCGACGCCTTGTTCAGGCGGTAAGCTTCACGGCAGCGGCGACGGATGAGATTCCGGTCGACCGCCCGTTTGAAAGACTTTTTGGAAACAGAAAATAAAACCTGCGGAAGGGGAGTAGGAGCCTCTTTATCAATAATATAAAGCACCCTAAAAGGAAAAAGGTAGAACGTGTTGACCTCCGTGCTACCTCTTTGAAACAGCCGTCCGATTACCCGGGGGCTACATAAGCGTTCATTTTTACCAAATGTATTTTTCAAGTTCTCGAACCTGAATTATTGCTTATGACGTTTTTCGTCTGATACTGTCAGTTTCCAACGGCCTTTCTTGCGGCGGCCAGCTACTACTTTACGCCCATTTGCAGTGGACATTCTTTCACGGAAACCGTGTTTGTTTCTCCTCTTGCGATTCGATGGTTGAAAGGTACGTTTCATCTCATTATCAAATTATTGCGCTATAAATCTCTGTCTACCCCTAATTTGGGCTTGCAAAGGTAAGACAAAAAAATTATATTAGTAAACATTTCATCAAAAACTAAAATTAATGGTTAAGAAAAGGTCACTTTTCCTTCCCGTTTCGGTTCTAATAGTGACTTAGGAATGTCCGTTGCAGCATTTAAATAAACTTTTTTTCAAGTTTGGTGCGTTTATTTGTGCTGATACTGTGTACATTGCGTATATTCAATATGATTTTAATAACCTCACATTCACTATGTATTCGTCTGTTTTAATAGCCGGGCAATTTGTAAACCTTGGCGTAAAGGAAAATAATCCTGTGACGCAGATGAAGTTGCAGAAAATGGTCTTTTTCGCGCATGGGCTGCATTTGGCATTGAATAATGGAGATCCGCTGATCCGGGAGAAATTTCTGGCGTGGAAATTCGGGCCGGTTGTGCCGACGATCTATCAGCTTTACAAAAAATGGGGCAATTCGCCTATAATAGAGAAAACTTCGATCACTGTTAACTCGCAGCCACTGGCCATTTTTTCTGAACTGTCGCCCTCGGCCATTGAAGCGATTAACAACACCTGGGAAATTACAAAAGACGTTGATGCCATCACGTTATCAAACTGGTCCCACGCGACGAATTCGCCCTGGGATGTTACTTATAAGAAGGTTGGAGAGAATGGTGTAATTGACGATAACCTGATTAGAAATTATTTTGAGCAGCAAATCAAATCCCCAATCCCGGCTGTCTGAGTCAAAGCTGTCGGTCGACAGAAATACGTTACGCAACTGGGTAACCGCTGCATCGCCGGAATCAACAGAACAAGATATTAGTGAAAAAACCTTCCTTACGCTGCTTCAACAGGTAAGTCTGGAAGGCTTGTCCCAGAATATCCGGGAGCGGAAAAAATACGCCGAATATATTTTCTGGATGGTTTCCGTGTGGCTGGTGATGGTGATTCTAATCGTGTGGTTAAATGGCCTTGGTGAAGTGTATTGCTACAATTTCCTTGACCCCATCCTGCGCACCGGAGTTAAATACATTAGTTTCAACTTCCAGCTTTCCGATGCTGTCCTTATTGCGTTGATCACGACAGCGACCGTCAACATTACCACATTCTTCCTGGTCGTCACTAAATATCTTTTCCCGAACACGCCCGAAAAAGAAAGCCCGCCCGTGGAGTAACCTTAGATTTCCGCGTCCTGTTTCGCCCTGACCTTATAGTCTGATGAATCTTTATCCGACCATTTGTAAACCACCTTTTTGAAGCGAAGATCCTGGATAATAGGCTTAATGTTATCTAAAAACGCGTCCTTGCTTTTTTCCGAGCCAAACAATGCACCGTTGAAAATCAATGTATCGTTTTTCGGGCCGGACGTTGCAATGGTAATCTGCTGGGTTCCGAGCACTTCTTTTTTGGAATCGGCATAAGCTTTTCGCATCGACGGAAATTCCTTGGTCTGGATCTGAATGATCTTTGTTTCCAATGTATCCACCTTGGGCTTAATAACTTTATCCTTACTGCCTTTCACCTCGTTATAAAGCGAAGTGTTCGATTTATGCCATGAAAGCCGGGTCGCAATATCCGCCTTCGACATGTCGCTTTTCATGTTCCGGTCAATGTCAATAATTTGATTATCAATAAACAAGACCATGTTCTTTCCTTCCGCAGCCGTCAGTTTTTTAGGGGTCAAAAAGTATATTCCAAAACCAACCACAGCAGCAGCAATGAGGGCATAAGCGATATATCTGAATATATTTCCTTTACGAGGGTTCTCTTCCATTTTTGTGTTCATCAAGTTTCAAGACAGAGCTAAAAACCCTGTTCCAGGCTTTAATAAGCGTTACAAGTTACTGCTCGTGCACCTATTTCCCCAGACTGTATACGTTGTGTTTGTGGGAGTTTAGGACAAATAATGTCCATTCGGGTCAAATCCCGCAGGATGAAATACCGACGGCCGTTGCGCGGCGGCAGAGTATTAATCAGCAAACACTAGAATCCCGGAGGGATGCAATATCGGTAGACAACCATTCATCAACGCACATTAAAAATCCCGGAGGGATGTAACGATGCGCATGTCGTTGCATCCCTCCGGGATTTTAATGTCTTTAATAATTTTCCTGCTACCGATATTATATCCCTCCGGGATTTGCTTAGTAACCTTGGATTTGCTTAGTAACCTGGGTTTTGCGGCCCTAAGTTGGGGTTCACCTGCAACTCAACCCTTGGAATAGGCATCAGATAATCCCTTGCTGGGTTGAAGCTCGTATGCGGTTCCAGTGATTTTGGCCCTGAAAACACTGTTTCGCCCATATTACGGCGCTTAATGTCGAACCAGCGTTTGTATTCAAATGCCAGCTCGATGCGCCTTTCTTCCATGATGAGATCGATGAGGGCGGCTTTGGATAGACCTGCTGTGACATTAGCTGGGAAGGCGGTTTGTTTGCCGGCCCAGTTTCTGGCTCTTGCGCGAATTTCGTTGATGTAGGTCAGTGCTTCTGCGTTAGGGCCGTTTACTTCTACGGACGCTTCGGCGGCGATTAGCAGAATTTCGGCGTAGCGCATGGCGGCGTAGTTGTGGTCTGAATAGCGGCCCTCGGAATTGGATGTTCCGGCAAAACGCGCGTATTTGGCAATGTGTGGCCTTTTTGTATTTGGGAATTCGGTGTATGGGACGAGCTTGCCGCCGATGAGGAGTGAATCGTCGAAGCTTACTTCTTTGCGATAATCGCGGTTGTCCCAGGTGTTGAACACATTCATGGAAGGCACAAGTACGCTCCATCCGCTGCGTGGCGCGTCACCGCCGCGCACGCCCGTCATAGGCGCCATAATGTCGTCATTAGCTCCGCCTTCCCCATTTTTTAGACCAAGGAAATCAATATCGAAAATGTGCTCTTTCATGTTAGGTGCTTGCGGCGCAACGAACAATGTCTGGAAATCGGCTTCCAGGGCATAGCGGAATTTGTCCTTATTATCAATCACATATTTCGCTTCTGCGTATGCTTTGGCATAATCCGCCAAAGTCAGATGCACCGAGGCCAGATACGAAGCGGCAGTTCCCTTTGAAGCGCGGCTTCGTACTTCCGAAGGCTGTTTTTCGGGCAGCCATTGTTTGGCAAATTCCAGATCTGCAATAATGCTTGCGTAAACCGTCGCTGCCGGTGTTCTGGAAATTTCCTTGACGGCTTCGGGATTGCTGATAAAATAATCAATGTAAGGAACGTCGCCAAAAACCTGCACCAGATTGAAATATGCAAATGCACGCACGAAACGCGCTTCCGCAATCAGCGGATTGATCTCCGCCTCAGGCAACCCAAGCTGTGCGCCACCCGAAATGGCAGCATTAGCAGCACTGATTGTCTGATACCAATTTGGCCAGAACTGGTTGACCATGTTGTTGTTATCATCCATATTGAAATCATTCACCTGCTGCCGCTCGGCAGGCGTTCCGCGGTCGCCAATGTCGACCATATCACTGCGCAACATCAAGGCGGAAACAAATTGCCGCCCATAAAGCCGCTCTGTTGCAATCCAGCCATAGGCACCAAAAACCGCCGTTTCTACGTCCTTGGCAGTGCGAAACAAGGATTCAGGCGCGAGCAGGCCCACCGGTTTTTCATCCAGGTCGGCGCAGCCCAGCGAGAAGCTTGCGGTAAGGATAAAAAGGAATAATTTATTTGTTAAATGCTTCATTTTAAATCGAATTAAGAGTCAGGAATTAAAAACCAACATTCAAGCCAATCGTGTAAGACTTGGCATTTGGATAACTGCCATAATCCAGTCCCAGGTTACGGTTACTGTCCGTATTCCCATCCGATGAGTAGTTCACCTCCGGATCAAAACCTTTGTATTTCGTGAAAGTCAGGATGTTTTGTGCACTCGCATAAATGCGCAACTTGCTGATATGCAGCTTGTCCGTAACCGATTTAGGAATGTTGTAGCCCAATGCAATGTTTTTCAAACGGACAAAACTTCCATCTTCTACCCAGCGCGTTGACACACGTCTTGTGCGGCCTGCCATGGCTTTTGGAACATTCGTATTCGTGTTTGTTGGTGTCCAGCGGTTCAATGCTTCTGTCGTCGCATTATTAATTCCGGACAAAAGATTCAGCTCCATCAGCGTATAATTAAGCATATCATTGCCCTGCGATGCCTGGAAAAATATGTTAAGATCGATGCCTTTCCAGCTGAAATCGTTGCTTAATCCCCACGTATATTTGGGATGCGGGTTACCGATGATCGTGCGGTCGTCGCTGTTCAGCGTGCCGTCTGGCTGACCGGTCAGCTGGCCATCTTTTTTGCCATCAATATCCCTGAATTTTTCACCACCGGCAGCCGTTTCAAAACCACCACCCGGAACAAAGCTGTCGCCTTCCTGATACACGCCGTCATAAATCCATCCATAAAAAGCGCCCACCGGCTGGCCTTCACGCAGGATTTGTGTTTGACCTAATCCCACCAAATGCCCCGGGCCCGACGCATACAGAATGTCCGTTCCGTTTGGTAAGGACAAAACTTTGTTGCGGTTCAGGGAGAAGTTAATGTCCGTATTCCACTTGAACTCGCCCACCAGATTTCGCGTGTTCACAGTAAGTTCAAATCCTTTGTTTTCCACCGATCCAATGTTCTGCAACTGGTTGCTGTAACCAGAATATTGTGGCAGTTGAACACTGAAAAGCAGATCCTTGGTCACGCGGCGATAGTAATCTGCGGTAATGTTCAGGCGGTTGTTCAGCATACTGAAATCGGTTCCGATGTCGAACTGGTGGGTGGTTTCCCAGGTCAGGTCGTCGTTGGCAACGGTGGTAGGACGCACGGCATTGACCGGCACGCCATTGATAATGGTATACACATTCGAGAACCGAGACATGGTTTGATAGGGCTCAATAGCCTGATTACCAGTTAGTCCATAACTCACACGCCATTTCCACTGACTGATTGCCGTTACATTCTGCATAAACGGCTCGCTGGAAATTTTCCACGCAAATGCACCCGAGGGGAATGTTGCCCATTTATGGTTTTTACTAAAATTGGAAGAGCCGTCCTGACGAATGTTGGCCGTGAAAAGATAACGATCCAGCAAACCATAAGTCAACCGCGCATAATAGGAAGCCAGCTGCCATTCGGTAAGGCTGGAAACCGGACTCTGCCACACCGAAGCGCCGCCCAGGTTCCAGTAAGAAACCGCATCCGTAATGAATGACTGGCCCGTTCCGCCCCATCTTTCGCTCGAAGACGTTTGATAGGAATAGCCGAGCATGGCCGAAAGGTCATGGTTAGTGCCGATTTTTTTGGTGTAGGTCAAATAGTTTTCGTTCAGCAGCAATGTGCTTTTTGTGCCGATAACAGATGCCGACCCGCCTACATTACGACCGTCGTTCAATGTTGTAGGGGTGAATTCTCCTGCTCTGCCACTGTTTGTAGTCGCGCCTAATGTGATTCGGAATTTCAAATCGTCCCAAAAGCTGTATTCTGCATAAAGGTTGCCCTGCACGCGGTCACTGAGTGATTCGTTCTGCAATTGCGTCGCGATGGCGTAAGGGTTATCGATCGGGTCGTTTAAGCGCGCCACCGTAAAACGGCCGTTAGCGCCCATGATCGGCTGATCGGGTTCAAATTTGAATGCAGAGGAAGTTACTCCAGGCGTAAGTCCGCTCGAACCTTCCTGCGTACGCGACTGATTGCGTGAAACACGTTGTGCAAACAAGTTAAGTCCCAGTTTCAAACGCTTGGCAGCCTGAATGTCAATGTTACTTGTGATCGAAAACCGGTTGTAATCCGAATTCAGGATGACGCCTTTCTGATCATAATAGGCCCCAGATACATAATATTTCACAGCCTCGCTTCCACCAGCCACCGAAAGCTGGTGGTTTTGAATCCCGCCGCGACGGAAAACTTCATCCTGCCAATCCGTGTCCGCACCCTGGTCAACCACATTGGGCCGCACTTCTTTTACGTAATCCAGAAACTGGCTCGCATTGAGCAGGTCCAGCCTGTTGATTTCTTTTTGCGTAGAAAATGAAGTGTTAAACTCAATCTTTGGCTTACCCGACTGACCTTTTTTAGTCGTAACCATAATCACCCCATTCGCTCCCCTCGAACCATAAATAGCTGTGGCAGATGCATCTTTTAATATTTCAATAGATTCAATGTCTTCCGGAGGCGGAATGGCGCCTCCTACAAAACCGTCGACCACATAAATAGGATCGCTGCTCGCATTGATAGAAGTCCCGCCCCTGATCCGCACTTTGAAATTAGAACCCGGCTCACCATTATTCGACTGGATCTGAACCCCGGCCGCACGTCCCTGCAATGCCTGAACCGTTCCTAATGCGGGATATGCCGTCAATTCCTGGGATTTTACAGAAGAAACAGAACCCGTAACGTCACTTTTCTTTACTGTTCCATAACCCACGACAAGCACTTCTTCGAGTGATTTCTGGTCTGTTTTCAGCATAATGTCGATCTCCGTGCGGCTGCCAACTTTCACTTCCTGCGGCTCGTAACCCACAAAGCTTAGCACTAAAACTGTGTTGGCATCCGGTACAGACAATGTATAACTTCCCGTAGCGTCCGTCGACGTGCCCGATTGCGTGCCCTTGATCAGAATGTTTACACCCGGCAAAGGCTCCTTCGTTTCCGAATCGGTGATTTTTCCCTTAATAGTGATCTCAGCAGATTTTGAAAATTCCGGTTTCAGCGAAGCCTCCGCATTATCCGTCGCCGGTTTTGGCGCTTCCGAAGGCCGGATCACAATGTTTTTGCCCGAAACTTCATAAGTAAGCCCCAGCGGAACCAGGAAATCATTCAGCACTTTGGAAAGCTCCTGGTTCGATTGCTGAACCGTCACTTTCCTGCTTGACTGGATCACTTTTGAGCTGAAAATAAACCGCACGCCAGCCTGCTTTTCGATGAGGCTGAGCACTTTTTTTACATCCTGCTCCTGCGCTTGCAAACTGATTTTCTTGGTCAGCAACTCCTGGGCGCGCACGTCCACAGCCGTGGCCGTCCCGATGAACCACAGTGAAATCACGAGCTGAACCAAACTTATCCGCATAAGAAACAACAGTTTACGATTGAACTGTACTGGTATTTTCATAGTTTTGAACAGTTTTGTTAATTGATTATTGGCAAAAACTTTCCCCCGCATCTTTCCAAGGATGACAGTCGGCAAAACTTCGGGGGTTACTTACACAGCCGGTAATGTTCCACCATTACCGGCCATTTTTTTAATGATCCTTACAACCTTCTCCTTCAATGATAATGCGGCCGTCGATGAGCTCGTAACGCGCGCCAACTGCCTTGCATACAAGGTCTAATTTTTCGTATAATGTCATTTCCGTAAGCCGCGCCGTGATAGGGCAGCCGTTCATGACGTTTTTGTCAAAAATGATTTCAATGCCATAAGCCTTCTGCAATTCCGCGAAGACATTGGAAACGGGTGTTTCATCAAATTCAAAATTGTGAGGGCTAACATTGCTATCCACCAATTCGGGACTGGGAATGAGGCTTTTGGTGATTTTTACTGACTCACGTACCACCACAATTTGCTGATTAGGCTCGATCACCACGCCCGTCAGTTCCCTGGAATCCTTTTTTTCATTGATTTCCGGATCTTTCCGCGTGAAAACGGCAACGCGCCCGGTTTTCACTGCCACCGAAACTTCCGTCTCGTTTGCATAGGACCGCACAGTAAAGCTAGTGCCCAAAACTTTGGTAATCACTTCATTAGCATATACAAAAAATGGCCGGGATGGATCTTTAGCAATGTCAAAAAACGCTTTTCCGGAAAGGTAAACTTCTCTTTTTCCTGTTTTAAAATCTGCGGGATAACTCACTTTGCTGCCCGGATCAAGTTGCAGGCTGCTACCGTCCGCAAGTGAGATCGACAAAGGCTTTTGGGTCTGATTTGTCTTTTCAATGAGCGGGGCGGCTGCAATCGAGACCAGCTCGTCGTAATTGATTTGTTGCTTGTGGCTGTAAGTCCAGAAAGTGTAACTCAGACCGGCTACGACCATCAGCACGGCGGCAATGCTCATTAGGGGCTGGAATAGGCGTATTTTCCGGGAAGTCTCAACAAATTCGTCTTCGCTTTTGATGTTGCCAATGATCTGTCGAACTGCATTTTCCTTTTCAAAATTTGACAGAAGAGCCGAAGTTGGTGCAATTGCAAGCACCAGATCGCGGGCGCTGCGGACCATTTCCATTTTGTTGGGATGGGCTGCCAACCAGTTTTGCCAGTTTTCCTCATCTTCTCTGGTCGGTTTCAGCACCCAGTTCCGAAAAGCCGGGTCCCAAAGAAAATCCTCCAAAGTAAAATTATGGTATTGATCCATGTCAAAATGTTGTCATTTAAATAGCATTAGACAACACACAGGATCTGATACTGTATTTTTTTATTTTTTTTTAAAAATTTATTGGGAAGGCGAAAGCTTGGGTCTGATTAAACGATAAACCGAAGCAGAAGGAATAGCGATACAACGGACCGCCATTGTGTTTTGAGGAATTTAAAGGCAGTTTGCAGCAGATTAGATACCGACTGCGGGTGAATTTCCATAATGGCAGCGATCTCATCCCGGTCCATATCTTCAAAAAATTTCAGGTAAACCGCCTCTTTTTGCCTTTTGGGCAATCCGTTGAGTATATGCGTGATTTGGGAAGCAAGCTGCTGGTCGTGCTCGGACTCTATAAATGAATGTTCTGCATAAAAACCAATGTCGAAACCTTCGTCAGGCAGCAAATGGTCAAGAAATAGCATCCGGTTTTTCTGAACCATCCGGTGCAGCCGGCGCCTTAATGAAGCCAGCAGATAGGCTTTGGGTGGAATGTCAGGATTAAGACTGCCTTTTTTCTCCCAAATTTCCAGAAACACATCCTGAATGCAATCCTTAATCAGCTCCCTATCCCGGCAGAATTTATTTCCATATTGAAACAAAAGATCATAGGTAACATCGATCAGCATTTCAAAAGCCGCAACATTCCCAGCCAGCATCTCATGCCACAAAGCAATCTCTTTCTGCTCTTTTTGAATATTGCTGGCAACGAACCTCATTGAAAACACCTATTGAAACGTGTACGAAAACGGATCAACCCTCAGGAAATCCGACTTTATCATGGCGTAATGATAAAAGACACGGACGGGCGTTTTCTGCTTATTCGCCTGGTAATGTTTTGATTTAAATTTTGGGAAGTTGGTCTGGGTTACCAGCCTGCTGATTGCTTTGCAATAGTTAATGTTCAGGATGAGCCATTGACCTCAATGTCGCCAGCTGTGTTAATGCAGTCTTTCGCAGCTCTTCAAATCTGGTTTCCTCTGGTATATTATTGCTGTTTAATATAGCATTGTAACTTTCAAGGTTTGATAGTACAGTCAATTGATGCAAATCTGCAATATCTCTTATATTCAGGCCCTTTGAAGCCAGCTGAACATTCTTTTGCTTCCATTCTTTCGACGTGATGCCGAACAACGCAACATTTAAGAGTTCCGCTTCATTTATATACACAAATTTCTCGTTCTCTTTTGATGTGTTCAGAAAAGGAATCAAGTTGTGTTTGATGGAGTCGGTGTGAATTCTGTAATTGACTTTGCTTAGCATTCTTTTAAGGTTCCACTCGTGGTTGTTAGTTGCTGCCTCCTGTTCTTTTAATCGTTGAAATTCTCGGATCAAAAGAAATTTAAACTCAGGACTTAGCCACGCACAAAATTCCAATGCGATATCCTTGTGAGCAAAAGTGCCGCCATATCGTCCGGCATTCGCAGAGATTCCAATTGCATGTGTTTTGTTAATCCATTGTTTGGCAGACATCATGAAACGATTAGTCCCGGCTTCACTTTTAATTCCCTCGAATTCGGGGGAATTAAAATCAGGATTATTAATAGTTTCCCATATTCCCAGGAATTCAATAGTATTCTTATTTCTTATCCATTGTTCTATCAAAGCAGTTCCGCCATCAAAACCTTTGGCCACATCGGAAAGTGAGATAAAGTCGTCGCCATTATCGGCAATATTTAATGTGATAGAAATTCCCTTTACGTTAAGTTTTCTTTTTTGAGATGGTGCCGTGGTCATATCTGCTGATTTGGTAAAAATCAAATCTATGAAACCATTGCGGAGCTTGGTTTAGGGAAAAAATATGCGGTTAGCCTCATTTATTAAGCGGGTTAGCATCGACTAGGGCAAGGTAGCATAACAGAAAGATAGCTTGGTAGGGAAATCCAAATAAGCCCGAAAACGCAAAAAGGCCGCGAACTTTCGTTTGCGACCTTTTTCTTGTAGCGGGAGCTGGACTCAACATGTTCAAATCTCGCTTTTTGGTTAACAATCTTAAAACTATCAAAAATGCCCTTATTTGATGTAAAAACGGCTCTTTTGATATGTGAAGAAGTTAAATTAGATTTGAGTGAATTAAAGTAAATTAAATAATTCCGTCCAATATTCCGTCCAATCCGTTGGACGGATTAAATAGAATAAGTACTTTTGACCGTGTTCAAATTCTTAATCTATGGCAAGGAAAACTACCTCTCAAATTACTTACATCCTGCATGATCCAAAGGCAAAAGCAGAAACCCCTATCTATGGCATTATAAGATTCAACAACGACAGAATAAAAGTGTCAACTGGTTTTAAGGTTCTTCCCGAGCATTGGGACGGTGCTAAGTACGACAAGGCAGGCAAACTTGTAAGTCAGGGACGGCAGCGAGTGAAAAACGTGTTGTCTGCGTCTAATAAAGATCAGGTGAACAAATACCTGTCTGATATGGAGCATGAGGTTTCTAGGCTCTTAAATGAGATGAAGTCTGAGCGGGTGGCAGTCACGAAGGAGGCTGTCAAGCAAGCAATAGACGATTGGAAAAACCCGAAAGAGATCGAGACAGATACCGTTCCAAAGCTTTATAGGTTTATTCAGGAGTTTATTGACAAATCGCCTGAACGAACGAACTCAAAGGGTACTAAGATTACCCATAGGACGATACAAAAGTATAACACGGTTTTTTCAGTACTGAAAGAATTCGCGAGCGGCTATGACCGGGTTGTTGATTTTAGCACGATTGATATTGTTTTTTATACCGACTTCAAGCAGTATTTGGAGCAAAAGGAGTTTTCAGTAAATAACATAGGGAAATACATTCAGACCTTAAAAGTCTGGTTGAATGATGCGGTAACCTATGGTAAAAGTGACAATAAAGCGCACCAGAGCCTTAAATTTAAGGTAACTAATGAGGAGTCAGATTCTATTTACCTCTCTGAAAAGGAGTTGCAAGACATAGCAAAAATCGACTTGTCTAACAATAAAAGGTTAGAGCAAGTGCGGGACTTGTTTTTGGTAGGATGTTATACCGGCTTGCGATTTTCAGACTTAACTACTTTGAAATCAAGCCAAATAAAGAATGGCTTCATTCGAATAGAACAAAACAAGACGTTAGGAAAGGTTGTTATTCCTTGCTTTCCAATCGTCGAAGAAATGTTTAAGAAATATGACGGTAATTTACCCTGTGCCATCTCCAACCAAAAAATGAATGATTATATAAAGGAGGTCTGCAAGCTTGCAAAATGGGAAACACTAGAAAGTATTTCCATTACAAAAGGAGGCAAGAGAATTACCAAAACTGTCCCGAAATGGGAGCTTGTTAAAACGCATACTGCCCGACGGTCATTTGCTACCAATATGTACTTGAGGGGGATACCAGCCAAAACCATTATGGCCGTAACCGGGCATGCTACCGAAAAGTCTTTTAACAAATACATAAAAGTGACGCAAGAAGAGCATGCAATTTTGATGAAAAAGCAATTTGACAGAGGAGTGTTCCGAGAGGCAATGTGATTGGCCTTCACTTTTGACCAATTTTAATTATTACGAAAAAATGAATTCATTAGTAAATGTTGGAAGGTACTTTGATAAGCTTGTTAAGTTTTCGGATAATACAGCGCGTTTTGCGGGAAACTATGTGGGGGTTGAACCTTTTCTTCCTGATGTGAACGAGATATCACTCATAGAGACCATTCGAGAAAACGAATTTAAAGACAAGGTAAGGTCATACATGAATTCTAGCGATCTGGCATACAACGTGTTGGACATGATTGAGGATTGGCTAACAAAAGTCCCAGCATATCATTATCATGCGTATTACATACAAGATGCTTTTGGCCCGATATCGTAGAGTCCCGAAAACCCCTACGGAAGATTAGAGATTATCGATAATCTTGCTTTTGATTTATCGATGTGGGACTTAGTTAACTACCTTCA
Organism: Dyadobacter sp. CY351; assembly: GCF_021502625.1. Lineage (NCBI taxonomy): Bacteria > Pseudomonadati > Bacteroidota > Cytophagia > Cytophagales > Spirosomataceae > Dyadobacter > Dyadobacter sp. CY351. Next base: position 72,717 of record NZ_JAKFFU010000016.1, on the reverse strand, counting down.
TGAGGAAAAAGCTCAATTTTCGGAACTTGCTGATTTAGACTCTGATAAACTTAAGTTGGATTGGTTGGGTACCCCTTCTCAATTGGGGTTTATTATCAGCGAACTGGCAAAAAAGGGTTTTATAAAAGTACCTCAACGAAAAAATGGAAAGCCAAATATGGCGAGTTTTGAAAGAGCTATTTTAAATTGTTTTGATGGTAACTTTGGCAAAAGCGTCATTTATCAGGCAATAAACCAATATGGTTCTGATTCAAACAAACTTGTTGATTCCAATAGGGCGAAATTTGTGATACCTGAAAGGTCTGACCTTTCATGATATGTTTGTTGTCTGTGGGTCGGCATAGGACTTCATTTTTTTTAACTACCTGGCTTGCAGTAATTTGTGATTGGGTGATAGAATAAAATTCCAAATTCTATGCTATTCTATGCTTGATTTCACTGTCGTTTGATGGTTCCTTTGAGCCATTAAATAATTAAAACACAGTAAAACAGTGATTACAAAAACACAAATTTTGCAGGTAGAAGGATTAACCGCTCAAACACTATTAGAGCTATTCAGTAGCGTAAATAAGCGACTGGATGAATTAGGGGCAAGAGTTAGCCCACCCCATCAAACGGTATTTTTGACGCGTGAGGAAGTAGGAAAGTTTCTAAAAATATCACTTCCTACCGTTTGGGCTTGGTCTAAGCAGGGCATTTTAAAGCCTCATCGCTTAGGAAACCAAGTGAGGTATATTGAGTCGGAGGTTTTGCAGGCAGCGCAAGCCACTAAGAAAGGAGGCGCTTTAAAATGAGCGTTTACGTAATCCCTGCCGTGATTGAAAATAAAAAGTCGTTTGTTATGGCCGCCCTCGATCTATTGCCCGGATTTGAGGCCGATTTAAATCGAAAGGACATCTGTCCCTACTCATTTGCGTTGTTGGCGAATACCTTGGTGGCTTATCCATCTGGTGTTTGCCTCTTTCCAAATAGTACAAAATCTTTGATCCATTGCGCGGATTCGCTGGTGTCGGCTTCCTTAGCTGTTCTATGGCAAGGGGAATTAAAGGTGGCTGATGTTGAGAAAATCAGTGATCTTTTAAAGAGTGCTTTGGATAGTATTTGTACAGTAAAAAACCAATTTGAGCTATGAATGAGGGATTAAAAGGGGTTGGAGCGATACCCTGTATAATAGAAGAAAAGGTAGCATGTTTCTGGGAGTCAATAGCCTACGCCGATTTAGCAATAAGCATATTGAAGAAGGAAGAAATTAAAGGGCTCTATACGTTTGAACGTGGATTTCGTAAGGCATTAGGAGCCTATCCGCTTGGCATACCAAACTCACTTTGTGGGAATGCTAATCGTGCTTGGATAAAGGGAGCTGATAGTTTAGTGTTGCAAGCTTGGACTCTCCTTAGCATGCCTCGGAAAAGCCCGTTTCCGCACTTTGAAGAGTTAATTGATTGCTTGATTCGTGCCGGTAAGCTAATTGCGGACGTATATGGCTTGGAGTTAGATAATTCTGGAATTGTAAAAAGGACAATGATAGTCAAGCCAAGTAATCGGAGAAGGCTGGAATTGGCTAAGGTAGAGCCGTTCCGTCTACGTCATATGTATTAGTGGTAACATCCTCGTTATTAAATAGTCAACTGCTTGCAATTAGGTAGAACGACGAATTGAGGTAAGTTATTTAGGCATAAGTACACACATTTAAAATCATAAATCACTAGTATCATGGCAATTGATGGCGTTAACCTGCGGGTTTTCGGCGTAGACCCTTCTTTGTGGCTTAACTGCGAAGATTTGGCCGGACGGTTTGCTGTTAAGGTTAATCCCAAGACAGGCAAACCAATAAATGAAGTAAAAAAGGCGCTTTACAATGGCCTACGATTTGAGATAAAGCCTTATCCTGACGGAACAACTGGAATGACTATCCGGGGATCGCTTCATAAGTATTTTAACAGCGGTCATCATAATTGCAATCAGTTCACTTTTAGTGATTTGGTAGAGGTAGTGCATGACTTGGAAACACGTTTTGGGGTGTGTCCGGCGAGTACCTACATTGAGAATATGGAAATTGGGGTAAATGTAAACGTGCCCTTTGAGGTCAAGAAAATACTAACGTCTCTGATTTCCTATTCAGACAAAACCTTTGAAGTGATCAATGCTCGTAGGCCCCTATTAGGCAGGCTGTGCCCCTCATTCGACTTCGATATAAAACTCTATGACAAGGCATTGCAGGCCGCTGCGGATGTTTCTGTACAGAAGTTTCAGGAGTTCAGCGACCTAGTACGGTTTGAGATAGCGACCAATCGAATGAGGTGGTTAAGGAGTTGTAATATAAGGACATTGGCAGATCTAACGGTGAGGGAAAAGGTATTTCCCTTGCTCGATTTGATGGCGACAGTGCTTGACAAAATGATCTTTGTGGACATTGACGCTGATGTTTCCCTTCTGTCGGATTCTGATCATGCGCTTTACGGCCTATTACGGGATCGGGATAAATGGCGTCGGTTTGATAAGCGGAAACGGTACAAGATGCGGCACCGGTTGCCTATCCTCTTAGAGAAGTGTAACGCTTTCAACTATGCCGGGATGCTACAAACACTATTGACGGATACTTGGACTGCCTTGTTCGAGGAAGCTGAAAGGGAGGGACTATTGCACCAATTATCGGACTGCGAGAAAATCATTGAAGCAACCGAAGGATGGACTATTGCACAACTTGAATGCAATAGTGCAATAGTCCCTAGTCAAGCGAAAGAACAAAGGGAGATAGATAAAAATCTGTCGGAAACTGAAACCTCAAAAATATGTCGGTGCTGTGGAAAAGACATATCAGAGCAAAAGCAGGGTAGCAGGTTTTGCTCGGAGAAGTATAAAGGACTAGTAGCAAAAAAATGTCGGAATTCGGAAAGTAATAATCGTAGGGATAAAAAACGAGTTGTAATGAAAGCAAAAGAGGCAAATCGATTTCTAATAATTAATTACATGTTCAATGGGGTGCTCTATTCTGACATATTGCATTCGTCGGAAATCAATCCGTGTCGGGAGTGGCTAGACATGGTTATATCAGTAGAAAGTGTCCCACGGATCGCAGATGGAAAAAAATCTAAGCTTTTGGTTTGCAGCGAGGCACGGGAATACTTACAAAAATTGGTTGATTTTAACGAGCTTACTCCGTTAAACAGCATTTAAACGCCGTTTAAAATCGTGCAACGGGCTTGCAGATTGAAAGTTAGCTAGACAATGGGACAAAAATTAAAGTTTAATAGCTGTTTTCAGCATATTGGTGAGGCTCTTCAAAGAGCGGTGCAAAAAGTACGCTTACCTCATCATTTGCCGGGAATTTTGAGGTTAGAAAGGCCCAAATCAGTTGGAAATGGGATGATTTGAGCCGAAAAAGCCAGAGAATAGCATGAGCAACCGACCTTTCCGATACTAGGGGTATCGATTTTCTGATACAAAAAAGAGCTAAAAGATACGCAATCGTGCAAAAGCATGGTACGCAGGGTGCAACTATAATTAAGTGAGATTTGAGTTTAACCAGTATTCAGACTACCAAAAATTACGCAGGATATGGCAAAGAAAACACACACAATCAAAGAACGGGCTTTTAACTATCATGTAAAGGGGCTGACATTTTCAGAAATAGCGAAATTATTGGATTTGTCGCCAAGGACTGTCGAGAGGTATAGTCAAGTGGATGAGTGGAAGGCAAAGGCGAATCCGGCAGCTCTACCTCAACGAGCAAAGGAATTACAAGGAAGGGGATTTTCATGTGCCAGAATTGCACAAATGATTGGCGTAAGCAAAAGCACCGTGTTTAATTATTTGAAAGCGTATAGGTGAACAATTAGAGTCCTAGACAGACAGCGTTTAGGACTATGATTAGTATCTAAACGAGTCATATACTCGGCGATAGGCATTGGATTGTGAAATCAGATGTTGGCATCTATTTCTAATCCATAACGCCCGCAAGTTTTTTTGCGTCGATTTTTTACCTTTACTGCTCACATAAACACTCCCTCTATGGCAATTAACAGAATGCAGAAAAGAAGAATCGAAGATCTTATAAAAGAAATTGCTTCTGGAACTTTTAGTTTGACAGATGTTAGAATGCTATTTATGGATTTGAGAGAGCATACTCAAAATAATCCAGTATTTAGGGAGTATGCGGACTTCGTCGCACATTCGAAACGTGATCGTGGGATCATTTGGGATGCGTTAAACTTTTACAGAAACAGAGCCCAATATCTTAAAGATCATTTTGCTGCCAGGACAGGTTTCGATGTTAAAAAGCCATTTCCGTCCTATGTTAAGGAGATGTTTGGATTTATAATTACAAGACTGGCTCCAACGGTTTTAACTTCGAACAAGCTGAGACAAAGTGATTTCGATAAATTTATTAGAAATGAAATTGTTCCAGTTCCGGGGTCAGATATGTATCAGTTTAGCACTGCAATTCAGCAAAAGCTTGCCGCTAATGAAATAATTCCGGTATTAGATGTATTATATCCATTAGTCAACGGATGTGAAATGCCGGAGGCCATTTCCTTTGATGAACTTTTTGACGGACTCTTGACGGCAATAAAGACGAACGGTATTCCATTCAACGAGCCCTCCTTAGCCAGGCAATTTGAAAAGATCACCTTACTGATCTTAGCGGATCTTCACAAATCTGAATATAAGATGAAAGATAATAGCACGATCGTATGCCGGATAAAAGGAATGGAGTATCGTGAGGAAAGGAACACCGACAGAGTACAGGTTTTTGCTAAGTATCTGCATTTAGCCGCGGAGCTACCTGCGGGTGACCTCAGTGCGGAAGGGGCAACAGTGCCTATAGAGCTTATTCCAACTGTGTTGAGCACCAAACTTCCATCCATAAAATGGTGTACTCCTAATACATTTGTTGATCTGGGCAATGTAAAGGGAGGTGATTCCGATCACGATTTTACCGTGCAAAATTTTAAACTTACCCCTGTTTTACCATATGTTGGGGCCGGAATCGTAGACGTCGAATTTCGGATGTAAAAAGGCCGTATTACAAAAAACATAGGTTTGTAGGGAGATGAAACTTTGTCATCACTACTCAATTTTCTTTGGACAAATGAAAAATCCACATGCCGCAAATCCCGGTGATCCATTGCCTGGCCAGTTGAGTGAATTTATTGAATGGGAAAAAGAGCAGCTTGCCCGAGTATATTTAGAGCATCTACAAACGAAAGACATTGTAGATGACGAAATAGAGGTAAGCTTACATGCAAAACGGTCAGTTCGGAGACGCTGGCAATCCGAGTCAGGGTATGTAAGTATTCGTCATGAGGTGGCCCAATTAGTCACCTTTATTGAAGAGAATTTAAATCCCCATTCAAAGCCGTCTGGAGCGCCGAAAGAGGGCATGCAAGCGGAATGGCTAGTAAAAAATATTGAGAAATGGGAGGAGTATTTGGAAAGGTTACCGCAGTCTAATTGGGAGGTTGAGCAGATGCATCAAGAAATTTACAGTAGATGGCATTCAATAGCAGGTATTAGTCATAAAACTTTTAGCCTTGATAGGTAGGCCGAACTACAACTCTTTGATTAATGATGGCTTTATACAAGTTTCCAGTGTGTAAATATTCTCTGTAAACTTGTGTATAGCAGCTTATTAAGTATTGGTCTGTTTAATCCTGCTACTTAAAAATTTTTAATCGCCTTCCTATATCAAAGTATCTACCCTGTTCTTGGCCGATTTTCATATGGTCGCCACCATACGTCTCTTTGAGAAATTCAAAAAGTAATTTTTGGTATTCGTCATCCCGCCGCTTCAAATTCCTTTCAATGTCATCATAGGTATATTTACTCTCTGAACTAGCTACTAATTGCCATATGAAAAGCACGTTTACGAGAAGGGATATTCCAAGTATAATTTGCATAGCTGGATCCGGATAGGTTATTTAGGTATGTTTGAAGATACGATTAATGCTTTATACATCAGTGTCAAGAAAGCCTCCAACAATCTCTTTCACTGCCTTTGCTTTTATATCGGCTTTCCTTCTCGCCCGGGCCACAATAGGTCTATCTCGTGACGAATTAAATGCTACTCTCCGATCCCAATTTATAATGCCATCATCACAAAACGTTAGAGAAAACTCTAAAGTGAACTTGTTGATCATTTTTGCATAAGACTCTAAGTAAAGCTCATTTTGCCCTTTTGCGAACTGTTTCCCCAATTGAGCCCGCTCTTTATCGTTACTATGTGAATTATATTATCTTTTTCGAACTCAAGATCGATACCATCGGCAGAAGACTTACGATCACCATACACTTTACCACAAATAAAAATTGCCAATCCTTCTAAAAATTCACCGAAAATTCCCTCCTCGCTCGATGAGATGTGTGCGTCAACAACACTTCGCACAACTTCCTCGGCTGTTAAAACATGCTTAGCTTTGAACAAGTATGGATTTGTACGGGACATTACTTTCCCAAGCTTTAAATTATCAATACTCTCAATTCTCTTTGGGGCAATGCTGAAGGATCAGCTACATAAGCGCGATTTATACCTTTTAGAGTAATTGAACGAAGAGTAATAACTTAGTCGGCTTATCATGCTTTTATGTTTTGTTCTTGTCTCCACAGACCGATAGTCTATTAGAAAAGTAAGAGTCAGGACATATCCGTCCAATAATCCGTCCAATGGGTAAAAAGAAAAAAGCCTAACTAGTTAATAACTAACTAATTAGGCTTTTTCTGTGTAGCGGGAGCTGGACTCGAACCAGCGACCTTTGGGTTATGAGCCCAACGAGCTACCAACTGCTCCATCCCGCGGTGTTGTTGAATTGGAGTGCAAACATACGACTATATTGGATATGACGCAACTTTTGACCGGTAAATAATTGAAGTTTTTTTGTAATTACCCTCCTTCACAACCTTTTATAGCATTTCATGGGCGGAAAACCGTACTTTTGTGTGATTTTTAAGTAACACATGGAAGAAAAGACAGAAATAGCAGTTCCTTTCCGCAACCACCGCGCCGGTTTCGTCAGCATTATTGGTAAGCCCAATGTTGGTAAATCCACCTTAATGAACGTTTTGGTGGGCGAAAGGATGTCGATAATCACCTCGAAAGCCCAGACTACGCGGCATCGCATCATGGGCATTCTGAATGGGAAGCATGAAGATATCCCGTTTCAGCTGGTTTACTCGGATACGCCGGGTGTCATCAAGCCGGCTTATAAGCTGCACGATTCGATGATGACTTTTGTAAAAGGTTCATTGGAGGATGCAGACGTGGTTTTGTTCGTGGCGGAAATAGGAGAGAAGGTGGCGGATCATGAAGTTTTGCCTTTGCTGAAACGCGCCGATGCACCGGTTGTGCTGGTTTTGAATAAAATAGATTTATCGGATCAGGAGCATGTGGATGCGAAAATGGCGGAGTGGGAAGCGGCGATCCAGCCGGATGCCATTGTGCCGATCTCTGCATTGCATCAAGCGAACATTGCCACGCTTTTTGACGCAGTCATCACCAGATTACCATTTCACCCGCCGTATTTTGGTGAAGATGAACTAACCGATAAGCCCGAGCGTTTCTTTGCTTCTGAAATGATCCGCGAAAAGATCTTCCTTAATTATCGCCAGGAAATTCCATACAGCTCCGAAGTTTTAATTACAGAATTTAAAGAACGGGACGACATGATCGTCATCCGCGCGGAAATCCTTGTGGAACGCAAGAGCCAGAAAGGGATCATTATTGGAGAAAAAGGCGAAATGCTGAAAAAAATCGGGACGCAGGCAAGGATTGATATGGAAGCGTTTTTTGGCAAAAAAGTGTTTCTGGAACAACATGTGCGGGTTGAGCCGGATTGGAGAAGCAAGGAAAACAAACTGAGACAGTTTGGCTACGACGAATAATTTATAATAAAAGAAAGAAGGACGGTTGATTGCGAACCGTTTGGACCACATTAATTAATACAAAATGGCAAATATTATTTCAATTGTTGGGCGTCCGAATGTGGGCAAATCCACATTATTTAACCGCCTTACGGAGAGTCGTAAGGCAATTATGGACAATCAGAGCGGCGTTACCCGTGACCGCCATTATGGTTACGGTGAATGGACCGATCAATATTTTACGGTAATCGACACCGGCGGTTATGTCGTTGGTTCAGAAGATATTTTTGAAGGCGCAATTCGCGAGCAGGTTGAGCTTGCATTGGAAGAATCCACGGTCGTTTTGTTCATGGTGGACACAATGACGGGACTTACGGATCTGGACAAAGATTTCGCAAATGTGCTTAGGCGGGTTAAGAAGCCGGTTTATTTGGTTGCTAACAAAGCGGAAACGCAGGAACGTTACCAGTCTGCCGCTGAATTTTACGAGTTAGGGCTTGGTGATCAGATATTTGCTATTTCTGCACAAACAGGCTTTGGAACGGGTGAGTTGTTGGATCAGGTGATCACACATTTTGAGACACCGGGCGTTGAAGATCCCGAGGCTGGAATCCCGCGTATTGCGATCATGGGGAGACCGAATGTGGGTAAATCTTCGTTCCTGAATGTGCTTACAGGCACCGACAGAAGCATTGTAACAGACATTGCAGGCACAACGCGCGACGCCATCCACACGCATTATAATGCTTTTGGAATGGAGTTCATCTTAACGGATACTGCCGGACTTCGCCGCAAATCACGCGTTAACGAAGACATTGAATATTACTCCACGTTGCGTTCGGTGAAGGCGATGGAAGAATCGGATGTTTGTATCATTCTTTTGGATGCGACATTAGGCCTCGAAGGGCAGGATATGAACATTATCGGTCAGGCTGATAAGGCGAAAAAGGGCATTGTGATCATGGTCAACAAGTGGGACTTGGTTGAAAAGGATTCCAAAACGGCTGATACATTCAAAAAAGCGCTTTTGGAAAGACTTGCTCCGATGAATTACATGCCGATCATTTTTGCTTCCGTGGTTGAAAAACAACGCATTCACCAGGTGATGGAGAAGGCGATGGAGGTTTATAAAAACAAAACCAAGAAAATCACGACTTCAAAATTGAACGAAGTGATGCAGGCTGAAATTGAAAGATATCCGCCGCCGGCTGATAGAGGAAAGTATATCAACATTAAGTATATGATCCAGCTGCCCACGCCGTCGCCGACGTTCGTGTTTTTTAGCAGCAATCCGAAGCACGTGAAAGAACCTTACCTGCGTTACCTGGAAAACAGGATGCGCGAGAACTTCGATTTTTCAGGGGTTCCTATTACAATCTTTTTCAGAGAGAAGTAAGAGAATCAGAATGTTATATGAAAAACGCCGGGCCTTCGAGTCCGGCGTTTTTGTTTTATCGGGTAACTACTACATTTCAGCCGGTAAAATACGCGTTTCGTCTTTTTTTGGTCAGCCGCTGCAACCTTTTGAATTACCTTTACATCTGTTAATACGAAGGATCTGCCGTTCAACATTTTTAGTCTGCAAAAAATATTTGTTAAAAATTGTTAAAAACAAGGTACTATGTATTGCAAGATACCTAGGAAAACATATATATTTGTACAGTCAATTAGTTACATCGAAATCGCATCCTGATTTTTCTTCTGAACGACCGAAACATAGCCATGAAAACACTTAAAATAGTAACACTCCTAGTTTTGTTCAGCTTGCAAGCTGGCGCAACCGGCTACTCGCACAACATGTTTGTAGCCCACAAAAAGTTACAGGCAGGCAAAGAGTGCGTGCAGCCAAGCGAACGCATTGTTGCGAAAAAAGCAAAACCGGCAAATGTTGTAAAGCACCACGCAAGTGTGAAGCGCGTTACGGCAATTACTGCTCAGTTTACAAGCAATTCGGAGCCGATGACATTGAATGAAAGAATCCTGCAAGCAGGTCCTTCTTCGTTCTTTTCAAGTGAGCAAAACAGTGATGCCGATGATTCAATCGTTACCAAACTGATCTCATTCGTTCGCTGCACAATTTACGCATTCATCGGATTGCCAAGCTGATCCGACCTAATATTCACCATGAATTAAAAAGCTGCAACTGGTAAGGTTGCAGCTTTTCTCGTTTTCAGCCGACCACATTGGTCAATGTGCCGATGGGCTCAATAGAAATGTGAATAATATCGCCTTGTTGTAATGTAAAATCGGATGGGGGGATGATGCCGGTGCCGGTCATAAGGTAAGCGCCGTGCGGGAAAGCCATTTCGAGGAAAAGATAACGGAGTAGTTCGTCGGGCTTGCGTTTCATCTGGGATAATGTCACTTCGCCGCTGAAAACTTCTTCGCCTGAGCGGACAATGGCAATGTCGATCACCGTGTTCTCGCCAAGCGGAAATTCCGGCACGTACAGGCACGGACCAATGGCTGCGCTTCCCGTATAAGACTTAGCCTGAGGCAAATATAACGGGTTTTCACCTTCAATGCTTCTGGAACTCATATCATTTCCAATGGTGTAACCCACTAATGTTCCGGATGAGGAGGCGAATAATGTGAGTTCTGGCTCGGGCACGTCCCAGGTGGAGTCGCGGCGGATGCGGACGGTTCCGTGGTTGCCTACAACCCGCCAGGCGGTCGATTTGAAGAAAAGCTCGGGTCTTTCGGCTTCGTAGACGCGATCGTAAAAGCTTCCACCGCCTGCTTTTTCGGATTCTTCCATGCGGGCCGTGCGGCTTCTGAAATAGGTTACGCCCGAAGCCCAAACTTCCTGCGAACCAATTGGCGCCAGGATTTCGGGCATGGGAAGATCGTCTGTAAAAGTGATCGGAATGAGGCTTTCAATTTGTATTTCAAGCCAATCGTACAGATCGTCCCGGTTCACCGCAACGTCCCAGTCGGTTTCATGCAAACGATAAAAAAGATCGTCCCTTTCCAGCAGGATGCCATTTTCTGTTTTATATAACTTCATAAGAATCGCATTTTGGTTTCGGTTCAATAAGGCTTTTCCCTATTGTCTTTACTGCATAATCTACGATTCTTCGCTGTAATCAGGCTATTTGATCAGATTTTGTCTTTCAGGAATGTGGCTGTGTAATTGTCGTCGATCTTGGCCATTTCCTCCGGCGTTCCGGCAAATGTAAGGTAACCGCCACCATCGCCGCCTTCGGGACCGAGATCCAGGATCCAGTCGGCGCTTTTGATCACTTCCATATTGTGCTCGATGATGATCACGCTATCACCCTGGTCTACCAATGCATTAATGGCTTTCAGAAGCTTCTTAATGTCATGAAAATGCAGACCGGTTGTGGGTTCGTCAAAGATGAAAAGGGTTTTTCCTTTGTTGGAAGAGCCTTTTCCCAGGAACGACGCCAGCTTTACACGCTGCGCTTCCCCACCCGACAATGTGTTCGAAGATTGTCCTAAGCCTACATAACCAAGCCCCACTTCCTGCAAAGGCATCAGCTTTTCAACCAGCTTTGGTTCAGTGGGTTTGAAAAACTCGATGGCCTCATCCACGGTCATATCCAGGATTTCGGCCACGTCTTTATCATGGTAACGCACTTCCTGGATTTCCTGCTTGAATCTTTTGCCATTACAGCCTTCACATTTAAGGTAAATGTCGGCCATAAACTGCATTTCAATCTTCACCTGGCCTTCGCCCTGGCAAATTTCACAGCGCCCGCCATCCACATTAAAAGAGAAATGGGAAGGTTTATAGCTGCGTGCTTTCGACAATGGCAGATCGGCCATCATCTGGCGGATGTAATCGTAAGCTTTAATGTATGTAACGGGGTTAGAACGGGATGATTTTCCAATTGGATTCTGGTCAATCATTTCCACGGCTTCAATGCGGTCAATGCTGCCCGTGAGCTCGTCGAACTTCCCAACTTCCTCGCTGAATTCTCCCTTCATACGCATTAGCGCAGGATAAAGGATTTTACGGATCAATGTTGATTTCCCCGAGCCGCTGACACCCGTAACGACCGTTAACGTGTTCAGTGGAATGGTAACATCGAGTTCTTTCAGGTTATTTTCCCGTGCGCCTTTGATTTGTAAATGGTGAAGCGACTGACGTCTAATTTTCGGAACCGGAATCGAATCGTTTTCCAGCAGGAAATCCAATGTGTGGGATTGAATGCCGTTTTCGCTGTTTTCGATATAACCATTGTTTTTTAACTCAGAAATATCTTCCCAATTGCCCTGAAAAACAACGTGTCCGCCGCCCGTTCCGGCTTCCGGGCCAATGTCAATGATCTGATCGGCGGCGTGCATAACCTCTTCCTCATGCTCTACAACAATCACGGTATTACCAAGATCGCGCAAAGATTCGAGCACGCCAACCAAACGTTGCGTGTCTCTCGGATGCAAGCCAATGCTCGGCTCATCCAGAATGTACATCGAGCCCACCAATGCGCTTCCAAGTGAAGTCGCCAGCTTAATCCGCTGGAATTCACCGCCGGATAATGTGCTCGTAAGCCGGTTTAATGTCAGATAACCCAAGCCTACGCGGATCATATAATCCAGACGCGTTTCAATTTCGGTCAAAACCCGCCTTGCAATCTGCCGGTCGTGATCGCTGATTTCCAGGTTTTTGAAGAAGGCAGAAACATCCTTGATCGGCATTAAAACAAGATCCGTAATCGAAGCGCCGCCCAGTTTTACAAATGATGCATCTTTCCGCAAACGCGATCCGCGGCAATCCGGGCAGGTTGTGCGTCCGCGGAACCGTGAAAGCATGACCCGATATTGAATTTTATAGGTTTGTGTTTCGAGTTCAGCAACGAAGTCATTGAGTCCCTGAAAATATTGGTTACCAGTCCAAAGCAGGTCTTTTTGCTCGTTTGAAAGGTCTTTGTAAGGCCTGTGAATGGGAAAATCAAACTTAGCGGCATTGCGGACAAGCGGCGTAAGCCATTCGCCCATTTTTTCGGTCCGCCAGGGAGCAATCGCCCCTTCATATATAGATAAGCCTTTATCGGGAATGACCAGATCGGGATCAATGCCTAATATTTTACCAAAACCCTCACACCTTTTGCAGGCCCCGTAAGGGTTATTGAAACTAAAAAGATTGACCGTAGGCTCCTCGAAAGACATGCCGTCCAGCTCAAACTTATCCGAAAAAACCCGGCGCTCGCCATTCAGCACCTGCACAATGCAAATTCCTTCTCCTTCGAAAAAAGCCGTTTGAACAGAATCCGAAAGCCGATATTGCGTGTCTTCATCGTCGTGCTTTATGCCGGCGCGGTCTATTAAGATAAAAACCTGGTTTCCGGCCTGCGGATAATTGTCCGGGTTTTCGAGAATGTCTTCAATAGAAACGACCTCATCATTGAGATAAATTCTATTATAACCTTTTGATAATAAAATAGTTAGCTCCTCTTCCTGCGTACGTCCTTCACGAATATGCAATGGCGCCAGGATCATGACGCGCGTTCCCTCCTCATGGCCAAGCATGAAATTGACCACATCCGTAACCGTGTCTTTGCGCACCAGTTCGCCCGAAATCGGCGAATAAGTGTGTCCTATGCGCGCAAAAAGCAATTTGAGATAATCATAAATCTCCGTCGAGGTCCCCACTGTGGAGCGTGGATTTCTTGTGTTCACCTTTTGCTCAATGGCAATGGCGGGTGAAATCCCTTTGATATACTCCACTTCCGGCTTCTCCATCCGGCCCAGAAACTGCCGCGCATAACTGCTCAAACTTTCAACATACATGCGCTGCCCTTCGGCAAACAATGTATCAAAAGCCAGCGAAGACTTGCCCGAACCGGAAAGGCCCGTGATCACCACGAGCTTGTTCCGTGGAATGGCAACATCAAGATTTTTAAGATTATTAACTCGGGCACCTTTGATCAGAATGTATTGTCTCGGATCCAGATCATCGAATTGGGCAGCTTCAATCCGCGGCACAGGTAATTGCATCATAGGAGAAATCAATGGGATAGCCGGCGCATGTTTGGTCACACACCGATCTTTATATTAACCAAAAGTACATTTATTTAGTTTGGCATTTCAGGGCGGAATCTTCCGATGCGGCCCTGTTACAGCTGGACTGCGTTTGCCTTCAAAAAAGTCATTCCCTTTTGCGCCGCTTCCTCATAAATGGGGTCGGCGACATCTTCGAAATTGGTCACGTTGGACATGCAATCCGTCAGAATGGTCACCTTAGGGGCCAATTCAGGGGAATACTTTAAAATTTGATTGATGCTCGTCGCCACACAATGTGAACGCGCTTCGCCCGCTACGAGAATTTGATCAAATGCGGCAAGCTCGTCCAAAAATGCCTGATCCAGTTCTGTTTCGGGCGCATTGGCAACCGGAACCTGTGCACGAAAGACGCCGAAATGCTCAGTTAAGGGGTTTGTTCCTTTGATAGCCGCCTTATAATCCCGCCCCGTCCGGTGTGTCCAGGCGAGCAATGCGTCCATGATCGTATCGTCCAGTGCAGCGCCTTTGGAGCCGATCAGGCAATGTTCCGGCCAGATGAAATGCATGAATTCTCCTTCGGCTTCCAGCGTTTCCAGATATTGAATCACATAATCGCGTTCGTAGCGCGGCGTCCACTTTGCGGCTTTCACATTGGCAGCCGTAATCCGGGTGAAAGGCGCCACCGTATTTCCATTCGCATCTTCCCAAAACAGCGGATGCGCAATGTCCAGGACTTTATGCGTGTCCAACGTAGCGAAAATGGCGTCGATCTTTTCTCCTTCCAATGCGATCAGTTTTGCGATCCTTTCCACGTCCTGCTCGGCACCGGGCACAAATAGTGCACCTTTTGGATCACAAAAATCAAACTGTGCGTCGATGAGCAATAGTGCTGTCTTTTTCATTTGGGACGATATGGGATTGAGGCCGTTTAATGTTCCAGTTCTTTCGGGATTTCCATCTGGCGCGCATACATTTTGGAACAAAGCGTATAAAGCGAGGCGAGCATGCGATTGGTGTCCTTAATGTAGTCCACGCGATAATCTTCGTCGAGCTTGTTATATGCATTCAAAATCACCTGCGCTTTTTTGGCCAGATACAGCGCGCAAGTGTCTGCACGGGAAGAATAGGTTTTCAATATATCCGCATATTGTTCCATGAAAGTGTTCATCAAGAACAAGTTAAGCTCAATGCTGCCGATTTTATCCTTAGTAACCTTCACATGATAAGAAATATCGCCGCTCAGGTTCCGCATATCCATTAAAACCCAGCCGGGCGTATTTTGGTTGGATTTCGAAGTCCTGGTAATGCGGCCGATAATTTCCTCCCGCCGCTCGGGAATGGTGGCGCTGTCTTCGATCAGCTCAAAGTGCAGCCGGTCCGAAAGCGTTTTATCCTTCGTGATCAGCCTTAGCAGCAGCTTATCCTTTTCTTTGGCCGGCATTTGGATAATCGCTTTTTTAAGTTGATCGGGTAATGCCATAAAGTAGGTTTAACATACTTAAATTTACAATCCAGGAATACGCGGTTAACTTTATACAACTCAATATTCCTTCGCTTTTGACAAAAATATCAGATATGCCTAAATATCTTTCTATCAGTTTAAGCATTGCTATCTTTTTGGTCTTCTGTGTGACGCTTTTCTCCAACACGCTCAACATGCCGTCTTTCGACGACTACGACACGACCATCGGATTTATCAAACGCATCTTTTTCGACGACTATACTGCCAAAGGAAAGGTTGAAATCCTGTTTGGAAGACACAATGAGCACCGGATCATCATAACAAGGCTCGCCGCCGCAGCATATTTCAGCGTTTTTCACCAGGTTGATTTTGCCAATCTCGTGTTTTTTCAAAATCTGATGCTGCTTTGCTTTTTCATATTACTGTTGGTGATTATGGACAACAACAGGCTGCTATCTGCTGAAAGCATTCTTTTTGCCTCGGTATTTTTGTTCAGTCTGGGGTTTTGGCAGGTTTCATTTTATTACTGGGCCGGAAGCCAGCATTACGCGGTTTTTCTTTTCTGTTTCCTGAGCCTTTTTTTCCTGAATAAATCACAAACTATTAAAAGCAAGCATTTTTTCCTGGCGGCCCTGTTCGTCATTATCGCGGTTTTTTCTTTTGGAAACGGGTTTCTTGGCTTGCTGCTGGGGGGATTTATGCTGTTGGTTCAAAAGAAATGGGCGCAACTGGTTGCCTGGACGGGCATTTCTGCTGTTTTACTGTGGGTTACATTCGTTCTGGGCGCACAAGTGGTTGTTGAGCGCGACGTTCCTTTCAATTTCAACTGGATGAAAAGCCTGCTCCTGACTTTCCTTGGCAGTTTTGCCTATGTTAACCCGGCTACCAACTCCGATATCAACATTAATTTTTGCATGATCCTGGGTACGACGGTGCTTTTGGTTTGGATATGGTTGTTTTTTAAAGGTTATCCGCGCCGGAATCCGCTGCTATACTGCATGCTTTCCATGCCCATACTCACGGGCTTTGTGATATCCGTTTCAAGGTTTGAGTACCAGGCTTTTGGTGGTGTGGCGCCGCGCTATATGTTTTTCACGGCGACCATTCCGGTGATCCTGATGCTTATTTTTCTTGACCTTAAAATACTGCGCATCCGGCATTTACGGATTCTGGCATGGGCGGGCGTGCTGCTTTGGGGAGTCGTTTATGTCAATAATAGAAAAGCGTTGAAAGAAATGAACAAGGACCTTGCCCAAAGAGTGATTGCCTGGCAGAGCGATCCCGAAACGCGCCTCATTCATTTCAACGAAGCGAAGCCTTCCTCCGAGGCGCTGCAATGGGCGATCGACAATAATGTGGTGAAGATTCCTGATTTAAATGAATTCCAGGACACAGAAACCGTTCAAAACTGAGGTCGCAGTTGTGGATAGTGTAAATTGACTGCTAACTTGCAGCGTTTTTTAAATTCTTTTGCAGATTTTTTATGATTTCAGTGGCTTTGTGTACTTACAACGGGGCAAAATACTTGTCCGAGCAGTTGAAGAGCATTGCTGATCAGACACTGCCGGTTGATGAGTTGGTTGTTTGTGATGACCGGTCGAAAGATAATACCATTGAAATTATCAAGTCATTTGCCGAAGGAAGCGCTTTTCCGGTTTACATTCATATCAACGAAACGAACCTCGGCTCGACCAAAAATTTCGAGAAATGCCTTTCCCTATGCACTGGTGATATCATTTTCCTTTGCGATCAGGACGACAAATGGCGTCCAGACCGCGTTCAGAAACAGGCGGATTATCTGAATGCAAATCCCGATAAAGATGCCGTTTTCTGCGACGCCATGAAAATGGACGACGATTCAAAGCCAGTCGGCAGCACAATCTGGGAGGAAATTGAATTTGATTCAAAAAAGCAGAATAGGTGGAAAAATGGCAAAGCGCATGAGATCCTTTTCACAGGTTTTATCGTGACGGGGGCAACATTAGCGATCAGACAATCGTGTCTGGCGCGGTTGATGCCATTTCCAACCAATGTTCCTGACCTCATTCACGACGCCTGGATGGCGATGGTGCTCAGCCTCGAATGTAAAATTGATTTTATTCCTGAAACACTCATTTACTACCGCATTCACGCCAGCCAGCAGGTTGGGTTTGGAAATAAAGTGGACAAAGTTCAGCTCAAAGACCGGCTGAAACGCGACCGCACCAAGAAATTGATCCCATTAAAGGAAAAAGGGGAAAAGCTGCTCGGAATGTACAGGCTTTTGCAGTCCCTCCCTTTTGTGCCGCAAGAAAAACTGGTCAAGCTGGACCTTGCGCAGAAGCACTTTTTTAAACGCGCCGCATTGCCTGATAACCGGCTTTTACGCCTGCCCACGGTTGCCAGCCACATCATTCAGGGCCATTATCATTTCAGCAGCAAAGATTGGTGGTTGCCTGCCATGGGCGACTTACTCGAATAAATGATCCGGTTATAGTGAAATCAAGCAAATCAAAATCTTCCGTTGCAGTTGTTATCCCGGTTTATAAATCGGTGATGAATGAGAATGAAAAACTGTCATTGAAGCAATGCATGAAGGTTTTGGGAAATTATCCTGTCAAAATCGTCAAACCGGCAAGCCTGGATTTGAATGCTGTTACAGAGGCTTACCCAAACATTGAGCTCGTTAGCTTCAACGACGCATTCTTCAAAGACATTGCAGCCTACAACCGGCTCATGATCTCTATTGATTTTTACAAAACATTTCTTGCCTACGAATACATACTGATCTATCAGCTAGACGCTTACGTTTTCCAGGATTTACTGTTGGCGTGGTGTGCAAAAGGTTTTGATTATGTAGGAGCGCCCTCGCTGCATATGCCTGCGCTTGACGCACTGGGAGCAGGGGCTTACCAGCAATTTGCCGATGCGCTTTCCACGCACCGCGTTGTGTTCAATGGTGGATTATCATTAAGGCGCATTCCGGCTATTATTCGCTATCTGAAAATTTATAATGCAGTTTATCCGGCTTGGGTCGGGAATGAGGATATGCTTTTTTCGCAGGAAGCAACGCGATTGATTCCTATGAAATTGTTTCTTAAACTCCCTTCCTGGCACGAGGCGCTGGGTTTTGCTTTTGAAAAAAGCCCAGCTGCGACATATGAGATCATGCAGCACAAACTGCCTTTCGGATGCCATGCCTGGGAGCGCTATGATCCGCAATTCTGGTCTGCTTTTATCTCTGACAATCAATAAGTTACATTGTTTAACAAATTTTAACAAACTATCAGGAATGTTAGGACGTTCTTGCAGTTAGTTTTAAAAAGTTAAAAATGTAATGTCATGAATTTCAAAGTGCTTTTGGCAGGAGCAGTTGCCATTGTATTTTCATTCAGTCCGGGTTTTGGACAAATCACGAATAACCCCAAGGTTGAGGAGCAGTCTGTGCCATATGTAAAGATCAGGCGTGTAGAACTTACCGATCAGCAGACCATTATCCACTTTCAGTTTGTTGAAAAAAAGGCAGTGCAGGTCCAGCCGCGTAACCTTCCGTTCCCTATTCCCAGGAAACAGCAGCAGCAATTTCAGCAGCCTAATGCCGGCGCCATCTGGCTCGATCCGGAAACCCGCCTTTACAAGCCAGGAGAAATAGATATAAAGTTCAAGTTTATCAAAGCGGACAACATCCCTACTTCGGGATCAAAAGAGATTATGCCCGGCGACACCGTTAATTTCGTGGCTTATTTTGAGCGTCTGGATCCTGGAATTGAGGTTTTTGACTTTTATGAAGGGCGTAGCACGGGTGGAAGCCAGTCGTGGAATTTTTATGGTATCCACATTAAAAACCCGCTGAAAAAGGAAGCGAAAGCCCCGCAGGCAGCCGCAAAAGTAGAAAGGCCAGTTAAAAAGCCCGTTCAGCCCGCACCAAAGCCCAAGGTGGAAGTGAAACAGGAGCCAGCCGAAGAGCCGGTTGCGGTAGAACAGCCAAAAAGTGGTTTGGAAAAAATGAAAGCCGGTAAAATGGCAATAGGCGAGACGATCAGCTTGCCGAATGTATATTTTGAAACATCAAAAGTGGACCTGCTGCCCGAATCATACGAAGAGCTCAACACGCTCGTGGATTTGCTGAAAGAAAGCGAGAGTATGAAGATCCGGGTTGAGGGCCACACGGATAATGTGGGTGACTTTGACAAAAACCTGGACCTGTCCCGAAAAAGAGCAGAATCGGTGCGGAGCTATTTAATTGAAAAAGGCATCGCTGCCGACCGGATCGAGGCGAAAGGCTACGGAGGCACCCGCCCATTGGCAAAAGGCACCTCCGAAGTCGAACGCAGCAAAAACAGACGGGTAGAATTTGTGGTTACCCAAATGTAATATGCTTATCTCGCCTTGATAATGTTTGTAAACTCCCTGGATTTCAAGGATGCGCCACCTACCAGGCCACCATCGATGTCCGGGGAGCTGAATAATTCGGGAGCGCTTGCTGCCGTAACACTTCCACCGTACAGGATAGAAATTTCTTCCGCAACAGCCTCGCCATATTTAGATGCAATGTGCTGACGCAAAGCCGCGTGCATTTCCTGCGCCTGCTCCGCCGAAGCCGTTAAGCCAGTTCCGATCGCCCAGATCGGCTCGTAAGCGATCACAACTGAAAGCAATTGTTCTTCCGAAAGATGGAAAAGACTTTCTGTGATCTGGTTTTTTACAAATCCGATATAATCTTCATTCTGACGCTGATCCAGCGATTCGCCGCAGCAGAAAATCGGTGAAACGCCATTTTCCAAAGCAGTATTTACTTTGCTGGCCAGAAGCGCATTATCTTCATTAAAATACTGACGGCGCTCGCTATGTCCGATCAGCACATATTCCACACCGATCGATTGCAGCATTTGTGCCGAAATCTCTCCCGTATATGCACCCGAGACCTTGTCTGAACAGTTTTGTGCAGCCAGGGCAAAATTCGGGGCGCTTTCCAGATATTTTTTGATAGTAGTAAGATAAATGGAAGGAGGGCAAAGGATCACTTTTACATCACCTTGAACCTCATCGTTCGCCATATTAACGAGTTCGGAAGTCAGCGCAACTGCTTCATCCAGAACTTTGTTCATCTTCCAGTTACCTGCAACAATTTTTTTTCGCATGAGAAAATTTTTATTGTGAAAAACGCCTTTTAACGCAACAAAATTACCATAATTTCCTCATTTACATTATTATCCATAAATGTTCTGAAAAATGTCAGAAACTTTGCACATATAAAGATTTTTTTGTGTTTAATTGAGATAAAATGCATTAATTTTACTTAGATAACCGATCGTGCCGTTTTCGGCACTTACTGTTCACCGAGGATAATAAAGACAGAGTTAAGCCATTTATAATCAACGTGTTCTATAATGTTTCTACCGGAGTTCAGAACTTAGCATTTTAAAGAAAGGAGGCCACGATGAAAACGTCTAAGTGGTTATTTGTAGCGATCATACTTTTTACGAGCAGCATAGCATTTGCTAAATCAGAAGATGTGCCCCCCGTTTCCGAGGAGAAGTATGGCTACTTTTTGGATAAAAATCACAAATCCACCCGCATCCCTTTTGAGCTGCATTCAAACCTGATCCTTTTGTATGCAAAGATTAACGACACCGACTCCCTCCGCTTTATTCTGGACACGGGAGTAAGTTCCATCATTATTACAGACCCCCACATTCTCAAACCCGACAAGCTGCGCCTGACCAGGAAAGTAAACCTGACCGGCGCCGGTGAAGGCAGCAGTATTTCTGCGCATGTGGCAATCGATAACCGGTTTTCTATGGGCCGCCTCAAAGCCAATCACCAGAACATTGTCGTTTTGGAAGATGATTTTTTAAGGCTTTCAGAATATGTCGGTGTGCCGGTTCACGGTATTTTTGGCTACGAAATCTTCAACAACTTTGTGGTTACCATCGATTTTTCGAAGAAAGAACTGATATTAATGCGCCCCGATAAATATCGTTATAAGACAAGAAAAGGCGACAAGCACCCGCTGATCATTGAAGATACCAAGCCATTTACAGATGCGGTAACCCTTTTTGCCGACGGCCGCGAGCACCCGATCCGGGTTCTGATCGATACGGGTGCCGGACACGCATTGTTGCTCAATAACACGCCGAAAGAATCATTCAGACTTCCTGAAAAGGTCATCCGGGCACAGTTGGGACGTGGTTTGAATGGGGTGATTAACGGCAATCTCGGCAGGATAGACCGGCTGCGGCTGGGCCGTTTTACGATGGACAATATTGTGGCGTCGTTTCCGGACAGCATTGCATTTGGTTCCAAATTGCGCGCCGGGCAGTCGCGGCAGGGTAATATTGGCTGTGAGCTGCTGCGCCGTTTCAAGGTAACAATGAATTATTCGCAAAGCTATATGGTGCTCAAACCGGTCAGAAGCCGTTTGCGGGAGAAATTTGAGCATGATATGAGCGGAATGGAGATCCGTGCGGAAGGCATCAACCTGCGTTCATACATTGTCAACCACATTGCCGACGATTCACCGGCTCGTAAAGCGGGGCTTCTGGAAGGAGATCAGCTTTTGTTTATAGATGATCATGCCGCTACGGATTTGAATGTCAGTGAGATTTATAAGCTTTTACAGCGTGGCGACGGGCGGAACATTGATTTGCTGGTAAAACGGAAGGGAGATATTTTCTTTACCCAAATTACCCTCAAAAGAATGATTTAGTTTACTTTTAAGCCAAATTCAATTAAATACGCGGCTTAACTTGGAACGCCTCATCGTAACCGAAGACGGTTCACATTCGCTGTATAGTCCACAGTACAATCAGCAATATCATTCATTACAAGGTGCGCTGGTCGAAGCAGAGCACATTTATGTTAATCTCGGTTTGCGTCCGATCCTTGAACAAGCGGAATCTCCGGTTTATGTTTTTGAAATGGGTTTTGGAACAGGGTTAAATGCTTTCCTGACCTGGAAACTGGCCGACTTGCTTAAAAAGAATATTTATTACGTCGCAGTAGAAGCCTTTCCCGTTACGCGGGACGAGGCTTTTTCTTTGAACTATGCCGCGTTAACCGGCTACTCCGGCTTTATGGACCTGCACGACTGCGCGTGGTCAGCAGAATGTGCGGTTTCTGAAAACTTTATACTGAGGAAAGAACATTCGCGGCTCGAAAATTTTAAGTCAACCGAGAAATTTGATGTTATTTACTACGATGCATTCGATCCCAGAGCGCAACCTGAATTGTGGACAGCAGAAATATTTTCACAAGTAGCAGCCCAAACCCGGCAAGGCGGCGTATTGGTAACATATTCTTCCAAAGGAATTGTGAAACGTGCGTTAAGGGCAGCGGGTTTTGAAGTGCAGCGACACAGAGGACCGGGACGGAAAACCCACGTTTTGAAAGCGATAAAAATTTAAAATCTTACATATAAATGGATTACGCCAGCATTATTAGCCAGGAATTAAAAGAAGCACAAGCGGTTTTAGACCAGTTTTTGAATGACCCCGTCCAAATCGAAAAAATAGAAAAAGCAGCGAGGTTAATGGCCGATGCGATTTTGGCAAACGGAAAGATTATCTCCTGCGGAAACGGCGGCTCACATTGTGACGCCATGCATTTTGCGGAAGAACTGACAGGCCGTTACCGTGATAACCGCCGTTCCTTGCCCGCCATAGCCATTTCCGATGTAAGCCATTTGAGTTGCGTAAGCAATGATTATGGCTACGAATACGTGTTTTCAAGGTTTATTGAAGGTCTCGGACAACCTGGCGATGTGCTATTCGGACTCAGCACCAGCGGAAATTCTGCGAACATTATCAAAGCCACCGAAGCAGCGCGTGCGAAGGGCATGAAGGTGATCATTATGTCAGGAAAAGATGGCGGGAAACTGGCCGGAGCCGCCGACATTGAAATCCGCGTCCCACACTTTGGCTATGCGGATCGCATTCAGGAAATCCACATCAAGGTGATCCATATTTTTATGCTTTTGATTGAAAAAATGGTTTTGCAGCAATAATAGGGCTATATTATCCTGCACACCAACTCCCAGACCCATGAATGTCCGTCCTTCTGCCATTATTTTACAAGATGAGCGCGTGCTCACTTTACGCTATTGCTATGGCGATCAGGAGGTTTATGCATTGCCCGGCGGCAATCCTGATCCCGGCGAAAGTCTGCAAGCCGCACTTGACCGCGAATTGAATGAGGAATTGGGCGTGATGTCGGATATCAATGAGATGGTGATCTGCGGGGAAGTGATCTGGAAAGAGATCGAAAAAGAAACCCTGCACATGATTTTTCATACCAAAATCACAGGAGATCCCAAGTTGAACCCGGTCCATACAACTGCCGAGGAAATGGTTTGGCTTCCTATTCATGAGCTGGATAAGAAATTAATGTATCCCAATGTCGGAAAGCAGATTCAGGACTTTGTTACGATGTTAACCAAATCGGGCCATATCGGCGTTATCGATCAGCCTTATATCAAATAGCGGAAATTCAGATTTTCCATATATTTTCTCTTCATTTCTATAAAAGAGAAACATACCGTACTTTTGCATTTTAAATGGCAGCAGGGTAAATGGAAAACGAAAAGAAGGAGAAATTATCCAACTTCTTATTAAGACGGACGGAGAAGGATGTATTGTCAAGAGGGCGTTCCATTTATAGCAGCGGGGGATTAAAAGTTTCCAAGCTCGACTACAATGGTCCGGGTAATGCCGAATTTAAGGTCAAGAGCGACTATTCTATTCAATTTTACCAAATATATATCCGGGATTTTCTTACGCCGCAGATCACCACCGAGTGTTCTTGCCCGGATAAAAATGGCCTTTGCAAGCACCGCGTGGCCAGCATTCTATACATTCTCGATAAGATGCCGACCATCAAGCAGGTTGTTCATGAAATGAGCAGCACGGTGATCGAGCTGGCAGAGATCAAGGAACTTCAACTAAGAAATCTGGTTCTGGAAGATACCTGGAAAAACAGGGAATCGATTCAGAATGTCATCATTGTTTCGGCCAAAGAAGGTGAAGCTCAATGCATTGTGCGCGAAAATGAACAGGACTTTACGGTTGATTTTCAGCGGATCAAGAGCACTAAGCAGATCCATACTTCCTGCACTTGCAATCAGCAGCTGTGGGTCCCCTTGTGTCAGCACAAGCTGGCTGCGTTGCTCAAACTGCGGGAGGAGCTCGGCGATCGCGCATTCGAAGTCATGCGTGATCTTACAGTTGAAAAAAACAATCTCCTGGCGGAATACGGCTATTCGCTGGAAGACGACATTAAGGGGAAGTTTGAATTCAAACTCGATGAAGACGGCGGTTTATATCTGATCAAAGCCGATCCGGCCTTGCAGAAAGTGGGCCCTTACCAGGATTGGCAAACATTAAGGGACCGCATTTTGCCCGCGCAGAACGTTTCTTTCAGTGTGTCGTCGGATAGTCAGCAGGAGGACGAGGACCGGATCTCTATTTTTGTTTTTTGGCCAAAAGGAAAAAATCATTTGCTGGACATTGGTTTCGGTGTTTTTTCGGTCAAATACAGCTCCAAATCGGAGAAGATTACCAACATTAAGAACATTGCGGGCGGATCGAGCCATTACTATTCCGCGGACGAAATCCCTGTTCTGACGGATGCGGATGCGCGCCTCGTGCGCATTGCGAAGCATTGGGAAGAAGGTTTGCAAAAATTCATCCGCAAGCAGGGCTGGTCTTACAATGCATATCTGCATTTTGATGACGTGAGTTCAGAGCAGCGTTATGAAGCCAGGAACTACGTTGGGAAGAACCTGAACAGGATTTTCAACGACCTGGATGCCGAGCGCATTTATCTTGCGGACGGCGATTATGTAACAAGCAACAACCAGCTTACGCAACTGGAACTGCATCGCGAGCCTGTGAAGCTTTTCTTTGTTCTTACTGAGGATAAGGAGTTTATCACATTAAATCCATACGTTGAACTGAAAGCTGGAAGCCCTCTGGAACTACAAAAAGTGGTATCCCTGGATAGTTTTTGGCTGGGCATTCATAATGAAAAGACACTTTTCCGCTGGGCTGGCATCAGCGAGGCCGAAATGGTCGCTTACCTGGGTCAGACGGGATATAAAATCAGGGTTAGGAAGGAGTTTTCGGAAGAATTTCTGCGGGACTGGATCATTCCGGTTGGTGAGCAGTTCGATGTTATTTTCCAGACGCGGCACGAAGTGCTTTCCCGTCCTTTAACTTTCAGTAAGCCAAGAATTTATCTGAAAGAAGATGATGCTAACCTGTTGATCGTCCCCAATTTTGTTTATCAGGACGAAAACGAGGAAGGCTCCGAGCTTGTCTTCATGCACGACCAGCGTCGGAGCAAAACCGGCTTCGAAGACAATAAAATTACCATGCTGGAACGTGACCTGCCTGCCGAAAATGCAGTCTGGGAATGGTTGAAATCCTTGAATCCGGCTTTTGCGAACCAGACCGGGCAGCCGTTTTTCTATGTTCCCCTGGATCAGGTAATGAAAGGCGGATGGCTTTTCAGCTTTGTAGAGGCCGTCGGCAAAAAGAAATATGAGCTTTTGGGTTTCAAAGACCTGAAAAAAATGCGCTTCAACCCGAACCGCGGAACCGTGAAAGTGAATGCTTCATCGGGGATCGACTGGTTTGATATGACGGTGGAAATCACTTTCGGCGACCAGCGGGTTTCCCTGGCGGATGCGAAAAAAGCATTGTTGAAAAAGCAAAATTACGTTCAGTTACAGGACGGTTCGCTGGGTGTCCTACCCGATGAATGGATCAGCAAGCTGGAACCATTGCTGCAATTCGGTAGGGTGAATGGAGATAAAATCCATTTGTCGAAAATCCACTTCTCACTTATCGACGAACTCGTTTCGGAAACGGATAATGAAGAGGTGTTCCGGGAGCTTCATGAGAAGAAACAAAAACTCCTGAATTTCAAGCAAATCCCTAATGTAGCATTGCCGGGAAATGTGAATGCGACATTGCGGCAATATCAGGAAGAGGGTTACAAGTGGATCCATTTCCTGGATGAATTTGGCTGGGGTGGCTGCCTCGCGGATGATATGGGTTTAGGAAAAACCTTGCAGATGCTTACGTTCCTCCAACAGCAAAAAAACCTGAATCCGCAAAATACGAACCTTGTCGTAGTTCCTACAACGCTGATTTTCAACTGGCAGGCCGAGGCTGCAAAATTTACCCCCGACCTAAGCTTGTATGTGCACCGGGGAATGGCGCGCCGGAAAGACATTGATTTTTTCCGTGAATACGACATTATCCTGACCACATACGGCACCATGCGCAGCGATGTGGAGCTGCTTCGGAAATTCGATTTCAATTACATTGTGCTGGATGAAGCGCAGGCTATCAAAAACCCTGATTCGCTCACCTCAAAAGCTTCCCGACTGCTGCACGCCAAGAATCGCCTGACGATGACGGGAACGCCGGTGGAGAACAATACATTTGACCTTTATTCCCAATTTGAATTCCTGAATCCGGGCATGCTGGGCCACGCGGACTTTTTCCGTAGCGAATATGCGACGCCTATCGACAAATATCAGGATAAAGAGAAAGCTGCTGAACTGCGCAAGCTTGTGTATCCATTCATGCTGAAACGCACGAAGGAGGAAGTTGCGACGGATTTACCGGACAAGACGGAAACCATTCTGTTTTGTGAAATGGGTCAGAAGCAGCGAAAAGTGTACGACACATTCCGCGAGAAATACCGGCTGGAAATTGCCGAGAAACTGGCAACAGAAGGGTTAAACAAAAGCAGTTTCCTGATTCTGGAAGCCTTGTTAAAACTGAGGCAAATTTGCGATTCGCCTTCGATCTTGTCGGGTGATGAGGATTTCGGCAATGAATCGGCTAAGCTTGAAGAAATTGTAAGAGAGATCGAGGAGAATGCTTCGAATCATAAGATTTTGATTTTCAGCCAGTTCCTTGGAATGCTGGATCTGATCCGGCAGCATTTGGAAAAAGTGAACATTCCTTACGAGTATCTGGATGGGCAAACCGTTGATCGCGCAGGCCGTGTGAACCGTTTCCAGAATGACCAGACTTGCCGGGTGTTCCTGATGAGCTTGAAAGCGGGTGGTGTGGGCCTTAACCTCACGGAAGCGGATTATGTTTATCTCGTTGATCCATGGTGGAACCCAGCGGTAGAAAGGCAAGCCATTGACCGGACGCACCGGATAGGGCAGACGCGCAAAGTGTTTGCCTATAAAATGATTTGCAAGGATACGATTGAAGAGAAAATTCTTTTGCTTCAGCAGCGGAAGCAAGATCTGGCGGAAGACCTGGTTGGCGGAGAATCAGGTTTTATCAAAAAACTAAGTCAGGAAGACATTATGGGCCTTTTTAGTTAAGCGCCCATAGTGTCTTTAATTATTAAGCAATTTCGTTCCCGACGAAATGTTAAGCAGGCTGTTGTTCATCAATTTTACCGAACTCACCGACTGCGAAGAACTATCTAAGGAAGTAAAATCAAATAAATCAGATTTTGACAAAATAGTCACTTCCTGCGCTTGGCGTGAGTTGGATAATTCCTGGTTTGCCAATTCACCACTTCTATCTATTGAGGGAATATTGTACATTTTTTCCACATTCCCACCCGTCATTGCTTTGTAACGTGCCTCTTTTTGTAGTACACAAAGTCCTAGTAAAAAGGTGGCTATGAGCAACGTATGTTTATTTTTCATATTTAAGATGTCTATTTTTTAAGGGTCCTTTTCAGACAACTACAACACAAAGAGCAATTTTCGCTCCAGATGGTTGTAACCGTTAAAAAATTATTTTAGTACAAAAAAGTGCCTTATCATTATGTAAAGGGCTTTTTTAACTATTTCAATATATTACGACACAATGGCCGTGAACTCGATTTCAATTAAATATTCCGGCGCAACGAGTTTGCTGATCTCGTAAATCCCCGTAGCAGGCTTGATATCCCTGAAAAAAGCGCCATGCGCTCTTGCTATATCGTCGAACAGGCTGATGTCCGTGGTAAAAATGCGTGTTCTCACAACATCATTTAAACTGGCTCCGGCTTCCTGCAGAACCTTTTCGATTCTTTCAATAATGTTATTCGTCTGAGCAAAAGCATCGTCTGCCTTTACCTTTTCTCCGTCAACGATGGCAACAGTGCCTGCAACTTCTATAATGTTACCGATGCGCACCGCGCGGCAGTATCCCATTTTGTCTTCCCAGGGAGAACCAGATAGTATATTTTGTCTTGACATGGCGTTGATAGTATAATGATGTAAATATAAAACTTAATTCCGTGATTCCTCGAAAAGTGCAAGTGCGAGCCGGATCTGTCCGTAGTCGAATTGCTCGTTAAGCAGCTCGAAAAGGGGTTTGAGTGGATCGTTTTTTCCAACCTGGATTTCCTGTGCGGCTTGAATTATCGTATTATATGCCTGATTATCAATAAGTCCTCGTAAATCAATGTTGTGACCATCTTCTTTCAGCTTAATTAAATGTGAAATAATGGTGACTGTACTGAGATCACGTTTTTCTGCAATTATTTTTAAAGAGTAACCTTCCTGATACAAATCCAGTGTTTCTACATAGGTCATTCCCTTTACCACACGTGTTCCGGGCTTCGTATTTTCCCTTGCAAAGGCCAGAATTTCGTTAATGAATGTTTCACCATAGCGACGGAATTTCTCTGCACCAATCCCTGAAACGGCTTTCATCTGCGCCTCCGAAATTGGCTTTTTCTGCGCCATCTCTGAAAGCGTTGCATCGCTGAAAACGACATAAGGAGGAACGCCCAGCGCGTCGGCCATTTGTTTTCTTAATATGCGCAGGCGTTCGAACAATGCATCGCGAATGATTTCCTGCTTCGGTTTTTCTTTCGGAACCAGCGCTTCTTCCCTGGCTTTGCGTTCGGAAATCGGAATGAATTTCACGAGCTCTACTTTGCGTTCGCCTTTCAAAACCTGCTTGCTCACCGGATTTAGTTTGAATGAATGTGCTTCGTCGTACGCAATATCCATCACGCCGGAGTTCAGCAGCTGGCCAATGTATTCCGCCCATTCTTCCCCGCGAAGCTCGTTACCGACGCCAAAGGTGGGAAGCCGGTCGTAGCCGTGTTGCAGAATGTTGCGGTTACGGCTGCCCCGCAAAATATCGATCAGCATCCCCATCGCTATTTTCTGGTCGGTGCGGGCAATGCCGGAAAGGGCTTTCTGGGCAATAACGGTGGCATCGAACCGCGTTCTTGGGTTTCTGCACACATCGCAGTTTCCGCAGTCGTAATCCACGGCTTCATTGAAATAGCTGAGTAAGATGCGCCTCCGGCAAATGTCCGCTTCCGCATATTGCTTCATCCGGTTCAGTTTGGCGTGCAAAAGCTCTTTCTGCTCGGCAGATTGATCCGAATTGTTGATCATATCTTGCCTGGTAATGATATCCAGGAAGCTGTAAAAAAGCACGGTGTCCGAAGGAGAACCATCACGCCCTGCCCGACCGATTTCCTGGTAAAAGCTTTCTACATTTGAAGGCAAGTTGTAGTGAATAACCCAGCGCACATTGGATTTGTCAATACCCATTCCGAAGGCAATGGTGGCTACAATCACCTGAATGTCATCTTTCAGAAATTGCTCTTGTACGCGAGAGCGTTTATCCGGCGCCAGACCTGCGTGATAATATTCGGCTTTGAAACCGGCATTTTTCAGGCTCGCCGCCACCGTTTCGGTTCCTTTACGGCTCAGACAGTAAATGATGCCGGCCTGTCCCTCGTGTTTTTTCAGAAACTCCTGGATTTGCTGCATGCGTTTTCTACCCGGAAGCACGCTCAGGTTGAGGTTGGGCCGGTCGAAACTAGCGATGAATGTTTCGGCAGATTCAATGTTCAGCTGTTTCAGAATGTCCCGGCGTGTCACGCGGTCGGCGGTTGCTGTTAATGCAATAACCGGAATGTCTGGAAAGCGCATCTTTAACGTGTTCAGCTGGCGATATTCCGGGCGGAAATCGTGGCCCCAGGACGAAATACAGTGCGATTCGTCCACAGCAAACAACTTTACATTCCACTCTCGTAAAAAATCAAATGTATTTCCCGAAAAAAGGCGTTCGGGTGCAATGTATAGCAATTTTAATTCGCCTGTTTTTGCTTGCCACATCACGCTATCCTGCTCAGCGCCAGAAAGGGATGAATTCAAAAACGCCGCATTCACCCCGTTTCCCCGCAATGCTTCCACCTGATCCTTCATCAACGCGATCAAGGGTGAGATAACAACGGTCAGGCCGTCTTTAAGTATGGCGGGAATCTGGAAACAGACTGACTTTCCGCCGCCGGTCGGCATGAGGACGAGGCAATCTTTGCCTGCCATGACGGTGTCGATGATTTCGGCTTGCTGCGGTCGGAAGGAGTCGTAACCAAAATATTTTTTAAGTGCTTCTAGTTTGTTGTCTTGCATTGGATCTTGAAAAAGAGGTCAAATTTTGGGATTAATTACGGGCAATCAAAAACATTTAATCAAAACTGATACATTACCTGGGCCTTTAACTCGCTGCGTTTGTCACCCTGAATTTCATTCAGGCCGGAGCTGATTTTGTCCAGATTTGCATAGCGCGTTTGTGACCACCTGAGCCACAGCTTCATATTTTTGGAAACGGCATAACGCGCCATGAGATAATGCCGGGTGCCGGCGTCGTAATATGCGGGAATGGAGAAGGCGTAAAGCATATCTTTTTCATACACATATTGTCTGCTGTCATAATCATCCGTTTTGAAATAGGCCAGGCGGGCACTCAGTTCCAGCCTGGGAAATTGCCAGCTTACGTCTTGTAAAAGTGTGAAACCATTTGATTTTGAAATCTTTATATAGGCCAGGTTGCCGCTTTGCAAGCGTGTTTTAAGAGAAAATCGGAGCGGCTTTTCATATTCAACATTGATCGTCGCCGTTTTGCGGATTGTGGAAACGAGCCCATCTTCGTTCCCGCTATCTGACGGCGCATTGCGCTGTTTTTTCTTCTGGTGATATAAAGCGTAAGCATTAAATCGCTTGTTAGGCTTCCAGAGAATGTGGAAATAATAATCATAACCTTTCGAAGGCGCATCGACCAGATATTTCAGCCAGGGAAATTTGAAATAATCATAATAGGCACTCAGCTTCCAACGCCGGTCCGGTGCGTAACGAAAACCCGCATAACCGCCCGTTTCATTAATCGGTCTCGTGGCTTCTGCAATGGCATTTCCGTAGAATGTGTGAAAATCGCGGTCGTAATGACGGCCTAACATGCTGATATCAAACTTTTTACCCAATGCTGCTATTAAGCCTGCAATGGCTCCATAACCTCCGCTTTTCGAGCGTGCCGCTTCTCCGAAAAAATGAATGTTTTGCCATCGGTAATCTCCATGCAGGCCAACAACAAGATTGTGTTTTCCGGAAAATTCATAGCGGTTGTAAGCCGCATTCCGCTTCTGTAATTTAATGTCATAACCCGTATTCAGCCATGTGAAGCCAAGCTGGCCAACTTTGGAAGGCGGCTTAAAGAGCAAATGCATCCCGATATTTTGTTCCAAAAGATTATTATGCTTGTCCCGCTCGCCCGCTGTCCGATGGTAACCGGTTACAGGTAAGGAGCTGGCTATGTGCTCACGATCGTCTTTCGCGTCATTGACAGTTGCGTCTCTTTTGGTATAAGAATAAAATGTTGTCAGCTCAAAATGCTTTGACAATGAAAACGTCGCTGCGGCTCCCCGGAAAAAGTTGGATTCCAATGCAGAAGTGTAAGGTTTTAAGCCTAATGTGCTTCTGTATGTGGAGCTGATGACCTCTGCACCTTTGCCCAGCGAAAATCCCGCGGCCATTACGAGTCCTTGCCCAGCCTGCATTTGATAATCCCCAATGATCAGGTTTTTGATCTTTCCCTGGTTCATAATCTGTACATGAAATGAGGAAAAATCCGAGCCGAGAATTTGCCGTTTTGCATTCCAGTTCCACCAAACTTCGCCCGCATCTTTCTCCATAGCGAAGCCGTAACTGTAAACTCCCGCGCGGGAATTCCGGTATTGCAAATATCCGTAAACTGGTTTTCCGTTATATCTTGAAGCCGTAGATCCGGAATCAGCAGGCAGGAAGCCTTTTTGTTTTTCCAGTAATTTTCCGGAGCGGACGATCAGGAAATGTTGCGAAGGGTTTTTCAGGGACTCAGCCAGGGACAATGTGCGCGAATGGGCCGTCACAAAAGGCAGTAACCGATAAATGGCGGCCAGATCAAAATCAGGAATGGCTTGTAGTTCGTAAAGGGAAATGAGCGGACCGAGCAGTTCGCGGTATTTGAAAAAGGAATTTAACTGTTTTTCTGAAAGGAGCATTAAAGCCGCCAATTCGTCACGGGTTGCCTTATTAATGTCTATCGGATCAGCATATAATGCGAAAAGCGATTCGTAGAGTTCGCTGTAATCGGCCTCTTCGGAAGGATCGGCGATCAGGTTTTGGATGAAGGCATCAATGTCAATCTCCCCGCGCGGCGGCTCCTGGGCAAAAAGGTTTTTGGGACTCAATAAAAAAATAAGCGCAAGAACAATGCACGGCAGAACCGCCCGATCCCGGATTTTTGACCTAAAAGCGTATGTTAATGTATTTTGTTTAATCATACGCTTTTGGTTTAGTGAAAGGTTAAAAGGCTTTTAAACTCAAATCCAGACTCCTTGCCTGGTGTGTTAATGCGCCGCTGGAAATGCCATCAATGCCGGTTTCCGCCACCGCGCGCAATGTTTTTTCCGTAATATTTCCCGATGCTTCCGTTTCGTACCGCCCACCAATGCGTTTTACGGCCTCGCGCAGGTCATCGAGTGAAAAATTATCCAGCATAATAATGTCGACCATCCCCACACGCAGCACTTCGTCAACTTCTTTGAGATTTCTGGTTTCTATTTCAATTTTCAGGTTTTTACCCAATTTCTGCCTGTAAGCACTCGCGCGCAAAATGGCCGGTTCAATGCCGCCTGCATAATCCACATGGTTGTCTTTCAACATAATCATGTCGTACAAGCCCATCCTGTGATTTACCGCACCGCCGATTTTTACAGCTAATTTTTCAAAAACACGAAAATTAGGTGTCGTTTTTCTGGTGTCGAGCAGCTTTACGGGCAAGTCTTTGATCAGATCCGACATCTGGCGGGCATAGGTTGCAATGCCGCTCATGCGCTGCATTGTGTTGAGAACCAGCCGTTCAGCTTTCAGGATCAATCGTGCATTCCCTTCAACGGTAAATACCACATCCTTGCTTTTGACGTAAGTTCCGTCAAGAAGTAACACATTTATTTTTAGGGGGGGGTAATTATAGGCTGCGGCCGTCTCGTCAAAAATGATCTGGGCCACCTCAACGCCCGCCAGAATTCCATCCTGTTTCACAAGTAATTGTGCGCGCTTGGTCGCATTTTCTGGCACGCAGGAGAGGGAAGAATGATCGCCGTCGCCAATATCTTCCAGCAAAGCAAGCCGAATCAGATCGCGAAGTTCATGGGGATTGGTTTCCATATTACTTATGGTTTTTGATAAAGGTTATCGGTGTGAAATAAAGGAAGTCGTTGACTACTAGTAAGTGTGCTGGCGAAATGCCATGTTATAGCGCAGTGCCAGGGACCAAACCGTCGACTTGGCGGCTATTGATTCGTCGGGAGAATTAATTCTTCTTTGGAGAAAACGGCCGTCAATAAATAAATTATGTGCCAGCGAATAGCTTGCCCGCAGGTCCGTGTAAGCAGTGGAGGCTTTAATGCCCTGGCCGATCGTCTGGTTCAGATCGCCGTTCCGGTTATCGTAACTTTTTGTAATATCGCTGCCAAAGTTCGTATTTTCATCGGGGTCTTTTCCCTGGTTGGCCATCATAATAGTTCCGTAAAAAGAAAGCCGGGAAGTGGCTTTATAACGGATTATGCCAAGATACTCACGGAAATTCGCGCCTAACGGATGTGTTAATGATTGTCCGTAATGTACGTAATTGGCACCACCGTCCTTATGCGAATAGGTGTAGGGTCGAACCACGTTGTATTCTGCCTGCAAATCCAGGTTAGGCACGCCAAATGCATCCACATACTTTCCGCCAAGCTGAAAACTATATTTATTCGTCCAGGAACCGCTGCCGTTAAAAAGGAATTTTGTCAAAAATTCATCGAGCACAAACTGGCTGTAAATGGAAGCCTTGTTAGCAACCAGCCAACGGAAATCGAAACCTAAGATGGCATTGTCTTTACTTCCCAGATAAGATTCCACATAACGATAGAAAATGATCGGGTTCAGATAATTCAGATCATAACCGCCGCCTACGGAATCCCTGTTAAAAACCTCTGCCTCAAATACACCAATATTGATTTTGTCCGTTAAGTTGACGCTCAA
Source organism: Dyadobacter sp. CY351 (assembly GCF_021502625.1). NCBI lineage: Bacteria > Pseudomonadati > Bacteroidota > Cytophagia > Cytophagales > Spirosomataceae > Dyadobacter > Dyadobacter sp. CY351. The sequence continues at coordinate 38,116 of NZ_JAKFFU010000016.1, read as the reverse complement.
ATGGTGAATTGCCGCAAACTTTTTACGTCTCAGGAGCCCGTCGGTTTGATATGAACGGGTATTGGCATTGATCATGCTGGTGTACAAGTTGGTATAGCGGAATTTACCAAGCTGTGTATCAAGTCGTAAGAATAAATAAGGGCTGCTGTTATCCGACAGGATCAATGACCTGAAACCACTTCCGAACACATTATGATCGTGCCCGAACTTCACATTGATGCTCTTTAACGGTCTGAATGTAATGTAGCCTCTTGCCGTAAGATAGTCGATGCCACGGTTCCGGGTTGCTTTGGCCAGTCCTTCACCCGGGAAACTGTAAATATTTTTGAAATCATCAACATAGCGCGGGAAACGGCCCTGCGTATCTGTTACATATGTATAAAATCCCAGCTTCTCATTGATCATCCCACGAATTTCCACACCTCTGCTGGTTCCCCATAATCGGTTTGGTGTTGAATCCTCATTTCTGCCGAACTTTTTACCGTAGCTGTTATCGCTGCCTATGAAGTTGGTTGTAGTAAAGTTAAAATGCAGGTCGAAATCTTGGTTGTGAATGCTGTAAAGGTCGGCGGGGTGATTGAAAAATCTGCGTTTTTTTCCGGGCGGCGGATCCTTAAAAAGGCCTAATCTGGCCAATTTATCGTATTTCAGGGAATCCGTAGCGATCATTCCATTTGTCCACTCCCAGCTATCCTCCCGCAAATAATCAATGGTTTCCCAGTCGCGGTCCGTCAGATTTATTGTTCCTTCCTTTAATATGGAGTCTGTTAACGCAACAATTGCTTTACGCTCAAAGGGCTTGACATTGGAATGAAAACCTTCTGTGAATTTGCCCCTTTTGATCTCTAAACGATCAATTAAATGGTAATAATCGTCATTGAAAGGAACAAAAGAACTTTGTGCATGTACGTATGACAGGGATATCAGTGATAAAATCAATATTTTGAAAAGCCGGATAATTCCTTGATCCATAGGCAAAAAAAATCTACTGTTCACACCATTCACCGTTTGCGGATGATTTTTCAAATAACTCTTCCAAATTACGTCAATGAATTTGTATTATCTTGCATGGAGTAGTTTAAAAAACTGTCCTTCCTATGTTTTTACTTTCCCAAAAACCTTCCATCGCCGATCATTATCTGGCCGAATTGCGTGACGTAAATTTGCAGAAAGACAGGATGCGATTTCGGCGGAATTTGGAGCGGATAGGAGAGTTGCTGGCCTACGAACTTTCTAAAACGCTCACATTCAAAACGGAAAAAGTGGAGACACCTCTCGGACAAGCATCGTCCCGGTCATTGCTCCAACCCGTGGTCCTGGCCACGATTTTGCGTGCCGGACTGCCTCTGCACGAGGGTTTTTTGAATATGTTTGATAAGGCCGACAATGCATTTATCGGCGCTTACCGGGGTCATCATATCAATGCGGAAGAGGAGTTTGAGGTTGAAATGGACTACATTACCAGCCCGGACCTGACGGGTAAAATATTAATATTAATAGATCCGATGCTTGCCACGGGACGGTCGATGGAAAAAGTATATCACGCTTTGCTCCGCTTCGGCATTCCCGCACAAACGCACATTGCATCCGTGATTGCCAGTCCCGAGGGCGTTGAATATCTGCAAAAACGCATTCCGCACTGCCGGTTATGGCTAGGCGCAATCGATCAGAAGCTCAACGAGCACTGGTACATTGTTCCCGGACTCGGCGATGCGGGCGATCTGTCTTACGGCGAAAAGTAAGGCGGTTTCTAATTCAGCAATTCATCGAATGTAATCGAGACGTAATAAGTTGAGCCTACATTAGGGCTTCCGTAAGCCTGAATGTAAGATTTGCCCAGTAAATTGGTGCCGCCCAGCTTAATGATCGATTTTAATGCATTGACCTTATAACTCACTTGCGCATCCAGCACGCTTACCGCAGGCACACGCGTGTTTGAGAATATCGGCACATTCGTAGTGCTGGGCAAAACGAAGCTTGACTCCCACAAAAACGCCTGCTGATATTTATAGGCAATGTTGAATCCAACTGAATTATTGCTGGTAATTCTTCTCCCGAAAGAGAGGTTATAGCGGTATTTTGGCGTATTAAACTGTGAATACTGCACTTCCGGTGACGGTTTGAAGTCACTCAGCTCGTTGTTGGCAACATTACCGCCCACATTGAATCCTTTTGGCAGTGAATAAGTCAGGCCTAATGCAAATCCGCGCGTTGTAATGGTTTCCGTTGTGTTCACCGTTCTGGAATAGCCATTGAAATTCCCAACGCCTATCCCCGATTCGATTGGAAGGCCGGGAGATGCAGCAGCTGTGGGCACGACAATCACCGTTCCGCCGATGAAATTTTTGTATTTACTAATGTAATAATAGGCATCAACGAAAAGCTTTTTGGCAATAACAGCCTTGTAACCAACTTCATAGGAGGCTATGCGTTCAGGTTTCAACTTGGCTGGTTTGTATTTAGGCAGTTTTTCCAGTGCATATGCTTTGGCCAGCGTCGGCACCAGGCCAGGAACTTGCGCGGCCAGAATGCCCGGAAGCTGAGCAGAAAGAACGCCCGGCAAAGTCTGGTTCACACCCGCTGTAATCGCTGCCTGAATGGCATCAGGATTATTAGGAATGGCCCCCGCAGCAACACCCTGGTTTACTGCTGTTGTCACCTGTGCTGTTACGGCTGCCATGATGGACGTAGTAGCTTGTTGCGTAACGGCTGCTTTGGCATAGTTCGTTGCATTTTGCACAATGCTCGGGTCACTGGCAATGACTTGTTTTATAGCATCTTCTGACAAATTCTGCCTTAAAATACCATTGGAAAGATTATACCGGGCATCAAATTCAGGTAAACCGCCGATCAATGTCCCGGATGGTGTTCTGAGGTCAATATATTGGTTCTGGGTGGTAGGGATGCGGAAACCGGTCTGGTAAGATAGCCGAATGTTGTGCTCACCGAATGTGGTTACGGCCGAAATTCTGGGGGTAAACTGTCCATCAAAATTTTCGTTTTTATCATACCGGATCGAAGCTGTCAGTTTCAAATGATCGCTTAGCAAATTCTTGCCGGCCTGTAAAAAAGCACCGAATTCCGAAATCGGGATTTTGCCATTGCGGCCTTCTTTGGTGTCTGCAAATAATGTCCCGGCCGATCTCAGCTCGTAAAGGCGGTAATTGGCGCCCGCCAGCAGCTCGACGAATTTGACCTGGTTTTTAAAATTATAAAATCCTTCAATGTGATAAAGGTTGGTCTTATCAGCAAAACCGCCTCCGCCATTCACGATCGGCAGATTTCTGTATTTATCCAATAACTGATCATACGCTGCGGTTCCCGGCATCGGCATACCTTTGTCTGCCACGCCGCGTGCTGCCAGATGTGCTTGCTCCTCCGGCATTCCGGCACCTCGTGCGGTCGCAAAAGCGCCTACATATTCGCCAAACCAGGTGGCATGCGGCTTGAAATCATTGAGCATGGAAACCGCGGCTAACCCTGCCAGATACGATTTGCCCGAACGTTCCTGCGTGGTGTAGGCCCGAACTGTGAAATTATCGGCTTTCAGTTCGAGCTTGGCTTGCGTCAGGTTGAAGTCGCGGAGCGAATAGCGGCCTGTTCCGGTGTAAACTGTTGTTCCATAGCCATAATTGACCTGTGCAATGGCTTCTATTTTCTCATTGATCCTGTAATGAACAGCCGCATTGGCTTTGAAACTTTTGGTATTGTAATCCACAATGTCTTTTTCCTGGTAACCCGTGCGGCTTACAAATGTATTCGGAACCAGTGCTACGGCGGCTTGCGGGATCAGGCCGTTGGCAGCCAATGTGCCGGCAACAGCATTGATGTTGGTCTGGACCTCATCCCCGTAAATATTCACGCCATCGTAGTCGTTATCGGTTCCTGCACCGCGCCTCGGATCGGATGCGCCGCCTACATTTAGATTATTGTAATTCGTTGCTTCCCAGTCTTTTGCGGTAATGTAGGACAGGTTGACTTTGAATGCTACTTTATTATTAAATGCCTTGGCATAGCGAATGGTGCCGTCTATAAATGGCGTCGTTGCTTTGGAGCGGTTGGACTCGTGCATCACGCCCGACTTCACATTGGCACTTAATCCCTGATATAAAAACGGGCTTTTGCTGTTCATAAGGATCAGCCCGTTAATCGCATTAGGTCCGTAAAGTGCGGAAGCGGCGCCTGGTAAGACTTCGACATTCTCAACATCCAGCTCAGACATACCGATGATATTATCCAGGGGAAAATTTAAACCCGGCGCCTGATTATCCATCCCGTCGATCATCTGGACCGTCCGCGGATTACCCGTGCTGCCAAACCCACGCATGTTTACTGATTTGAACAAAACACCCTGCGTAGTCATATCAATGCCTTTGAGATTGGCCAATGCGTCGTAAAAATTTGCCGACGGCGTTTCCCTGATATTTCTGATGTCCATTTTTTCAATGGCAACAGGCGATTTCATAACGCTTTCTTCTACCCTCGAAGCCGCAACAATAATTTCCTGACCCAAAATCACCTGCTCCACCAGCTTAATGTCCAGTTTGGACATGCCGCCGGTCACTTCTATTTCCTGCGTTTGAAATCCAACAGATGAAACAATTAGTGTAAAAGGCGGACTGGAAGTTGTAGTAAGATTGAACGCGCCTTTATTGTCTGTAATGGTCCCGGTTACTTTTCCTTTAACCTGGATACTCACACCGGCAAGTGGCTCCGCGGTCGTGGATTCGGTGATTATGCCATTGACTGTAATCTGTCCGTACGCATTGGAAACAAGCATTATGACCCAAATAAAAGGGCATAGTCTTAGCATTGTAGACAAGTGTTTCATGGTTTTAAGTGGGTTGATGTTCTACCAGCAAGTTAAAAGAATATTATAGTATCACATAGCATAATTATACTATTTTTTCTTCAAATCATTTTAAATTATACAATCTTGGCATCTTTGAATTTTTAGAGGAACTTGGCCATGTGCGGTTCGGTAACCAATTGAAAAATGTGCTATACGGCGAAAAGAGCGCATTAATCCCATTTTCTGGGCTCATTGGTTCATTTGCATTGGTCATAAGTGGGCGTTTATCCGTAGCTTTGAGTAGTTTTTCATAGTGTGGATAAATAAAATTACCTTTCACAATGCAGGATTCTTATGTAATTATAATGGCCGGTGGAGTTGGTACGAGGTTCTGGCCTTTCAGCAGAACAGACTTCCCTAAACAGTTTCACGATGTGTTGGGAACCGGTAAGACACTTTTGCAGCAGACAGTTGATCGTTTCGACGGCGTTTGCCCGATCGAGAATATTTATATCGTAACAAGTCATGAATACAAGGGCATTGTTAAGGAGCAGATTCCGTCTTTAACGGATGATCAGATCCTTTGCGAGCCCAACAGGCGTAATACTGCACCTTGCATTGCTTACGCTTGTTACAAGATCGCAGCTAAAAATCCGAATGCGAATGTGGTTGTGGCTCCGGCTGACCACATTATTTTGAAGGAGGAAAATTTCAGGGACACTATTAATATCGCCCTGGGTGCTACGCGTAACGAGGACATTTTGGTGACGCTGGGAATTCAGCCGAGCCGTCCCGACACCGGATATGGCTACATTCAATACATTCCGGACAAACTGACGGTTAAGAAAGTAAAGTCGTTCACAGAGAAGCCACATTTGGAATTGGCGCTTCAATTCCTTGATAGTGGTGATTTTGTATGGAATGCGGGGATTTTTGTATGGAACATTAATGCGTTCAAAAAAGCGTTAAAAAAGTTTCAGCCTAACATTGCCGAGATTTTTGAAGGTGGGGACAGTCATTATTATCTTGAAACCGAAGATGCATTTGTTCAGAGGGCTTACCAGCATTGCGGCAGCATTTCTATCGACAACGGAATCATGGAAAAGGCTGATAATGTGCATGTTGTGCTAAGTAATTTTGGATGGTCGGATCTGGGAACCTGGAAGTCGCTTTACGAAGTTTCTGAAAAAGACGCTAATCTGAATGTTACAGACGGCAAGCTGATCCTGCATAACACGACGAATTCTATCATCAAAACGCCAAAAGACAAATTAGTGGTTGTCAACGGCCTGGACGGCTTCATTGTCGCTGAGTACGACGGCGTTTTGCTCATCTGCCGTAAAGAAGACGAGCAGAAAGTGAAAGAATTTGTGGCGGAAGCGAAGGAGATAGATGTAAAGTATGTGTAAGCAAATCCCAAAGGGATAAAAATATTGGTAGCCAACAAATAAATGGTGATATAGCACCATCCCGAAGATTTGATTCAAGCAAATCCCAGCGGGATAAAATATTGGTAGCCAAAAAAAATGTTTTAAGCAAACAATCCCGGAGGGATGTAACGGCGTGCACGCTGTTACATCCCTCCGGGATTGTTCTTATTGGGTGGTGCGTGGTAGGTTACCAATATTGCATCGCTCCGCGATTTTGATAGCACACTTCAAATAGAATCTGCTCGAATTTTTTCAATCTCAAAAAACCTTACATCCGCCTTTACATTCTCTAAAATCTTTTGGGAGCGCTCTGGGCGGGCGTCGGTGATGAAGACCTGGCCCAGGAAGCCGGTGTCTATCAGTTCGATGAGTTTTTGGATGCGGCGGTCGTCGAGTTTGTCGAAGATGTCGTCAAGTAGCAGGATGGGGGTTTTTTCTTTTTCTTCTTTTAGTAATTCAAATTGCGCCAGCTTCAATGCGATCAAAAAAGACTTCTGCTGGCCTTGGGACCCGAATTTTTTGAGCGTAACCCCGTCAATTTCAAAGGTATATTCATCTTTATGAATGCCTTTTCCGGTTCGTTGTGCATGTAAGTCGCGGGCGCGGTTCTTTCGGAATTCGGCGGCAAAATTTTCACTGGAGACTTCGCTTTCATAGATTACTTCCACCTGTTCATGCCCGCTGCTCAGGAAATCATAGCTTTTCAGGAATAATGGCACAAACCGTTCCATGAATTTGCTGCGGTGATTGTAAATCCGCTGGGAAAGGATAATCAGCGGCTCATTATAGGTTTCCAGCAGATCTTCATCCACATAGTTGCGCTCTGCAAAAAGCTTCAAAAGACCATTTCGCTGGCTTAAAATCTTGTTATATTGAAGAAAATCAGTGAGATAACCCGGAGTGGCCTGTGCCAGGACGCCGTCAAAAAAGCGTCTGCGCTCCTCGCTGCCGTCGCGGATCAGGTCGGTGTCGTTGGGCGCGATTAACACGAGCGGGAAAAGGCCAATATGGTCGCTTAGCCGGTCATAATTCTTTTTGTCGGCCATGAAAATCTTGCGCTGGCCGCGCTGCATGCTGCAAGTGATCTGTGTATTTCTGCCAGAATCTTTAAAAACGCCATCAAGCACAAAGAAATCAGCAGTATGGCGGATGCCCAGCGCATCCTGATTATGAAAGGCGCTTTTGGTAAGACTCAGGAAATAAATGGCGTCCAAAAGGTTCGTTTTTCCACTCCCATTCTCCCCAACCAGACAATTTACATGTTCCCCAAAGGTGAAGGCTTTCTCTTCATAGCTTTTAAAGTATGTAAGATGGAGCTTTTCTAGCCACATGAACTTCTTTGTTATTTAGTTTATGCTTATTTTCGCAAATCATATGCGTGAGTACGGCAAAAACAGACTCTGTTCAAACCTCAAACTTTAAGACAAAGTTCTGTCTTTATAAACGAGAACCAAATACATGGCCACCGTTACTGAAAAAAAGAAAAAATCAGACCCAAAGAGTTTACAGCATCCGAAGGAACAATATATGTTCTGGTTCGAGAATATGCTTTTACAGCGTCGTTTTGAAGAAAAAGCCGGCCAGTTATACGGTCAGCAGAAAATCAGAGGATTTTGTCACTTGTACATTGGCCAGGAAGCCTGCTCTTCCGGAGCCGTTACAGCGCTGAAAGAAGGCGACAAATACATTACTGCTTACCGCGATCACGGCATTCCGCTGGCACTGGGAACATCTCCCAATGCGATCATGGCTGAACTTTATGGAAAAAAGACAGGGACAACCAAAGGAAAAGGTGGTTCGATGCACATTTTCGATAAAGAAAAAGGCTTTGTAGGAGGTCACGGAATCGTAGGTGCGCAGATCCCGCTGGGAGCTGGAATCGCCTTTGCTGAGAAATATAACAAAACCGGAAACCTTTGCATTTGCTATTTCGGTGATGGTGCAATTCGCCAGGGAGCTTTTCATGAAGCATTGAATATGGCCATGAGCTGGAAGTTGCCGGTGATTTTCGTTGTGGAAAACAACGGATATGCCATGGGAACTTCGGTGGCAAGGTCTTCCAATGTTACAGAGCTTTATACATTGGGTGAGGCTTACGACATTCCTTCCGAACCAGTTGACGGAATGAGCGTTGAGGCGATCCACGAAGCGGTTGGCCGTGCAGCTGAGCGCGCAAGAAGCGGAGAAGGACCTACTTTCCTGGAATTCAGGACTTACCGTTACAGAGGTCACTCCATGTCCGATCCTCAGAAATATCGTTCAAAAGAGGAAGTGGAAGAATACAAACACCGCGATCCCATCGAGCAAATCCGCGCTGTGATCCTGGAAAACCAGCTGGCAACGGAAGAAGATCTGGAAAACATTGATAAGAAAGTAAAAGATATCGTTGCAGAATCTGTTCAGTTTGCGGAAGATTCAGAATTCCCTGACGCGAAAGAAGCTTACACAGATGTTTATGTAGAGAATGACTATCCTTTTGTAATGGATTAATCAGTCATAAAGCAATTTAAAAAAAACCCGCCGGATTATTTCGACGGGTTTTTTAAGTAAATTCGGCTTTTATAAATACAGAACAATCTTGTTTTTGCTTTTCAACGTAAATAGAATTTTAGTAATAATATAAGAATATGCCCTTAGACCAGGAATTAGAAAGCGAAGAAGAAGAAGTAGGCAAAGAGATGTCGTTTATCGGGCATCTTGAAGAATTAAGATGGCATGTGATTCGGGCAGGTGGATCTATTCTTGTTTTTGCTATTCTGGCCTTTATATATATTAAAGAAATTTACCATTATGTGATCATCGCGCCTTCGCAGCCTGATTTCTGGACTTACCGGATGATGTGTAAGTTGGCAGAAAAAGTACAATACGATGATCTGTGTATCAAAGCATTAAACTTCAAATTGCAGGCCATTGGCGTAGGTGATCAATTCACGATGAGTATGACTTCCGCTGTCATCGCAGGTTTGGTTTTTGCTTTTCCTTATGCTTTCTGGGAGGTTTGGCGGTTCATCAAACCAGGGTTGCGGCCATCAGAAAGGAAGTCGGCGAGAGGAGCCGTATTTTATGTAACATTCCTTTTCTTTTCCGGTGTATTTTTTGGTTATTACATTGTAACACCATTGGCTATCAACTTCTTAGCTAATTTCACGCTGGATCCTTCGATCATTAACGAATTCAGCTTATCCTCATACATTTCACTCGTTGCGACATTAACATTAGCTTGCGGGATTGCTTTCCAGCTTCCGATCGTTGTTTATGTGCTTGCAAAAGTAGGAGTGCTTACGCCTTCATTTATGCGCGAATATCGCAAGCATGCCATGATCGTAATCCTGATTGTCGCAGCCGTTATCACGCCGTCTCCCGACATTTACAGCCAGGTTATCGTGGCTATTCCATTGTTCCTGCTTTATGAATTAAGTATTCTGGTTGCAGGAAAAGTAGAAAGAGAGAAGCTTGCTGAGGAAAAAGCACTGGCTAATTCATCAGGTAACGGAGAAATCTAAAAGGGATTTAAGAAATAAAGTTATTACAGACCTCGGCCAATCGGTCGAGGTCTTCTTTTTGGTGGAGCGTGGTGACGATGATCCTGGTGACGGGCGCATCGTTGATGCTCGGATAGGAAAAGCATGATGCCATAATGCCTTTTGCCAGCAACGCCTCAAACAAAGCGGAGCCTTCGCAGCAGAATACAGGATAGCCTGGGATGCTTTGAAACAGGTCAGGAAACTGTAAGCGATTCGAGAAATGTTCAACATTTGTGATCAGCAGATCACTTTGGGTCTTGTAATGTTCTATTTCCAAAAGCCTTTTCAAAGCGTAGGCATAAGCGGGCGCGGTTGGAGATGCTCCGGAGAACCAGGCGGAACTGCGAATCGTTTCGGCTGTCCGCGCATCACAGGCGATCACGCCAGCAGGAATGCCTAATGCTTTGTTGAGCGAGGAAATCATCACGACATTGGCTTTTCCAAGCGCGAAAATTGATTTATAAAGGCCATTTGCTGATTCTCCACATACGCCTAATGTATGCGACTCGTCCACCACGATCCAGACATTGTCCCGCAATGGCAAGCTTGAAAAAATTGAAAAATCAAATGCTTCAACGAGAGGCGAGCCAACGGCATCTGTACAAATGATGTGATCAGTATCCTCAGGGCTTTCACTGATTTCCTGGATAATGTTTTGTGCCCAGGCCGCCCAGGGACCAGCATATACTTTGTGCTCATTTCCCCATAATGCGGGATGCACTTTGGGTGCGTAATGATATTGAATAGATTGAGAGTTGCCCGATTTATAAATCACCTGCTCAATCATTTTCATCACACATTGCCCTGCCCACATTCCCGATGAAATTAATAATGCAGATTCTGATCCTATCCAATCTGCCAGTTTTTCTTCCGTCTCAGTATAGACAGACAATCGAAGTGTGTTACTCCGCGAGCTTCCGAAATGCATTCCGTATCTTTCCAGACCTTCATATAGGAAGCTACGAAAGGCTTCGTCGTGTCCCATTCCCAGATAATCTGTTCCGCTGAACCAGAGATATGCCTTGCCATCGCTGGTTAGCACAGTACGGCCGGGAAGATGGTTGGTTTGAAAAGTTTTCACTGAAAACTACGGATCAAAATTCAGGCATTAAGCATTGCGCCGGAGCCTGTGCGGTTAGGAAAGATAATGCGTCCGTAGTCAAAGGTTACACCGAATGCCGGATCATTGTTGATCAACAGTGAGCCGTCCATATCCACATAATCCAGCAATGGCAGGAAGTGTGCAATGGAAGAGATCCCAACGCTTGTCTCGGTCATACAGCCGATCATCGTTTTCATTCCTAGACTTTTAGCTTCCGCTATCATGCGTTTTGCGGCAGTAGGTCCGCCGCATTTGGTAAGCTTTACATTTATGCCGTGAAACAAGCCGTGGCAGGATTTTACATCACTTTCAACAATGCAGCTTTCATCGCCAATGACAGGAAGCACACATTCGGCAAAGACTTTTTTCATGCCTTCGATGTCATTTGCAGCCAGCGGTTGTTCGATAAATTCAACGCCAAGCTTCTTCAATTCCGGTGCAAAGGCAATGGTCTGCTCCGCCGTCCAGGCACAATTAGCATCTACGCGGAACAGCGCATTCGTATGTTTACGCAATTCAGATACAATACGAAGGTCTTCGTTGGTTCCTAACTTTATCTTATAGACAGGCCAGGGGAGCTCTTTCATTTTGGATACCATTTTCTCAACCGTATCAATGCCGATCGTGAAATTGGTGAGCGGGATGTTATCAATATTTAACCCCCAACTTTCATAAAGCTTTTGATTTTTCTTTTTGGCGCATAAATCATGAGCGGCTTCATCTAGGGCGCATTGTGCAAAGGAATTATTTTGCAACAGTGGATGCACCAGGTCCCAAAGCTCTTCGGCACTTTGATAGGCGCCATTTTCAATAATCGTTTTCGCAGTTTCTAGCGATTCGATCATATTGGGGATCGTAATGCCGTAGTAGGGGTTGCTGGTTGCTTCTCCCAGGCCGCTCAAATCGCCGTCACGGAGTTCTACAATCAATGTTGGCTGTACATCGCGTGAATCGTGCGCAATGGTGAATGTATGCCTGAGTTGCAGGTCAAATGTGTGATAGATCAGTTGCATCGGTGAATGTGTTAATTCCGCATATCCAATCCCCAGGAAAGCTTGCTTCGCAATGTATTAAGGAAACTGTCGTCATGCATTTTTATTAATCGCGCGATGAACCCGGCTTTTCTAACGGTTAGTAAGGTGTTTTCATCAACAACCCTTGACCTTGCATCCAGAGAGACCAGAAAATTGTTACTGCGGCTTTTTACTTCCAGTCTGATGACCGCAGTATCTTCCAAAACCAAGGGCCGGACATTCAAATTATGCGGGCTGATGGGTGTAATAATAAAATTTTGGGAATGCGGAACAAGAACCGGTCCGCCGCAGCTGAGCGAATAACCTGTTGATCCAGTGGGTGTTGAAATGATCAGGCCGTCGGCCCAGTAGGAGTTCAGAAACTCATCATTAAGATAGGTGTGAACCGTAATCATGGACGAAGTATCGGTTTTTGTGATCGTGAAATCATTTAAACCGAAATTCTGGCCATCAAATAAATCGATATTGGATTCTATTTCTACTAATGTCCTTTCGTCGATCCTGTACTGGCTGTTTTCCAGCGCCTGGATCATATCTGTGATCCGCTCAGGAGGAACGGTGGCCAGGAAACCGAGCCTGCCTACATTGATCCCTATGGCCGGTATCTGCCTTTTTCCAACATGTGAAATGGTTTCAAGCAATGTTCCGTCCCCGCCCATACTCACGATCAGGCGTGCGTCAAAAAGTTCGTCGGGTTTTTCGTAAACAAGCTCTGAGTAGTGCGTGATCCCGTTCTGATCCAGAAAATTCCGAAAGGGTTTGGAGAGCTGGACTTCAACTTTCCGGCGAGACAGCTCATTGAACATGTTTTCAATGAACGGGCGGGCGGACTCATTAAAGTTGCGTCCGTGAATTGCTATTTTCATGGAAGAAAAAGTAGATCATCTTGTTTCTTCCGAAAGATACGCGCAAATATGCCGATTCAAAATACCGGCCGTTGAACTAATGTGAAGAAATCAGGTGGCAAGGTATCTCAAAAGCATATCCAATCGCTCCTGATCTACGCTTTCGATGGGGTCATTGGCATGCGCTTCTTCAATTTCATAACCAAAACGCTCGAGTGTAGCGATAATAGGCGTAATGTGCGTCCGGTTGAGTTTTAATGTAAGCTTCGCTTCGTTCAGCGGATTGTAGCTCTCTCCCGACGAATAATAGCTGCTCAGGACCTTCGTTCCATTGGATTCGATCAAACGGCTGATCTCTGAAAGCGAATAGCTGCGTTCGGCAATTTTAAGCACTATAACAGCTCCTTTTTCCTGAACCCCCAGCTCATTGACGAAATGTTCGATCAGATCATTTACTAAAATACTTCCTGCGAAACTCCGGTCTTCATGCAAAACCGGTATAATCAGTAAACCAAATTGATTTACAAGCCGTAAAAGTTCGTAAGGATGCTGGTCTTCGGAAGCGAAAATATCCTTGTGCTGGATAATGATCTTCGCAAGCGGGTCCGAATTATCCGTAACATCATAAAGAATGTCCTCGGACACGATTCCCTGATAAATGCCGGCATCTGCCACAACAAGCTGCTTTACACCAAATTCATCCATCCAGTCCAATGCCGTGCTAACCGAATCGGTCAGTTTCAGGACTGGGATCATGGGATTAATCAGGGTAGCAGCAAGCATATTCAGATCGTCATTTTTCGAATCTATAGAAAAACTATATATGTAACAACTTTCGTATCAAAAGAAATTCCCTCAGAAAAACGTCAGGCAACAGGCACTGAAATATGTTTTTCCAAAAAGCTTTCCAGTATCACATTAAATTCATGAGGGCGTTCCATCATGGGCGCATGGCAGCAGTGATCAATAAAATGCAGCTCCGAACCCGCAATAAGCCTGTTAAATTCATAGCCCACATGCGGCGGCGTGATCGTATCATTCAATCCCCAGACCAATAACGTAGGAACATTGATTTCATGCAGATCTTTCGCAAGATTATGTCGCTGCGCAGATTTTGCTATGCCCACAATGCTCATGCATTTGGGAATGCTCGACGTGGTTTCGAAAACTTCGTCAACCAGGTCCTTGGTTGCCACTTCCGGATCGTAGAATGTATATGCAACCCGCTCTTTGATGTAGTCATAACTGCCACGCTTAGGGAAAGAGCCGCCCATTGAGTTTTCAAATAAGCCCGAACTTCCCGTTAAAACCAGTTTGTGAACGTTTTCCTGGTTCTTTAAAGTATACAATAGTCCAATGTGGCCGCCCAGAGAGTTCCCTATCACGGTCACATTCGTCAGGTTTTTAAAGGAAACAAAATCTTCCAAGAAGGCTAAAAGCGCTTCCAATCCGGCTTCTCGCGGAGGCAGTTCATAAATAGGAAGCAAAGGAATTATAACGCGGAAGCGACTGGAAAAATGATCTATGATGCCGTCCCAGTTGCTCAACGCACCGAAAAGACCATGCAAAAGCAGTAATGTTTCGCCTTTTCCCTCGTCGATAAACTGAAACCTACCTTCTGCATGTACTGGATATTTCATTCTGTTATTGTGGATTGATTATGATATGGCTCATTTTATAACACTTCAAAGAAACTAGTGCATGATTTCCATAAGCTACAAAACTAGTTAAATTTTTTTATTGGTAACAGACATAAAGTAACAAAGCAAATTCTATTTTCTTGTAAATATTATATTAATAATGTCAAAATTTGAAGCATAACGTAGAATGGTGCAATTTGGTTTACGTTGAATGCAGATGTGCCTGCGATTCTGCCCACTTTCAGGTCCAGGTAAAAAAATGCCATTTCATACTTCGTTTCAGGAAAGATAATGTGTAACCGAAATTTAGTTACATTTTAGACTTATCCTGATTAGAAAAAAATTAAAACACGATTAATTAACATGACGCCCCGAAAAGCATTTTCCACAACTCTCGGATTCTGTATTTTACTCATTTCATCCAGCACTTTTCAGGCGTTTGCCCAGACAGTCATGCCGCTTTATCCCGACAAAATTCCGAACTCCATTCAAGTGCCGGATGAGGAGACGAATGCTGATCAGATCGCTAGGAAAGTGTCCCGGCCGACATTAACGGTTTATCTGCCGCCTCCGTCAGCCGCAACCGGAGCAGCAGTGATCGTTTGTCCGGGCGGTGGTTACGGTGTGCTCGTCATGGAGCGAGAGGGACATCAGGTGGCCAAAGCGCTTAATAAAGTGGGGATTGCGGCGATGGTGCTGAAATACAGGTTACCGGACGACAAAATTATGTCCGATAAGTCGCTGGGGCCGTTACAGGATGCGCAGCAGGCGATCAAGACGGTCCGGGAGCAGGCGGAAAAATGGAAGATTAACCCCGCAAAGATTGGCATTATGGGCTTCTCAGCCGGCGGACATTTAGCCGCGACCGCAGGGACACATTATGACAGTACATTTATCGCTAACCCAATGAAAACCAGCCTCAGGCCGGATTTTATGATCCTGGTATATCCTGTGATCAGTTTGATGGACATTATCGGGCATAAAGGTTCGAGCAGCAATCTGCTCGGAAAAACGCCGACGAACGAGAAGCTTAAATATTTTTCCAATGAATTGCAAGTCACCAAAAGCACGCCACCCACGTTTTTGACGCATGCCGGTGATGACACGGTTGTGCCGGTTTCCAACAGCATTAAGTTTTATGAGGCGCTAAATGCGGTGGGCATTCCAGCCGATATGCACATTTATTCCAAAGGCGAGCACGGGTATCTTAAAACGCCTGCTTTCAGCGAGTGGTTTGGTCGTTGCCTGCATTGGATGAAAGTCAACGAATTTTTGCCTTCAAAATAACCTTATAACAGGCCTTCGAACACGCCGGGAGCAAGTCCGAAGAGGATAGTCAGGAATGTGGCAAGCAATAAAATCACCTGATAAAATGGTGCAACGCGGATTTTGATCAAATCTCCTTCTTTTAAATAAGACGAAATGATCACCCGGAAATAGTAATAAATACCCACTGCAGACATCAACACGGCAATAACGGTGATCCAGATAATCCCTCTGTCTGCCGCGCTGGTGAAGATGAAAAATTTACCCCAGAAACCAGCTGTCAGAGGAATCCCTGCCAATGATAGCATGGAAACCGCGAGCACGAATGCCAGCATAGGATTTTGTTTAGCCAGACCATTGAATGCTTCGTAGCGTTCGTTAGGCTGCCCTTCGAGTGTTTTTTCTCTGGAAACCAACATTAGTACGCCAAACGCACAGATCGTCGACAATGAATAAGCCAGGGAGTAAAATACGATTGCATTTTGGGAAGGCTTGGTCAATGCGGTCAAAGCGATAAGCATATAACCCGCATGCGAAATCCCGGAATAGGCCAGCATTCTTTTGAAGCTGTTCTGACTCGTTGCACCAATGTTCCCCACGAGTAAAGTAAGCACGGCAATGGTTGCGATAATGATCCACCAAAAGCCATATATTTCACTGAATGACGTGTTTAACAAACGGAAAAGAGCAGCAAAACCAGCTGTTTTCACGATTGTAGACATGAATGTGGTAAAGATCGTCGGTGCTCCTTCGTAAACATCCGGCGTCCAGAAGTGGAATGGCGCAGCCGAAACTTTGAACAACATGCCAATCAACAGCAAAAGCAATCCCGCATATAAGATATAAGGCTGTGCATCTGCCTGAATGTTCGAAGCAAAACCGTGAATGTGGCTGAGTTTGAATGAGCCTGTTGCCCCGTAAATCAAGGTCATGCCGAAAAGCATAAAGCCCGTTGCGAAAGCGCCCATTAAGAAGTATTTCAATGCAGCTTCATTGGAACGCAGGTTGCGTTTGTTGCTTCCTGTCAAAATGTACATCGCAACAGACAAGATTTCCACACCGATAAAAAGCATGATCATGTGCTCAAAACCGATCATCATCAACGCACCAACCAGCGAGAAAAGCATTAACCCAAAATATTCTGCCGGCTCGGAATCAGGGTTTTCCTGAAAGCCTCCTGAAATCGCCACGATCATAAAAGCCGAAAGCAGCACGATGCCGTTGAATGCAAGTGTCAGATTATCAACCCGCAGCATATCATAAAAATAAAGCAGCGGTCCTTTGTTCCACTCCACGAAATTGCTCGCAATAGCCAGGACAAGGAAAAATAATACGGCAGGAAGCAAAACATTCTTTGATTTCGAAAAGCCCAAAAACAGGGTTACGACGCCAAGAACAGACAACAATATAATGGGATACATATTTTGACTAGTTATTAACCATTTGTAAAAGTTGACTTACAGCTGGCTCTGTTAATTTCAGAAATGTGTTGGGGTAAATGCCGATCCAGAAAACCATGATCACCAAAGGCAAAAGCACAGCGCGCTCACTCATGGTAAGATCCTGGAATCCTTCAACCCACTTGGAACGCGGGCCGAACATTGATTTTTGAAACATCCGCAGCATATAAACGGACCCGAGAATGATGGTAAGTCCTGCAATTGCGCCCAGCCAGCCATCGTATTGGAAAACGCTGGATAGTAACAGGAATTCGCCTACAAAACCATTTGTTAACGGAAGCGCAACGCTTCCCAGGAGCAGGATCATAAAGTAAACGCTCAAATGCGGTGTGCTCTGCGTGATGCCGCCAAGCTGATCCAGATAACGTGTTTTGGTGCGGCTGTAAATAATATCAATGATGAAAAACAACCCGATCACATTGATTCCGTGCGCAAGCATTTGAATCAATGCGCCTTGCAAGCCATTGATCGAATAAGAGAAAACACCTGCGGCCATCAAACCAACGTGCGCAAAAGACGAATAGGCGATCAAACGCTTCATATCGCTCTGCTGAATGGCAATGATAGAACCGTAGATGATGCCGATCACCGAAAGGACCATCGCCATCGTGCCCCAGGTTTCCATTCCGCCAGGAACGATCGGAAGCAGGAAACGGATCAAACCATAAACCCCCATTTTCAGCATAATACCGGAAAGGAGCATGGTTGCCGGCGTGGGCGATTCTGTATAAGTGTCTGGCTGCCAGGTGTGGAAAGGGAACAAAGGCATTTTAATTGCAAAGGCAATAAAGAACGCCCAGAAGATGAAGCCCTGAACGGGTTTGGCAAGTTGCAATGCGTAAAATGCGGTGATCTCAGAAGTATGCGTGCCGGGTGTTTGGTAATACAGATAAACGAGTCCGACCAGCATTAACAAGCTTCCGAAAATGGTGTACATGAAGAACTTGAATGTTACTTTCAGACGATTTTCTCCACCCCATATCGCTGCCAGGAAGTAAACCGGAATCAGCGCAGCCTCGAAAAACAGATAGAACAAAAATGCATCCGTGGCTGTAAAAACGCCGATTAAGGCGGCTTCCATGAACAAGATCAGCGAATAAAAGGAAGCAGGCTTCCTGTAATCGTGGTTGAAAGCCGAAAGGATGATAAGCGGTGTCAGAAATGTCGTTAGCAGAACCAGAACAAGGCTGATGCCGTCGATGCCTGCGGCGAAGGAAATGCCTCTGGAAGCGAGCCAGGCATATTTAAAGCTGAATTGGGTTCCCGCTGCCGGATCAAATTGCAGCCACGTCGCAATGGCAACGCCAAGCACAGCCAGACCGCTCACCAAAGCAACTTGCTTCGCAAGGCGTTCGCCTGAGAGAAGCGTAAGAACACCTGCGGCAATGGGTAAAAGTATTAACAGAAGAGTAAGCATATTTTCAAGTCAACGGTCAGCAACAAATGGTGAACGGATTTTATAGATCAAAGTAAAA
The DNA here is from genome assembly GCF_021502625.1 of Dyadobacter sp. CY351. NCBI lineage: Bacteria > Pseudomonadati > Bacteroidota > Cytophagia > Cytophagales > Spirosomataceae > Dyadobacter > Dyadobacter sp. CY351. The sequence goes on along the minus strand of NZ_JAKFFU010000016.1, from coordinate 19,548 downwards.
GCTTCCAAAACAGGATAACCACAATGCCCAGAACCATGGCAAACACATAATCGCCCGTGGAACCAGTCTGTGTTTTCTTCAAAAGCCCTGCAAAGAATTGTGTAAGTCTTACGAAAGCATTGACCACCAGATCAATAAAGAACTCTCCAAAACTGTAAAGGATATTAGATAAGGTTTTGATAGGCTTCACAAATACATTATCGTAGAGCTCATCCACATAATATTTGTTGTACACCAAACCTTGCAACGCTGATTTTGGCTGAGAATCCGGTGCTGGAACCGAAGCTTTTTGCACATACATAACATAAGCCACCACTGCCGAAACCAGCGCCACAGCCACCGAAACGCCCATTAACAGATATTCCTCTGAGTGCGAAAGCTCCGTTGGCAAGAAAGCCTCAGGATTCACCTGACGAGACGCGTCATACAACGGACTCATAAATTCAGCCAGATGATGTGTGCCATGCAATGCTTCCGGTACGCCAATAAAACCGCCTAACGCAGACAGAACCGCCAAAATAACCAGCGGAATCGTCATAGAAGCAGGCGATTCGTGCAAATGATGCTCCTGCTCGTGCGTGCCCCGGAATGTTCCGAAGAATGTCAGGAAAAGCAGGCGGAACATATAGAATGAAGTCATTAACGAGCCTAAAACCCCGATTACCCAAAGCAATTTGTTGTGCTCGAAAACGTGCGCCAGGATCTCATCTTTGGAGAAAAATCCTGCAAACGGTGGAATTCCGGATATTGCAATGGTTGCGATCAGGAATGTCAGGAATGTGATCGGAAGCTTTTTCCGCAAACCACCCATTGAACGAATGTCTTGCTCGTCAGACATGGCGTGAATCACGCTTCCTGCTCCAAGGAACAGCAATGCTTTAAAGAATGCGTGCGTAATAACGTGGAACATTGAAGCCGAATAAGCCATCGCACCCAAGCCCATAAACATATAACCAAGCTGACTCACAGTGGAGTAGGCCAGGACTTTCTTAATGTCATTTTGTAAAAGACCAATCGAAGCCGCAAACAACGCCGTCGCCGCACCGATAATGCCGACGATTTCCAATGTGGAAGGCGCCAGTGAATAGAGGACATTGGAACGGATCACCATGTAAATCCCGGCCGTAACCATCGTAGCCGCGTGGATCAGCGCCGAAACAGGCGTAGGGCCCGCCATCGCATCCGGTAACCACGTGTACAGCGGAATTTGAGCCGATTTTCCCATAGCCCCGATAAACAGGAACAATGTAATCATGATGATCACGGGATCACCGATTTCAAAATCCGTTGCCTGGCTGAAAACCTCAAGATACTCAACCGAACCGAATGTGGAGATGATTGTAAAAATCCCCAGTAGGAAACCTAAATCTCCTACCCGGTTCATAATGAATGCCTTGCGGGCAGCATTGTTGTAATTTGTGTTTTTATTCCAAAATCCGATCAGCAGGTAAGAGCACAATCCAACGCCTTCCCAGCCAATGAACATGATCACATAATTGGAACCTAGAACGAGCAGCAGCATGAAGAACAAAAACAGGTTCAGATAAGCGAAAAACTTACCAAAACCTTCGTCGTGATGCATGTAGCCAATGGAATAAATGTGGATCAGCGCACCGACTCCGGTAATGATCATCAGCATTAAAAGCGAAAGCTGATCAACCTGGAAAGAGAATGGAATGTTGAGGTTGCCAACTGTGATCCAATCGAAAAGCGGCACAATAACCGGCTGACTGCCAGCCGCTATAAAAGCTTGAAAAGTCATCACCGACAGCACGAAACTCGCCACAACAGCCAATGTTCCGATAATGCCGACAGCGCCTTTGGGTATAGTCTTAAATCCGATTCCGTTGATCAGGAAACCAATCAGCGGTAACAAAGGAATCAGAATGAGTAATGATGCAGACATGTTAAATATTTAATCTTTACTGGCAAATGCTTACCACTTCAATTTGTTAAGGAATCCAATGTCCGTATTTCTTGTGTTCCGGTAAATCATTACTATAATTGCCAGTCCCACAGCCACTTCCGCAGCGGCGACGGCCATGATGAAAAACACAAAAACCTGCCCGGAAGGGTCAGATCTATAAGAAGAAAACGCGATAAGGAGCAAGTTGGCAGCATTCAGCATCAATTCCACAGACATGAAAATGATGATCGCATTGCGACGTGTAAGTACGCCGATAATGCCGATTACAAAAAGTAAAGTGCTGAGAATTAGATAATGTTGAAGGGGAATATTCTGAATAACCGCCGGTATATTGACCTCTGGAATATTGGGGTTTGGGATCATAGCAGGTTTACCTTGTTGGATATTCGGTTAAAATAGTCAAAAATAGATTTCCGGCAAAAATAGACATAAATACTACTTACTCAAGTGCGTTGGCAACGATTATGTCAGCGCTGGGTCAGTGCGCGCAGTTTAATTTCCGTTAGTTTTCTTTTGGTATCCAAAGGAAAATCGCCCTTCATCATCCAATCGTAAAACGAAGGCTCGGCTTTCAAAACATCCGCAATGCGCTTTCCATTGTGTTTTCCAAAATTGAAAACCTCTTCTCCTTTGTCGTTATAGGTCATCCGGCCTGCAAAATCGATCAGTTTGGAAGCCGTAAGCTCGTGAAGCGCAGCCACATCGTTTTTGATCGGTTCTGTTTCCACGCCATGTGAATCAACCACTTTCACGCCTTCGTAACGGGCAATTTGTCCCTGCAAAACTTCAAAAGTGGCAATCGTGTCGGCTTCCGCGCTATGCGCATTCACAAGCTCTTTTCCGCAATAGAATTTATAAGCAGCGCCCAGGTTACGCGGTTCCATCATGTGGTAAATGCGCTGAGTGTCAACTGTTTTGCGATTTTTTACATCAAATTCAACACCTACCCGCAGGAATTCTTCCACGAGCATGGGAATATCAAAACGATTGGAATTAAAACCAGCCAGATCGCAGCCTTCCAGGAATGTCGCCAGGTTTTTTGCAATGCCTTTGAATGTAGGCGCATCCTTCACATCTTCATCGTAAATGCCGTGTATCAAGCTGCTTTCCAGTGGGATAGGCATTTCCGGGTTGATTTTCCGGGTGCGGATTTCGGTTTCTCCATTCGGAAGCGCTTTCACAACGGACAGCTCGACGATTCGGTCGCGGCAGATATTGACTCCGGTTGTTTCAAGATCAAAAAAAGCAAGCGGCTTCTTCAGACGGAGGGTATGCATAAGGCACTGAAATTTGATTTTCGAGCCGTGAAGTTACGCCTAAACCTAAGATAGCGCAAGAAAGAGGTTAGTTTATATAGATTATAAAAAAGTTAAAATTGCTAATCCCGGCATACTAATAAATCAATGCTAATCCATCCAGCCATACGACTTGGTAACCGCTTTTTGCCAGCCTTTGTAAAATTTATCCCGGGTTTCGTTAGCCATGTCCGGGTTCCAGGTGTGAGCAATGGCCCAGTTAGCGGTGAGTTCGTCCGTGTTTTTCCAGTAACCTACGGCCAGGCCGGCGGCGTAGGCGGCGCCTAATGCCGTGGTTTCAGCCACAGCGGGTGACACAACTTGCGTATTCAGAATGTCCGATTGGAATTGCATGAGCAGTTCGTTCAAAACCATTCCGCCATCCACGCGTAGTGAGGCCAGTTTGATGCCTGAGTCCTGTTCCATGGCACGTACGACGTCAACAGTTTGGTAAGCCGTTGCCTCCAATACTGCTCTGGCAATGTGACCTTTGTTCACATAACCTGTCAATCCGGCAATAACGCCCCGCGCATCATTGCGCCAGTAAGGCGCATATAAGCCAGAAAATGCAGGGACAAAATAAGCTCCGCCATTGTCTTCGACGGTTTTTGCCAGTTTTTCAATGTCACTGCTTTTTTTGATCAAACCCAAATTGTCCCTGACCCATTGCACCAATGCACCGGTGACCGCGACGCTGCCTTCCAATGCATATTGGACCGGATTGTCGCCAAATTTATAGGCAATGGTTGTTAGCAAGCCATTTTCCGATGTTTTAAGCTCGTTACCTGTGTTCATCACCAGGAAGCAGCCGGTTCCGTACGTGTTTTTAGCCATTCCCGGTTTGAAGCAAGTTTGGCCAACCAATGCGGCATGCTGGTCACCCAGATCGCCGGCAACGGGCACGCCCGGCAGGATTTCGTTGTTGACATAGCCGTAAATTTCACTGCTGCTTTTGATTTCTGGCAGCATATTTTCCGGAATGTCGTAAGCTGCGAGCATTTCCTTGTCCCATTGCAATGTTTTGAGGTTCATGAGTTGCGTGCGGCTTGCATTGGTTACGTCCGTTACGTGAATGCCGCCGTCGCCATGCGTTCCGCCTGTCAAATGCCAGATCAGGAAAGTGTCCATGTTGCCGAAAATCGCTTCGCCTTTTTCTGCGTCTTCGCGAATTCCTTCCACATTATCCAAAAGCCATTTCAATTTTAATCCGCTGAAATAGGTGGAAACCGGAAGTCCGGTGATTTCGCGGAATTGGTTGAGGCCGCCTTCGCGTTCGTATTTGGCGACAAGCTCGGTAGTGCGCGTGTCTTGCCACACCAATGCATTATAGTAAGGCTTGCCTGTGCGCTTGTTCCAGACAACCGTCGTTTCCCTTTGATTTGTAATGCCAATAGCCGCAATGTCCGCCGCCGTTGCCGATACATTGATTCGCGCTATTGCGATCACTTCCAATGTATTTTTCCAGATTTCGGTCGGATTATGCTCCACCCAGCCCGGATGCGGGTAAATTTGCTCGTGTTCCTTTTGTCCTACTGAAACGATATTTCCCTGATGATTGAAAAGGATGCAACGCGTACTCGTGGTTCCCTGGTCAATGGCGGCTACGTATTTCGACATGGTGGTATTTTGATTGGCTTTTTTTGCAATAAAGTCAGTAATTAGAGAAAATTACCTGATAGCGACAAATCAGCGCCAAATGAACCCTCACACACATTCCGGAAATGAAGCGTAAATTCAAAATAGCAGGACTGGCCTTGCTGTCTGCCATTATCCTGTTTCTGATCCTCGATTTCGCCTTTCCATTTCAACCCAAAATCCATTACGCCACGCAGGTTACCGATCATAAGGGGAATGTGATTCATGCTTTTTTGAGTAAAGAAGACAAGTGGCGATTGTATTCCAGCGTTTCGGAAATTACGCCGCTGCTGCGTAAGACATTGATATATAAGGAAGACCAATATTTTTACTATCATCCGGGCGTTAATCCTTTCGCCATTGCTCGCGCTGGCGTCCGTAACATTTTTACGGGCCGCAGAACTTCCGGCGCTTCAACCATTACCATGCAGGTTGTGCGGCTGATGGAGCCGCGGAGGCGGACTTATCTGAATAAAATCCTCGAAATCCACCGTGCATTTCAGCTGGAATTGCATTATTCCAAAGCCGAGATCCTGCAAATGTATCTCAATCTGGTCCCTTATGGCGGCAACATTGAAGGCATTAAGGCGGCTTCGCTGCTGTATTTCGGAAAACCGCCTCAGCTGCTCAGTTTGTCGGAAATTACGGCGTTGACCATTGTTCCTAACCGGCCATCGAGCCTGCGGCCGGGGACGCGTAATGATGCATTGGTGGCTGCCCGGAATGTGTGGCTCCGCCGGTTTGAGGAAGAGCAGCTTTTTGATAAAAATATCATTCAGGATGCATTGAACGAGCCTTTGGTGGTGAAGCGCCTGCAAGCGCCGAAGCTGGCGCCGCATTTGGCATTGAGGTTAAAAAAAGAGAATCCGGATGAGCCGGTGATCCATAGTCAGCTTAAAATTCAGTTGCAGAGCCAGATCGAGGAGCAGGTTAAAAATTACATTAACCGACGAAAGATGATGAACATTCACAATGCGTCGGTGCTGGTGGTGAATAATGAGACGATGGAAGTGGAGGCTTATGTGGGCTCGGCGGATTTCAATGATGTGTTCGATGGCGGGCAGGTGGACGGCGTTCGGGCGGTGCGTTCGCCGGGAAGCACCCTGAAACCATTGCTCTACGGGACTGCATTTGATTTGGGATTGATCACTCCGAAAAAAATTGTAAATGACGTTCCGAGCAATTTCAGCGGTTATGAGCCGGAGAATTTTGATCAGCATTTCAATGGTCCGGTTACGGCGGAATTTGCTTTGGCCAATTCTTTGAACATTCCGGCGGTTAAGATTTTGAAGGAAGTCAGCACGCCCGTTTTGATCTCCAAATTGCGGAAAGCAGGATTTAAAACCATTGACAAACAAGCCAAAGATCTGGGCCTTTCTATGATCCTTGGGGGCTGCGGGGTGACATTGGAAGAGCTAACCCGCTTATTTGCAGCATTTTCCAATGAAGGGGAGTTGAAAAAATTGCGCTACACTTCCGAAACGCCTTTGGACAAAAAAGGAACGCCCGTCATTTCCCGGGAAGCATCCTACTTACTAACCGACATTCTGACCCAGATCACCCGTCCCGATTTGCCGACGAACTTTGACAATACCTATCATTTACCCAAAATCGCCTGGAAAACAGGCACTTCGTATGGGAAACGGGATGCTTGGAGCATTGGGTATAATCGCCGATATACTATTGGCGTTTGGGTCGGAAATTTTTCTGGCGAAGGCGTTCCCGAATTGAGCGGCGCAAACACGGCTACGCCTTTGCTGTTTTCCATTTTCAATGCATTGGATTACAATTCGCCCAAAGGCTGGTATGAAACGCCTGCCAATGTTTCATTGCGGAAAGTGTGCGCAGAGAGCGGTGATATTCCATCCGAGTTTTGTACGCATAAGATTTTAGATCAATACATTACGGGTGTGTCGGCTTATAAAAGATGCCAGCATCTGCGGTGGGTTTTTACGGATAAGCCGGGCAAGATTTCTTACTGCACTTACTGCCTTCCTGAAAATGGTTTTGAAAAACGCGCTTACGCCAATCTGGCTCCCGAACTGATCGCCTATAATGAGCTCCAAAAGATCCCTTACCAAAAAATCCCACCACATAACCCTGATTGTGAACGTGTTTTCCATGAAGGGCCGCCATTAATCGTGAGTCCGAATGACGGAAGCGAATATTATTTACGCCCCGACGAGCCGCAGCAGATCCAGCTCGCTTGCCAGACGTCCAATGACGTGCAGGAGGTTTTTTGGTATATTAATGATAAGCTCAACAAAAAATCCGCCCCGCATGAAGGCGTTTTTGTGAGCCTTCCGCTGGGGCGGGTTAAAATTTCGTGCAGTGACGATAAAGGCCGGAACTCCAATATCTGGGTGACCGTCAAAAAAATGTGATTCTACAGAGGCTGATCGGCCGCTTCCTGATAAATCACCTGCATCAATGTCTGCCCAACCGCCTTTAATGTTTTAGGATCAATGTGTTCCATCGTATCATCATTCGTGTGCCATTGGTCAAAGAATGTTTTCGACATGTTATTTGGCTTGGTATGAATGATGTCAATCATCGGGATTTTTGCAATTTTGTTAACCGCCACGTGGTCGTCTGTAATTGCACCGCCTCTTTCGTTGATAAAGAAATTGCTGTATCCAATTCTGCTTGCGGTATTCCAAACCGTATTTACAAAGCGCTCAGCCATTTGTACAGAATAGCCTTCCTTAAAGAATGTGGCACCTTTCGCACCAGCCATATCGAGCAAAATCCCGAAATAAGCGGTGTAATTCGGAATGTGTTTGTTGGCTGCCCAATATTGGGAACCTAAGCAAAAGCCGCTGTATTCATCAGTTGCAGCTTCCGAATTCCCCCAATCTTCGGCATCAAAAAATATAATGTCAACGCCGATTTCAGGAGATGGATTTTGCGTAGAGAGCACGCGGGCAACTTCCAGCAAAATTCCAACGCCGCTTGCGCCATCATTTGCGGCCAGTACGGGTTTGTTTTTAACCAAAGAATCCTGGTCAGAAAAAGGCCGTGAATCCCAGTGCGCGGCCAGCAGAATACGTTTCTGCGCTTTTGGGTTAAAGCTGCCGATAATGTTAGTCGAGTTGAGCGTTTGGTTATCGTAAGTCTTCGCTTTGAATTTTTGTTCAATAACATTCAGACCATAACCTTTAAGTGTTGCCGCCAAATAGGCTGCGCAAGCATCGTGTTGCTTCGTATTAGGAACCCTGGGGCCAAAGTCAACCTGCTTCTGCACAAACTTATAAGCTGAATCTTCACTGAATGCTGGGCTTTTCACAAGGGCGGGCGCTTGCTCGGCGGCTTGTTCGGAACTGTCTTTGGTTTTGCAGCCGTAGGCCAGCACGAAGACAAACAATAACAATGTTAACTTTTTCATATTTACTCTTCGTAGGCCCAATCGATCCGTGTTTTGGAATCGCGGATCACCAGTCCCTGGTTTTTGAAATAAGAACGGATTTCGTCTACTTTTTCGTAGTTCATCGATAATTTATATTCCTTATAAAGCTTCAACATGCCGTCCAGAATGGCATAACCTTCGTTCAGCTCTTCTTTCAATCCCAAAACATCTTCGAAAAAAGTGACGAAGTTGTTTTTCAAAGCATTGAATGTTTCCTCGCCAAGTGCCGCCGATTTCAGCTGGCCCATGTTGAGCATATTAATGTATTTCAACAGATTAAACAGGTTCGCAAATGCAACGGCCGTGTTCAGGTCATCATTCATCGCACCATAAAATCCGTCAATGGCTTTCTCGATCTCAATTTTCTTGATCTCGTCCGGGCTCACGCCTTCTTCCGGCACATAGGAAAGCAATTTTGCGTTTCTGAGTCCGTTAGCGAGCTTTTTGTAACCCTTATGCGCTGCCTTTAGTGCTTCATTGGAAAAATCGAGCGTGCTGCGATATTGGCTTTGCAGCATGAAAAACCGCACGGTCATAGGGCTGTAAGCTTGTTCTAGCAAATCGTGGTTACCGGAGAAAAGCTCGGCAGGCAAAAACGAGTTATTGAGCGACTTGGACATTTTTTGTCCGTTCACCGTCAGCATGTTGGTATGCATCCAGTAACGCACCGGCTCTTCATTGGTAAGCGATTTTCCTTGCGCGATCTCGCATTCGTGGTGCGGGAATTTCAAGTCCATTCCGCCGCCGTGAATGTCAAATTGTTTTCCTAAGTATTTGGCACTCATGCAAGTACATTCCAAATGCCATCCTGGAAAACCCATTCCCCAGGGAGAATCCCATTGCATAATGTGCTCCGGGCTGGCTCTTTTCCATAATGCAAAGTCCAGCGGATTACGTTTTTCAGATTGTCCGTCCAGCTCGCGGGTTTCGTTTAAAAGATCTTCAATAATGCGGCCTGAAAGCTTGCCATATTCATTGCCGTCTGCCTGATATTTATTGATATCAAAATAAACAGAGCCATTCGACTCGTAAGCCGCGCCTTTTTCGATCAAAGTTTTTACCGCCTCAATCTGCTCGATCAAATGTCCCGTTGCAGTAGGCTCAATGCTGGGTGGAATTAAATTAAAAATAGCCGAAACATCGTGAAAATCATTGGTATAGCGTTGCACGATCTCCATCGGTTCAAGCTTTTGTAGCTTGGCCATTTTGCCAATTTTATCTTCACCCGCGTCCCCATCGCCCACCAGGTGGCCGACGTCCGTAATGTTGCGCACATAGCGCACTTTGTAGCCAATATGCGTGAGGTAGCGATACAGGATGTCGAAAGACAAAAACGTGCGGATATTTCCTAAGTGTACATTATTATAAACCGTTGGACCACAGACATACATGCCGACATAGGGAGGGGCAATAGGAACAAATACATCCTTTTTACGGGTCAATGTATTGAATATTCTAAGCGGCTGAAAAGTTTGCGCGGTCATCTATGTTTTTACTTTCTTAAAAACTGATTGTACTCGGGTGAATTTTACAAAAATAGCAAATAACCGATGATTGAGTTAAACAGTTTGGCAGAATAGCGTGGGGCCGGGGCGCTATTCGGGCGTTTTGATTATCTTCGCAGCGTTTTTGTGATTAACACCCAGTTTGAAACTATCTTAAAATCAATACAATACTTATTTATGAGTTTATTAACCGTAGGATCTGTTGCATTCGATGCGCTTGAAACACCTTTTGGAAAAACAGATAAAATTATTGGCGGTGCGGCCACTTACATCACACTAGCAGCATCATATTTCACCAAAGAAAATAATCTCGTGGCCGTTGTTGGCGGCGACTTCCCGGATGAAATGATCTCCCTTTTGCAAGACCACGGCGTTAATACAGAAGGACTTGAAATTGTAAAAGAAGGAAAAACCTTCTTCTGGTCGGGGAAATATCATGAGGATATGAACACGCGTGATACGCTTGTTACGGAACTGAATGTGATGGAACATTTCGATCCGATCATTCCGGAATCTTACCAGGGAACGACATTCTTGATGTTGGGAAACACAGTTCCTGCGACGCAGAAAGTGATTATCGAGCGCATGAAAAGCCGCCCAAAGCTGATTATGCTCGACACGATGAACCTTTGGATGAACATTGCGATGGACGATCTGAAAGCGGTTCTAAAAATGGTGGATCTGATCACGATCAATGATGAGGAAGCGCGCCAGCTTTCGGGCGAATATTCGTTGCGGAAAGCTGCGAAGAAGATCATGGAAATGGGCCCGAAAACATTGATCATCAAAAAAGGCGAGCACGGCGCATTGTTGTTCCAGGGCGACCGCATTTTCTTCGCTCCGGCATTGCCATTGGAAGAAGTTTTTGACCCAACTGGCGCAGGAGATGTGTTTGCAGGTGGATTTATCGGTTATCTGGCAAGCACAGATGACATTTCATTTGAAAACATGAAACGCGCGGTCATTTACGGATCTGCAATGGCATCATTCTGCGTGGAAAAATTTGGGACAGAGCGACTTGTGAACCTGACGCAGGAAGAAATCAATAACCGCGTGCAGGATTTTGTGAACCTGTCGAGTTTCGAAATTCAATAATTACCATTTTGATCATGTACAAGTCTATGAGTTAAGAACTTTTTATTCTTACTTGTAGACTTGTTTTTTGATAAGCCACCATGCCCAGCAAAGCCACAAACCTCTTTTTCCTTTCCATATTCATGTCTTTGGGCGCCATTGCGCAGCAGGTTTTGCCCGAAGCAAAGCATAAGCTCGTCGTAATTGCGCACCGTGGAAACCACATTAATGTTCCCGAAAATACGCTCGCCGCAGCCCGGGAAGCCATCGCAAGCGGAGCGGATTACGTGGAAGTGGATTTGAGGACTACCAAAGACGGACATTTAATCGTGCTGCACGACGCAACAGTGGACAGGACGACGAACGGGGCGGGAAAAGTGCATGCGATGACGCTGGACGAGGTCAAGCATTTGCAGGTTTTTAACAGAAATAAAAAGACAAATAAAATCCCCGAATTCCGCGAAATGCTGGCAGCTTGCAAGGGTAAAATCAACATTTATCTCGATTTCAAAGCCGCAGATGCAGCCGAAACGTGGAAGCAAATTAAGGAAGCGGGAATGGAAAAGCAGGTGATCGTGTATTTAAACAAAGAAAGCGATCATAAAGAATGGAAGAAAGTGGCGCCCGAAGTGCCGCTGATGTCGAGCTTGCCGAAGGACGTTGATAGCAAAGAAAAATTGACGGCTTTTTTGGAAAAATTACCTTTAAAAATCGTCGATAACCTTCCACATCCGCAACTTTTGGATGCATTGAATGACGCAGGGGTGCAGGTTTGGCTGGATGTGCAGAGTGCGACGGAGGGACCGGCTTCCTGGAAAGTGGCTTTGGAAAAGAGCGTTCAGGGCCTGCAAACCGATCAGCCTGCTGGATTAATTAAATATCTGCAAGATAATGGTGTGCGCTGATTACGCTTTTGCCGTTGCTTTAATCAATTTCACCTTCTGATAAATAGGGCAATCCGGGTCGTGTGCGCCGGGCATGTAACCTGTGCTCATAAGGAACTCATTTACGATCTCCCCGCCGGTAAATTTGAATGTCTTCTTAAAAAGCTTGATCCATTCTTCCTTCGTCAGCGGATGATGCGCTTCGATCCAGCCTTTGAACGATCCGAAATCCTTCTTCAATTCCAGGATCTTCTGCGCATTCACAATCGCAGCATTCACTTTCAGCTTGTTACGAACAATCCCTGAATCCAGCAAAAGCCTTTCCCGGTCTGTTTCATCATATTGAGCAATTTTCTCAATGGAGAAATTGTCATAAGCTTTTCTGAAACCGGCCTGCTTTCGCAACATTAACGTCCAACTCAGACCAGCCTGATTAATTTCCAAAATCAAACGCCCGAAAAGCTCATCGTCATCATTGATTTCAAAGCCGTATTGATGGTCGTGATAATGCTTGTGAAGCAGATAGTCTGCCGTTTCGGTAATGTTGTTGTTGATGAAGCTGCAATATGACATGGGACAGGATTTAAAAGAAAACTTAATTTTTAATGCCGATCTGGACTTCGGTAATGTTGTTTTCAGGATTTTGAAAATCCATATTCAGATACATTTCCCGGTTTTCGCCCGACATGATCAGATTTTTTGCCAAAACATCGGAAATCAGCTCGCTATATATTTTTCCCAGCCCTTCCCAACTGCCATAAAGATGCCCGGCCAAACAATTGAAGGGTTCAAGATATTTTAAATTGAATTCAGAATCCGTCAATGGCGCGTCGTAAACACTGACAGGCAATGCAATGGTCAGATTAAACCGGGTTTCGGGATTGCCGTCGGCGCCGTTATAAATCCAGTAAATAGGGCCGGTAATTTCCATTTCCTTGCGAATTGCCTCCCTATACAGGCGATGCGCAACCAGGCGCACATAACCCATGAGTTCATTCAAAGAAGTTTCGGTTTCGAAATAGAGCACGTGGATAGGCGGGATTGTTTTCGTTTGCATGATGACAATGTTTGAATGTTTTATGCAAATGAAATCACCGCTTGTGACAACCCTATGTCAGCTGGTTTTGGAATTTCAAATTTAATGTTTCATCCGGCGAACGGTCTGTTGCAGCCAGGGATAACTAATGTAAAGGGCTTTGGTAGCGCCTATTCCCACGCCAGCGCCCATGAGGACATCAGCGAGCCAATGTTTGTTGTTCAGAATCCGTAGTCCGCCAACTGCTGTGGCCGTTCCATATCCGCCTATGCTGTACAAAACGCTGCGCTGGCCATATTCTTCGTGCAGAATGGTGGCATTGGCAAATGCGGTTGTCGTGTGGCCGGACGGAAAAGAATAATAATCGGACTGGTCTGGTCGGGGATATTTAATGACCCGCTTTAAGCTTTGTGTTACGCCTTGCGCTATAATGTTGGAAAGCAATGCAAGAATAACCTGATCGCCCAGTTTGTGCTTTCCTTTAACACCCGCCGAAGCCAGCCCGAGGCTGATCACTCCCGGCGCATAAGGAAGAAATTCGTCGGCTTTGGAATGAAAATTGGGATATTTGGAGTGCACCTCCCGCTGAAAATGCCTGCTGATCCTGCCCTGCGCCACTAATCCCGCCAAAGCAAGCGTAACCGGCGGAATCACATCGCCAGCTTTAATTTTCCAAAGCGTTGAATCCTTTTCGGTTTTATTTTTCTCCTCAAAACTGCCCTGCGCAATGACTTCCGGAGAAACAATTTGAAAACAGAAAATGACGCAAAACAGCTGCGTTCTCAGGATGCGTGCCACCATTACATTATCGCTTCACGAACCCGCACCAATCTTTCTAAAAGTCCTTCCAGCTGATCCAGCGGCAGCATATTAGCGCCATCCGATTTGGCTTCCGACGGGTTGAAATGCGTTTCAATAAATAGTCCATCCGCACCCACGGCAATCGCAGCTTTCGCAATGGTCTCGATAAGCTTCGGCTTGCCGCCCGTTACGCCCGAAGCCTGGTTGGGCTGTTGCAGTGAATGCGTGCAATCCATCACAACCGGGACACCGAACGAGCTCATTTCCGGGAGGTTACGATAATCGACAATCAGGTCGCCGTAACCAAAACTGTTACCCCGATCGGTCAGGATCACCGGACATTCAGGGTTGACCTCGTTGATTTTTTCAACTGCGAATTTCATGGAAGCACCCGAAAGGAACTGTCCTTTTTTAACATTCACTGCCTTTCCCGTTCTCGCAGCGGCTGCCAGCAATTCAGTTTGACGGCATAAGAAAGCCGGGATTTGCAGCACGTCTACATACTCGGCTGCAAATGCTGCTTCATGCGATTCGTGAATGTCGGTTACCACAGGCACACCAAAAGTATTTCGAACCTCTTCCAAAATCTTTAATGCCTTTTCGTCACCAATTCCGGTGAAGGAATCGATCTTCGTCCGGTTGGCTTTGCGGTAAGAACCTTTGAATATATAAGGGATTTTGAGGCGGTCGGTGAGGCTGGTAATGTGCTCGGCAATACGTAATGCCATGTCCCTGCCTTCAATGGCGCACGGGCCGGCCATGAGGAAAAACAGGTGAGAATCGGCGTTTTTTATATTGGATATGGGAATCATACTATACTTTTTCTGGTGGTCAATAATCAATTTGCGAATGTACGGCTATCCGCTTTGTTCTTTATACAATTGAAAGATTTACTGGGACGCATCCGTGGTAAGCATTTGATTTTCTGGTTTTTTTATTTCAACAACATTAAAAGCAATAAAATGAAAGGACTAAAAAAATTTTGTCAAAGTGAATCGAAATTTCTTTCTTTGTTGCGATTTTAACCAAAAAGTGAATATAAAATGTCAGCAATTGCAGAAAGAGTTAAGCAAATTATCGTCGAAAAACTTGGCGTAGAAGAGTCGGAAGTAACTTCGGAAGCAAACTTCCAGAACGACTTGGGAGCGGACTCTCTAGATACCGTTGAATTGATTATGGAATTTGAAAAAGAATTCAATCTATCTATCCCTGACGATCAGGCAGAGAACATTGGTACAGTTGGTCAGGCTGTTGCATACCTGGAAGAAAACGTGAAGTAATTCGGTTTTTTAGCCAGTATCATTTTATTTCTGTCCCCATTTTATGAGTTTGAAGAGAGTTGTAATTACCGGAATGGGCGCATTAACGCCCGTTGGAAATGATGTTTCTACCTTTTGGAAAAATTTGGTTGCAGGTGTAAGCGGAGCAGCTCCGATTACCCGTTTCGATGCTGAAAAGTTTCGCACCAGGTTTGCCTGTGAAGTTAAAGGTCTGGACGTTACTAGTTACATTCCTCGTCAGGAAGCCCGTAAAATGGACCCATTTACCCAATACGCCGTCATTGCAGCAGATGAAGCAATGAAGGACGCCGGCTTTGACGCAGATACGCTTGATCTCGACAAAGCCGGTGTAATTTGGGGAACCGGAATCGGCGGATTGAAAACCTTTGAAGAAGAGGTGATGAATTTCGCGGAAAACGGCAAAACCCCCAGGTTCAACCCATTTTTTATCCCCAAAATGATCGTGGACAGTGCTTCGGGAGTTCTCTCGATCCGCTATGGTTTCCGCGGTCCCAATTTCATCACCGTTTCAGCCTGTGCTTCGGCCACCAATGCTTTGATTGATGCATTCAATTACATCAAGCTTGGGATGATGAACGTCTGTATTTCCGGCGGTTCAGAAGCAGCGGTTACCATTGCCGGTGTGGGTGGTTTTAATGCATTAAAAGCATTATCCGAAAGAAACGATTCTCCCGAAACGGCATCGCGTCCTTATGATAAGGATCGTGACGGTTTTGTATTGGGAGAAGGCGGCGCGGCGCTGATCCTGGAAGAGCTAGAACACGCGAAAGCACGCGGCGCTAAAATTTACGCTGAAATGATCGGTGCGGGCATGTCTTCGGACGCTTACCACATTACAGCTCCCCATCCGGATGGCCTGGGCGCTCATATTGTCATGAAAAATGCGATTGAGAACGCAGGAATCAAGCCGGAAGATGTGGATTATATCAATACGCACGGCACATCTACGCCGATCGGTGATCCACAGGAAATTAAGGCAATTGAAAAATTCTTTGGCGAACACGCGTATGAACTGAATATCAGTTCAACCAAATCCATGACCGGCCATTTGCTGGGTGGAGCTGGTGCGATCGAAGCTGCGGCTTGCATCCTGGCGATCCGTGACCAGGTTGTTCCGCCTACTATTAACCACTTTACCGACGATCCGGAAATTAATCCGAAACTGAACCTGACATTTAACCACGCTCAAAAACGCGAGATCAACATTGCACTCAGCAATACATTTGGCTTTGGCGGACACAATGCATCAGTCGTTTTCAAAAAGTATGAAGACTGATTAACTAATTACACTTGGCAAAGCGAATTCTTATACCGATACTCTCTCTTTTCAGAACCGGAAGTGCTGAGGATAAAAAATTTAAGGAATCGATTGCACATGTAATTGGCGACCGGCCTTCGAATCTCGGCGTCTATCAACTGGCTTTTCGCCACACTTCTGCTTCCCGGGAAACGGCTATCAAAGGTTTTCGTGAATCCAATGAGCGTTTGGAATATCTGGGCGATGCTGTTTTGGGAATGGTGGTCGCAGAGTTTCTTTTTACCAAATATCCTTACAAAGACGAGGGTTTTCTTACCGAAATCCGCTCCCGTATTGTTAACCGGGAATCGCTCAATCAAATCTCAAAAAAGCTTGGCCTCGATCGCCTGATCGAATATGATGGAAACCGCCGCGGCATGTCGCCCCGCTCATCCATGTATGGGGATGCGCTCGAAGCGTTCGTAGGAGCCATTTATCTGGACAAAGGCTTCCGTTTCACGCGGACATTTATCATTAGCAAGCTGATCACGCACTACGATCTGGATAGCATTATTCAGAACAATGCCAATTTCAAAAGCCTCATTATCGAATGGGCGCAACGCGAAGGCAAAGAAATCCGCTTTGAAATTCTTGAAGAACGCGGCACCCGCCACCACCGCGAATTCATCTCCCAAATTCTGGTCAACGAAGAGCCTTTCGCACAAGGCAACGGTTTTACCAAGAAAAAAGCTGAGCAATCAGCTTCTGAACAAGCCTGCGCAATATTAGAGCTTCGCTAACTATCCTTTAAGCTTCATTAACTTCTTTCAAGCCTCGCTAATAGTAGCGGAGTTGTGATGATTATCTCTCTCATCATTGACTTTTGCGTAGCATCGGCAAAATATGTCCGTTTGTCGTATAGTTTTTAGTCAAAATACGACATTGTGTCTGCTTTTATAAGGTTATAAATTTTTATCGGACATTATGTCTGCTATTTTTTAACTTTTTGCCTCAGGAATGAGTATTGATAATAAGCCATCATACCGCAGAGGTAAACTGAAAAATAAAATAGACCATTAAAACTTTATAACAATGAGCACTCTAGTAAAAACCCATTTCGCAAATCCTTCTTACTTAAACGGATTTTTTGGCAAAGATTTATTCAACGAAATCGCAGCTCCTGCATTCTCAGGAAGTGTTCCTGCGGTGAATGTTATTGAAAACACAGAAGGTTTCAAGATCGAAGTTGCGGCGCCCGGCTTGCAGAAATCTGATTTCAAATTAAACCTTGAAAAAAATCAGTTGACCATTTCTGCTCAGAAAGAGCAGAATGAGGAAGAGAAAAACGAAAAATATACGCGTCGGGAATTCAAATACACTTCTTTCCAACGCACCTTCACATTGCCTAACACCATTGACGGCGACAGGATTGAAGCCACTTACAATGAAGGCGTGCTGAGCATTGCGTTGCCAAAACGCGAAGAAGCAAAAGAAAAGCCAGCTCGTCAGATCGAGATTGCTTAATCAGCATAATATAAGTTCGAAAGGCGTTATTAATTTTGATTAATAG
Organism: Dyadobacter sp. CY351; assembly: GCF_021502625.1. Taxonomy (NCBI): domain Bacteria; kingdom Pseudomonadati; phylum Bacteroidota; class Cytophagia; order Cytophagales; family Spirosomataceae; genus Dyadobacter; species Dyadobacter sp. CY351. Next base: position 1,877 of record NZ_JAKFFU010000016.1, on the reverse strand, counting down.
CGCCTTTTGTTGTGAACAAAGATGTGATTAAATTGTTAGTGACATTGGCAGGATATTTTAGTAAAATCGCATTTCGAATGACTGCAGTTAAAATATGTTAAATGCGCGTTGTGTGGGAATAAAATAGTAAATGCTTTGCGTTATTCATTCATAAAAATATAACCCCAACAAATGTATATGAAAACAAATTGGAAAGGTTTAGTGTTGGTTGGGTTGATTTCTAGTGCATCAACTCTTGCCGGCTTCAAACTATTTAGTGATAACGATGGTAAAGATGTAATTTTTAAAGAGGCTCCCGCAGAGTCGATTACGCGTTTCACGTCAACAGGCACACCGGTGGGTGCACCCGGGGACTTTGTTTACGCCGCTGAGGCTACAACGCCCACGGTCGTTCACATTAAGTCAACGATGACGCGTCAGGCCTCGCGCGGCGGCGGTCAGCAGATTCCGGATATTTTCAGGGATTTCTTTGGTGACGAATTTGAAGGCGGATCACGCGGCCCTCAGTCTCAGGAAGCATCCGGTTCGGGTGTGATCATTTCTGCGGACGGATACATTGTAACCAATAACCACGTGGTGGAAGGTGCTCAGGAACTGGAAGTTACATTGCATAATAAAAGCAAGTTCAGAGCAAAAGTAATTGGTACTGACCCATCTACGGATATTGCGGTGATTAAAGTAGAAGCGAAAGACTTGCCAGCAGTAGTTTTAGGCAACTCGGATGCCGTGAAAGTAGGAGAGTGGGTTGTGGCGGTTGGTAACCCTTTTAATTTGGAATCAACTGTAACAGCTGGTATCGTAAGTGCAAAAGGACGCGGATTAGGCATCATTGGCCAATCAAGACGCGGTCGCGGCGTTACTCCTGCTTCGGCATCATCTGTGGATTCTCCGCTTGAATCATTCATTCAAACTGATGCGGTTGTCAACCCTGGAAACAGTGGTGGTGCATTGGTTAACCTGAAAGGTGAGTTGATAGGTATTAACACAGCCATTGCCAGCCCAACGGGAAGCTTTGCAGGTTATGCCTTTGCGGTGCCTTCGAGCATTGTGAAGAAAGTGTCAAGCGATTTGATCAAATTCGGTAATGTGCAACGTGGATATCTGGGTATTGCCCTGGATGATCTGGATAGCAGAAAAGCTGAAGAATATGGTGTGAAAGTGAATGACGGTGTATATGTTCGTGAATTCACAGAAAACAGCGCAGCGAAAGCAGGCGGTGTAGTGAAAGGCGACGTGATCGTGAAAGTGGACGGCGTGAATGTTCACTCGATCCCTGAATTGCAACAATCAATCGGCTTGCACAAGCCTGGCGATAAAGTGGCGATTACTGTAAACCGTGATGGCAAAGAAAAAGAGCTGGATATCACATTGCGTAACCGCACCGGTGGTTCAGATATCCTGAAACGTGACGAATCTGCTGCAATCATGAATGCTCTGGGTGCACAATTCGGCAACCTTAGCGACCAGGAAAAACAACGTTTATCCCGTTACAAGCTGGATGGCGGTGTGAAAGTGGTTTCGATCGACGGCGGCAAGTTTGCCCGTTCGCAGGTGGAGGAAGGCTTCATCATTACCAAAGTAAATGGTAAGCCGGTTCGTTCCGTTAAAGAATTCCAGGCCGCTATTACTGGCAAGGAAGAGTCAATGGTGCAGTTTGAAGGACTTTATCCTGATGCTCCATACGACGTTTATTCATTCGGATTCCGTTTGTAATATATAGGTTCAAAAAAGAAACCGGCTGTTACGTTTATGCACTGCCCCCAAAAAGTTAGACACTTCTTGGGGGCATTTTTATGGGCAGAAACAGAAAACATAGTGCAGAATTCCGGCTAGGTCTTATCAAAGCATACTTACGGGGTAATTCAATCAATGGCTTA